>NZ_FOXF01000095.1 GCF_900115655.1 Ruminobacter amylophilus | reverse complement strand
GGAGCTTTTTCATTTTCAGCTCTGCTTCCTGTCGGTGGTGGAGCTTTTTTTATGCCCGGAGAAAACCATGCCAAGAAAACCTAAAAGACCATGCTCCTTCCCGGGATGTCCGAGACTCACTGACGGAAGGTTCTGCGAGGAGCATGCCAAAGCTGAAGCAAGACGCTACGAGAAGTACCAGCGAGATCCGGAAGCCCGGAAACGCTACGGTAAAGCATGGACAGTAATCCGAAAAGCCTATGCCTCCGAGCATCCTTTCTGCGAGGTCTGCCTTTCTCAGGGAAGATATACACCAACCGAGGCAGTTCACCACATTAAACCGCTCTCTCAGGGCGGAACTCACGACATAAGCAACCTTAAAGCTGTATGTAAAGCCTGTCATGCCAGAATTCATGGCGAAATGGGCGACAGATGGAGCAGAAAAGTAAAGGATTACGACCACAAAAAGTGATGATTATCCCGCTTTTAGGCCCCAGGGGCGGTCAAAGTCGCTGAAATTTTAATCAAAAAGCTTCGGCCCCTTGCCTCCACGCAGAAAACCGCTGTTTCAAAAACGGTAATAACCCCGGGCGGTTTTCATTAAGCCGTTGAGTTGCCTGCATTCTGCTCACATTCTCATTTGTAATTTTTTCAAACAATAAGGATTTTTGATGGCCAAAGACGGAACCAACCGCGGCGGTGCCCGAGTGGGTGCCGGACGTAAGCCAAAGGCTCTCCTGGAAAAACTCCTCGAGGGCAATCTCGGACACCGCGACATAACCAGAATCGACATACCGGACATCACTCCCGATGACGGTGATGAGCCTGAGGGAGTGGACATTCCAAAGCCGGATGAATACCTCTCGGAACTCCAGCGTGACGGAAAACCGCTCGGTGCTGCCGAAACCTACACCAAGACCTACCGGTGGCTTGCCCGACTCGGCTGTGACCGTCTGGTGAGTTCTGAACTCATCGAGCAGTATTCAGTGGCATTTGCCAGATGGAAACAGTGCGAACAGGCGGTCACTAAGTTCGGTCTGTGCGGCAAGCACCCGACATGCCCGAGCTCGGTGATTCAGAGTCCCTTTGTAGCCATGAGCCACAGCTACCAGAAACAGACCAGCCAGCTCTGGTTTCAGATTTACAGCATCGTGAAGGAAAACTGCTCTGCGGATGTATCGGGAGCATCGAACCCTGCTGATGACATGATGGAGCGTCTGCTCCGCTCAAGGAAGAATTAAGGAACCCCATGAAAACAACTACAGAATTTCAGCTGGTCAGCACCGATAAGCTGATCCCCTACGTGAATAACGCACGCACACATTCACCGGAGCAGATCATGAAACTCCGCTCCTCTCTGCGTGAGTTCGGTTTTGTGAATCCGGTAATTATCGACCGGGACTTTAACGTCCTAGCCGGGCACGGAAGAATACAGGCGGCAAAAGCTGAGAACATTCCCGAAGTGCCGTGTGTATTTGCCGATCACCTCACCGAGGCTCAGAAGAAAGCATACATTCTGGCAGATAACCGCATGGCTCTTGATGCCGGATGGGATGAAGAACTGCTGGCCGTGGAGATGCAGGAACTGCAGGATTTGGGCTTTGACCTCTCCATGACGGGGTTTTCCGAAGATGAGCTGGCAGAGCTTTTTGCCACCGATGCCGAGGGCGAAGAGGATGATTTCGATGTGGAGGCTGAGCTGCAGAAACCTTGCTTCTCCAAAACCGGAGACGTTTGGCACCTTGGCAGACACACCGTAATCTGCGGTGATTCTACTCTGCCGGAAACCTATCAGAATCTGCTCGGGGACGTGAAGGTAAACCTTGTCTGCACCGATGCTCCGTACTTTGTGGATTTGCAGAATGCCTCCGGCAAAATCAGAAACGACAATCTTGATGACAAGTCAGCCTATGAGTTTCTGATGAAGGTCTTTGCCAACTTCAAAAACAGCATGGCAAAGGATGCGTCCTTCTACGAGTTCTACGCCACCTCCAAGTCCCGCATTTTCTATGATGCCTTTGAGGATGC
>NZ_FOXF01000092.1 GCF_900115655.1 Ruminobacter amylophilus | reverse complement strand
TCCTGGACACCCAATGAGGTGATCTATGGCATATACAATACAACAAATTAAAACAGCTTTAGAGCTTTATGACAAACTAAAAAAAGTTGTACCAATGTTAAACGAGTAAATTTGTTGACACTAAAAACGAGTAAAAGTTGACACCATGAGATTATACCTATTTATCGTTTTCTTCCAGTAATTTTTCTTTTCTTGCTGACATAAGTCTATAGCTGTCACCGTTAATGGTGAGTACACAGCTGTGATGCAGCAGCCGGTCCAAAATAGCGGTAGCAGCGGTTGAATCACCAAGAATAAGCCCCCAGTCTCGAACAGGTCGGTTGCTAGTAACAATTGTACTTCTTGATTCGTATCTTCTGTTGACTAGCTGAAAGAGTAGATGTGCTCCCTCAACTGTAACCGGGAAATAACCAAATTCATCTATTATCAGAACCTTAACTTTGGACAGTTTTTGAAGTTTCTGCTCAAGTTTACACTGAGCCTGAGCTTCAAGCAGTTCCTTGATTAAAGCTTCCGCAGTCCTGAACAGAACCGAGTATCCATTTTCAATGGCCGTCATTCCGAAGCCAATGGCCAAATGCGTTTTTCCGACACCGGGAGGACCGAGAAACAATATGTTGGAGCCACTTTCAACCCAACTGAGAGTTTTTAATTCTCTGATTATTGCCATATCAATACTGGGCTGCACATCAAAATCAAATGAGTTAAGAGTGCATCTGCGGGGAAAATGAGCCGACATTATTCCTAAGCGTATCCTGTTTTCTTCACGCCGTTCGATTTCCTTTTTAAACACGAACTGCAGTATCTCTCTAGAGTTCATTTTGCAGATGGATGTTTCACTTATAATCTCTTCAATGTGATCTCGCAGATAGGTCAGATTAAGTCTGTCTGCCATGGCCTTAAGGATATCGTCCGTACAGCTGTTCATTACCATGTACCTCCGATTGCTGATTCATATGTCTCAAGAGGCCTTGCAAGAGCATTTTTTCCCCACAACTCAAAATCAGAACTTACGCTGTTTTCTGATACAGGGGTTGATTTTTCCTGTGGTTTGGTTGTATAAACAGAAGTGGTCTTATCCATTCTGATGACTTTGTTGTCAGCTTCGTGGATGATGATATCCGTGTCTGTTATCTGAACAAATACGCTTTGGTTTGAGTACTGCTCAGGTAGCTTGTACAATCTGTTCTCGATGCGGATAAGACCACACTTATCTACCTTCCTCTTTTCTTCCCTAATGTTTGTAAACATCGTCTTTTCAAAAGGTCTCAGTTCTGATTTTTCCTCTTCAATGAACCGTTCTATGGGAAGCTTTGCTCCTGTTGTATGAGGAAGAGACAGTTCTCTGATATCCGAATATCGAACGAGCCACAGGTTTATCCAGTTCTGTAGACTCTCAAGTGAATCGAAATCTTTGCCGGACAAGGCATTTTCCTTGAAGTATCGTACCATGCGTTCGCATTTACCTTTTGAACGGGGAAGATACGGTGTACATACGACCGGTCTGATTTTCCAATAACGACAGAACGCCATGTATCTTTCATTTAATACCAGATTTTTTCCTGTATGACTCGTTACTAGGCATTTGGTATTATCGGATACCACTGACAATGGTACTCCTCCGAAGTGCCTGAATGCACTTTCTATTCCGTTCAGCCAGGCTTCCGTATTCTCTGAGGTAAATGCCTTCACATACATTCGCCTTGAATAACCAAGTACACATACAAAGAAATGGATCCTAATTTTTACTCCGCCTATAACCACGTCTTTTTCCCCGAAGTCTATCTGAAGCTGATCTCCTGGCTGAGTTTCATAACGTACAGGCGTTGAAGAACCTGCTTTCTTAAGCTCTTGCCTGTATTTCTTGCAGAACTGCTGCAGTGACCTGAGATTTGTACTTCCTTTGTAGAGTTTCTGTACTTTGCGTTGCATCGGTACGCAGTGCCCCTCAAAACGCATGAATAAAGACTTCACTGTACTCTCATTTTTTCTAAGCCAGCTATTGAAGCTCTCATGAGATCTTTGGGTATTTGCATTACTGATATTCATGTACTTACGGACAGTCTGTCTGGATATATAAAGTTTCGCCGCTATGCGTTTTATTGGCAGTCCCTGTTCATGAAGTTCACGAATTTGTTGCTGAGAAATTGAATCAAGCACTTTTTCTGAACATCCTTTTATAGTTAATCGATGCTTAATTCTCGTATGTTTTTTTGAAACTTTCATTGTTGCTCCTATCATTTTTAGGTGTGGCAACTTTTTACTCGTTTTAGGGGGTCAAATATTTACTCGCGTAACATACCAACCGTTAGGCAATTAGGATACCCAGCTGTTCATACTATGTATGAATGGATCAACCAGCGAGAAGCAACTGGAGGTAAATTTCCTGATATC
>NZ_FOXF01000091.1 GCF_900115655.1 Ruminobacter amylophilus | reverse complement strand
CCAAAAATCAATACATGTTTTTAAAAAACACCCAAACCGCCTAGGATATGGGTTATGTTGTTATTTTCACTTTAAAACAAGTGGGAATCTCGAGTCAATAACATTATTAAGGTGAAAATAGGGTAAACTAAATGAAGGAATTACTTTAGAAGAATTGGGTAACATGTGAAAATATCACAAAAAAATCAGAAACATATTCTAAAAACAATTAAAAATTGATTAAAAGTGCGATAAGATGTGATTAAAACATGTAATAAATATGTTTGGAGGTGTACATCATGTTGGTAAGATTTACAGTGGAAAACTATCGTTCGTTTAATGAAAGACAAGTTTTTTCTATGGCAGCAGGAAAACACTCACGTTTAAAAAATCATTTAGTAGTTGTTAATGGAAAACGTTTATTAAAAGGTAGCGTGTTATTTGGTGCTAATGCAGCTGGAAAGAGTAATTTAATTAAAGCGATTAATTTTGGGAAAGATATAATTTTTTACGGATTAAATGCTGGTAGGACATTTCACAGTAATTTTAGAATTGATCCAGAATCATTAAGCAGACCAGGGGTATTTCAGTACGATTTTGTAAGCAATGGCCATTTTTATTCTTATGGATTAGCTATATCATATTCGGATAATTCTATTATCTCTGAATGGTTATATTTAGTAGATGATAAAGAAATGGCAATTTTTGAAAGAAATCAGCAAAAGGTTAGTACAGATATTCCTTTTAGCAATGCAGAGAATAAACAAAGATTTGATATTTATGCGGAAGATGTTCCAGATAACAAAACTTTTTTATATGAAATAGTAAGCCACAAGCTTGATGATATAGAGGATTTTAAATTTTTTTATGATGCTATTAATTGGTTTAAGTCCTTGATTATTATTTTCCCACAGTCAAAGTACGGAGGATACAATCAATATATTGTCAATGATACTCTAGATTCTGTCGCAAAACTAATGAATTATTTTGACACGGGAATAGAAATGATTGACGGTCAAGAGAGGGATATTGATAAGGCTTTGTCATTTCTACCTGAGGATATCAAAAATGATATTATTAATGGCATAGAAAAAAAATTAAAAGATAAAGAAGATAATGAGAAATTATCTATTAATATTGATGTGTTTGGTAGAAGGTTTTCTTTTTCAAAAGTAGATGGAAAAATTGTTGCTCGTCAATTAGTTATGAATCATGGCAACAACAATGACCTTTTTGAAATTGCTGATGAATCTGATGGAACTCAAAGACTATTCGATTTAATCCCACTATATAGGATGGCAACACAAAACTACGTGATTTTGGTTGATGAACTAGATAGAAGTTTTCATAGTAAATTAACAATTGAATTTATTCAAAAGTTTTTTGAAAAGACACAAGGTGCTAATACGCAGCTAATTGTAACATTACATGATTCAAATGTTCTAAATCTTAATTTACTACGACAAGATGAAATATGGTTTGTGGAAAGAAGTGCAAAGCATAGTTCAGAATTATATTCACTTAATAAATTTAAAGAAAGATTTGATCATTCTGTAGCAAAGGATTATTTGCTTGGGAGATATGGCGCAGTCCCAAATTTTGGTATAGATCCGTGGGATGAAGAGGAGGAAGGCTAAATGCAAAATTCCTTTCGATTAAAATCAGATGGTATGTTTTCGCGATCTGAGGAAGAAAATCAAGAAGAACCGTTAAGAATTGTTTTTTTATCTGTTGAAGGGAATAAAACGGAACGTCAATACTTTGACCTAATTCAAAAAAATCGTTCAGATTTAAATATAAAAAAAGGTGTTCATATTCATCCATTAAAACGCGCCAAGGATGATAATCATAGTGCTCCAGAACAAGTCTTAGAATTACTGGAGGAATATGTTAAACTGAGAGATCCTCAAAAGTTGCCAAAGAGTCTTATGGATGCTGTTCACCAAAAGTATCCATATGAATTTGTTAAGCAATATTTAAATAAGGAATTGGAAAGAACCAAGGATGTAGAAGAGTTTGAATTTTTGCTTGAAGAGGCCGATATTGACATAAACTATAATCTTTTTTTGCGGGATTATAAAGGAAATGATGACATCTTTGGGATAGTGTTAGATCGAGATTATAAAAATCATTCAGTTGAACAGATGAAGAGAATTGTAGATGAATGTAGGAATAAAAACTATAAGTGTTTTATTTCGACGCCATTATTTGAATTCTGGTTATTATTACATTTAGTTGATGTTAAAAGTGAGTATTCGAAAAATATGCGTGAAATTATGCTGAATGAAAAGGTTTCAGATAAGCATACGTATACAAGTAAGTTGGTATCTGAGATTGCTGGTCATGCAAAGGGAATAAGTGAAGATGTGTTTAAAAAATATTATTTAAACAAAGTAGACTATGCTATAAATCAGGCAAATAGTGATTTTGCAACTAGTTTAGATGATCTCATTGGTAATGATACATCAGATGACTCAAAATGTGGGAAAATTGGAACTAATATGCCAGAATTATTTAAACTTCTAAGAGAAGTATAATAATGTGATACGTCATCCAAGGGTGGAGTGATTACTCGAGCCCCGGGTGTGACATAAAATTCGTGTATTCCTGTTAAGTCTGTTAATATTAAAGACTTAATTGGAGTTATATGAATATGGCAAAAAAAGATATTAAGC
>NZ_FOXF01000089.1 GCF_900115655.1 Ruminobacter amylophilus | reverse complement strand
TCTCTTTTACCACAAGATGAAGTACCAACTAAAAGATCTCCTGGCAGACCAAAAAAGAATGTATAGTATTACGATTTGGGAAAGTTCTACTTAAATATTGCTTGGTTAATAACTTACTTATAATTGTTCCGGCGGCTCCGGAACAGGCCCGGAAACTGACGGATATAACATCTACACATCTAGATATATCAATGTGAAATACATTTTTTTTGGCAACCAGCTCCGGTTGCCAATATTCAATGCGATCCTGTTTATCAGGTTCTCCGTTTAATGTTTAGCTGCACAGCATTTTCTGCTGTTGTCATATCTGGTATACGACGAAATCATCTCCTTGAATGATTCCACCCCTTCCGGTGAAATGGAATAGTAAGTCCACTTTCCGTCTTTTCTGCATACCACCAGGTCGCTGTCACAGAGTATCTTCATATGATGTGAAAGAGTCGGCTGTGAAATTTTAAGAAGTTCCATCAGGGAACAGCCGCATTTTTCACCATCCTGAAGAGCCAGTAAAATAGCCAGACGGCTTTCATCGGTAAAAGCTTTCGCTCTTCTTACATCTTCTCTGAAACCCATAACAACTCCCGATATGCGGACATTATAGCACCTCACATTCTCATATATCAATATGTAAATCTATCAATATATAAAAAAATACCCCATACCACAGAATATAAAATACTTTTATTCCTGATTCAATTCATTTTTACCTGTAAATCGGTCAATACTTTATAAGTCCGTCAAATCCTTTCCGTAATACAGTTCCCAGCCTAACAAAATAAACGCCGGTAGAGATTATCCGAATCAGTTCCATTATTCCTGTTCCTGAAATTATTTTTATCGAGTGCACTAACTGTCTCAATTCTGACGACATTTATCACCTTCAGCGGATTATATTACGGCAGTTTGTCATTCTGTTAAGTACGTCCATGCAGAAAGTAACGGCCGTGATGCATAATACTCAGCCGGAGACACGGAAATTTAAACAGACTTATCCAGGAGGATACGAAACATGAAGCTTGCAACTGCACTGTCCGAAAGAGCGGATTTACAGAAAAGAATATCTGATCTTGGTGTAAGACTTAATAACAACGCCAAGGTTCAGGAAGGCGAAAAGCCGGCTGAAGAACCGGAAGTACTTCTTAAGGAACTGAACGACTGTCTGCTCCGTCTTGAGGAACTGATGGCAAGAATCAACAAAACCAATAACATGACCAGAGCCGGAGATCAGACAATCACCGATCTGATTGCAAAGCGTGACTGCCTGAAGACACGCGTCAAAATAATGAGAGATTTTCTGAATGCTTCAAGTGATATGGTAAACAGATATTCCAAAACCGAAATAAAAATATGCAGTACCGTATCGGTTGCCGAACTTCAGAAAAAAGTAGATGCCTGGTCAAAGCAGCTTAGAGAAACAGATGAAAAAATTCAGGAGCTTAACTGGCTGACTGAACTTATTTAAATTTTATGACGGTAGTCCTGTCAGGCTGGTAACATCTCTGCGATTGAGAATGAATCGCGCTTTCAGTGGTGCATGTCAGGCACGTGCGGGGTTCAACTCCCCGGTTACACTGTACGCCATGTAATGAAACACTAGTAAAACGCACTTTGTATATTTACTACCTGTTACCGGTGACAGGATGAGGGTTGGGTTCGGGGATTTTTTTAAGATACAGAAAGCCGTGACGGAAAACGTCACTGCTTCTTACTAAAAGCATGAATTGTTTTCATTCACCCATGGTACTGCACAGTAGTCACCATACAGATTCATGATAAATAAGCGATTTCATCTGTACGGCATCAGAATCGTTTATAGTTTCTGTACGCAATAAGCCCGTAAACAGAAGACCTGCAACGATGATAAACGAAATTACCATTTTAATAACCCAAGTTTCCCCCGTGATTTTGAGTGGAAAAAAATAACGCAACCGCATGGATTTAAGAGTTTTAAAATTAAAAGTTTTGAACCACTCCGAGTGACCACGAAAAATCAAGGCCTGAAGAGGTATCAAAACTTAGGGTCAAAAGTCACGGATAAAAATCAGGGAAAAAGGTTAAAAAATGAACTACGGATATGCACGAGTCAGTACATTGAGTCAGGCAAGAGACGGAAACTCTCTTGATGCTCAAAAAGTAGCCTTAAGGGAAGCAGGGGCCACGGAAATTTATGCCGATGCTTTTACCGGAACCAAAACAGACAGACCGGAACTAAATAAGCTGCTCGAAAAAATAGCTCCTGGAGACACTCTAATTTTTACCAAGCTGGATCGTGTAGCCAGAAATCTGACTCAGGGAATTGAGCTCATTGAAAGTTTAGCTGCAAGACAAATCAAAGTTCATGTCCTTAATATAGGAATTATTGATGAGTCTCCGGCCGGAAAATTAATCCGTAACGTTATGTTGGCTTTTTCCGAATTTGAAAGAGACATGATTGTTCAGAGAACAAAGGAAGGAAAAGCTATTGCCAGGACTGATCCTAATTTTAAGGAAGGGCGCCCGAAAAAATTTACGGAGGCTCAAATAAATCATGCCAGAGAACTGCTTAAGACAAATACCTATGCTAATGTAGTGGCCATGACTGGTATAAGCAGATCTACATTGAAGCGTATCAACAAGACAATATGAAAAGTTAAGATCAATTTAGTATTAGATAAAGTTTAACAGTATCTCACTGAGATTATTTAATAGATGTGCTAGACTAAACTCCATGAGAA
>NZ_FOXF01000088.1 GCF_900115655.1 Ruminobacter amylophilus | reverse complement strand
GACAGGACGGCTCAAGGAAGAATGAGATCCCGATGAATCAGCGTTACACCTTATCACTTAACGAGGCAGGTCAGTATTTTCACATTGGCGTAAAGAGACTGAGACGTCTTGCCGAATGCAACATCGGTAACTTTTCCGTCAGGTACGGCCACAAAAAAAGAACTGTAAAATTTTATGAAGGCCGGAAATTGATTCTTTTAGTTCAGATTATCCGCTGCACCGTAATTCATGAAGATCAAACTGAACAGAAATTATTTTGAAGTTCTAAAGATCCCGGGCATGCTTTTTTTTATATTTTAACAACATCACAAGAATGATTAACTAAATCAAATGTAATGCGGAATTTCTGATCATTAGTTGTAAATACAACTTGCTTTAAATCATCGCTTTGTTCTTCAATATTAATGGTCTTGGCGCTAAGTATTAATTTCTCAATTTTTAGTTTATCTTCCTCTGAATATGAGGATAAAGGATCTCCAAGCATAATAATGTCTGTGAATAATTGCATTCCACTAAAATGGTAATTATATATTTCAGGGGAACACGACTGATTAGTTATATCTTTTATGCATATACAATCGGGATCTACGTGCCAAAGCATTCTAGACATCCATAGTCTGTGTAATAAAACATGAAAGTTTAGGGTGTAGCGTTGTTTATTTCTTTCAACATCATCAGCACATCTCATTCCATGGACAAGACCTATAGATGGCCACATTGGTGCGTTGCAACCAAGAATATATGCTTTGTTATCTGTGGCTTTCCTAAAGATTTCAAGACATTTTCGGTAATTTTGAATTCTTGTTTGATTATATTTAAAGTAACTACCTTTAATAGCTCCCCAATATAAGGCATCAAGTTTAAAGTAGGTGATGTTAAGCTTTTTATAAAAGAAGGTTACAACATTATAGATATATTCACAAACTTCAGGATTACTAAAATCTAACATATACCAAGGTGCTTCTCTCCATCCTTCGTAGGTTACAGTTGAGGAGCAAAGAGGATTTCCATTTTTATCTTTTACTAGCCAATCTTGGTGGTTTTTAAAAATTGATGATTCAGTGGAACAAATAAAAGGGGCTATCCATATAGCAGCTTTCTTTCCAGTATTGTTAATTTTATGGACAAGCTCCTCTAAGCCTAATGAAAATTTGGATGCAGAAAAGTCTAGCCAATCTCCCATGTGGTTTTGGTAACCATCATCTATTAGTAGATAGTCTAAAGAATCAAAATTTTTTAATTCATTAAGGTTTTGAATTACTAATTGCTCGTTTACATCCGCATAATAGCTATACCATGAACACCAGCCTGTTGGAGTTTTATTAGGAATCTGAATGGAAAGATTGTTGTTTATATATTTAGCAAATTTGCATTTTATCGCAAATAAAGAGGTGTCTTCAATAATTACAAGATTTTCGAGAGAACTATATCCTTTAAAATTTTCAGTGTCCATTACTGCTTCTAAAGTTCCATCTGGATATACTCTAAAGAAACCTTGAAACTTATTACAAGTAGAGAATCCAACTAAAATCCAACTGTTATTTGATTTATATGCAATATAGTTATAAACAGTTGTGTATCCAAGATCATTTGTTATTCTATATACTGATGAATTGTCAGGACATCTAGCAATACAAGTTGGATTAGCAAAGGTTCCACTATAACAACAGAGCATTTGAAAACCTTCTGCGTAAAATGGAGTGTTAGGATCAGTAACTTTTGTTTTAAAAAGCACTAATTCAGATTGTTTAACATTAAATTCATCAAAAATAAATTCGTTATTATCAATGTCAAAGCTAAAATTATTGTCTGATAAGATATCTGATATGTCTTCAATTATGTTATTCATAAGAAAATCCTCTATTTGATAACAATGAGAGATAGGGGATGCAGACAAATTAATTCATATTGTTAAGCCTAAATTCCCTGTAGTTTTTGGTAACTACAATTCGTAAGGAGTAGCACAGTGCTACTCCTTTTTCCTTATTATACCTTGGTTTTCCAAACATTACCCCTTTATTGTTGTACACCTGAATTTTGTCATAATGTAGTTATACTAACGTATTTGGTAACTACATTATGACAGAGACAACTTCATCAGGTATAAAATTATCTTTTCAGACCAAAGGTAACTATAAATACGCTAAGGTACCAGGTATCTCTTACAGGGAAAATGGCAAAATCAGAAAGAAGGGAACTATTGTTATAAATCAGAAGGTTTTGACAAAGGAAGAGAGCAACAACAACTGGCAAAATTAGGATCTTTTACTCAGGAAAATTTTAGAGCTGAGAATTTGACAATTTAGTGGACTGTTTTGATGACAAACTAACTTGGCTGTGACACCAGCCACAGATAGATGTTAACTGTTTGAGAAATCTCAGGCAGTTTTTTTATTTCACCGGTTTCTCATGAGGCTGATCCGCCACTGTGGAAAATCCGATCCTTGAAATTTAGAAAATACGATCCGCCATCATCCACGAAAAAATGATCCGTCTGGTTGAAAACCTGATCCGCTACAACAAGAATTTATGATCAGGTAAAAATAGAAAAGAGTGTACAAAAATACTACATATTGCACTTTTTCAACTTTTGTGAAGACCAGACCGCAGGTGAGCATATACCAGTGATTGTTACAAACAAGCATGTAATTAAAGATTCTATCACAGGTACTTTGTGTTTCTCTTCGATTGATTCTTCAAATCAAAATAAAGAGCATATCTCAATAACAATAGATAATTGTTAAACGATCGCAAAAGTTGACCACCTAAACGAATTAAAGTTGACCACCT
>NZ_FOXF01000082.1 GCF_900115655.1 Ruminobacter amylophilus | reverse complement strand
CGGCTGGATCCTTCATGCAGGAATCTCACGGTCAATGAGCTTGTTGAGAGGTATCTTAAGACCAGAACAGGTGTCAGAGAATCGACACGTATCGGTTACAATTTTGTCCGTAATCTGCTTAAGAATGAGGAATTCGCCGGCAGGAAGATGTGCGAGGTGAAAACCTCTGATGCCAAGCTATTCTTAATCAAGCTGCAGTCAGACGGTCGCGGTTCAAGCACAATTAAAACAGTCCGCGGTGTGTTAAGACCTGCTTTTCAGATGGCGGTGGATGATGATTTGCTGATGAAGAATCCTTTCGGATTTGAGCTGGTGGGAGTGATTTACAACACTGAAAAAACAAGACTCGCCATCACCAGAGAGCAGATGAACAAGTTTCTTAAATTTATTCATGACGACAACATCTACTGCAAGTACTATGAGGCTATTTACATTCTGTTTCACACCGGAATGCGAATATCGGAATTCTGCGGTCTGACACTAAAGGATATAGATCTGGAAAACCGAATTATCGATATCAATCATCAGGTGCAGAGATTCAGATCCGGCAAATACGACATCTGCCCCACCAAGACGAGTGCCGGTACCCGCAAGCTGCCGATGACGGAGGAAGTGTATCAGATGTTCAAGGCCCTGGTGGAAAACAGACCGACAGATCTGCCGGAGGTAATCGTTAAAGGTTATGCCGGATTCCTTATCAGAGACAAGGACGGAATGCCCGAGGTGGCTCTGCACTGGGAGCACAGGTTCCAGCATGCAGTTAAGCGGTATAACGACATCTACAAAATTCAGATGCCGTCAATAACACCTCATGTATGCCGCCATACTTATTGCAGCAATCAGACCAGAGCAAGAATGAATCCTAAAACTCTGCAGTACCTCATGGGACATTCTGAAATTTCAGTAACCATGGACGTCTACACTCACCTCGGTCTTGATGATGCCAAGGATGAGATTATCAGACTTAAAGAGCTGGAAGACGCCAGAAAGGAAATCAATAACATTGAGCGTGATACCATGCGCAGCATGGAGAGTCAGTTCAAGTACATCTAAGGCAATCCGCCACTAATCCTTTTGAGCTCATGACCATTACGGCATGGGCTATTTAGATGGAATTCAAATACTCTATTGCTATACATAGTCCAACTTGCAACATCGTCTAGTATTTTGCTAATATGCTGACATAAATTTACGTAAATTAAACAGATAGAATTTGATTACAGTGCATTTGTGAGTTTTGTGCAGATACGATGGAAGAGGTCAGTGATGGACGGAATAATATCTATAGAATTTTATAATGATCTTAGTTCAATAATCGAATCTTCCTGTAAGAGTGCATACCAGATGGTTGACAGAATACTTGTCATTCGAAACTGGCTACTTGGTAAACGTATTGCCGAGGAAGAACTTTAGGGTACATATGCTGACAGATATGGTGAAAAGATTATTTCTGAATTGGCACGGACACTCACAAAGCAGTACGGGAAAGGCTTTGACAAGCGATCTTTATATCTTTATGTTCAATTCTATCAAGCATACCCTAAGATTGTGAATTCACTGAGATCACAATCTCACGATACTGATGATAAAAACATTGTGAACTCGCTGAGATCACAATCTCTCATGGCTTTAGATAGCATCGTGCTCACAGGAATAATGTTATCATGGACTCATTACAGAACACTGATGCAAGTAACGGATCCGAATGCGAGAGCCTGGTATGAAAAGGAAGCATATGAGCAGACTTGGTCTGTGCGTACTTTACAGCGGAATATTAGTACTCAGTATTATGACAGGATGTTATTGTCTCATAACAGCAAGGCTGTTGAGAATGAAATGAAACAGCTTACCTCTGAGTATCAGGGAAAACTTGAGTTTATTCGCAATCCGGTAATTGCCGAGTTCCTCGGAATGCAGGAAGATACCAGTTATCTTGAATCGGATTTGGAGCAGGCTATCATTGGAAATCTGCAACGATTTTTGATGGAATTGGGAAAAGGATATGCATTTGTAGCAAGACAACAGCACATTCACACGGAAAAGCAGGATTACTATATTGACCTTGTATTCTACAACTATATTCTGCAATGCTTCGTTCTGATTGATCTGAAAATCGGGAAGATTACCCACCAGGATGTGGGACAGATGGATATGTACGTTAGAATGTATGATGAATTGAAACGAGGTGAAAACCATAATCCGACATTGGGTATTGTGCTGTGTTCAGAGACGGATGAAGATATAGCCCGTTATTCCGTACTGCATGGCAACGAGCAGCTTTTTGCAGCAAAGTACAGACTTTGTCTGCCTACAGAAGAACAGTTGAGAGCTGAGATAGAGACACAGAAAGGAATATTTTATCTGCAACATCCAGAATTGAAAGAAGAACTCTAACCGGAGAAGTACACATGGCTATATCATCTGTTACAAAGAGGTTTGTAATCAACGACGACAAGACTTGTATTGCTTTGGCAAAAGCTTTAAGAAAATCAAGGAAATGTATTCAAAAGAATCCTAGAATTTATTCTCAAATAAATGCGTATGAAGAAGGTAAAATAAAACTAGAAAAATATCTAGCCCTGTATCAAAAACATTAATGTTTCAACGTTAAAGTAATGTTGTACACCGATAACTTGATAATGGTAGGTGGTAATCATGATAACATTCGACGATATGCTCAACGAGCAGATGAAAGATGAAGAGTTCAGAAAAGAATATGAGGCAATTAAGCCAGAAATGGATGCTATCAGGAAAATTGTGGATTCTCGTATTTCAGAGAAATGTACTCCAGATAAAATCACTAAACTTCCAGAAGTTAATTGTGCACAGGAAAACACGAAAAATAAGTGAGATTGATTTCTAAAGTTGTAAGAAAAAAAGTACTTAAAAAATGGAACTGATTAGATTAAACAGTTTTTTTAAATATGAATATAGAAGATCTCATTCACGGTGAGTCTAAGAATATTGAGTACAAGGAAATGCTTCCAAGTAACTCAGATAAATATACGAAGACAGTTGTTGCTTTTGCCAATACTCAGGACGGAAAAATTGTTTTTGGTATAGCCGATGGAACAAATGAAATTGTCGGCATTGATAATTCAATTCTTTTTCAGATGATGGATAGTATAGCGGCATCGATTTATCATTCATGTGAACCTGCTATTGTTCCTGAAATTGAACCATATACTGTCGATTATAAAAACCTTATTGTTGTTACAGTATCACCAGGCGCACAAAGACCATATTACTTAAAGTCAAAAGGTAAGGATGCCGGTACATATATAAGAGTTGGTGGAACCACTAGACCTGCAACTCCCGAAAAAATTAAAGAATTGGAGCTAGAAGGTTCTAAGATTTCCTGGGATGAACTTCCATGTATTGGATTTAAGGTGACCTCGGAAGCCGTTGAAAAACTCTGTAATGATATGAATCTTCGTAGAAATGAATTGCAGAGCAGAAGAGGTTATTCAGGAAATTTACCGCTTGTTACGGAAACAAATCTTGAAAACTGGAAGCTTATTTCCAAAAACAACGATGCCTGTGTAGGCTCTAATGCTTTCGCTCTTCTGACATCAGATTATTTCCAGTTGTCAAAAACTCAATGTGCCGTCTTCAAAGGTACTGACAGAGTTGTTTTTTTAGATAAACGGGAATATTCAGGTCCTCTTTACCAGCAGATAGATGAAGCAATAAATTTTGTACTGAGGAACATCAGACTCAGGGCTGAAATAAGAGGAATTCAACGAGTTGAATCATACGAATTGCCTGTTGAGGCAATCAGAGAAATGATTGTAAATGCGCACTGTCACCGTAATTTTAATGAAGATGCATGTGTACAGGTTGCTGTTTTTGATGATCGTCTGGAGGTTACTTCTCCCGGAGGTTTATATAACGGTTTAACTTTTGAAGATGCGATGAATGGTCATTCAAGACTCAGAAATCGTGTTATTGCAAATGTGTTTTGTCAGATGGGGCTTATAGAAGCCTGGGGTACAGGCCTTAGAAGAATACGGTCTCTTGCTGAAGATTTTGAACTTCCTGCACCAGAGTTTATCGAAACGCCCAATTCATTTCGTGTGAATCTTTTCCGAAAGACCACGACGAATAATGAACAACAGTATGGCAATAAAACTTCGGAGAAACTTCGGAATAACTTCGGAGAAGCTTCGGAATAACTTCGGAATAACTTCGGAGAAGCTTCGGAATAACTTCGGAATAACTTCGGAGAAGCTTCGGAATAACTTCGAAGAAACTTCGGAATTAATTCAAAATCCATCCAAAGAAGTGGTAACTCGTAAGCAAACAAAACTGCTTGAACAGCTGAACAACACGCAGAAAAAAATTGTGGAGTTGCTAAAAGAAAATCCAAATCTAACAGCAGAATCACTCGCTAAACAGTTGTGCCTATCAAGCAGAAGTATTGAATACAATATCCAAAAAATCAAAGAACTGGGGCTTATTGTACGCCATGGTTCCCATAAGGATGGATATTGGGAAGTAAAGGTATAGGAGTCGTTGTAGATCCGAAAAATAATACAAGGTTTAAACCGCCACTTTGCCGAACCTCTTTCATAGTTCTATAGAACCCGAATTATCTTCTGGTACGATGGAGAATGCTTAAAACGAAAAATAGTGACCTCACTGAAGCCACAATCTCTTATGGCCTATGAATATGTCTATGCATCATACATATAATCACCCCTAGCGTATTAAAAGTATCCGGGTAGTCAGCCTCCGGATTTTGACTACGATTTGACTACTTTTCGTGTACACAAAAGGCGGGTGTGACATAAAATTCGTGTATTCCTGTTAAGTCTGTTAATATTAAAGACTTAATTGGAGTTATATGAATATGGCAAAAAAAGATATTAAGCGAAATCCAGCTGCTGAAAAAATTGCAGATTTAATTCTCAATAATTATGACGTACAAAATGCTAAGGACGTTAATGAAGCCTTAAAGGACGTCTTTGGACCTATTTTTGAGAAGATGCTTAATGCCGAAATGGATGCACATCTTGGTTATGATAAGAGTTCATCCGAACCAAAAGAAACCGAGAATCGCAGAAACGGCTATGGCGAGAAGACCATTCATGGTTCCTTTGGTGAAACCTCAA
>NZ_FOXF01000022.1:6176-37124 GCF_900115655.1 Ruminobacter amylophilus | reverse complement strand
AGCTAAATATAACGAACTGCTTAAACAGAATGAACTGTTATTCACTCTTGATCTGGTAAAAGAGAAGGTATTACAGGCTTATAAGATGACTGATGAAACAAAAATGGCTATAGAAATCGGCAACATAATAGAAATCTGTCAGGCGACAAACAATGAGCATTTCATCTGGTTCAGTCAACTTCTTAATAATCATTTTGAGGGAATCATTGCTCATGCCACCTATAAAATATCCTCTGGTAAAATTGAAGGAATCAACCAAAAGATCAAGACCATAAGACGACATGGTTACGGTTATCCGGATGACGAATACTTCTTCCTGAAAGTCATAGATGCGAGTAGGAAGAAGTACATCAGGAATCAGCGATCACATAAAATTAATGATTGAGCTAAAAGAAATTAAAAGCCTGTTTTGTAGCTGGTGATAATTACTTCCGACCCCTCGCGTTTTGAGGCGTCACGGTTGATTGCTCTTCTTACGCTGGTTTCTTCGATTTCAAATCCCTGATAAAGTTCGTGCACCAGGGGAACATTGTTGTTGGTAAGCATAACCAGAACTCCTTTCCGTGCCAGACTGTCGGCAAGACTTGCCAGTCTTACGTGGTCTTCCTCCAGAAAACCTGTTTTGGTGTAGTCGGTAAAGTTTGCGGTATCGCTTACGGGAACGTATGGAGAGTCAAAGTATACGAAATCCCCGGCCCTGATGTCGCAGCAGGCTTTTTCAAAATCACCGCAGCGGATGTCTATATCGGCATTCCTGAGATAGGTGCCGATGTTCCGGAGATTTTCCGCATCTATGGATGTGCCTCTGACCCTGTTGTTGTAGGGAACGTTGAACAGACCTTTGGAATTAACCCTGTAAAGACCGTTGAAACAGTGTTTGTTAATCCAGATCATCAGGGCCGCGCATTCGGTGTCGAGGATGCGGTTTCTGATTTTGTCGTTGTATTTTTCACGCTGGGCAAGGTAGAACTCCGTATCACATACGGTTCCGTCCAGTTCACTTACGGCCGCGATTACGGCTTCAGCATCAGTTTTAAGCTGCATGTAGACATTTAAAAGCTGTTCGTTGGTGTCGCTTACCACGGCCTGTTCAGGCTGAAGTCCGAGAAGCATGGCGCCTCCGCCGAGAAACGGTTCGTAGTATCTTTTATACGAATCAGGCATTCTCAGTTTAAGGCGATCAAAAAGCTGTCCCTTGCCGCCAGCCCATTTTACAAAAGGGAGTGTTTTTAATGTCATGGATTAGGTTTCTTAAGTATCCGTGAAATGATGGACTGATTATACATGCTGCGTGCTGAAAAGGTAAAAAAACGCAGTTGAAAAACGGCGTAAAATCAGATTTTCCGTGGATCCCGAAAGACTTCGGGATCCTGTCGGGCAGAATTGTTAAAGACCTGAAAGAGCGCAGGCTACTGCCTGGGCAAGCTGGTCGGCGCAGGAGGTACCCTTGTTGCCGCAGGTGTTTCCTGAGCACTTGGCCACAACGTCTTCAGCCTTCATGCCTTTAACGAACTTGGAAATCATTTTTAAATTGCCGGGACAGCCGCCGTAAAATACAACATTGTCCAGGGTATGAGTATTCTCATCGATGTCAAAGGAAATAACCTTGGCGCAGACACCGGCGGTATTATAGTCGATATGCTTCATCTGAAATAATCCGTAATGATTGATGAAATGATGTTTACGGCAGGTTAGAATCCATGGAATGTCCTTCCGGCCGAAACGCTAAAAATTCTCATTTTTTTCTGAGACTGCGTGGATTGTATCATTTTTTGCGGAAAAAGTTGAATATGTCAGCTCACGATTCTTACAGTGCTGATAAAAAAGCTGACAGACGCGGTAAATGCAGTCTGTCAGCCTCTGTGACGGTACCCGGGAACTTTAAGGGTACCGTTTTACGTTTCTGAATTCCGGAAAGACTATCTGTAGCTTTCAGCCAGAGCCTTGAATGCCGGCATTGAGTTTCTGATGGTATCCGCAGATACGCAGTAGGCGATACGGACGTAACCAGGACAGCCGAAGTCATCGCTAGGAACCAGAAGCAGATCGTATTCTCTTGCTCTCATGCAGAACTTGTTGGCATCTTCTTCAAGACACTTTACGAAGAGGTAGAAGGCACCGTCCGGACGAACGCATTCATAGCCGAGTTCTGAAAGTCCGTTGTAGATGAGCTCTCTGTTTGCTGCGTATTTGCTGAGATCGGAGGTTAAAGGAGCACACTTGGTGATAACGTGCTGGAACATGGTCGGAGCACAGATAAAACCGAGTGAACGGCCTGCACCGCATACGGCGGCGTAAAGCTTCTGCCAGTCAGGCATCACGTCAGGCACGAGAATGTAGCCGATACGTTCACCTGGAAGGGAAAGTCCCTTACTGTATGAATAGCAGATAATGGAGTTCTTATAGTAGTGAGTGATGAACGGAGGCTTGCAGCCGTAGGTGATTTCACGGTAAGGTTCATCTGAAATGATGTAGATAGGGTGGTTGTATTCTCTGCTCTTTTCTTCAAGAATGGCAGAGAGTTCCTTAATCTGTTCTTCGCTGTAAACCACGCCGGTAGGGTTGTTCGGAGAGTTGAGAATAACCGCTACGGTTTTTTCGTTAATCATCTTTCTGAAAGCTTCGAGATTGAGATCAAGCTTAGGGAATGATGCCGGAACCACGCTTATCTGAGCGCCCATTGATTCAATGAACACGCGGTATTCGGTAAAGAACGGAGCAAATACCATTACGTTCTGATCATCGCGGTCGATGATTGATCTCAGGGAGATTGTCAGTGAAGCCGCGGCACCGCAGGTCAGGTAGACGTTGCTGCCGGTGAAGCTGGTGTTGAATCTTCTGTTCAGATCGTCGGCAATGGCCTGTCTGGCTTTAGGATCACCCTGTGCTGAGGTGTATCCGTGAACGGCTGTAGACGGTCTTACTTCCAGAAGTTCTTTTATGCGGTCTGCAACTGCTTCAGGAGATTCAACGCTCGGGTTGCCGATACTGAAGTCAAAAACCTTATCTTCACCGATTTCGGCCTTTCTCTTTTTGCCGTATTCAAAAATTTCTCTGATAACACTGCGGCGTGAGCCGAGTTCATACATTTTACTGTTAATCATAATAGTACACCTCATTAGACTTTTGCATATTCTACTCCTCTTGACTGAAAAATAACATCTATTTGCCGGTATGCCGCCGTATTGTCAGCAGTACAGACCGTTAATCACTGCCGGTATCACGTAAAACACCTTTATTTCCCCCGGATTTACAGGTGTTTTCAGGCTTTGAAAGATGTGCGCGAGAGTGTAATTTTTCAGGGCAAAACCGTAATTTGATGTATAATGGGCGCAGATTGTCAACAGGTGGGAATTATTATGACTTCAGCAAACATCAGAATCGGTTTTATTTCTCTCGGCTGTCCGAAAAACCTTGTGGACTCCGAGAATATAATCACTTTGCTCATGGAATCGGGATATGAGGTAAGCGATACGTACGAAGGAGCGGATGCTGTCGTTATCAACACCTGCGGATTCATAGAATCATCAGTTACCGAATCCATGGAGGTTATCGGAGAAGCTCTGCAGAAGTGCGACAGAATCGTGGTTACCGGATGTCTGGGCCCGAGAAGGGATTTTATTCTGGAACATTATCCTCAGGTAAAGGCCGTAAGCGGTCCGCACAGTCCGAAGCAGGTTCTTCACGATATCAATCAGCTGTTCCCGGAACACCGTGCATGTTCACGCTTCAAGGTTCCTGAAGGCGGTATTCTGCTGACTCCGAGTCATTATGCCTATCTCAAGATTTCCGAAGGATGTTCACACCGCTGCAGCTTCTGCGTGATTCCTCAGATAAGAGGGGATCTGGATTCATTTTCACCTGAAGCAGTGCTCAGACAGGCTGAAGCATATGTGAAGAGAGGCGTAAAGGAACTTTTGGTTGTAGCTCAGGATACCTCAGCCTACGGCATGGACAAGAAATATCCCGGATTCAGAAACTATGATCGCGGAGATCTTTATGCTCTTACCAGGGAAATCGGTAAACTCGGTGTATGGCAGCGAGTTCATTATGCCTATCCTTATCCACATGTGGAAAAACTGGTGGAGCAGATGGCTGAAGGTCTGGTTCTTCCTTACATGGATGTACCGCTGCAGCACGTCAACAAGCGTATTCTCGGCCTCATGAAAAGACCGGGTTCACACGAAAAGAATCTTGAAACCATCAACAGATGGCGTTCAATCTGTCCTGAACTCACCATCCGTTCAACCTTTATCGTGGGATTCCCGGGGGAAACCGATGAAGAGTTTACCGAACTTCTTGATTTCATAAAGGAAGCAAGACTGAACAGAGTGGGCTGCTTTACCTACAGTAATATTCTGAATGCCGCTGCCAATGAACTTCCGGGACAGATTCCTGAAGAGGTCAAGCAGGAACGTTACGACCGCTTCATGACTCTGCAGCAGCAGATTTCCACCGAGCTTCTGGCCGCTAAAATCGGGTCTGACGCGGATGTGATTGTTGATGAGGTCAGTGAACAGGGAATCGTCGGCCGTACCAAGGGTGATGCTCCTGATATCGACGGGGTTATATTCCTGCATCAGAAGGATGATTTCTCTCCTGTAGGCGTAGGTGACATCGTGAAGGCGAGAGTTACCGCCAGCGATGAATATGATCTTGAAGGTGACATCATTTAGGGAACAGGTATTCTCAGAAACATAAAAATCCCCCGGGGGATTTTTTTAGTTTCCGTTTTTCCGGAGGCATGTCCGGAAATACTATCCGTCGGATGCGTAAATTCTAATCTTATTTTTGAAGTTTATAGCAACAGTGTTTCGGTGGTCAGAGAAACACAACTTCAATATGGTAAAATCAGCGCCGCTGATATCTGTGCATTTTCTGAATTTTCTGATTTATCCGGACTTTCTGAAAATGCATATTATTTTTTTATGATTACTGGTTTAATTATGAATTTTTTTAATTTTAGAAGAGTGTTTTCCGCACTGATGCTGTGTGCCGCGATTCTTGCATATCCGGCTGTCAGCCAGGCTGCAGAAAAACAGAAAAGTGAATGGCTGATATATCTTTATCTCGTGGGCAGTGACCTTGAAACCAAGGGGGCGGCCGCTTCAGAGGACCTTGATGAAATCATGAGTGCCAATCCGGGGAAAGACGTACGCATACTCATTGAAACAGGCGGTTCACGCAAGTGGCATAAAAACATTTCCAACAAGGAGCTCGGCAGATATACCATTGAGAAACAGAAACTTGTTAAGCTCGGTTCTGTTCCGAACGCTCCGATGGGGGAGGCTGAAAACTTCACCGATTTCATCAAATGGGGTGAATCAAATTACGAAGCAAAACACAGAATGGTCATTTTCTGGAACCACGGCGGCGGTCCTACCGGCGGTGTGGGGTATGATGAAAACTTTGAAGATTCATTCCTGAAAATGGATGAGGTCAACGGTGCCATGCTGGATGCCTTCGGTGAAGATTCTGCCAAGTTCTTCGACATCATCGGCTTTGACGCCTGTCTGATGGCCAACTTCAACGTGGCTACATTAATGAGTCCTTTCGGCAGATACATGGTGGCTTCTGAAGAAGTGGAACCGGGTTACGGCTGGACCTATGATCAGTGGGTCGGCATGCTGGCAAAGAATCCTAAGATGACTCCTCTTGAGGTAAGCAAGGCAATAGTAGATACCTATATTGACTATACGTCCGAAATGGATATCGAAAGCACCACTCTTTCAGTTATCGATCTTGATAAGTTCCCTCAGCTTGCTCTGGCCATGATGGATTTTTCCAATTCAGTGGGAAACAAGGTTATAAATAACAGAAAGCAGCTGAATTTCATGGAACGTGTGGCTCAGAATGACGTTCAGTTATACGGTTCCACCAAAAAGCAGCCTAACTGCGCGGAAAGTGTGGATATGGCTGAGTTTGTGGATGCAATCAGCGGATATGACAAAAAAAATGCCGAAAAGGTACTGAATCTTATCGACGAAACCGTGGTCTACAAGAAAAACGGCGAATACCGTTCAGGTGAAGGTCTGGCAATGTACTATCCTATAAGTAAGGATACCGAAAAGTATGCCTCATTTGTTGATCACAGTATCAATACCAGCTTCTCCAAGGTATACGGCAGCGTGATGAACGTTCTCGATGATGAGCTTCTCGAAGTTCTCAATGAGTATCAGGACAACGGTACAAACTACATTAATTATCTGGCTCAGATGGACCTTTCCGGTGAAGAGGGTTCCGACGAGGATGAAGATTCAGATGACAGTGATGCCGCCGCTGATACGGATGAAGAAGACGATGATTCATCTGATGAGGATGAAGATGAGGATGAAGATGAGGATGAAAATGAAGGTTCTTCTTCAGAAAGCAGTAACGCTTCTTCCTCAGAAAGCGGCAGCGGTTCTTCTTCCAGCGCCGTTATGGCAGGTCTCGGGAGCGTGCTCGGAAATCACAGTACATCTGCCCAGTCATCAGGCTCCAGTCTTTTCGGTAACCTGTCACAGGCTATTCAGACTTCAGCAGGCAAGAGGGAAGTTGATGAGGCTTTCAAGAGCATCGAAGATATCGCTCCAAAGTTCAACAAGAACGGTCACAGCTATGTGACTCTCTCAAAGGAACAGCTTGATTCCGTCAGCCGTGTGGATATTGCCCATATGCTGATCATGCTTCCTGAAAAGGAAACTCCGGAAGGTGTCATGATTGCCCTGGGTATGGATGAAACACTGAAAGCCGACTGGGACAAGGGCGTGTTTACGGATACCGTGGACAATACCTGGATCTGTCTTGACGGAGAACCTGTTTCCGTCAGCGTAACCAACTCAACCGCCGACTACATTTTCTATGAAAGTCCTATCAAGCTTAACGGTGAAGACTACATAATGGAAATCATCTACAGCCGCAAGAATAATGACTACAAGATTATCGGTCTGCAGTCATACAATGATGATGGTCTGCCTGAAAGGGTGAATACCCGTCTCAAGCCCGGTGACAAGATCGTTCCTGTATTTACCGTCTATACCCTTACCGGAGATAACGATAAGGAAGTTGAGATGGAAATGGATGCCATTGTGTACAAGAAGGATTCAAAGATTACCAGAGAATCCATGGGGGAAAACAGTGTGGCCTTCACCTTCATGTTCTATGATGCTGCAGGCGATAATGTTTCATCTGACATGCTCCATATGTCAGCCGATGACAATGACAACATTATCCTGAAGCCTCTGGATACCTTCCTTGAAGAGAATTCAGAACAGCTGATTAAATACATGAAGGATGATGAATAACAGAAACCAAGGTATTCCGATAATCCTTAATGAAGCCCGGTATCAATCATTCTGATGCCGGGCTTTTTTATGGTCTGGGCTGAAGAAGGCTGGTAGCAGTAGCTCTCCTGAAAAATAAAAACCCGTTCCCGTGCGGGAACAGGTTTTAAGGTTAAGTTCCGAATGGTGAATCCGCTTATCTGTTGGATTCCATTATCATGCCGTCGGCTTCGTGAGTCATGTTTCTGAAGTTCAGAACCTTGCCCTTTCCGGTACGTTTTACTTCGTACAGAGCCGCATCGGCACTGGTGAGCAGATCCGATTCGGTAAACGGTTTAGGCAGACTGTTGCTGTCCATTACGCCGATAGAGCATGACAGATAGTAGCGTTCAGGAAGATTGTTCACGGTTGTATGCAGGAACTCTTCGATTTCCTTCTTGTAACCGAGTTTTTTCTTCAGACTGTTGAGTACAACGGTCATACGCTGTTCAGCCTCGTCGGCATCGCAGTCCTTCATCAGGAACAGGAATTCGTCACCGCCCCAGCGGCATACAATGTCGTTAGGCCCCTTGAGACTGTTGAGAAGATCGGCAAACCATACCAGCAGCTTATCACCGATTTCATGTCCAAGATTATCGTTGTAGTACTTGAAGTTATCCAGGTCGATAAAGCCCAGGGATATGTTGCGGTCAGCCGGTAAATCAGCAATAAGCTTGGTGATTATACGGTTGAATTCCATACGGTTGTACAGACCGGTAAGCATATCGGTGGTGCTGACCTTGATAAGCTCGTTACGCTGCAGAATCATGGTGAGCTGACTTGACAGCTGCTGTGAAATCATGGTGATTGAATCATGTTCCTCTTCGTAATTGCTTCTTAAGGCCTTGTCGAAACTGAACAGCAGCATCTGACCGAATACTTCGGTACGGTCAACCAGAGGGAATATCATTACCCTGTGTACCTTGTCCGGTCCGATGGTGATATCCGTCAGCTCGGTAAATTCCTTGGTTATATGGGAATTTATGAATTTCTCAATCTTCTTGAATGAGAAGTTCGGCTGAATCTTGGATGAATTGAACTCCTGTATCAGGGAAGAGGTCCGGTTTTCCTGGGATACGAAGTAAATCATGCCGCCGTTGATATTGAAGTGTGACGACAGCAGACGCAGGGTTTCCGCAGCCAGCTGATTGTAGGAATCAACGCTAAGACTGAAGTTGTGCAGCATTGAGATAAGGCGCATTTCATGAACCTGTTTCCACAGGGTGTTAACCTTGTGTTCCTGTCTTACCAGCTGAATAATCTGGTTGAGTTCGTTCATCGGAACTTCGATTACCGAGTAGCCTTCATAAGGCTTGAAGTTCAGCTTCCAGCAGTTGATGATAAGCTTCTGGCTGTTGAACAGCTGGTTCTTTATGGCATAAGAATAGCCTTCCTTCAGATACTTGAATCTGGATTCATAATCCTTGTATTCACTGAATATCTTCAGGGCAGTCATGTAGAACAGGATGTTTTCTTTCGGAGTAAGCGTTCCGAGCTTCTGGAAGTTGCGAATCTGGGCAAACAGATCCAGAGCCTGCTGCTTCTGCTTGTTCTTTACGTGAACAATGGTCTGAATCAGGTTGTACAGGAACAGCTCGCTGCCGATAAGCGGAATGTCATTGCTGATGTTGGCGCTTCTTCTGAGCATCTGTTCAGCCAGATTTATCTTGTCAAGGTAGGTGTATACCAGAGCCTTGGACAGATATATGTGGTGAATGTTGTGGAACGGCAGTCTGGTTGTCTTCAGAATTGAAAGGATTTCCTGCAGAATATCCAGAGTTGACAGCGCTTCCTTGAACAGACCGCTCAGCATGTACAGCTGAGAAATGTTGTATATGGTAATGGTGATTTCTGAGTAGTCGTTCAGGTTGATTGAGTTGCGCAGAGCCTTCATGTAGTACTCATGTGCCTTAGGGTAGTCCTCGGTTTCATTGAGTACGAAACCGATGGAGTTGTACACGTGAGTGAGTTCTACCGGTACTTCAATCTGATAGTACTGATCTTCAGACAGTCTGTAGGCATGCAGGGCGTCAGGGTATCTGCCGAGATTGAACAGAACCACGCCTTTACAGTGGTTGGCTGCCGCTATTTCGTGCTTGATGCCTGCTCTGTTTGCCAGGGTAATGGCCTTGTTGCACATTTCCAGGGCGATATTCATGTTGAGGTTCTGAGGATCAAAGCTTACCTGAGCGAAGATGTTGCGCAGAACATAAACTTCTTCCTTTATCAGATCGTATTTTTCCAGATTGTCGATAAGGGTACAGATATTGTGATATCCGTACTTGATACCGGCACGATCGTAGGCTACGAAGAGACAGAAGTTTGAAATAACCACCAGACGCATGTTCATACTGATTTCACCGAGATGGGCAGCCATCTCCGCGAAATGCAGTACGGATTCGAAGTCTGATCTGAAAATGTGGGTGTATGCCAGCTCGATGTAGGAATTGCAGGCATCATCCGTATTGTTGTTGTACTGAGCCTTTTCGTACATGAGGTCGAAGGCGATGAGCGCGTCTTCGTATTCATGCTTGTACAGTCTGGCTCGGCCAAGCAGGTGGTAGATGAGTTCTTCGTTCTTGAATTTCTTGTCTTTGCTGAATCTTATTTCCTGTATCAGGGAGTTGGCGATTTCAATAACCTCGTCATAGCAGAGGTAGTTGAAGAGTATGCCGCAGCGTTCAACCGCATCCTCGAAGGTAAGGATAGGCTTGGCCTGATACTTGAGCTTAGGCCACTGGTTGTCCGTACTGTTGCCCCTGTAATCGGGATCAGAAGGACGGATGAGAGCAAAGAAACGTTCGATTTCACCTTCCATTTCCAGCCATTTGGCGGGAGTGGTGGCATTGAGCAGATTTTCTGAATTGAACCCTAAAAGCAGTATGCAGTTTGGAGTGTTCAGAAGTTCCTGTTCATCATCATCCTCGTTGTTGTATGCTGAAAAAATGTTGAGAGAACGGCGGCGCCGCTGATCTTCACGCAGCTTGATTGCCTTCTTCTGCATTTCATTGAGAGACTGTTCCCTGATTGAATAAATGTAGGTGGAGTCTCCGGTGTTGGTCTTGAGAATGTCAATCAGAAACTTGATTGAGCTCGGACCGGCATACTGAAGATTGCAGATGCATACGGGGATAGGATCCGGACCGCTCAGCAGATGGTGCAGCAGGGTCTGGATGTGCTTTCTGATTCTCAGCTTGATGTATTCGAGATCAGAAGGCATGTAGTATTCTTTGATGTCAAAATGGTTCTGCAGCATGGAATTAAGCATGTTGGATTCGTATTTGCCTAATTTCAGCAGTCTGGAAACCTGGGTAAGTTCAATATTGTGTCTGAACAGCAGTTCGTTGATCAGATAGAGAATAGGGGATAAAGGCGCAAAGTAATCTTCAGGTGTCAGCTGAATCCTTATGGGATTGCTGATACCCTTCTTCTCACACAGAATATTGAAATCGTTGCGAATCTCAGCCTGATTGTTGTGGGAGACTGCGATTGTCTGGATTTCCCTATTCTTTAAATTCTGCAGATAAGCCTGCTCTAATGCTCTGCGTAAATATAATGACACTTTTGCTAACTTATTATCTTAAATTGATAAAAACAACACTAAAAAAGGTTAAAACGGCACTTTGAGATGTTCCGGAATGCCGGAAGTTTTTCATGTTTCCTCTGCCGTGAGACAGTCACGTATACAGAACTGCTGATTCGGTCAGTCCGTTAATGTCTCTCAGTCCCCGCGGTAAAAATACTATGTGCAATCATTCCGTAGGTTTTAACCAGTGGTGCAGCACGATAACAGCTGCTATGCATCACATCTGATTTGATCCGGCCCCTCTGACGGGAGCTGTTTATAAACGTTATATTATTATTGTTATGACTTCATCGTATATTGTACACCATAAATCACGTGTACCGGCTCAGGTTTGCTCCTCTGGATATCTTGTCTGATTATTATTTGTGCTAAACATGAACCTTATATATTTAAAGCAATTATATTTTAAACCTAATGTGAGGTAAATGCCTAAAGCTTTAAATTGATTTGAGACATCTGTTTGAAAAAAGCGTTTTCGTTTTTTGTCAAAAAAAACGGAGGTTCGTATTGGCAAGGTTTTCAAAGGCTGAATGATGTTTCTGAACTGAAATTTCAGCAGAGAAACAGAGAAAAATATGCCGTATGTTACGATGAACGGAAACGGAGTTCATTATGACATACGGCAGCGTTTTTGGTTTTTTGAATTTCCGCAGTGATTACTCCGGAAAAATGCTTTAGCGGTGACAGCGGTGCCTGTCTGAACTGAAGCTCCTGTAGTATTCAGGATTTGAGGAGTCCAGATACCTGTCAATCTCGCGTCTCAGCTTTCGTTCCTCGTCTCTCAGACAGTCACGCTCACGCTTGTATTTCTGAAATTCGGACTGGCTTTCGGTTCTGTCCATCTTTCTGCTGACCGAATCGATGTCGTATCTGATTCTGTCCAGTTCCTCATTGGCTCTCTGCAGATTTTCCTTAACGGTTCTGGCTCCGGTATAGGATCTGTAGTACGGCATTTTTTCCATTTCACTGCGGTAGTTTCTTACGTGTGCGGAACGGCCTTCGGAGTTTCTCAGACGGTTGTAGTCGGATTCGGCGCTGTATCGCAGCTGTTCCAGGTAACGGTAGTCACTGCTGAGTTCATCGTATATGCGTCCCCTGAAGTCGCCGCTTCGCAGATATCCGTCGATTTCATTCAGAGCGTCGTCGATTTCCCTTATCTGGCGATCCATGTCGTATACGGCATATCCTCTTTCGTATTTCTCTCTGAACAGGTGTTCGTTACGCGTGCCGTTGCAGATGTCAGTAAGTTCTTCTCCGCTAAGCCCCATGTCGTAGGCTCTTGAAGGATTGCAGAAAACCTCGGCGCCGTCCCTTCTGCCCCGGAAGTAGGCTGATCTGTCCACAAAAACATACTGCTGACATGCCGAAACGTATTCCTCAAACAATGATGAGGATTTACCGTTTGTTCCGTCAGCGTATCCCTGTTCGTGCCAGTCGGCAGTCCGGCATTCATCCTCGGACATCACGGCACAGCCGGAAACGGCGGACAGTATCAGGACTGAGACCGCCGGCAGTGTTAATAATTCTGGTTTGAGAAAGTTCATGGTGCAGCTTTCCTGTCTGATGGTTAATACGGCCGGAAACGGGAATGTTTCCGCACGCCGCAGGCTGACATCATCCGCATTTAGGCGGATAATCCGTGCGCGGCGTTCTTTATATTTTCTAGATTATATGTTTTTTGGACGGGACAAAACGTGAAGACTGCAGGAACGTGCGTTTTTTCACGGATAATCGACGCGACCGCCGCGGACCGAGGCATGAAGGACCGGATTTCCGGCGGAACTGATTCGGCATGATGATTGCAGCGTTTACGGCTGACAGCGTACATGCGGAGACTGTCCGGCCCTGAACAACGCGTTTCAGCGTACATTCCCGAACGCCGGTCAGTCCGGTGTCGTGCTTTTTCCGGCAGCGGATAAAATTTTAAATCAATCAGCGCTGTTAAAAATGTGTAAGATCCTGACGGATTGTTGTATAATACGCCGATCTTTTATTTTTTATTCCCGAAATCCAATTGTGTATACCTTTCCGTCTTAATGAAGGGAAGGGAGAAAGAGGTATTTTTATGTCTATGCGCTCAATTTATTGCGGTGACGTGAGTGAGTCTCAGCTGGAGCAGAAGGTTGTACTTTGTGGCTGGGTTAATCGCCGCAGAGATTTAGGTGGCCTTATTTTTATCGATATGCGTGACAGAGCCGGTATCGTTCAGGTTTATTTCGATCCGGACCAGAAAGAATCACACGAGCTTGCTTCCACACTCCGTAATGAGTGCTGCATCAAGGTTACCGGTATTGTCAAGGCAAGACCTGATAATCAGATTAATGCAGGTATGAAGACCGGTAAGGTTGAAGTAATGGCAACTGAACTTGAAATCATCAACCGTTCAGATGCGCTTCCTCTTGATTTCAATCAGGAAAATGCCGAAGAGCTCCGTCTCAAGTACAGATACATTGATTTAAGACGTCCTGAAATGCTTGAACGCTTCAAGATCCGTGCAAGCATCACCAGTTATGTAAGAAACTTCCTGGACAGCCACAACTTCCTGGATGTTGAAACTCCGATGCTCACCAAGGCTACCCCTGAAGGCGCCCGTGACTATCTGGTTCCAAGCCGTATTCATCACGGCAAGTTCTACGCTCTGCCGCAGTCTCCTCAGCTCTTCAAGCAGCTGCTGATGATGTCAGGCTTTGACAGATACTATCAGATTGTAAAGTGCTTCCGCGATGAAGACCTGAGAGCCGACCGTCAGCCTGAATTCACTCAGATCGATGTGGAAACATCATTCATGACCGCCAGAGACGTTCAGGAAATCATGGAAGAAATGATTACCGGTCTGTGGAAGAAGATTCTTAACGTTGATTTAGGCAAGTTCCCGGTAATGACCTGGGACGAGGCCATGAGAAAGTACGGTTCAGACAAGCCTGATCTCCGCATCAAGGCTGAAATGGTTGATATCGCCGATCTGGTTAAGGACTGCGAATTCTCAGTATTCAACGGTCCTGCAAACTCACCTAAGGGTAGAGTTGTTGCTCTCTGCATGCAGGGCGGTGCCGAAAAGACCACCAGAAAGGTTATCGATGAATACACCAAGCATGTTGCTCTCTTCGGTGCAAAGGGGCTTGCATGGATGAAGGTTAACGCCGTAAACGAAGGTGTTGCAGGTGTTCAGTCTCCAATCGCCAAGTTCCTCAGTGACGATATCGTAAACGGTATTCTTTCAAGAACCGGCGCAGCGGCGGGAGACATCATCTTCTTCGGTGCCGACAGTGACGGTCTGGTTGTTTCAACCGCCATCGGCGCCTTAAGACTCAAGGCTGCCAGAGATTTAGGTCTCGTAGGTGAAGGCTTCAGGGCATTGTGGGTTGTTGACTTCCCTATGTTTGAAAAGAATCAGGACGGTTCAATTGCAGCAATGCATCATCCGTTCACCGCTCCTAAGACCACCAATCCTGATGATCTTAAGAACGATCCTTACTCAGTTTACGCTGATGCATACGATATGGTAATCAACGGTTACGAAGTAGGCGGCGGTTCAGTACGTATTCACAGGAATGAAATGCAGCAGGCCGTATTCTCAGTTCTCGGCATCAATGAAAAGGAACAGAAGGAAAAGTTCGGCTTCCTGCTCGATGCCCTCAGGTTCGGTACTCCTCCTCATGCAGGTCTTGCCTTCGGTCTTGACCGTTTAACCATGCTGATTACCGGTACCGATAATATCCGTGACGTAATTGCATTCCCTAAGACCACTGCCGCAGCATGTCTGATGACTGATGCTCCAAGCTTCGCTTCTGCAGATGCTCTTAACGAACTGTCAATTGCCGTTAAGGATGAATAACAGTTTTTAATTAGTCGACGGACCTTTAAGTGTTAATCCCCTGATTTTTTAAAGGTTCGTATTATCAAATATTCAGGAGAAATTTAAATGTCAGGTCATAGTAAATGGGCTAATATACGTTTCCGTAAAGCCGCTCAGGATGCCAAGCGCGGTAAGGTATTTACCAAGCTGATTCGTGAAATTACCACTGCTGCTCGTATCGGCGGCGGTGACCAGAATGCAAACCCTCGTTTACGTGCTGCTGTTGCAAGCGCATTATCACAGAACATGACTCGTGATACCGTAAACAGAGCAATTGAACGCGGTACCGGCGGCGGTGACGGTGTTGAACTCGAAACCATCGTTTATGAAGGTTACGGTCCGTGCGGCAGTGCATTCATGGTTGAATGCATGACTGATAACCGCAACCGTACCGTATCAGACGTTCGTCACGGCTTCACCAAGTTCGGCGGCAACCTCGGTACCAGCGGTTCAGTAGCTTATCTCTTCACCAAGAAGGGTATCATCACTTTTGATGAAGGCGATGAAGATAAGATCATGGAAATCGCTCTTGAAGCAGGTGCTGATGACGTTATCACCAATGATGACGGTTCAATCGAAATCAATACCACTCCCGAAAGCTTCGGTGCCGTACTCGATGCCGTTGAAGCAGCAGGTCTCAAGCACTCAAACGCTCAGGTAACCATGGTTGCTTCTACTGAAGCCGACGTGGATATGGATCATGCCGAAACCTTCATGAAGCTGGTTGACTACCTCGAAGATCTCGATGATGTTCAGGAAGTTTATCACAATGGTGTTATGAGTGACGAAGTAGCCGCTTCTTTAGGTTAATTTACGTAACTCTTACTTACTCTTTGATGAAAAAACCGAAACTGCCGTGAGGGCAGTCTCGGTTTTTTTTTGGATCTTTCCGAACGGCTTATTCTGAGATGAACCTATAATTTATAGCATACTGATTATTAATTGATGAAACAGTTCAGAATTTCATTCCTGTATTATTTTTCTGTCTGAAACAGTTCTGTGTTATCCGGAATTTTCTGATGAACAGACATTTAAACGATTTGCAGCTGCAATATGTTGCCTGAGCCTGAGTTCTGACGGTTTTTAATGCTTCTGCCGTATGCGGAACGGAACCGTAAGCCCTTCAGTTTTGAAGAATTTCTGACGGATAAAAGATGATGAATATGAAAAGAATCAGGAGATATTTAAACGTACCGGGAAGTAATATAAAAAAATAAAGAGGATATGCCTCCTCTTTATTTTCAGTGTGTTATTTCTGAGAAGCACCGCCGTCCTGCAGTGGTTTCATCATTCCGCTGTTTGTGGTAGGAGGATTGTCGGAGTTCTCATCAAAGTTTACGCTGTCCTGCGGAATAACCCTCATGAGTGAGAATTCGGTAATGTTGTATTTTTCATTGACAAATTCCAGCTTGCAGACAAATGAGAGATTATCATCAAGACTTTCAGCGGTACCCACGAAGGAATAGGTGACATTGCCGTCCTTGTTTTTGCCTTCGTGACGATCGGTAACCTTTTTTCTGTAGGTATCTCCAAGTCTTAATCCGACCAGTGCCATACAGTTCTTTTCAGCGATGGAAGTACTGCTTGCGGATTTCTTCTTTGCCTGAGCAGTCTTCTGGGCTGCGGCAGGAGTCTTGTCTGCTTCCGCGGCATTAACATAATTGAACGGCAGTGTTGCGATAAGTACGAGACCTGCCATTTTCAGCAGTTTATTTTTCATAGTGGGTATCCATTTCAGTTAGTATGTTCTGTATTTGCTGTATTCTCCTGTCAGCCTCCGGGCTGCTTTCAACTATGCGCAGTCTGGAGGTTCCGTCAAGACGGAATTCATTGCTGCGTTCGAGAACCAGGGATCTCAGATAATCAAAATTCACATGTATTTTATCACCAAATTCTATTGAACCGTATTTGCTGTTCATTTCGATGGACTTTATGCCTAATTTCTGTGATAAGAGCTTTAATTTATTAATGGTTATTACGTTTCTGGCTTCAGGTCGCAGAGCTCCGAAACGGTCGACTATCTCAGCCTGAATCTCATCGATTTCACTGCTGTCCCTGCAGGATGACAGTCGCTTGTAGAGCTGAAGTCTGCTGCCGATGTCGTAGATGTAGTTTTCAGGGAACAGTACCGGAATGTGCAGTTCTATGCTGACCTCGTGATGACTCATGTTTTCAAGAGTAGGTTCCTTTCCTTCCTTCATCTGTTCAACCGCGGCATCCAGCATGTCCATGTAGAGATTGAAGCCAATGCCTTCAATCTGACCTGACTGTTCATCGCCGAGAATTTCACCTGCACCGCGTATTTCCAGATCCTGATTTGCCAGAATGAATCCTGAACCAAGTTCCTCCAGTGAGGCTATTGCTTCAAGACGCTTGCGGGCATCGTTTGACAGAGAACCGGCAGGCGGGGTAAGCAGGTATGCGTAGGCCTGATGGTGTGAACGGCCGACACGTCCTCTCAGCTGATGCAGTTGGGCAAGACCGAAGTGGTCGGCACCCTCGATGATGATGGTGTTGGCGGTAGGTACGTCAAGACCTGTTTCGATAATGGTGGAGCACACCAGCACGTTAATGCGCTGACGGTAGAAATCATGCATGATTCTGCTGAGCTCATGCTGATGCATCTGCGCATGCGCCACGGCGATTCTTGCTTCAGGCAGAAGTCCTGCGAGTCTTTCGGCGGTGATGTTGATGCTTTTCACGTCATTATGCAGATAGTAGCACTGACCGCCGCGCTTGAGCTCTCGGGATATTGCTTCCCTGACGATGGTGTCGCTGTTTTCGTGAACGAAGGTTTTTACCGCGAGTCTTCTGGCAGGAGGCGTGGCGATAATTGACAGATCCCTGATGCCGTTCAGGGAAAGATTCAGGGTGCGCGGAATCGGAGTGGCGGTCATTGTCAGAATGTCCACTTCGGCTCTGAGCGATTTGATCTTTTCCTTCTGACTTACGCCGAAACGATGTTCCTCGTCGATAATCAGCAGACCGAGATCCTTATATCTGATTCCCTTGCCGAGAAGCTTGTGGGTACCGATGATGATGTCGACCTTGCCTTCGGCAATTCTGCCGAGAATGTCCTTTTCGGTTTTGGCGGAGTTGAAACGGCTGAGGCATTCAATAACCAGCGGGGTTCTTGCAAATCTGTCACGGAAACTTTCATAGTGCTGATCCGCAAGCAGGGTGGTAGGTACCAGAATGACCACCTGCTTTCCGGCGGAAGCCGCAATGAAGGCTGCTCTCATGGCAACTTCGGTTTTACCGAATCCCACGTCGCCGCAGATAAGTCGATCCATCGGTTTGTCGCTGCTCATGTCTTCAAGCACGGCATCAATGGCTCTTTGCTGATCGTCTGTAGGCTGGAATTTGAAGCCTGCGGCAAAATCGGCATATTCACTCTTGTTGACAGGATACCGAATACCCTTTTTGAGTCTTCGTCTGGCGTATATATCCAGCAGTGATGCGGCCACATCCCTGATTTTGGAGGCTGCCCTGTCCCTTGCCTTTTTCCAGGCGTCGGTTCCGAGTCTGGTGAGTTTGGTTTCCTCAGGTCCGTTGTAGCGTGACAGCAGGTACAGTGAGGTTATGGGAATGTACATTCTGGCGTCATTGGCATAATTGAGGGCAACGAATTCAGTTTTTACTCCGTCAATGGTAAGCACCTGCAGACCGTCATAGGCACCGATGCCGTACTGCTCGTGTACCACTCGGTCTCCAATCTTGAGTTCGGCCAGATTTTTGATGACGGCATCCTGATTGAAGTTGCGGTTGCGCTTTGCATGACGGCGATGGGTTACGGAGGTGGTGCCCAGAAGTTCGTTTTCGGTAATCACCGCCAGATTTCTGTTAAGCACGGCGCCGGAATTTATCGGAGCGATGGTTACGGCAAAGCGTTCACTTCCGTTGATGAAATCCTGCAGGGATTCGACTTCCGCATATCTGATTTTTTCATGCAGCAGGTCATAGATAATGGATTTTCTGCCTTCGGTTTCCACAGTGAGCAGGATTCTTCCCCTGAAGTTTTCGATAAAGCTCAGGAACGGCTCGAACGGTTCTTCAAGAGCCTGGTTCAGCGCAATCGGAGGAAGATGTGATGTTCCCGCGTTCATGGCATTGCGGGGCGCTTCATCATTGCTGGTGAACAGCCTGTATGTGTCGTATCTGTTGGCAAGGGATCTCAGAGTGTTCAGATCGTAGAAGAGCATTTCCGGTTTCAGACTAGGATGCTCAGGATTGCCGAGGTATCTGCCGGCACGATCCTGAATGTCCTTATAGAAGCTCTCAGCCGCAGGAGTCAGATCCTCCATCAGTACCAGTCTGACGTTATCCTGCAGATAGTCGAACAGGCTGGCCGGTTCCTCTTTGAAAAACAGGGGCATATAGTATTCAATACCTGACGGAATGCTGTGTTTTGACACGCTCTGATATATCAGGTGGTCAGGCAGGGTAGAGGTACTGAACTGCTCGCGGTATCTGACGCGGAACAGGGAAATCGAATCCTCGTCAAACGGAAATTCATGAGCCGGGAGCAGTTTGATTTCAGGAACTGTTTTAACGGATCTCTGGGTTTCTATGTCAAAAATACTGATGGAATCTATTTCGTCATCAAAGAAGTCTATGCGGTATGGATGATTGCTTCCCATCGGATACAGGTCGATTATTGAACCTCTGGTGGTGAATTCTCCGTGTTCCAGAACCTGCTGAACGGCATAGTAGCCGGCATTGATGAGACGTTCCTTGAGTGCCGGAATGTCAACTCTGTCTCCGGTCTTCATCAGGAATGATTCCCTGACAATGAAATCAACCGGAGGGAGTTTTCCCATAAGGGTATTGATGTTCACCAGCACCACAAGCCCCTTGCGGCAGGTCAGCTGATACATGATTTCCAGTCTTCTGGAGATTATGTCCTTGTGCGGGGAGAAGCTGTCATACGGAAGGGTTTCGGGATCCGGGAAAAACCACACCCTGTCTCTGCCTATGAGATAAATGAGCTCCTGTTCCAGTGAGGCGGCCTCCTGAACGTTTCTGGTTACCACCAGCACGTTGCTTTCCTGATTTTCACTGAGTCTGGCGATAATCAGAGATGAGGCGCAGCCACTGATATCCTTGATGTTTTTTTTGTGACCGGCACCGGTCATTTCCAGATTGATATCTATAATGTTCAGCATAGACTGTTCTTAGGTTTGAAATTCGACTTATCGGTTCAGGCACGGCCGGGAAAACGGAACGGATACTGACAGAGTTCCGATTCATGTTCCGTACAGCCGATTTCGGCATAAAACGGTATTTACTGAGGCAGGGAGCCCGTGAAAAGGGTAAAATGCCGTACATGAAAAACTTGTCGTATTTTATCATGAAAACAGGATTGCAACCATGACTAACAGTCTGAAGACCATGGACGAAAACGTATCTTCCGAAGGTGCCGGAAACACTGAACACCGGGAGCCTCTTAAAGAGCTGGAGGTTACCACCGGCATTCTTTATCAGAACGGACGTTTCTTCTGCGGCAGGAGAAAGCCGGGAATGTCCATGGCGGGTAAATGGGAATTTCCGGGAGGAAAGATAGAAAAGGGTGAGACCGCGGAGCAGTGCGTGGTGAGGGAACTGAATGAAGAGCTGCACGTCAGGGCGGAAATTCTGAAAAAGCTCGGCGTCATCGTACATGATTACAGTGATTTCAGAATCATACTGCACGTTTTTGTATGCAGAATAACTGACGGTAAAACACCGTGGAGCAGTGAGCATTCAGATGCGGACTGGCGCACGCCGGCTGAACTGGAAAAGCTTGCATGGGATGAATGTGACATCAGAATTTTTCCGCCGCTTAAGGAATGGCTCCGTCATCATCAGGCGGATTAGACGGCATATAAAAAAAAGGAAGAGGCCTGAGGCCTCTTCCTTCTGCTGACAACCGGAATGCGGTTGTCCGAAAACCTGAAACTACTTCTTCATTGATTCGAAGAATTCTTCATTGGTCTTGGTCATTGACAGATGCTGAATCAGGAATTCTGCACCCTTTGATTCGTCTTCGTCAGATGAATTCATGGCATTGATGAACTTGCGGATAATCCACATCTTTGCCAGTTCGTCCTGAGAGGTCAGAAGTTCGTCATGACGGGTACTTGAACGGTTCACGCTGATTGCAGGGAAGATACGCTTTTCAGCAAGCTTGCGCACCAGGTGAAGTTCCATGTTACCGGTACCCTTGAATTCTTCGTAGATTACGTCATCCATCTTTGAACCGGTTTCAATAAGAGCGGTACCGATAATGGTGAGTGAACCGCCTTCTTCAATGTTACGGGCTGCACCGAACAGAGCCTTAGGTCCCTGTAACGCACCTGCATCCACACCACCGGTCAGCACGCGGCCTGATGATTCCTTGGTGATGTTGTAGGCACGTGCCAGACGGGTAATGGAGTCCAGCAGGATAACAACGTCATGCTTGTGTTCAACCAGACGCTTGGCCTTTTCGATTACCATTTCGGCAACCTGTACGTGTCTCTTGGGATCTTCATCGAAGGTTGAGGCGAATACTTCACCCTGTACCATGCGCTGCATTTCTGTTACTTCTTCAGGACGTTCGTCGATGAGGAGAACAATCAGGTCGCATTCAGGATTGTTGGCGTGAATGCTCTGCGCAATATTCTGAAGAATCATGGTCTTACCGGCTTTAGGAGGAGCTACGATAAGTCCGCGCTGACCTTTACCGATAGGAGAAACCAGATCGATTACTCTGGCGGTGATGTCTTCGGTAGATCCGTTGCCTCTTTCTAATCTAAGTCTTTCATTAGGATGAATAGGAGTAAGATTTTCGAAGAGAATCTTGTGCTTGTTTACGGCAGGATCCTCGTGGTTGATGGTGTCTGCGCGAAGAAGTGCGAAGTACTTTTCATTATCAGCCTTTGGAGGCTTGATCTTGCCGAATACGGTGTCACCGTTACGGAGGTTTGATTTTCTGATCTGGCTCTGTGATACGTAGATATCAATAGGGCTTGGCTGATATGAACATTCGGCATCTCTTAAAAAGCCGTATCCGCCTTTTTCACCATCGATAATCTGCAGAACGCCTTCACCGAAAATGTCTTCACCACTTTTAGCCTTGGCTCTGAGAATGTTATAGATAATGTCTTTTCTTGACTGACGGCCGAGGTTTTCCAACCCCATTTCTTCACCCATACTGATTAAATCAGCGGTTTGTATTTTTTTTAGATCTGATAAATTCATAGAATTTTAGATTAGTAGAAGTTATTAAAATGTGTCTTTACAGTTAAATATGAAATACGTTAAAACTGAAGTAAAAACGACAATCCTGCTCTCGCACGCGTAACCGCGCTGGACGGTAAATCATGCGACGGTTTTCATGAAATTAATGAATTCAAACAATACACAACAGACACATTACATGACCAAAGGGTATTCTTAAGAAATTTATTAAAGAGATTACTTGGGAAAATATTGTATATATCTGTCAGTATTTTCTGAAAATCAAAAAATCCTGTTTGAAAACTGGTGCAAATTTAACACTATAATTCCGTTTTGTCTAATGTTTTTTACTGGCCGGAGCTTGAAAAATAAGTTTTGGTAGCAATTTCATGCCAGCTCCCGGAATAATCAGCGTACGTTTTATTCCTCATCAGAATCGGTGTTCTGAGGCGTTAAAATCGCCGTATATCCGTATTGTCATGTGGATTATGTTAAGGAGGAGAGCAGCCTGAGCTCTCTCTTTTTCAGGTGATTTTCATCCGCAAAATTCGTTTTATGCGATTACCGGTGAAAATCAGGAAAAATTTACCGGAATTTCGGAAACTGCGGAAAATTCATCTGAACATTCAATCGTAATCCATGGTGAACAGGAAGGCAGTCATCATCCGGTCGCCGTTTAATCAGTTCCCTGACGGATGAAATTCATATCAGGTATAAAAAATCTGACAGATACATTTATAAAATATTTGTACATGACAGTGTCGATGTATTATCATTTATAACGCACGATGTCACTGCCTTCGGTCTGCAGTCTTGACACCCGTACCTAAAAAAGCAAAAATTAACAGAATTTTAGACAAAACGGCAGTCGGACATGAAAGTTCCCGCATCCGTTCACGTCTCATGTGACGGCACTGTATTACGGACTGCGGATACGGGTGGCGGACAGTTGATGATTAAAGGCGGACCGGAGTCAGACTGTATTATTTCCGAGGAGTTTCAGACATGATTGGTTCATTACGCGGTAAGTTGATTGAAAAGAACGCCCCTGACGTACTGATTGAGGTTAACGGGGTGGGATACGAACTGTCCATGCCTATGAGCAGTTTCTATAATCTGCCTGAAATCGGCGGTGAGGTATTTGTTTACACCTGCTTTGTGGTAAGAGAGGATGCGCAGCTTCTTTTCGGTTTTACCAGCAGGGAGGCCAAGGTGCTGTTCAAGGAGCTTATCAAGGTCAGCGGCATCGGTCCGAAGATTGCTCTGGCGATTCTGTCTTCCTTTAATCCGGGGCAGTTCGTCAACGCCGTCAAGAATGACAGCATCAATTCCATTGTCAAGGTTCCGGGTATCGGCAAAAAGACGGCTGAACGTCTGGTAATTGAAATAAAGGACAGGGTAAGTAGCTGGAAGATTAATGATGCCGGCAGTATTGAAAGTTCCGCAGGGGATCCTAAACTTCCTGCCGAAGATACCGGCGTTGTCATTGATTCTGACGTGGAAAGTCAGGCGGTTCAGGCTCTGGTGGCACTCGGCTACAAGCCGACCCAGGCGGCTTCCTCAGTGCATAAGCTCTACCGTGACGGCATGAGCGTTCAGGATGTCATAAAGGTTGCCCTCAAGAGCATATAGTATAGCAGCCTTAAGCGTAATTTAAATTAGTGAACAGTCAGGCGGAAGATGCCTGATGAAAGAATTCAGGAACGGGTACCCGCAGACGCCGGGCATCATAATGATACCTCCGGTATTGCTGATGATGCTGAAGCACAGGTGCCGGTTCGGATATAAAGATCGGAGATTTTTCATCCAATGAGTATTGAACCAGACAGAGTTTTAAGTTCCTCAAACCAGAGCAGGGAAGAGGAGAGCGTGGACAGGGCTCTGAGACCAAAAAAACTCAGTGACTACGTGGGACAGCATGACATGAGACAGCAGCTGGAGATTTCCATTGCCGCCGCCAGAAAACGTCGCGAACCTCTGGATCATGTGCTGATTTTCGGACCGCCGGGACTCGGCAAGACTACCATCGCCAAAATCATTGCCAACGAAATGGGCGTCAACATTATTGAAACCTCCGGTCCGGTTCTGGAAAAGAAGGCGGATCTTGCGGCTCTTCTTACCAAGCTTGAGCCGAATGACGTGCTGTTTATCGATGAAATTCACCGTCTCAATCCGATTATCGAGGAATTTCTCTATCCGGTGATGGAAGACTATCAGGCCGACATTATCATCGGTGAAGGTCCGTCAGCAGCCTCAATCAAGCTGGACATCGCTCCTTTTACGCTTATAGGCGCCACCACCAAGGCCGGGTCTCTGACTTCACCTCTGCATGACCGTTTCGGTATCGTACACCGTCTGCAGTACTATAATGTAGCTGATCTTACCTCCATCGTGGAGCGCTCCGCAGCGGTTCTAGGACTCAATCTTGAAACAGCCGGAGCCAGGGAAATCGCCTGCAGAAGCAGGGGAACCCCGAGAATAGCCAACCGTCTGCTCCGCCGCGTGCGTGATTATGCCGACGTCAAGAACAACGGCGTAATCAACAGAGAGGTCGCTGCCTATTCTCTGGAAATGTTAAAGATTGATGACTGCGGTTTTGATGATCTGGACAGACGTTATCTCAGAACCATCATAGAAAGATTCAACGGCGGTCCGGTAGGTGTTGATACCCTGGCCGCCATTCTCGGTGAGGATCGCGATACCATTGAGGATGTTCTCGAACCGTACATGATGCAGGAAGGTTATATTCAGCGAACCCCTAGAGGCCGTATGGCAACCAGGGAAAGCTACGATTATTTTGATATGGAGATGCCTGATAATGAGTGATAAATTCTTTTTTAGCGTCAGAGTCTATTATGAGGATACAGATGCAGGCGGAGTAGTGTATAATGCGAACTACGTAAAGTTCCTGGAGAGGGCGCGAACCGAGTGGCTCAGGGCTCGCGGCGTAAAGCAGAGTGAACTGCTGGAAAAGGGATTCGGTTTCGTGGTGGCCAGCATGCAGGTGGATTTCAGGCGTTCGGCAAAACTGGACGATCTGCTTCTGGTCAGCAGTACCATAAAGGAAGTAAAATCCGCATCGGCGGTTTTTGCACAGGAAATTACTGATGAAGAGGGCAATGTTTACATCAGGGCCGTCACCAAGATAGCCTGCGTTGACATGAACAGAAAGCGCCCGTCAGTCATTCCTCAGGATATTAAAGAGGTTTTTTTAAGTGAATGCGATTGAACAAGTAGTTACGGAAACTCCGGCACCTCAGGTGGCAAACGGTGATTTATCAATTACCCAGCTTATTATTGATGCCAGCCCTCTGGTTCAGGGCGTTATGCTTTTTCTTCTGATTTTAAGCGTGGTGAGCTGGACCGTAATCATCCAGCGCGGCAGATATCTCAAGTACTGCAGCAGAATGGCCGTTCAGTTTGAGAACGAGTTCTGGGGCAACATCGACCTTAATCAGCTGTATCAGAACTGCAAGAGCAAGACGTCTCTTTCCGCCATGGAAAAGATTTTTACCGCAGGCTTCACTGAATTCGCCCGCATGCACAGACAGGGTGTAAAGAACAAGGATACCCTTATGGACGGTACCTACAGAGCCATGAAGGTTTCCTGCTCAAGAGAAATCGAAGCTCTGGAAAATCATCTGCCGACCCTTGCAACCATCGGTTCAATCAGTCCGTACATCGGTCTGTTCGGTACCGTATGGGGGATTATGAGTGCATTCGTGGCACTGTCAGCTGTTAAGAACGCCACTCTTGCCATGGTTGCTCCGCCTATCGCTGAAGCTCTGATTGCTACCGCAATGGGTCTTTTTGCGGCTATTCCGGCAGTACTTTTCTACAACAGATACGCAACCAAGGTTGAAAAACTTGAGAATCAGTATCTGAATTTCATTGATGAATTTTCCACAATTCTGAACAGAAACACGGCATCAAGTGCTAACAATCAGCAGTAAGAGGATTCTGGTGTGAGAAGAAGCAGAGCAAAAAACAGACCGGTAGCTGAAATAAATGTTGTGCCTTACATTGACGTAATGATGGTACTTCTGGTTATCTTCATAGCCACCGCACCGGTAGTAATGCAGGGGGTTACCGTTGATTTGCCTCAGGCTGAATCAGAGCAGATGAGCGAAGAACTCAAAACCCCGATTGTATGCACTGCAGACGTTAACGGACGCTATTTCGTGGATCTCGGTGATTCACACATTGAAGTACGTGAACTGAACGAGCTGACTTCCATTGTTTCAGATTATCTGATGACCAGACCGGGCAGTCCGGTGGTGGTTCAGGGTGATGCCCATGCTTCATATGACAGTGTGGTGCAGCTTATGAATGCACTCAAGAGAGCCGGCGTTGAGAGTGTCGGTCTGGTAACCCAGCCAATCAGCAACTAGTTAAGGTTAAGAACGTGAAATTAAATTTTACTTCAGCCGCCGTAATATCAGTGTTACTGCACGTAACACTGTTTCTGGTGCTTTTTGCAGGTTTCAGCATTTCATGCGAAGACCATGTGAAAAAGCCTGAAGCCCAGCTGATGCATGCCGTTGTCATTGATCCGAGCCAGCTTCCGAAAAGAAAAAGAGGCAGTCCTAATGCCGCTTCCAGGGCTGAAGAGGCCATGAAGCAGGAGGAAGCCCGCCGTCAGCAGGAAGCCGAAAGAAAGAAGGCTGAAGAGCAGAAGAGAATTGCCGATCTCAGAAAGCAGGAAGAGCAGAAGAAGATCGAGGAACAGAAAAAGGCCGAAGAACAGAAGAAGATCGAAGAGCAGAAAAAGGCCGAAGAACAGAAGAAGATCGAAGAGCAGAAAAAGGCTGAAGAACAGAAGAAGATCGAAGAGCAGAAAAAGATTGAAGAACAGAAGCGTATAGAAGCCGAGAAGAAGCTTGCTCTGGAAAAGAAAAAGAAAGAAGAAGAGGCTAAGAAGAAGGCTGAGGAAGAAAAGAAGAAGAAGGAAGCCGAGGCAAAGAAGAAGGCTGAGGAAGAAAAGAAGAAGAAGGAAGCCGAGGCAAAGAAGAAGGCCGAGGAAGAAAAGAAGAAGAAGGAAGCCGAGGCAAAGAAGAAGGCCGAGGAAGAAAAGAAGAAGAAAGCCGAGGAAGAAAAGAAGAAGGCTGAAGAAGCCAGGAAGAAAGCCGAAGAGGAAAAGAAAAAAGCTGAGGCCGAAGCTAAAAAGAAAGCTGAAGCTGAAGCAAAGAAAAAGGCCGAAGCCGAAGCAAAACGAAAGGCTGAAGAGGAAAGAAGCCGCAGACAGGCTCAGCAGGCTGAAGACGATCTGTTCAAGGAGCTTGGAGACGGCGGCAGCGATGACGTGACCTCTAGCGGTACTGCCGGAAACGCCAAGGATCGTGAAAATTATCTTTACGGTCAGACCGTAAAGGAAACAATCGGAAGATACTGGAACGTAGACAGAACCATGAACGGAAAGACGGGTATTCTGACGCTTAAGATTAATGATAACGGCCAGATTACCTCACAGAGCTGTACCGGTGACAAGAGGGTCTGTGATGCTGCCATAAGAGCGGTGACGATTCTGGGAACACTGCCGAAACCACCTTCAGCGGACTGTCATTCAATTAAACTGAAGTTGACTCCGAGTGTTTAATTTTTTGCCAGAAAGGCCATAATTTTGTATAGTAGATACGTTTATCAGCCAGCCGGATAAATTTAAGGAAAACGACCGGCTGCTAAAGGAGCTGATAACCCATTATCAGAAATATCGGGTGATAAAGGACTAAAATGAAGTTTTTGAGTAAATTGATCGGAGCTGCATGCCTGTGTATCGGCATGAATGCTCATGCTGAACTGAATCTTGAACTTACCGGTGGTATCGATTCAGGCAGAAAGATAACCGTCGTACCGTTCGGTGGTCAGAACATGGTAAGTGTCAACATGGCAAAGGTTATCAATGATGACCTGTCAAGAACCGGTGTTTTTGCGCCTACAGCCAATAATAATCTGAGAGCCAATCCGCATGCCTACGGTGACATCAGAACATCAGATTTTGATCTCGGTACCGAAGTTGTAGTGGTCGGTGACATCAAAACCGGGACCAAGGGATTTCAGGTAAGCTATACCGCCGTTACCCTCAACGGTTCAAAGGTGGTACCTGTTCTCAACATGCGTGCGGAAGTTCCCGCAGCGCAGATGCGTACCTATGCCCATATGATAAGTAATGCGGTTTTTGAAAAGCTGACTTCCATAAAGGGTGCATTCCTCACCAAGATTGCCTACATCAGAACCGTTTTCGGTTCCAAGTATCCTTATGAACTCTGTATTTCAGACTATGACGGCGCCAATGAAAACCGCCTGGTTGTATCAACTCAGCCTCTGATGAGTCCGAGCTGGTCTCCTGACGGCAGAAAGCTCGCCTATGTTTCCTTTGAAAACAGAAAGGCTGAAATATTCGTGATTGACATTGCCACCAAAGCCCGTACCAAGCTGACTTCGTTCCCCGGTCTTAACGGTAATCCGAAATGGTCTCCGGACGGCAGAAAACTTGCAGTGGTTCTTTCAAAGGACGGCAATCCTGAAATATACATAATTGACATCGCCAGCAGAAAGCTTTCCAGAGTAACCAACAATCCGGCAATTGATACCGAACCTGCGTGGAGCGCTTCCGGCAATGAACTTTATTTTGTTTCTGAAAGAGGCGGAAAGGCTCAGATTTACCAGTACAGTCTGAGAAGCGGCGGGGTGCAGAAGGTTACCCATCAGCCTGTAAAGAACCTTTCTCCTGCTGCAATGCCTGACGGTTCAGGACTTGTAATGATTAACCAGAGCTCAGGATTTACCATCAGCAGACAGGACAGCAGCGGTGGATTCTATGCTCTCAGCAACACCAGACTTGATGAATCTCCGACTGTTGCACCTAACAGTAATATGATTATGTACAGTACCGTTAGCGGCGGCAGAAAGGGGCTGGTAATTGTTTCTTCAGACGGAAGAAGCAGATGGTCCATGGACAGAGGTCGCGGGGAAATGTCTCAGCCTGCATGGTCTCCGTACAGAAATAAATAACTACATGTCAGTTTTTTGTAATTTAATGTGAAGGTGAAAAATGTTTAAAAAATTTGCTCAATGCTTACTTCTCGGTGTGTTTGTTGCCGCACTTAACGGTTGTGCCACCACTGATGATGCAGGTTCACTGGTAGAAGATCCGTTAAACGGCGGCAGTACCGGCAGTGAAGACGGTATCCTTGAAGACGGTGCGGTTATCGTTGGTGAAAACTACGATTCATACAATGACGGTCTGCATCTTACCGACGTACAGAGAGCCAAGCTTCAGGCTCTGAAGCAGGACGGTACCATTTACTTCGGTTACGACAGAGATGATATCCCTGATCGTTACGTATCTTTACTTCAGGCTCATGCAGAATTCTTAATGAGCGCTCCTGAAGTCAAGATCATTATTGAAGGTCACACCGACGAACGCGGTACTCCTGAATACAATATCGCACTCGGCGAACGTCGTGCACGTTCAGTTGCCCGTTACCTGCTTAACCTCGGCGTAACCCCTGATCAGATTTCAATCGTAAGTTACGGTGAAGAAAAGCCTCAGAGCTTCGGTCACGGTGAAAGCGCCTGGTCCAAGAACCGCAGAGCTGTAATTTCATATTAATTGTTTTAGTATGCCGTCTGGCTGTTTTTTAGACGAGTAGACAGATGTTAAAGAAATTATTAATAGCAACCGTTCTGCTGTCATCAGGTACCGTGTACGCCGACAGCTATGAGCTTCTCCAGCAGCAGCTGAGAAGCCGTGATGCGGCCATCCTGGACATGCAGAACAGAATTGACTCCAATGAACAGGTTATTCGTGATCTTCAGGGACAGGTTGATGATCTGAAATATCAGCTTAACCAGTTCGAGATGCAGTTTAATTCCCTGCAGAAGCAGGTGTCGGAACTTGCCGGCAGATCAGCCATTACCGCTGATGCCGTACAGGGACCGGCCACCGGAGTTCAGACTTTCGAAAAACCGGCTCCTGCCGTTTCTTCAAAAGCTCCTGCTCCGGCAGCACAGGAAAAGCAGTCTGCGGCCCCATCTTCCAGTCAGGATGAGCAGAAGGCCTATGATCTGGCATTTGCCAGGGTCAGCAGCAATGACTTTCCGGGGGCCAAGGTTGCTTTCGGTAATTTTATAGAGCAGTATCCGAACTCCAAGCTTCTGCCTAACTGTTTTTACTGGCTGGGGCAGATGGCCTACAAGCAGCAGCATTATGACGAGGCCAAGCAGAATTTTCTGAAGGTCACACAGTATTCCGATTCGCAGAAGCGAGCTGATTCCATCTACAAGCTGGGACAGATTTCTCAGGCGACAAAGGATACCGCCAAGGCCAGAAAGTTCTATCAGCTCGTCATGAAGAGTTATCCGAACACTACTGAAGCCGTGATGGCTCAGAGAGCATTAGAGTCAATTAAATAATTATTATTACTTGTGTGTGTTTTAAAGAGGTATGTACCAGGGTGCATACCTCTTTTTTTATCCTCATCAGTTACGTTCCGGAGAAGCGCCTTAAGGCTCCGGAGACCTGTGTAAAAAGAGGTAAATATAAACAGGGAACGCATCCCCGGCGTCAGTATGGAAAGGGGACTGAGGGCTTAAATGCCCGTGGTTCAGACGCATGAAATTCAGTGTGAAAACATGAAGAATTTCATGGTTGTTTTAATAATAATCAAAAAGAACAAAATATCGTCAAAAAGCATTAAAATTCTAAAAAAAATGTAAAATTTTAAAATTAATACTTGCATTGATTTTTAAATACTGTATTATAGCACCTGTCGAGACGAGGTAACTCTGAAAGCCTGTTATAATAGGCTGAAGACTTGATGAAAAGGGTCGTTAGCTCAGTCGGTAGAGCAGCGGACTTTTAATCCGTTGGTCGACGGTTCGAATCCGTCACGACCCACCACTTCAACTCGATATGATAAGACGGGTCCTTAGCTCAGTTGGTAGAGCAGTTGACTCTTAATCAATTGGTCCAGGGTTCGAGTCCCTGAGGACCCACCATT
>NZ_FOXF01000022.1:0-5661 GCF_900115655.1 Ruminobacter amylophilus | reverse complement strand
GGGTCCTTAGCTCAGTTGGTAGAGCAGTTGACTCTTAATCAATTGGTCCAGGGTTCGAGTCCCTGAGGACCCACCATTTCGATTTCATCATTAAGACATCAGACAGATTTTGATTTATTTTTCGTTTTTTTTGAAATTTAAAATTTTAATTCATTTTTTTTATCCTGAATTACATTAAACTGTCTTCTGTTCATTAATTCCGCATTCGGAAAACCGGCAGGGATTCTTTGAATTAAATCATGTATAATTAGTATAGTTATTTTTAAATCATTGCTGTGTAAACAGATATCTGGGGAATGAATTGGCTATCATATTGGGAATAGATCCCGGTTCAAGAGTTACGGGGTACGGTATAGTAGAAAGCGTGGGACAGAAAATCAAATATCTTGGTTCCGGCTGTATCAGGACTTCCGGAGATCGTCTTCCTCCAAAGCTCGGTCAGATATATGACGGAGTGCGTGAGATTATTACCCAGTTTCATCCGGACTACTTCGCGATAGAAGAAGTGTTCCTGTCAAAGAATGCCGCAAGTGCCCTGAAGCTGGGGCAGGCCAGAGGTGCCGCCATCGTGGCTGCCGTAAACTGCAATATTCCCGTATATGAATACAGTGCCCGTCAGATCAAGCAGTCCGTAGTAGGTTACGGTAACGCTCAGAAGGAACAGGTTCAGGCCATGGTCGTGAGCATTCTCAAGCTTAACAGGTGTCCCATGGCTGATGCCGCGGACGCCCTTGCCGGAGCCATCTGTCACGCTCATGCCATAACCTCGCTAATCGGCATGGAACTTGGCGGACTCAAGAATACCAGGGGTATGTCCAAGGGCAGACTTTACTGATTCGGCTCTTTCCGAAAAATTTATCGGTGCCGAATGTCTAAATCACTTGCATATTTTGCAAATATATGTCAAAATTCGCTCACTTTTTGGTACCCAGGCTGAGTTAGTGATCGGCTTTGGGCGAATTTGAAAATCTATTGGAGATTATATAATGTCACTAAGTACTGAAGCTAAGAAGCAGATTGTTGCTGAATATGCACGTTCAAAGGATGATACTGGCTCACCAGAAGTTCAGATCGCTTTATTAACTGCTCAGATCAACCACCTCCAGGAACACTTCTCAATCCATAAGAAGGACTTCCACGGTCGTCGTGGTCTTCTTCGCATGGTTGCTGAAAGACGTAAGCTTCTCGACTATTTAAAGCGTAAGAGCGAAGAACGTTACAACGAACTTCGTGCTAAGCTTAACCTCCGTCGCTAGTACGGTCGTTTTACCCCGGACGACATGCTGTCCGGGGACAGTTCGAAAGAGCGAAAGCCTGAATTCAGATTCAGGCTTTTTTTGTTTCAGCGGGATTTTTCCGGAATGTTTTTTCAGGACCGTACGCGACGGTCTTCACGTTATTGTCATCTGCCATGTGCAATTATTTTAGACAATTCACAAACTTATCGTCCCAACTAATTGTTTTATGTTGATAGAGTCTATCGCAACGTTTATACTATTGTGCGAACAATTGTGAGTTAATTTGTGATAGAAAAAGGTAATAAAGAGTGAAACCTATAGTAAAGCAATTCAAGTACGGTAAGCATACCGTTACTTTAGAAACAGGTGCCATGGGTCGTCAGGCTGACGCAGCCGTTATGGCAAGTATGGATGATACTTCAGTATTCGTAACCGTAGTAGGTGTCAAGGATGCGGTAGGTGAAGATCGTGACTTCTTCCCGTTAACCGTGGACTATCAGGAAAGAGCCTACGCCGCCGGTAGAATTCCAGGCGGTTATTTCAAGCGTGAAGGTCGTCCTTCAGAAGGTGAAACGCTTATTGCCCGTTTAATTGACCGTCCAATCCGTCCGTTATTCCCTGAAGGTTTTACCAATGACGTTCAGGTAATCGTAACCGTGGTTTCAGCAAATCCTGAAATCCCTACAGACATCATTTCAATCATCGGTACCAGTGCCGCACTTGCCGTATCAGGTATTCCGTTCAACGGTCCTATCGGTGCAGCCCGCGTAGGTTACATCAACGGTTCATATGTTCTGAATCCGTTACGTTCAGAAATGCCTGAAAGCAAGCTGGACCTCGTTGTAGAAGGTACTGAACCTGCAGTGCTCATGGTAGAATCAGAAGCAGACATTCTTCCTGAAGAAACCATGCTCGGTGCAGTAATGTACGGTCACGAACAGATGCAGACCGTAATCAGCAGCATCAAGGAATTTGCTGCAGAAGTTAACAAGACTCCTTGGGACTGGAAGGCTCCTGAAGTTGACGTGGCCCTCAAGGACAAGATCGCTGAACTCGCTTCAGCCCGTTTAGGTGACGCTTACCGCATTACCGACAAGCTTGAAAGACAGAACACCGTTGCCGCCATCAAGAATGACGTTCTCGCTGCTCTCAAGGCTGATGCCGAAGCAAACGGTACTGAATTAAATGAACTCCGTGCCTGTGAATATTTCCACTCTCTCGAAAAGAACATCGTAAGAACCCGCGTATTAAACGGCGAACCTCGTATCGACGGCCGTAACACCAAGATGGTACGTCCTTTAACCATCGGTACCGGTTTACTTCCTCGCGTACACGGTTCAGCTCTGTTCACCCGCGGTGAAACCCAGGCTATGGTAACCTGTACTCTCGCTTCTGAAAGAGATGCACAGATTATCGATGAACTCTGCGGTGAAAGAGTTGACAGATTCATGCTTCACTACAACTTCCCTCCATATTCTGTAGGTGAAATCGGCAGAATCGGTTCTCCAAAGCGTCGTGAAATCGGTCACGGCCGTCTGGCTAAGAGAGGCGTAAGCGCAGTTCTTCCTTCAAAGGAAGAATTCCCATACACTATCCGTGTAGTATCAGAAATCACTGAATCAAACGGTTCAAGCTCAATGGCTTCCGTATGCGGTTCATCACTTGCCCTGTTCGATGCAGGTGTTCCTTGTAAGGCTGCCGTTGCAGGTATTGCAATGGGTCTTGTGAAGGAAGGCGACAAGTTCCAGGTTCTCACCGATATTCTCGGTGATGAAGACCACCTCGGCGATATGGACTTCAAGGTAGCAGGTACCACTGAAGGTGTTACCGCTCTCCAGATGGATATCAAGATCAACGGTATCACCAAGGAAATCATGCAGATCGCACTGAAGCAGGCTCATGAAGCCCGTATGCACATCCTTTCCGTAATGAACAAGGCAATCAGTGCTCCACGTGCTGACGTTTCAGAATTCGCTCCACGCGTAACCACCATGAAGATCAATCCTAACAAGATCAAGGATGTAATCGGTAAGGGCGGTGCGGTAATCAGAGCAATTACTGAAGAAACCGGCACCACCATCGATATCAGCGATGAAGGTATCGTTAAGATTTCATCTACCGACGGCACCAAGGCACGTCAGGCTGTTGAAAAGATTGAAGCAATCGTTGCTGAAGTTGAAATCGGCAAGGTATACCACGGTAAGGTATCAAAGATCACCGACTTCGGTGCTTTCGTAAACATTCTTCCTGGCAAGGATGGTCTTGTACACATTTCTCACATCTCTTATGACCGTGTTGAAAATGTAAGTGACTACCTCAAGGAAGGTGATATGGTTGACGTTAAGGTTCTTGAAATCGACCGTCAGAACCGTATCAAGCTTTCAATCAAGGCACTTCTCGAACCTCCTGTAGCAGAAGAAAAGAAGGAAGAAGCTCCAGCTGCTGAAGCTCCTGTTGCTCCTGCCGCCGATGCTGCTGAAGCCGCTCCTGCAGTTGAAGAAGCTGCCGCACCAGCTGTTGAAGAAGCAGCTCCTGCTGAAGAAAGCAAGCCTGTAACCGTAGTTGATATTGCAGCTCAGGTTGACAGTGTTGCTCAGGCAGATCCTGAACCTGAATTTGACGGCGCTATTGCTGCCGGTGCTGACAGCATGAAGAACGTTGTTTCAGTTGAAGCAACCGAACCTGCTGCCGAACCGGAACAGGAAAAGAAAGAAGACTAATCAGTCTGATATAGAGTTTAGTATGGCTCCAGAAATTGATCACTTAAATTTCTAGATAATACTAACAGAATTTAAGGCTTGTTTCCTAAAATTGATTGGAGACAGGCCTTTTAACTTTTTACTTACTCAGTCTTTGTTATACAAGTTTATAGAATCCTTAATTGCTTTCCCTAAGTCACTTAATTTCTTAAATGTTTTTTCCCCCATAAACATTTAAACTTTCATTCTGCCAAAGAATATCTCAATCATAATGTTGTCATGTGTAGTAGCTTTTCGGGGCTTGCTTTTGACAAAATTGGGCTTTTTAAGCCAGTTGCAATAGCGAATATTATGATATTACCATCCATGTATGTCCTGGTTGCGTAACGCATACATTATACGTCGTCCCTTGATGTCAGAATGAAACCTTCTGATAGCAAGAATCTGTTTACTATTGACAGCGTCAAGGCTTTTAGAAGGAGCTTTATGAAATTGATAAAGATATGAACCATACTCATCTCGGATTTTTCTAAAAGCATTTTGAATGGATATTTTTGCCTTAGCTCAAGTACTAATTTTGCTTTTATTTGCTGTTTTCTTTTTTAGATAGTTTTGGAGTAAGGTATCAAATTTTTTGAGGATTATTCATGGCAACGAAGTATTAAAAGTTCTTCTTTTAATGCCTTTATTTCTTTCTTTGTATAATCTTCTTTATCGAACTTAACAGAAAGTCTAGATTTTCTCTATTTTGTTATCCATGACTTCATTTTTTTGTCAGCCAGATTTCTTCATGTTTTTCAGACTTTATTATCCCTTTGACTGATAAATATGATACCAAATTTTTAAAACAGCTTAGTTAGAAATTCCATATTTAATGATCAGAACCGAGAATGATCCTTCACCATTTTCATAAGCAAGCACAACATCCAATTTTAATTTTACAGGGGAATTATTTTTCCCTTTATGTGGAAATAAATAATTATTCCTCTATTTTTTTAAACTCTGTATAGATGTTTCTTTGATATGTACCATTTTCTTTCGGTTGCAGTAAGTCCAATCTTCTTACAGTCTTCAACAATTTGTAGTAATTGGTCATAAGTAAACTTTGTAATAGAAACTCCATTATCAATCATTGTGATCAATAACGGAATTAATACTAAAAATATGGTGGCTTTTTGTTTGTCGATAAATAATATTTTTTGATAAGTATAGTAGAAAAAGTTTTAATTATTGATATAGAGTCAGGTTATAATAAAATCTCTTGTATAAATAATATGACAATAAAATAATATATTAAATGTATTGTTATTAATAGGAATTTTAAAGATGGATGATTTTAAACCATCAGAGATGAAAACCATTCTGCACTCTAAAAGAGCTAACATTTTTTACTTAAGTAGAACTTTCCCAATTAATAATACTATATAAGATGTGCAAATATTGAGCACATCTTGTTTCAATATCTCATTATTTACTCCATATACCAATCAACAACATAACTTCCTCAGTTTTCAGGTAGATATAAAGCCTGTTTTCTCCCTAAAAAAATTAAAAAATATCGACAAAATTGTGAAATTTTTCTTGAATATAGTCTAATTATAACTTATAATTAGACTATATATTTACGGAGTTTGATATGCCAATACCTAGAGATATTCTTGATGTAGAAAGACCTAAAAATACTGTTGTTATTGTTTACGGAGTAAATAAAGATAAGTACGCTG
>NZ_FOXF01000093.1 GCF_900115655.1 Ruminobacter amylophilus | reverse complement strand
AACATCGGCGGTATCAACGAATGGACCAATATTGATATCGTAAATCTTCTCTGTGAAAAGATTGATTCACTGTTCAGGGACAATGAATCATACAGGATTAAATACCCTGACTGCCCGGCATCAAAGGGTGTATCAACCAAGACACTGATTACCTATGTAAAGGACAGATTGGGTCATGACAGAAGATACGCGATCGATGCAACCAAGATAATGAATGAACTTAACTACAAGCCTCAGGAAACGTTTGAAACAGGTATTCAGAAGACTATTTTGTGGTATCTCGATAATGATTCCTGGTTGAAGAAAATTCTGAATATCGCTTAATCGGCTATCTCAAACAAGAAGGTGTGGGACTGGAAATTCGCTCAAGATTATTAACTTCTCCCACGTCTTCTTATCAGTTTAAATAATAAAAATAAAGAAATTTGTATGAAATTATTAATATTAGGTTCCAATGGTCAGGTTGGTCATTGTCTTGCAGAACAGGCTGAAAAAAAAGGTCTGGAGTTTTATGCAACAAACAGCAGTCAGCTGGACATAACTGATTATTCAAAAGTTGCGGAAGTTTTCCGTCAGGTAAATCCATCTCTCGTAATCAATGCAACAGCTTATACCAATGTGGAAAAAGCAGAAGATGAACCGGAAAAAGCTTTGGAAGTTAATTCGAAAAGCGTGGGTAATCTGGCTGGCCTATGTTCTAAAAATAACGTTCCTCTGATTCACATTTCTACTGACTATGTGTTTGACGGAACCAAGGACGGATACTATCAGGAAAACGATCCTGTCAATCCCATAAATTCATACGGTAAGAGCAAGCTTGCCGGGGAACAGGCAGTTATCGCAAATACCGGCAGGTATGTAATTTTGAGAACTTCATGGGTTTTCGGAAGACACGGAAAGAACTTCGTAAAGACCATGCTTAATCTGTTCAAATCAAGGGATGAACTTACCGTGGTAAGTGATCAGATTGGCGGACCTACCTTTGCGGGGGATATCGCTTCCGCAATTTTAAGAATTGCCGAAGTACTTGAAAGTCGCCCTGATTTCTCCGATTGGGGAATTTTTAATTTTTCAGGAAAGGAAGACGTAAGCTGGTTTGAGTTTGCAAAAAGCATTTACGAAGCTTCCCGTCAGAAACAGCTCATTACCAAAGATGTTTCCATCAAGCCAATACCGGCATCAATGTTTAAAACCAAAGCTACCAGACCGCAGAATTCAAAACTTGATTTAAGCAAAATTAAAAATGTTTTCGATATCTCTGCAAGCGATTGGAAGTCAGAAATTGATAATTACATTGAGCATTATCTCCAGTAGTTACGGGTTACAGATTTGAGGAGATTTGAATGAAAGGAATTATTCTCGCAGGCGGTTCAGGAACCAGACTGTATCCCATAACAATGGGATGCAACAAACAGCTTCTTCCCGTATATGACAAACCGATGATTTATTATCCTTTGGCTACTCTGATGTCTGCAGGAATCAGGGATATCTTGATTATAACCACTCCGGAAGACTCATACAGCTACGGTTCTTTACTTAAGGATGGTTCACAGTTCGGCATAAAAATCAGATATGCGGTTCAGCATAAACCTGAAGGATTGGCTCAGGCTTTCATTATAGGTGAAAAGTTTATCGGTGATGACAGTGTATGTCTCGTATTGGGTGACAACATTTACCACGGTCAGGGATTGGGGAAAATCTTAACCGAATGTGCAGCTCTTAAAGAAGGGGCCTGTGTTTTCGGGTACAAGGTTGGCGATCCTGAAAGGTATGGTGTGGTTGAGTTTGACAAGAATGGTAACGTTCTTTCTTTGGAAGAAAAGCCAAAGGAGCCGAAATCTGATTATGCAGTTACCGGTTTATATTTCTACGACAATAAGGTGGTTGAGTATGCCAAATCCATAAAGCCTTCACCTCGTGGGGAATTAGAGATTACGGATATAAATAAGATTTATCTGGAAAAACAGACACTAAAAGTTAGAGTTTTTGGCCGAGGCATAGCCTGGCTGGATACCGGTACTCATGATTCATTGCTGGAGGCCGGTGAATACATAAAAACTCTCCAGAAAAGACAGAATTGTTTGATCAGCAGTCCCGAAGAAATCGCCTACACCAAGGGATACATAACTAGAGACAGTTTAATTGCTCAGGCACAGGTTTTAAAGAAGAACGATTACGGTAAATATCTGCTCAGTCTGGCAGAAAGAAATAATTAATTAGATTTTAAAGGAAGAAGAAATGAACGTTATCAGTACTGAAATAGAAGATGTAAAGATTTTAGAACCGAAGGTATTCGGAGATTCACGCGGATACTTTATGGAAACCTGGAGAGATTCATTCTTCAGGGAATTTGTATGTGATAA
>NZ_FOXF01000079.1 GCF_900115655.1 Ruminobacter amylophilus | reverse complement strand
ACCTAGAATCTCTACAGGATATCCATACTTACACAGAATATTACTAGGAATTTCCCCAGAGAGATACTCTTTATAGAATATCTCTTTGAACTCTTTGGATAACGACAGAATGTTTGCAGTAACTCGAACGGTATACTTGTTGTTTCGCAGAATTTCCTGTTGCTTAGATGAAAACTTTACCTTACTCATGCTATTTCTCCTGTAATTAAAGAATACCACACTCAAGGTAATGTCCAAAACAAGGGATACACTAAAACCCTGGTGTCCACTTCTATGGGGACTCAAATTATCCGTGTCCACACTCAGGGGTACAGTTTACATATTGCAAAATACGGACTCAAAAAGTTTGTAACCAGAAACAGCGCGAGAAGGAAGGAAAATGAAACACTAACCTCACAGGCAACGGTTCATGACATCAGATGTCTCTCACTCTTTATCGCCATCTACGAAATGCTTACCTCAAGACACGGCGGTGACGAACTGATACTCAATGACGCGGCTGCGGTAACAGCCATCAGGATCTACAGACAGAGCCTTAAATTTCTGGGAATTAAAATCTCTGCCAGAAAATTTGAGGATGAAGTATGCCGCGCCCTGGCGATTTTAAAAAATACCGGAGCCAAGGAAGGCATCAGAGCATCCCTGAACAGAGACAGGATAAGAAGCTCCATCTGCCGTGCGGCTGAAACGGTTCACGGAGAAGTCACCGGAACATTCATAAAAAAGCACGACCTCTGTGATATGGAAAATGAATGCATGCGGAATTTCGGGAAGAAACTGATGATTGCCAACGAAATGCTGACGGAACTTGATGAACGTGATGCCTTCGAGATGTTTTCAGAAAAGCTTGAGTCGGCTGATTCCGCAACCTGCGAGATTCTCAGAACCATGAGAAAAGACTCCTATGCTGACGCGGTATCGGCAGCCGGCTTTTCGTACAAGACGTTCAGCAACACCACCAAGATGCCCTACAACATGCTGCACCGGAACTTCACCCGAGATGAATGCAGACTGGTCAAACAGGAGCTGTTCTGCCAGTCAAGGGACAAGGGAAGACTGTAACGGTACAGATCATAAACAGCGGTATCCCGCCGTCATGTTCCTGACCGGATTCCAGCGTATCCTGCCTGAGATTTTATAAAAACTTAACCGGTTACGGCAGGAACGGAATCTGTTCAGAATGAGGATTATACGTTCATCAGCAGAAATTAACCCTGACATAAGAAAAAAACCATGAAAAGATATTACCTTCTTTCCGCCGTATTTACCGGCATGGCGGCCACTGCCGTATTTGTCCTGTCAATAGGAACAGCACATCCCGCCAAATACGTGATTATGATGTTCATGATGATTCTGCTTTACCGCAGAGTGCAGAACTACAGCAGGATCAGAGCAGAGGAAATCAGAATCAACGGCAGAGAATTCTTTGCCATGAAACCCCGGGATCTCAGAGACAGAACCTGTACCGACAGACTGTATCTCGGTGAAGGATTTCTCTGGGAAAAGCCTCAGGCCGAGGCTCTATACGGTCTGATGGAAAAGGATCCCGCCTTCTGCAGGGTCCACAGGGATCCGGATTCACGCGGGGCCGCGTTCATCCAGTCTTTAGGCCGAGTCGAATCAGTATATCTGCCTCTGAGCTTTTTTGACGGTCACACGCTCATCACCGGAACCACCGGTGCCGGTAAAACAAGACTTTATGATCTGCTCTGCGCCCAGGCAGTCTACCGCGGTGAAGGACTTATTATCATTGATCCGAAGGGTGACCGGGATCTGTACGAACATCTGAAGATCGCAGCAGGAGCGTGCAACCGGGAACTGCTGTTTTTTCATCCGGCATTTCCGAATGAAAGCATCGGCATCAATCCGGTTCACAATTTTACCAGAAGCACCGAAATAGCCGGTCGCATAAGCTCTCTGGTACCGACTGCCAGAGGCAGCAACGATCCCTTCAGGAGTTTTGCCTTCAGCGCACTCAATGCCGTGGTCGGAGGATTAATCATTATCGGAAAGAGACCTACTCTCAAGCTTATAAAATACTACATAAACTCAAGACTTGTCGAACTCTGCTTTCTGGCCTTCAAGACTCTGTTTGACAGACATCTTTTAAAGGATCCGCGATTTGCCGACGAATGGAAAATTCTCATGAAGGAAACCTCAAAGGTTCCCGGAAGACTGCTCTCCAAATACGAGGCCTTCTATCAGCGGTCCATGAAGCCTTTTAAAAAACGAGCCTCTCAGGAAATTGAAACTCTCTATGAACTGGCAAGGCATGATCCCGACCACTACAAAAAAATGATCGCCTCCCTGAAGCCTGTTCTCGACATGCTGACCTCGGGAGAACTTGGCAACATGCTGTCCCCGGTTGAAAGCGACGACCTCTCCCGCAGATCCTACAGTCTTGCCGACATAGTGCGCAGGAACCACATACTGTACGTTGGGCTTGACTCTCTTACCGACGGTCAGACGGGCGCGGCCTTAGGCTCCATGCTCCTCGCGGACTTAACCGCAGTGGCGGGAAACAGATACAATTTCGGGAAGGATCTTAATTACGTGAACCTCTTCGTTGATGAAACCGCGGAAGTCATCAACGAACAGCTGATACAGATGCTCAACAAAGGACGCGGTGCGAAATTCAGAGTAACGATAGCCACACAGACCATTGCCGACTTTGAGTCCGGACTAGGAAGTGAGGCCCGGTCGGTCCAGGTTCTGGGGAACGTCAACAACGTGATTTCACTGCGCGTCATAGACACGAAAACCAGGGAATACATCAGTGACTCCCTGCCGAAAACCAGAATTCTTTTCAAATCCCAGAGCTGTGTTCAGAATCAGAGTTCTGATGAACTTACAAAGGTTAAGGCAAGTATTTCCAGCAGTCTTACCGAAAATGAAACGGAGATATTTCCGGCATCGATGCTGAGCGAACTTCCGGATCTGGAGTACGTTGCAAGAGTCGGCGGTTCCACCGTGATAAAAGGGAAAATACCTTTTATCACGGACTAATCCGGATTTGCGGGCAGGCAAACCTGATATATGACTGACATATGCTTACCGATTCAGGATAAGCACACTGTCTTAATTTGAATGGAATGTGTAAGTCCCCTTTCCGCTCTGCTTTGACTTATACATAGCCTCATCGGTTTTCTTGAAGAGTGATTCCAGATCAGAAACCTCGGTTCCGTGGGTAATACCGACGCTGATTGATACCTTAGGCATATCGTCACCGAGTTCAGTCAGCTGTTTATTGACTCTTTCAATCTTTGAGGAAACCATCTTCTGATTGATTTCATTGATATGAATCATGAAGACCACAAACTCGTCACCGCCGATACGGCAGACATAGTCATCTGAACGGAAATTCTTCTTCAGAATTTTTACAAGCTGTGACAGTACCCTGTCACCTACTTCATGACCGTAGGTATCGTTAATCTGTTTGAAATTATCTACGTCAACCAGCATCATGTAGGTACTGCCGAGATCAATGCTTGAAAGCAGCAGTTCATAACCTGAACGGTTGTAGGCTCCGGTGAGTTCGTCATGGGATGCCTTGAAATTAAGTCTGTCCAGACTGTTTTTATAGATCTCGTACATCTGGTTGTAGGTGCTGGCGAGATACCTGAATTCTCTTACACCGTCCTCGGGAATCGGACTGTCGGCCTTAATGCGTTCAACGGCATTAAGAATGGGAAGAATACCGAGTCTTGAAGTCAGCCATACCATAAAGAAGATACCTACGGTCTGGAGGATAATCACGAGACGGACCCAGTCCATCTTTTTGCTGAAATCAGTCAGTGCCATCTCATCATTGGTGTAGGTTATCTGCTCGAGTTCCTTTAAGCTTGCCCGCATGTTCAGTCTGATTTTTCCCTTCTGGGCATAGTATTCATCATCATGAACCATTGCAGCGGCGCGCAGCATCTTTTCATTAGGGGAAAGAGCCTTATCCTCTTCGGAAAGAACAACGGATCTGATTACCGTAGGATAATTCTCGATGCCTTTAGCCTCGACAACCAGCTTCATGGAATAGTATTCACGATTCATGAGATTGAGCGAACCTTCCATGGCTGCCAGCAGTTTGTGCAGTGCAGGTTCGAAACCTGCTTTTCCTGACATGGAGGCTATCGCCTCCTCGCGGTGATTGGCCTGCATGGCTTCCGTAAAGTATTCGTTCAGGAAACGAATGTCTCCGTGAACGGAAAAACTCTGGACCTTCTCAGTAAGATAATCGGATGCATCCATGAGCTCCATGGCGGCCTTTCGCATATCCACCTGTTCTTCTGATTTGTCGGTAAAGTTACGGAAGCTCACTGAAAGATTATATGTAAAGTAAAATATCAGACAGGAAACAACTAACGCTCCGGCAATCAGCCACAGCTGAATGGTCCTGAGCGAAACACCTTTTTATATTCTGTTTTTTTTAACAATTGTTTATCCTTAGCATCCAAGTTTTTATAAAAATTATATATATCGAGTCACTATCAGAAACACAGACGAGACTTCTTAGAATTCTTGTGCGAGATCCCCCGGTGAAGAATAAAACATTTTTCCTTTTTGTATCATTATTGTAAGGGAGAATTCGAAAAACAGCTTAACACCTGTTTAATATTACACCATATACAAATTATAATTTGAGTGCGGTGTTTCATTTTTACCAATAGGAGAGCCCGTCAGATCACATAAACTGAGAAGAATTGTCTGTCTTTATGTCTATTTATAAATAATTCATAATTTATATAAGGATACACTTTTAGAATATAAATTGCGTCAAGCAGAATTTTTGAACATTGTAATATCGTATATTTTTTCAAAATACGGACATATACTGCAAAAAAGCATTTTATTCCTTCCTTGATTACCCATACCAAAAACCTGGATAATTCTAAAAATCATGAATAAAATTTATTTTTATGACAAAACTTACATAATTTCCTATATTCAAGTGGTAAGATAATAACTATAAAATATAATCTAAGGATTCAGAAAAATGGAAAATCAGAAGGTTGACGATAACACTTACCATTCTTTACTCAGGAATATTGGGGTAATTCTTAATATAAAGAAATACGCCCAGACATTAAATCAGAGCCCCGAAGATAGTTTTACTGTTTTTTCAGCGCTGGGGATTGAAGAAAAAGAATTACCTCACTGTCGCATAATTTATGAGCTTCTTAACTCTCATGCACAACACGGACTTTCTAAAAAATTTCTTCATCTGTTTTTTAAAATCGTACTGAACAAAAAATTTGAAAACAACGCAGTTGTTACACGAGAGCAGTATTTTAACGAATCATCCAAATGTAGCGGACGCATAGATTTATTTATAGAAACACCAGGTTTCTGCTATCCGATAGAAGTCAAAATTAATGCTGATGATCAGGAAACTCAGCTATATCGCTATCACGAATATGCCAGCCATCAGGGAAAAGAATTTAAGGTCTTTTATCTTACTCTGAACGGACGGCCTCCAAAAGCGAAAAGCATTAAAGGAATGGATGAGAAAAAACTAAACAATGTGCAGTATATATCCTTCGATAAACATATACTGCAATGGCTGAAAGTATGCGCCGACATTGCTTATAAAAAACAAAAATTATCCATATACGGAGCTATTCGTCAATACATTACACTTATTGAAAAATTAACTGTGCAACAGTACGAAAACCAGAAACAGGAGAATATTTTTATGAGTTCTATTACCGACATCATGTCTTTATCGAGTGAGTACTTTCTGGCAGCAAAAGCCGTCGCAGATAATTTTAAGCAGGTACAGCCTGCCAAAATAAAGAATATCTTTGACAGGATTAAAGAGCACATTCACAATGAATTCCATTTAAACGGCGAATACAGCGATAAAGAAATCAATAACTTCTGCTCAGGAAAAATAAGCTATCCAAGTCTGAAGTTTAAATTTAGTCCTCGCAAGGATATTAACTTAACAATGGTTTTTGAAATAGAAAATGATGATGAAGATACTTTTTATTATGGAGTGTTTCCTGAATTTAATAATGAGTCAGATGACAATGAAATTCGTGAAATGATACTAAAACGGAAACAGGAATTAAAGAACGCATTCGATAATGTTGAATGGAAAAATATTGTTGAACAAATGCAGGAAGAAAATCTTTGGTTATGGTGGAAAAATTTGCCATCAAAAGACGAACAACCTAATTTCATAAACCACAACAAACACTATCTGAAACTGTATAACCCTGCCGAATATGAAGAGGTAATGAATAAAATTTTTGCAATTTTAGATCAGGACATACCTTCTATTCTTGAAACAGGTTTACCTAAAGACATGATAACATACTAAAAAGCAATGGTAACCTTCAAAAGGCAGTACCTACTCTGATAAAAAAGGTCTGAATTCAGACCTTTTTGGAGTTCATTGTAAAAGTAGAAATGTTATGATAGAAACTGCTTTAATTTGTTTTTATCCCGAGTTTGATACCAAATCGTTAAAGACCTCTTGAAAAAAGAGGTTTTTCTTTAAATATTTATGTTGTGTATACGTAATGTATATGATATAATATTCTTGAGATTGTTTTTTGATTTTCAAGGAGTCCAGAAATGTTTGTTCGCAGAATTAAAAGAGCCAATGGACAGGTAAGCATTGTTCTGGTTGAAGGCTATCGTGAAAACGGCAAAGTTAAGCAGAGAACAGTTGAATATCTTGGGACAGAATCAGAACTGACAAAG
>NZ_FOXF01000036.1 GCF_900115655.1 Ruminobacter amylophilus | reverse complement strand
AATGTTAGAATTAAAAATACATTAGGTGGTTTGAGTCCTGTTCAATACAGACTTAACAATGTGAATTAATTGTCCAGTTTTTTGTCCTCATCCCAGAGTGAACGCGATTCCGTGTAAACCCTTGTTAAGCCCCATTTGAGAAAATTATCTAATATATTTAGCTATTCTGTGGAATCATCTCGTTCCTTTCTGTTGATGAATTTAGGTTGTAATATGAATTGTAATGAAAAAGGCAATGCAGTGTCCGGAGTGCCGGATCTTTCAGAAAACAATACGGCAGACATAAAGCCTGAAGAACTTCCTGGAATTTGTGATCGTCTTTATTTCCGGCTTACGTCAACAATGCTTTTGTCGACAGCCGCATTGGTTATTCTTGCCGTGGGTGTGCTCGGTATCGGACTGGAGTTCAGGCATGCGGGATGGATCTTTGTGCCCTTTTTTATTTTCCTAGTTGTAATTTACTGCGTCTCAATATCACTGACTCAAACTGCAGTGTCTGTTTTCTCCAAGATCGGAGAGATCTATCCCACTATAAGATCGCAAACTATATTCTGCAACAGACTTACGTCACGGGTACAATGCTTGCTCTTTCTGTCTGGCGGTTTTTGGGGAGTGATCCTAACCATCTTACCGATCATTATTCCACTTGGTATGTTCTTAGTTTCGCTTTTGATCCTATCGGTATTTGCAGCAAGCAATAATGGATCCTTTTGGGACAGCCATGTTGAAAGCGGTCTGATCACTGGTTTTGAGGTTGGTACAGCTGTGTTATTAATTTGTACGGTTGCGATCATTGCTATTAGTATGTACTGTTTTTGGGTTTTGTTTGTTGTCAGAAGCCGATTGAAACAGATGATTAAATTAGTGGTTAACTTGCCCAGGCAACATGAAAAGAGCGGTATGAACACCTGAATTTCAGGATTCAGTGAGGCACATTCCGGGTGTTGCCGTATTTGTTGTTGAGATTGGACAACGGGGACTGAATAGTTTTTATTCATCAGCGTGTTCAGGTCAATCATCACCTAACAATATGTCCTGTGGTCACTGTTGTAGCCGATGTAGGATTATGATGATCATCGGCGGTTATTTTTTCATCTCAGAAGTCTCTGGCTGAAGTGGTGTGCCACTACGTTGTCGCTGTCGTCAATTAGACTTTTCCACCTATCATGATCCTGCCTGTCATTGCTATTTGAAGCCCGCAACTAACAGACATGATCATGCCGGGGCGCTCGGTATGAGACTGCTGTGGTCTCTCAGAAACACCAGTTTCCTGTGAAACCAAAACGGAACTTAACGTTACAACTTTAAGTTCAATGATTTAGTGGGACAGATGTACATGAGGATCTTTCCTGCATAACTTGGGTGACAGCCGTGATCACCGGTCGCCCGTTACCACGGATTTCCTATAGTGATGCTGTACAATCTAGGAGCCTGGCGTACTGAAGGTACTGATTTTTACGGATGGCTGTGGCTGCTGTCTTCCTCTTGCCTTCTTCTCTTGCCATGTGGATATCACCTACGTCCGGTTTTTCCACAGGTGTACGTCTTCCGTTCCGCTGGCTCATTCTTCCGTGCACTCTTTGAAATGTCTGTCAACTCAAAAAAATGATTTTCATGCAATTTATGAATTGATAAAGCCATTAGTGAAAAAACATCTCAAGGTGGTTGTTCAGGAAAAAGATGATGCTGTTAAAAAGTCACCTTGTGAACCATCCATTAACGAGAAAGTGCAGAAGGTATTGCGTGAGAAGAAATATTCTGGAGAGATTTTTAATTCTGTAGCATCGATTGTAAGCAAGAATCATAAAATGAATCATACAAAGTTGCAGCTTCTTCATTAAGATTCTGCAATATTGTATCATTGCTGATCAGAGAATGCTTCAAACGGATTGTTTTATCTTGATCATATATCCATATTGGACCATGTAAAAATTCATTCATTAATCGGATAGTGTACATTATAGCTCCTCCTTATTGATAGGATAATCAGACACAATAAATCCGTTGGTTCCAATGCCGGATAAAATTAAATATTTGCCATTATACTTGTGCTTCAATTCTATTGTCTGTATTGTAAATTCTTCAGATTATTCAGAGTCATCATCTTCTGTTTCAGTAAACTGCTGAAGGATCATGGCAATGCTTTTATTACTGAGATTGCTGTTCAGCAGTGCTCCAAGAATGGCTGAAGCTCCCTCTGATTCTTTGGATGTATAACCGATTTTTGCAGCTTCATCAGAAAACATTTCTTTGCTGTTAAGTGCTTCCTGATTATTACCGCTTATCACTGAACGTACTACGTCCTTAAATACAGGTAAAAAGTCTGCATTGGAAGATTTGCCATTTCCGAACATATCGTTTACCACAGATGTAAGAAGTTTCTGGTCAGTGCTGTTCAAAGGCTTTGATTTTGCCGTTGACGAAACCGGCTGGTTCAGACCGGCAGATTTTGATGCTGTATTATCGGTTGAGCCTAGAAGGGAGTTAAGCATTTCATATCCGCTGAGTTTTGTATTTCTGCCCGACGAACTGCTTTTTCTTCCGAATATAAGATCAATAATGACACCAAGGATTTTCTTAATGATCGTTGATGTTCTCGGTTTTCTGAAAGATGGAATTCCGCTGGATGTTGAAGTTTTTCTTCTGGTCGTAGTGGTTCTTCTTGTTGTGCGTCCGGTTGATTTTCTGGCTGTTCTGACAGTTTTCTGATTTTTACTTATCTGATCAAAAATACTTACTTCACCATTGGTGCTGCGTTTTTTTGCGGATCTGGTGTTCTTTTTGGCATTGCTTATTGCAGATTTGAAAAAATCAGGACTGTATTCTTCGGTGGAGTTTGCAATTTGTGCTTCTTCAGTGCTTTTTGGATGGGTGACTGTCGTTTGTCTGTCTGAAGGCAAGGGCTTTTCTGATGATGCGGCAGAATCTGAAGAAGGATTGTTCTTTACATCTGCAGAACCGCTTTCTGCAGTTTGCTTTTCTTCGTCTTCCTGTTGCTTGGCCACATCTGCAAGAATATCAAGAAAAGAATGTAAGTCGTCAGCCATAAATCCTCCTGAATCAGAAATAGGTGAACCTGAATAAGTTATTTCCGTGATTATTTAACATTCACCGGTAATTTTTTCAGAAAAGAAAGGTTAGTGCAAGTAATAGTATCCTGACAGATGATCAATGCTTCGGATTTAGTTATTCAGAAATGAGATATTTTGTCATATATTATGATAACGATGCTAAATCAGTTGGAATTTTTCAATAAAGAACCTATCTATATATACATGTGTGACAGCAGTTTCATTGCCATCTGTTTAATTCCTTACATTGTTGAATAAAATCATGCTGAGTATATAATTGTTCAGTATGAATTAGTACCATCAGTCAATGCGGAAATAAATATAATGTCATAGGCTGATTTTTTAAAAGCCGGGCCTGTTTTTTATCATGTCCGTCTCATTAAAAAATAAAAGCAATAATATAAACAAATTTAGGTGCCTGACGATCTTAGAACAGGCCGATGTACACATATAAATAAAAGCTGATTATCAACAATAAAGAGAGGTTCTTACCTAATTATGGTAGCTATCCGCAATACGCATGTTAAAGGCAAGTTCGATCTTGAAGCCTGGAAAGAATCGTTGCATGTGAACAGTGAAGACAAAATCAAAATTATGAAGGTATTTGATTACTGTCATAACAAGATTGCCGAATCAGGTGATAACATGGAGCGTCTGACCAGCAGAGCTATTGAGATTATCGGTATCCTTCAGACCTTGCATATGGATGTGGACAGTTACTGTTCAGCAATACTTTATCCGCACATAGAGGAAGGATATTTTACTATTGAACAGGCTGAAAAAGACTTCGGCAAACCGATAGCAAGACTTCTGCATGGTGTGAAGGATATGGAAGCTATCCGATTCCTGCAGAATATTTCAAATTCCGGAAGTGAGATATCCAATGCCAAAATTGATACCGTGCGTCGCATGCTTCTGGCAATGGTCGAGGATGTGAGAGCGGTAATCATCAAGCTTTCAGAAAGAATTGCGGCTCTGAGAGAAGTCAAGAATGCGGATGAGGAAACTCGTGTTGCAGTTGCCAAGGAAATATCAAACATCTATGCACCTCTGGCGAATCGTCTCGGTATTGGTCAGCTGAAATGGGAGCTGGAGGATTTATCTTTCAGATATCTCCATCCTGATACCTATAAACAGATTGCAAAACTTCTCGATGAAAAGCGTGTTGACCGCGAAAAATACATCGTTGATTTTGTGTCTATTCTTGAAGAAAAGCTTAAATCAGAGGGGCTTGAAGCTGAAGTTTACGGCAGACCGAAGCATATTTACAGCATCTGGAGAAAGATGCAGAAAAAACATCTTAATTTTACTGAATTATATGATGTAAGAGCTGTTCGCGTAATTGTGAAAAGACTGCAGGACTGCTACGGGGCTCTGGGGGTTATACATACCTGCTTCCATCATATTCCGAGAGAATTTGATGATTATATAGCTAATCCTAAGCCTAACGGTTACAAGTCAATTCATACGGTTGTGATCGGTCCTCAGGGAAAAACAGTTGAGATTCAGATTCGTACTGCCGATATGCACAAGGAAGCTGAGCTTGGTGTTGCTGCCCACTGGAAATATAAGGAAGGCGGTACCAATCTTGATGCTGCGTATGAGGAACGCATCGCCTGGCTGCGTAAGCTTCTCAAGTGGCAGGAAGACATGGTTGAGGCCGGTTCAATTGTTGATGAATTCAAGACACAGGTATTTGAAGACAGAGTCTATGTGTTTACTCCCAAGGGGGATGTAATTGACCTTCCTCAGGGGGCAACTCCATTGGATTTTGCCTATCAGATTCACAGTATGATTGGTCATCGCTGTATCGGAGCAAAGGTTGACGGCAGAATTGTTCCGTTTACCTACCAGCTGCAGACAGGTGAACAGGTTGAACTTGCAACTCAGAAAGAACCGAATCCAAGTCGTGACTGGTTAAATCCAAACAACGGATTTTTAAGAACAAGCAAGGCCAGAGCAAAGGTATCCGCATGGTTTAAGCAGTTAGATCGTGAAAAGAATATTGCTGCCGGCAGGGAAATGCTGGAAAAGGAAATTGAGCGTCACGGACTTACTGTATCAAAAGAACAGCTTCCTGAATTGATTAAGGATGTTCTGCATCATTACAACGTGAAGGATCAGTTTGATGTTCTGGCTAATGTTGGATCTGGCGACATACGTATAAATCAGCTGATTAATTACATTGAAGCCAAGCTTAATAATATCAAGGTCAATAATCCTGATGATGAAATTCTGAAGAATATTGAACAGCGTACTCAGGCAAGAATCGCCAATGTTGAGAGGAATGCGGCAAAGAGCAAGATCGTGGTAAACGGGGTGGGGAACCTTGTTACCCATGTGGCTAAATGCTGTCATCCTATCCCCGGTGAGGATATTGTCGGCTTTATCACCAGAGGAAAAGGTGTATCCATTCATAGAAAGGGGTGTCATACTCTGAATCACCTGGCGGCTGAACATCCGGAAAGACTGGTTGACGCGGTATGGGGCGGTGAGTATTCGAGCGGATTCAGCCTTACCGTGGGGATTACCGCGAATGATAGAGCAGGTCTGTTGAGGGATGTCACCACAATTATCGCGAATGAAAAGATTAATGTTCTTGGGGTTAGATCAAGATCTGATACCAAGACACAGACTGCTCAGATAGATATTGATATGGAGGTCATAAACATCAATGATCTGAACAGAACTCTTGCGCGACTCAACAATATGAGTGGGGTTATCTCTGCAAAACGTCTGTAAAACTTAAATTCATAAATAAGCTGCCGGTTTTCGGTCATTAAGGTATTATGATCGTAAACCGGCAGTTTGTATTTTGTATATAAATGAATATTTATGCCGTGGTACCCGGTAAATTCTGCTGTTTTAAAAATATGCTGTTATTTACGTCAAATTTTTGATACAATTTACTGCAAATTTTTTTGTGAAAACAACATAAAAGCGACATGTGGCTTTTATGCTGTTTTTTTTATTTTGAAAGCGTAATGGTTTGATATGGCTACTAAATTTATATTTGTTACTGGTGGTGTTGTTTCTTCACTGGGAAAGGGAATTGCTGCAGCATCTCTTGCTGCCGTACTGGAAGCCCGTGGTCTAGATGTGACCATGCTTAAGCTGGATCCATACATTAACGTCGATCCGGGTACAATGAGTCCGATTCAGCATGGTGAAGTGTTTGTAACTGAAGACGGTGCTGAAACCGATTTGGATTTGGGTCATTACGAACGTTTTATCCGTACCAAGATGACCAAAAATAATAACTTCACAACCGGTCGTATCTATTCTGACGTAATCAGAAAGGAAAGAAGAGGTGACTACCTTGGAGCTACCATTCAGGTTGTACCTCATATCACCAGTGAAATTCAGGAAAAGATTTTAGCCGGCGGTGCAGATCATGAAATCGCTATTGTGGAAATCGGCGGTACCGTTGGTGATATCGAATCATTACCATTCCTTGAAGCCATCAGACAGCTGGCTGTGAGACTCGGAAGACAGAATGCTTTATTCATGCACCTGACCCTGGTGCCATATTTGAAGACTTCCGGTGAAATCAAGACCAAGCCTACTCAGCACTCAGTTAAGGAACTATTAAGCATCGGTATTCAGCCTGATATTCTTATCTGCCGTTCTGAAATGAACATTCCAAACGCTGAAAAGACCAAGATCGCTCTTTTCTGTAACGTAAATGAAAAGTGCGTTATTTCAATGAGAGATGTCGACTCAATCTACAAGATTCCTGCTCTGCTCAAGAATCAGGGACTTGATACCACTGTCTGTGAACGTTTCGGTCTTAACTGTAGGGAAGCGGATCTTTCTGAATGGGAAAAGGTTATTTATCAGCAGGCAAACAGTGAAGGTGAAGTAACCGTTGCCATGGTTGGTAAGTATGTTCAGCTTCCTGATGCCTATAAGTCTGTAAATGAAGCTTTAAAGCACGGCGGTCTTAAGAATCACGTAAACGTGAACATCAAATATGTTGATTCACAGGATCTTGAAACCAAGGGACTTGAAGCTTTAGAGGATGTTGACGCTATTCTTGTTCCTGGCGGTTTCGGCAATCGCGGTATCGAAGGTAAGATTCTTGCCGCTCAGTATGCCAGAGAAAACAAGATTCCATATCTCGGTATCTGTCTCGGCATGCAGATTGCCATCATTGAATACGCCAGAAACGTAGCCGGCCTTGAAGGTGCAAATTCAACTGAATTTGACAAAAATTCGAAGTACCCTGTAATCGGCCTGATTACCGAATGGGTAAACGAAGAAGGTGAAAAGGTTGAGAGAAATGAAAACTCTGACCTCGGCGGTACCATGCGTTTAGGTGCTCAGCTGTGTCATCTTGCTGAAGGTTCAAAGGTAAGAGAACTCTATGCTAAGCCGGAAATCTACGAACGTCACCGTCATCGTTATGAAGTTAACAACTATCTGTTACCTAAGATTCAGGAAGCCGGCCTTAAGGTTACCGGTTTAAGTGCTGACAGCAAGCTTGTTGAAATTATTGAAAATCCAAACCATCCTTGGTTTGTTGCCGTTCAGTTCCATCCTGAATTTACTTCTACCCCAAGAGACGGTCATCCTTTATTTAGCGGATTCATTAAGGCTGCCATGGAATATCAGCAGAAGAAGTAACTGATTAATGAAGTTAATGAAGCGTGTCGGATTTGATTCCGGCGTGTTTTAAAGGTCGTTTTGAATAAGGACATGTTTTTTAAGGAAAGCATGTCCTTTTTTGTTTGTGCACATAAATCCCCATCACCAGAAAAGGTTATTCACAGCAGATATATTATTTTTTACACGGCCGTATGAGTGTTTTTATTTAAGAGTTTAAAAAATGTTCAAAAAGAAGAATCAGCCCACAAAACGAAAGGGAATGTAATATTGAATTTTTTATTAAAGCTGAGTATAATTAACGCGAAAATTTTCAGATGATATTCAAAAGTCTATCGGGAAATTAGACCTGTTTTTTTAGTTCTGTGAATAACAGAAAATTTACGTAAATTTATCCAATAGAGGATTTAATAATAATGGCTAAGATTGTAAAGGTTATTGGTCGTGAAATCATCGACTCTCGTGGTAATCCTACCGTAGAAGCTGACGTTTACTTAGATGACGGTTCAATGGGCCGTGCAGCAGTTCCATCTGGAGCTTCTACCGGTGTTCGTGAAGCATTAGAACTTCGTGATGGCGATAAGTCACGTTTCGGTGGTAAGGGTGTATTAAAGGCTGTTAAGAATGTTAACGAAATCCTTGGACCAGCAATCGTAGGTATGGATCCAGTTGATCAGCGTGCCGTTGATAAGGTTATGCTTGACAAGGATGGTACTCCATTCAAGAAGAATCTTGGTGCTAACGCTATCCTCGCTATTTCATTAGCTGTTGCTAAGGCTGCCGCTGCTGCAAAGAAGGTTCCTTTATACGAACACATCTCTGACTTAAACGGTACTCACGGCGTTTACTCAATGCCTCTTCCAATGATGAACATCATCAATGGTGGTGCTCACGCTGCTTGGTCAATGGATATGCAGGAATTCATGGTTCAGCCAGTTGGTGCTAAGACCGTTCGTGAAGCTATCCGCATGGGCGCTGAAATTTTCCACGAACTCGCTAAGGTTCTTAAGGCTAAGGGTCAGCCTACCACTGTAGGTGATGAAGGTGGTTATGCTCCTAAGCTCGCTGGTACTGCTAATGCAATGGCTGCTATCAAGGAAGCTGTTGAAAACGCTGGCTACAAGTTCGGTGAAGACGTAACTTTAGCTATGGACTGTGCTTCTTCTGAATTCTATGATGAAGCTGCTAAGCTCTACAGAATGAAGGCTGAAGGTAAGGACTTCACCTCTAATCAGTTAGCTGACTTCCTTGCTGACCTCTGCAATCAGTACCCAATCATCTCTATCGAAGATGGTCAGGCTGAAGGCGACTGGGACGGTTGGAAGTACTTAACCGACAAGATCGGTTCTAAGTGCCAGCTCGTTGGTGACGACCTCTTCGTAACCAACCCTTCAATTCTCAAGGAAGGTATCGAAAAGGGTATCGCTAACTCAATCCTTATCAAGGTTAACCAGATCGGTTCTTTAACTGAAACCTTAGACGCTATTCAGATGGCTCACAAGGCTGGTTACACTGCAGTTATTTCTCACCGTTCAGGTGAAACCGAAGACTGCACCATCGCTGATATCGCAGTGGGTACCGCTGCTGGCCAGATCAAGACCGGTTCATTAAGCCGTTCAGATCGTATGGCTAAGTACAACCAGTTAATCCGTATCGAAGAAGAATTAACTGCTAAGGGTATTGATGCTCCTTTCGCTGGTCGTAAGGCTGTTAAGGGTCAGAACTAATTCTAATCCTTAGGATTATTTAGTTTAGATCTTGAACCTCCCGTAATTGTTAGGTTGCGGGAGGTTTTTTATTGTTCATGTCTATATGTAATAATCCTGTCAATATATTATAATATGCACGATTATCGTCCATCCCTTGTTTGGAAAAGATACCATGCGACTTATTAACATTATTCTGACTGCCGTTATAGCTCTTCTTGTGTACAATTACATCAGCGGACGTAACGGTTATCATCAGAATCTCCAGATCGAAAATGATTTGATTAAAGCACAGGACCATACCCGTGTGCTTCAGGAAAAGAACGACATGATTCAGAAGGACATTAATAACCTCAGAAACAACAGTAATCTTGAGACCATTGAAGATATAGCCCGTTCTGATCTTGGTATGATAAAAGAAGGTGAAACTTTTTATCAGGTAACCGGAGTTGATAACAAGTAAAATGAAATTAGATGTGGTAATACCTGCTGCAGGTGTCGGCAAAAGAATGAATGCAGGATTCCCGAAGCAGTATCTTAAGCTTGGAAATCAGACTATTCTTGAGAGAACCGTATCCGTGTTTATGGATATGAAGGATGTTGTTGACAATATCATTATTGTTGTCAGCAGGGATGATGACAGATTTCGTGAATTCGGTTTTGAAAAGAACAGTTGCGTAAAAGTATGCATTGGCGGCGCTGAAAGAATAAACAGTGTTCTTAACGGACTTCACTGTGCTGAATCTGAATATGTTCTGGTTCATGATGCTGCACGCCCATGTGTACTTCCTGATGATATTCGCAGACTCATCAGTGCCGGATGCAATGATAACGGGGCTATACTGGTATCAAGGGTTGCCGATACAATGAAGAGAACAGATGAAAACAATTCAATAATTTCAACTGTTTCCAGAGAGCATCTGTTTCACGCGCTGACTCCGCAGCTGTTTAAAAGAAAGCTTTTAATTGATGCGTACGAGAATGCCGTGTCTTCCGGAATCGTTCTTACTGATGAGGCTTCCGCCATGGAAAGTGCAGGTTTTTCTCCAAAGGCGGTTATAGGCGAGGCTTCAAACATAAAGGTTACAGAACCGTTTGACATGAAGCTTGCTGAATTTTTCTTGAAACTTAATAACAGGTGGTAAAAGTGTTTAGAATTGGTCATGGATTTGATGTTCATAAGTTTGGCGGTGATGGTCCTGTTACTTTAGGCGGAGTGAAAATTGAGTATGAAAAGGGACTGATTGCCCATTCTGACGGTGATGTGGTTCTGCATGCTTTGGCTGATGCACTGCTTGGCGCAGCTGCTTTAGGAGACATCGGCAGACTTTATCCTGACAATGATGATGCCTATGAAGGAATCGACAGCCGGATTCTGTTAAGGGATACTGTAAAGAGAATTCATGAGCGTGGATATCACGTGGTCAATGTGGATATTACCATTCTTGCTCAGGCTCCGAAGATAGCTGTTCACGAAAGAAAAATGTGTGAAAATATTTCTGCTGACTTGCAGATTGGTATAGATTGCGTGAATATCAAAGCTACAACCACTGAAAAGCTTGGTTTTGTTGGAAGAAAAGAAGGTATTGCTGTAGAAGCTGTTGCACTGCTGGAAAAATAATATGAAACCTTTGAATATCCTTATCAGTAATGATGATGGTGTTTATGCGGAAGGCATAGATGTGCTCTATGCCTATCTTAAGAAAGCCGGTCACAAGGTAAAGGTTGTTGCTCCTGACAGAAATCAGAGTGCCGCCAGTCATTCTCTTACTCTTGAATATCCGTTGAGGGTGCAGAAAATAAACAAGGAAGATTATCTGGCTGTAAAAGGAACTCCAACAGACAGCGTGTACCTGGCTGTTAACAGTCTTCTGGACACGAAACCCGATATCGTGATTTCCGGAATAAACAACGGGGCAAATCTGTGTGACGACGTTATTTACTCAGGTACCGTTGCTGCGGCAGTTGAAGGAAGAAATCTGGGGTTGCCGGCAATTGCTGTTTCATTATGCGGAAATACTCATTATGACACCGCGGCTGAGATTGTTGGCAGAATTATTGACAGAATAGAAGAATGTCCAATTCCGTCTGACAGAATTCTGAATATTAATGTCCCTGATCTGCCTGTTGAGCAGGTTAAGGGGGTAAGGGTTACCAGACTTGGCAGAAGAATGAGCTCAGAAAGTGTAATTGAGGAAAAGGATCTTCGAGGACATCCGATATACTGGATAGGCCCTCAGGCAGACGCGCTGGATAAGGCTGAAGATACAGATATCTACGCCATATCTGAGGGGTATGTTTCTATTACCCCTCTTCATATTGATTTAACGGCTTATCAGGTTCTTGACGACCTGTCAGGATGGATTTCAAAGGTTTACTGATAATGAAATTATTTGAAAAATGCTATGACAAGTGTATAGAACTGGCCCAGCATAAATATGCTGTGTGGTTTCTCACGGGAAACAGTTTTATCGAGTCAATTTTCTGGCCTATACCTGTTGACATTATGCTGGCTCCAATGTGTCTTGCCAATCCTGCCAGGGCGTATCGTTTCGCCTTTTTAGCCACGGTTTCATCAGTTCTCGGGGCTATAGTGGGATACTATGTCGGTTATTATCTGTATGAACTTTTTCTTGTGGATTGGTTCAATTCTCTAGGGTGGTCTGAGGCTGTAGGAACAGTACAGAAATACTTACAGCAGTTTGGTATTTTTTTCATAGTGATAGGTTCTTTTACCCCAGTTCCATACAAAATTGTGGCCATCTGCTGCGGATTGGCGGCTGCCAACCACAATCTGGATATACCTACATGGCAGCTGGAAATATGGATGTTTATCCTGGTATCATTTCTGGGGCGCGGAGCCAGATTTTATCTGATTGCCATGCTGCTTAAACTTGGTGGCAGCAGGCTTGCTCAGAAAATCAGAAAATATATTGACATTATAGGCTGGTTAACCATAGCTGCTGCGATTTTGTTTATTGGTTGGTATGCTGTTTTTAGGAATTAGTGCTTGATGAATAAAAATTGGTTGTTTGTTTCCGGCATGATTCTGCTGGTAATTACCGGATGTGCAACGTCTGACAGACCGTATTCACCTGCGGACCTTACAGGCGTTAAACAGGTTCCGTCAAGGACGGTTAAAACTCAGCCTAAGCGTCAGCAGGCGTATTCATCTTCAACCAGAAATATGACAGCTGCCAGAGGGTATTATGTTGTCAAGCCCGGTGATACGCTGTATTCCGTGGCTTTTGCCAATAATATGGATTATCAGACGCTTGCACTTATAAATGGTATAAAGCCCCCATATACAATCAATGTGGGACAGAGATTGCTTACTGATACGGTAAAATCAGAACAGAAGTTATATCGTGTCGTTAAAGGCGATACTGTTTACAATATTTCCAAAAGACATAATCTGACACCTGCCCAGCTTGCTTCCATGAATGGCATTGATAAGAATTTCAATATCAGAATAGGCCAGATGCTGGTAGTCGGCAGAAAATCATCAGCTGCTGCAGCCAAACCGGCCGCTGCCCAGAACAGAACCGTTGCTCCTGTATCCGTTGCTTCATCAGGTAATAAGGTAAGTTCGGCTCCTGCATCATCAGCCAGAAAGTCTGGTTCGTCAGCTCCTGCAATGTCAGCGTCGTCCAAGCCGGCAACATCTGTGACATCTTCTTCCCAAAAGGATAATTCTTCATCATCTGGTTATCAGAATGTGGCCAAAAACAATGCCAAGGTCAGATGGACCTGGCCATACAATGGAAAAATCATTGAAGGCTACAGCAGAAATAATAAAGGGATAGATATTTCCGGAAATAAAGGTGACAGTGTAAGAAGTGCCGCTAAGGGAAAAATTGTATATGCGGGAAACGCTTTAAGAGGTTATGGCAATCTGATTATTATCAACCATGATGGTGACTATCTCTCTGCATATGCTCATAATGATGCCATTCTGGTTGCAGAAGGTCAGTCTGTAGAATCAGGACAGGTTATAGCCAGAATGGGCAATACTGATGCAAAGTCGGTCAGACTTCATTTTGAAATACGTCATAATGGTGAATCAGTTAATCCGCTCAGTTATCTGCCGAAAAAGTAGTAAGGCTCGAGAATAGAGAAGGCTGTCAGTTTAGACAGCCTTCTCATTTTTTAAGAAATTTCAGTCTGTATAAAACTGAAACTTTTCAGGATGAATCTAGATTTCCTTTACCTTATCAGTCAGAGTATAGATGAGGTTGAGGGCATCTCTTGCTGAAAGTGTGTCAGGATGAAGAGATTTCAGAGTGCTGATAATGTCTTCAACTTCTGCTGGCACTTCCGGAGACGAAGAGGCTTCAGCAATGTTCTGATTACCGGTACTTAAATGCTCGGTGGTAAATGATTTCATTCGCTTTCTGGCAAGTGATATTATGGTGTTTGGAATGCCGGCGAGAGCAGCTACTTCCAGACCGTATGAGCTTGTTGCCGAACCGTCTTCAACATTATGTAAAAATATAATACTGTCACCGCTTTTCTGAGCACCAAAATGAACATTTCTGACATTTGCAAAGGATTTTGCCAGTTCGGTAAGTTCAAAATAGTGAGTTGAGAACAGCGTGTAGCAGCCTTTCTTTGCAAGATACTCTGCAACAGCCCAGGCCAGTGACATGCCGTCAATGGTACTTGTTCCGCGCCCGATTTCATCCATAAGAACCAGACTCTTGCTGGTTACCTGATTGATAATGCTGGATGTTTCAGTCATTTCAACCATGAAGGTTGATCTGCCCGAGGCCAGATCATCACTTGCGCCTATTCTTGTAAAGATCTTGTCCACATCCGGAATAACAGCTCTGGAAGCGGGTACAAATGCCCCTGCATAAGCCATAAGTGTTATCAGGGCACTCTGTCTCATATATGTTGATTTACCGCCCATGTTAGGTCCGGTAATCAGTAACAGTGTTGAGCATTCGTTTAAGGTAGAGGTATTTGCAATAAACGGATTGTTAAGCACCTGTTCTATTACAGGATGTCTTCCCTGTTCTATCAGGAAATCTCTTGAAGGGGTGAATTCGGGACGGACATAATCATTCTGCTGGGCTACTGAAGCAAAAGAAAGAATCATGTCAAGGTTTGCCAGTTTTTTGGATATGTCAATCAGTGTGTTAAGATAAGGCAGCAGGGAGTCCAGAAGTTCATCATACAGTTTCTTTTCCAGTGCCAGCGCTCTGCTCTGGGCAGTAAGGGTCTGTTCCTCGTATTCCTTAAGTTCCGGAGTAATGTAACGTTCAGCATTTTTCAATGTCTGTCTGCGGATGTAGTCGTCGGGAACGGCATCTGAATTAGCCTTTGTCACTTCTATGTAGTAGCCGTGAACACGGTTGTAGTCAACTTTCAGAGTTGTTATGCCTGTTCTCTGTTTTTCTCTTTCTTCAACTTTTTTGAGAATATCCACTGCACCGTCAGTGAGCTGTCTCAGATAATCAAGTTCTTCGTTGTAACCGTCAGCAATAACGCCTCCTTCTCTGATCACGATAGGAGGGTTTTCCTTGATAGCCCTGGACAGAAGTTCCGCAAGTTCGTTGATGGTCGGGATGGCATTTGCATAAGCTGCAGTGTTGCCTGAGTAGGATGACATAATGTTTTTCAGATCCGGCAGCATAATCAAAGCCTGTCTGATTTTGCATAAATCTCTCGGTCTGAGGTTTTTCAGCGCAAGTCTTGCCGTAACTCTTTCGAGATCGCCTGCTTCCTTAAGCAGATCGGAAATCTGGTCTACCGCATCATTTTCAATGAATTCGTCTATAAGATCATGACGGCTGTTAATCAGCTGCAGATTTTTTGGAGGCTGCAGAAGGTTTCGTTTCAGCATTCGTGACCCCATAGGAGTTACACATTTGTCAAGAATTGCCGCCAGAGTGTGATTCTGTCCGCCCTGAAGATTTTCCACCAGTTCAAGATTCTTTTGAGAATTCGCATCAAGATAAATGTATGATGTGTCAGCTTCTGTTTTGAGTGAGGTGATGTGCAGCAGAGTGGTTTTCTGAGTTTCACTTACGTAATTCAGCAGAGCTCCGGCTGCACAGATGCCAATTGATATGCCGTTAAGTCCGAAACCGGAAAGGTCTCTTGTATTAAACTGTTTACAAAGCTTTTTAAAGCAGGTGTCATAGTCGAAGTCCCATACCGGTCTGCGTCTGAGTCCCTGATATGAGGCAATTAAATCATAAGATTTAAAACTTTCTGAATACAGCAGTTCAGCAGGGTGGAGTCTCTGCAGAATGGATTCAAATGCGGTGACGGTTTCCGCTTCGTAGCAGTAGAAATCTCCTGAACTCAGGTTGATATAGCTGACTGCATATGTGAGCTGGTCACTGCATACACACACAATGCAGTTGTCTTTTCTTTCAGTAAGAAGATTATCATCCGTAACGGTTCCCGGAGTGATGATTCTGGTCACTTTTCTTTCCACAATTCCTTTTGCAGCTGCCGGATCACCTATCTGCTCACAGATTGCCACGCTTTCGCCGTGTTCGATAAGTCTTGCCAGATAGTTGTCAACAGAATGAAAAGGGACGCCTGCCATGGGAATCGGCTCACCGTTGTATGTTCCTCTTTTGGTTAGAGTTATGTCCAGTATTTCAGCGGCTTTTTTGGCGTCATCAAAAAAGGTTTCATAAAAGTCGCCCATTCTGTAGAGCAGAATTGTTTCAGGGTACTGACTCTTAACGGAGATATACTGCTGCATCAGCGGTGTGGCATTGTTTGATGAAGTAACCATGATTGTGTATCTGATTTATGATAAAAAAGAATTAATTTGAGTTAAATTACCGAATCAATAGTTTATCATAATTCAAAACAAACTAGAAAATTAAGGGGGAAAGTTTGATTATGCTGACGGAAAAGTGTATGAACGAATTACTTGAACTTGCGGCTGATCTTGGAAAAATGCTGAAGAATGGCGGAAAAATCATGTGTACCGCCGAGTCATGTACAGGTGGACTTATAAGCGGTTTTATAACAGAAATCAGCGGTTCGTCAGAGTGGTTCGACAGAGCTTTCATTACATATACAAATGAGGCCAAAAAGGATATGCTGGGTGTGTCCGGGGCAACGCTGGCTCAGTTCGGAGCTGTGAGTGAACAGACTGTAAGAGAAATGGTGAAGGGAGCGGTCAGCAGTTCCTTGGGTACTGTAGGTGTCGCTGTATCAGGAATTGCCGGACCTACGGGAGGTACTCCTGACAAGCCGGTGGGAACAGTATGGATGGCATGGATGTATCCGGACGGAATAATTGAAGCCGAATGTCAGCACTTTGCCGGTGACAGACAGTCGGTAAGACTCCAGACCGTGAAAAAGGCTTTTGAAGTACTGCTTGATAAAATGCCAAAACATATGAACTGATCAGAGCTTTTTTGAAAGTATGAAAATATCAGTGCCGAGAAAAGGTTAAACAGCCGTTTTAACAGAACCGATCTCAAAATAGAGAAACATTTCTTTATGATAATGGACTTTTTGGTAAATTCAACTAACAATATGGCGGGTGCGTTTATATGTTTAATGGTCAAAAATAATGTGGAAAGTTGTATTTCCTGCATTATGTGATTTAGATAAGGATAAAAAATATGTGTTAATTAAAAATAATTATTGACGTTGTTTAATAATAAATTTATACTTAACACATAAAGTTTTTAGATTGATGATTTTATTCAGATAGTAAGGTGGTTTAAAAGTATGGCGGTAAGTAAGGTAGAACAGGACAATAAGCAGAAAGCTTTACAGGCAGCGATTGATCAGATTAACAAGCAGTTCGGTAAAGGCTCCATCATGCGTCTTGGTGACAACAAGCAGATGGATATTGAAAGCATTCCGACGGGGTCTCTTTCTTTGGATATTGCTCTCGGTATTGGTGGTTTACCTTGCGGACGTATTGTTGAAATTTACGGTCCTGAAAGTTCAGGTAAAACAACCTTAACTCTGGAACTTATAGCTCAGGCTCAGAAGATGGGGAAGAGCTGTGCGTTCATTGATGCTGAACATGCGCTTGATCCTATTTACGCCTCAAAGCTTGGTGTAAACATCCAGAACCTTTATGTTTCGCAGCCTGATAACGGAGAACAGGCTCTTGACATCTGTGATACTCTGGTACGTTCAGGTGGTGTGGATCTGATTATTATCGACTCTGTTGCCGCTCTGGTGCCAAAGGCGGAAATTGATGGCGACATGGGTGATTCCCATATGGGACTTCAGGCGAGACTTATGTCTCAGGCACTGCGTAAGTTGACCGGCAGTATCAAGCAGGCCAACTGTATGTGTGTGTTCATCAATCAGCTTCGTATGAAGATTGGTGTTATGTTCGGTAATCCTGAAACCACTACAGGCGGTAATGCACTCAAGTACTATGCATCTGTCCGTCTTGACATCCGCAAGGGTGCTCCTATTAAAGATGGTGAAGACGTAATAGGTAATGAAACAAGGGTTAAGGTTGTTAAGAACAAGGTTGCACCTCCATTCAAGACTGCTGATTTCCAGATTCTTTACGGTAAGGGAATCAGTATGGAAAGCGAAATAGTGGATCTCGGTGTTAAGGCTGATATTATTGAAAAATCAGGCGCCTGGTTCTCTTACAAGGGGCAGAAGATCGGTCAGGGCAAGAATAATGTCATCAAGTATCTTGAAAGCAACAATGAAGTAAGGGAAGAAATTATTGCCAAGATTAGAGAGTACTATCAGAGTCATAATGATTTCTCCATCTCTGCAGAAGCGGATGCCGCTGAAGACGTCGCAGGTGTTGAAGCGGTAGATCTTCCTCCTGAGCTTGAGGTAGCGGAAATCCCTGAAGATTTATAATTTAATCTCATGTTACGGCCCCGGCTGAAATACGTTCAGACGGGGTTTTATGTTTTTGATAGGAAGGTTCGGAATGACAGATAAATCGCTGGAAAAGGCATTTGCCTATGCCCTGAAACTCCTTGCCAAAAAGGATTATTCAGTATATGAGCTTACTGGAAAATTAAAGTCCTACTGTAAAAACAGTGAAGAAATACGGAATATTATCACCAGACTGCAGGAACTTAATTATCAGAGTGACGCGAGATGTGCGGAAATGCTTGTCCGTCATTATATTGGCAGCGGATATGGCAGACTTAAGATATATTTTGAAGCAAAAAACAGAGGTGTTAAACAGGATTTGATTTCGGCATGTCTTGAGGAAATCGGCACAGACTGGGAATCCCTTGCCAGAGATGTGCTTATGAGAAAATATGAAAATCCCGGAGCTCTTGATTATAAGGAAAAGCAGAAAGCAGTGGCTTTTCTGGTCAGAAGGGGATTTACTCCGAGTGAGGCATTAAAAGGTCTTAAAGAAGCCGCGGCTTACGCAGCAGAGGAAGATTAAAATTTTATGAGGATGACATATGAGCAGAACCGGCATGTTGTCAGGTGCTTTTGTGATTCCTAATTTTTTAGGCCGGAAAAGTTTTTGTTGTTCTATTGGCCAAAATACCGAAAAAAATATATAATCTACGCAAACTAAATATTTAGTATTTTTATCACGAAAATCAATAAAGGCTTAATATGTACATGACAACCTCAGAGATTCGCAAAGCGTTTCTCGAATATTTCCATTCACATGGTCATGAGGTGGTAAGTTCAAGCTCTCTGGTACCACATAACGATCCTACGCTGTTATTTACCAATGCTGGTATGAATCAGTTCAAGGACGTTTTCCTGGGTAAAGAGCTTAGAAGTTATTCCCGTGCTACAACTGCTCAGAGATGTGTTCGTGCAGGCGGTAAGCATAACGATCTTGATAATGTTGGTTATACTGCCCGTCATCATACATTCTTTGAAATGTTGGGAAACTTCAGCTTCGGTGATTATTTCAAGAAGGATGCGATCCATTTCGCTTGGGGCTTCTTGACCGGAGTATTAAAGCTTCCTGCTGAAAAGTTAACCGTTACCGTTTATCAGTCAGACGACGAAGCTTACGATATCTGGAATAAGGAAATCGGTGTTCCTGCAGAACGTATCGTAAGAATAGGTGACAACAAGGGGGCCCCATACGCCTCTGATAATTTCTGGCAGATGGGGGATACCGGTCCTTGCGGTCCTTGCTCTGAAATTTTCTACGATCACGGTGCGGATATCTGGGGCGGCCCTCCAGGATCAGCTGAAGAAGACGGCGACAGATTTATCGAAGTATGGAACATTGTATTCATGCAGTACAATCGTACCATTGACGGTGAATTCCATAAGCTGCCTCGTCCGTCAGTTGACACCGGTATGGGACTTGAACGTATTGCTGCCGTAATGCAGGGAGTTCATTCCAATTACGAAATTGATTTATTCAAGGATCTTATTTCCAAGACTGCTGCCGTATTATCAGTAACAGATCTGACCAATAAGTCTCTGAGAGTAATTGCTGACCATATACGTTCATGTTCATTCCTGATTGCTGACGGAGTCCTTCCTTCAAACGAAGGCAGAGGATACGTGCTGAGACGTATCATCAGACGTGCTGTTAGACACGGTCGTCTGCTGGGTGCAAAGGATGTGTTCTTCTATAAGCTTGTTGCTGCTCTGGCCGATCTTATGGGTGATGCTTATCCTGAACTCAGAACCCACAAGGATCTGATTGAAAAGACCCTTAAGAAGGAAGAGGAACAGTTTATCAGAACTCTGGACAGAGGTCTGACCCTGCTGAACGAACAGCTCGAAGCATTAGGTGATTCCAAGACTATTCCTGGTGATGTAGTATTTAAACTCTATGACACCTACGGTTTCCCTGTTGACCTTACCGCTGATGTGGTAAGAGATGCCGGTTACGTGATTGATCTCGATGGCTTCAACAAGGAAATGGACAAGCAGCGTGCGCGCGCCAAGGAAGCCAGTGCTTTTGAAGTAGATTATAACTCACAGTTGAAGATTCAGAGCTCAACAGAATTCGTAGGTTACAGCAAGTTAACTGAAGAAACTGAAATTGAAGCCATCTTTAAGGGCGTTGAAAACACCGATGCTTTATCCACTGACGAGCAGGGCGTGATTGTTCTGAAATCAAGTCCGTTCTATGCCGAATGCGGCGGTCAGGCCGGAGATATTGGTGTAATTAAGGCTGATGACAATTTTGTTTTCAGAGTTAGTGATACCAAGAAGGCCGGTAATGCCATCATTCATATCGGTAAGGTTGAGTTAGGCTCATTTGTTCCTGGAATGAAGGTTGTTGCCGAAGTAGACAGAGACAACAGAAAGCTTACCTGTGCTCATCACAGTGCAACCCATCTGTTGCAGGCTGCCCTGCGTCAGGTTGTCGGTACTCACGTAAATCAGAAAGGCTCATCAGTTAATGCTGAACGTCTGCGTTTTGACTTCTCTAACAACGAACCTTTAACCGAACAGCAGATTGCCGAGGTTGAACTGCTTGTTAACCGAGCTATTGCAAATAACCTTGATGTTATAACAAATATCATGGATCTGGAAGAAGCTAAAAAGACCGGTGCCATGGCATTGTTCGGTGAAAAGTACGAACAGCAGGTACGTGTAGTGTCAATGGGAGATTTCTCATGTGAACTGTGCGGCGGTACTCATGTAAGCAGAACAGGTGACATCGGATTCTTCAAGATTCTTTCTGACAGCGGTATTGCAGCCGGTGTAAGAAGAATTGAAGCCGTAACCAATCTGGCAGCGTTAAGTTATGTTCAGAAGCTTACCAGTGAGCTCAGAAACAGTGCTGAACTGTTGAAGAGTGAAGTATTTGCTGTTTCCGACAAGGTTAAGGCGGCACTTGACCATACCCGTGAACTTGAGCATGAAAATTCAGCCCTTAAGGAAAAGCTTGCGCTTTCAGCAGTGTCTGGATTGATGAACTCAGTTACCGAAATCAATGGTGTCAAGACTCTGATTGCAACCTTTGACGGAGTTGAGGTTAAGGAAATGAGAACTTCATTGGATGACCTCAAGAATCGTCTGAAGAGTGCTGTAATTGTTCTTGCTTCTGTTGTTGACGGCAGAGTATTCCTGATTTCAGGGGTAACGAAGGATCTTACTTCAAAGGTTAAGGCAGGTGATCTCGTTAACCACGTTGCCAGCCAGATTGATGGTAAGGGCGGCGGTCGTCCTGATATGGCTCAGGGTGGCGGTACCAATGTTGCCAACCTGCCAAAGGCTATGGAAAGTGTAGCTCTCTGGCTTGAAGAAAGATTAGGTTAATATTTCTTAAATAAGCAACAAATCATAAAAAAGAGTTCTATTTTGATATAGGGCTCTTTTTTTATGGATAAATGATCACAGGTAATATAGAATATGTAGTATATACTTAAAGAAAGCTGTCATGATGTAAGCGGGTGAACAATGCTAATTTTAACAAGACGTTTAGGTGAAGCGATAACAATTGGTAAAGATGTTAAACTTACCGTATTAAGCATTAAGGGTAATCAGGTTCGTATCGGCGTGGATGCTCCAAAAGAGGTGAGTATTCAACGTTCAGAGTTGATTGAAAAGAAGGAAAACGAAGAAAATTCCGAACATGCTGATATTGGGGAATCAACGGATAAGTAGTAGTACTATCCTTTCACCGGTATATTATCTATAGTTCAAAACAGGGATGCTGATGCTCAGTCTTCAGTGTCCTTTTTGTTTTCAGATAAACAAAAATCTGTTCTGAATTTATTTTTTGAAGCAGTATTATGCATTCTTTTCTGTCATACGATCCGTAAACTCTGTATTTGAGTATTTGACTGTCTTTTTTTATACTTACGTGTGTATTTTGTTTAAAAAAGTTGCAAACAGACTGAAAAAGTTAAAAAAAACAGTTTTTTTAACTGTTATGGCTTGACAATATCTGTGAACATTGTAAAATTACGCCCACAAAGAAACTTGATGGTGAGATGACCGAGAGGCCGAAGGTACTCCCCTGCTAAGGGAGCATACCCCAAAAGGGTATCGAGGGTTCGAATCCCTCTCTCACCGCCAGGTTTGACAAAACATTTAAATAGGGCACCCTTAGCTCAGCTGGATAGAGTACTCGGCTACGAACCGAGCGGTCGAAGGTTCGAATCCTTCAGGGTGCGCCATTTAAATTCGATTGTGAGCACCCTTAGCTCAGCTGGATAGAGTACTCGGCTACGAACCGAGCGGTCGAAGGTTCGAATCCTTCAGGGTGCGCCATTTTTATATTCCTTTTCCTATGAATCAAAAACTTTATCACAAGAGACATTTTTGAGTTTTGTCGCTGATTTTGTCTTTTTACTAAGCTTACGTTTAATTTAATATCGCAAGTGGTATATAATACACAGTATTTTTTAGTTAATGTAAGACAGAGATTTATCAATGCCGTTGAATCCTAGTTCTCCTGACTGGCACAAGGTTTCAGGAAGTAATTCCGTGAATGACGGGAGAGTGAATAACAATCCGAACGAACCGCTTGGAATGCCTCATGATTTTGAAGCAGAGCAGGCTGTACTCGGTTCTCTGCTGTTGACCCCTAATAAGCTTGAGATAGTTAATCAGAAAATCACTGCGGAAGATTTTTTCAGTGAAAATCACAAGTTAATTTACAGCGCTATACTTAGGCTTTCTGTTGCTGATAAATCAATAGATATCATAAATCTGGCTGATGAGCTCAAACAGTGCGGTCAGCTGGAAAAAATAGGCGGTCAGTCATATCTGCTGTCACTTCAAAGCAAACCTCCTACATCTGTAGATATCCTCAGTTATACCGCAATTGTCAACGAAAAGTCTCAGGCCAGAAAAATACTGAATCTGATTGCCTCCGTTGAAAGAAGTCTGTATGTACCCAACGGTGTTTCCGTTTCTTCAATAAGAGACGAGCTTGAAAATAATATCATAAAGCTTGGTGAAGAAAATTCCGGTCTGGATGAGAATACTCCAAAGGATATCAAATCTATAATTTTTGATGTAGTAAACGATATTCGAGAAAACAACAATAAGAATATTGATGTTACAGGTGTTACCTCGGGTTATACAGATCTTGATAAAATGACAGCTGGATTTCATGCCGGTGAACTTATTATTGTCGGTGCCAGACCTGCAATGGGTAAAACCACCTTTGGTATGAATCTTGTTGAAAATATGGCATTTAAATCGAATCCCGGTATTAAACCGGTTCTTGTGTTTTCAATAGAAATGAATGCCAAGGAAATAGTTACCAGACTTATTTCTTCCATGGCTCACATTGAAATGGACAGACTTAAGAAGTATCGTCTTGATGAAACGGATCTGAAAAACATGCTTACCGTGGCAACAACGGTAAACAACTATAAATATCCTCCTATTTTCATATGTGACGGTCAGGTGTCTGCCCAGGAGATTAGAGCCATAACAAAGCGTCTGTGCCGAGAATATAACGGTCTGGGCGGGGTAATGGTCGATTATCTCCAGCGTATCAATTTCCCTAATGACGGCAGAGCAAGACATGAGCAGATCGGCGAAGCTTCATGGATTCTTAAATCTCTGGCAAAGGAACTGCAGATTCCGGTTATTGCTTTGGCTCAGGTAGCTCGTGACATCGAAAAGGGAAGAAAGGATAAACGACCTATGAATGCGGACCTTCGTGAATCTGGTTCTATAGAACAGGATGCCGATGTCATTATGTTCGTGCATCGTGAAGAAGTTTATCAGAAGGATAATCCTGAAGTAAAAGGAAAGGCTGAAATTATTATCAGTAAGCAGCGAAACGGTCCGACGGGAATAGTTGACATGTTTTTCCAGGGAAATTATGCGAGATTTACAGAAACAGCTCATACAAATATGGAGCAGTCAGTGTAATGTGTGATGTGTGATGTGTTTTGAACTGTTCATGTGTGAGTTTTTAAAGATTTAGAATAATAGGATTAATGATGAAGACCGTGCAGGCACAGATAGATTTGAGTGCCCTAAAATATAACGTAAATTTAATAAAAGACAGACTGCCGGGGTGTAAGGTATACAGTGTGCTAAAGGCTGATGCTTATGGACACGGGAGTGTAAGATGTGCTCAGGCCCTGAATGATACGGCATATGGTTTTGCGGTAGCCAGAATAGAGGAGGCCATAGAACTCAGAGAGGCGGGTATAGACAAACCTGTTCTTATGCTTGGCGGTTTTTTCAGGGAAGACGATCTTAGTCTTATTGAAAAGTATAATATTGAGTTTACGGTTCATTCACTGTGGCAGATTGAGGCTCTGGACAGATATCAGAAATCGGATGTGTTTACTGTGTGGCTGCAGGTTAATGTCGGTATGCAGAGACTTGGGTTCAATTCTGATGAACTGGCTGCGGCGAAAGAAGCACTATCAGCGTGTACCAGCGTAAAAAAGCCTATTGGAATAATTTCACATCTTAGCTGCGCCGATGATGAAAGTCTGAAAAATTATAACAAGCAGCAGTTGCAGGAATGGAACAGAATGGCTGCTGACTGGAATGGACCAAAGTGCCTGTCAAATTCAGCTGCCTGTGCCTATTTCCCTGAAAAATCGACAGAATTTGTAAGACCGGGTATAACTCAGTATGGCATTTCTCCGACTTTAGGTAAAACAGGTCGAGATCTGGGGTTGAAACCCGTCATGAAGCTGTCTTCTGAAGTTATTGCCATAAGAGATCTTAAACCGGGTGATGTGGTCGGTTATGGTGCTTCGTGGGTTTGCGAGAAACCTACCAGACTTGCAATTGTTGCTGTCGGTTATGCTGACGGATATCCTCGGGCGGTTCCGAGCGGAACTCCTGTCGAGATAAATGGAAGGCTTGTGAAAACAGCCGGTCATGTGTGTATGGATATGATGTTCATTGATCTAGGGGCTGATGCCGTGGACAAGATAGGTGATAAGGTTTACCTCTGGGGAACGGATAACATAGCTGTTGAAACCATCGCGGAATCAATTAATACTATTCCGTATGAACTTGTATGTCATCTTTCTGACAGAGTTGAATTTATTTATTCATAGACGAATAAGAAACTGTATTTCGTTGGACAAAAAAATCAGTTGCACCTTTCCGAAACTTTGTTGTTTTAAACATATACGAAAAATAATTTAATGGAAGTTGCAGAAAATACAAGACTTCCATAATTTTTTGCGGTATAATATAAA
>NZ_FOXF01000039.1 GCF_900115655.1 Ruminobacter amylophilus | reverse complement strand
CCAAAACCTTAAAATCCGTTTATTCTTTCGAAAGCAACCGCCAAACGTCGAACATGAGATGTCCTTTTTGCGGGAAAATGAACGTGTATGTTCATGCCAGACATTCCACGGAAATTAAGGATTTTCCGTTTCTTCCAAAACACAGGCAAAGTCCTGTTTTTTACTACCATGGTTATAAATGCAGAGAATGCGGACATCATTTTATGGAACCTATTCCCGCAAAAGTTCCGAATGCCAGAATAACCATACGGGCAGCTGAATGGATTAAAGGACTGTTATCCAGGAACATGCCTGTTTCTGCAGTTGCGGAGATTACCGGTTTTCATTGGGAAACAGTTAAGAAAATTCATCTTGGATTCATGGATGAATTCCTCAGAAAGCGTAAAGAAGAACTTCAGCGTTCCGGATACAAACCTACATATCTTGCGGTTGATGAATTTGCAATACACAAAGGCCACAGCTATGCATCCTGCGTAATGGATCTGGAAACCGGAGAAATCCTGTGGGTTGGACAAGGTCGTGGCATGGAAGATTTCAGGAAATTCTTCAAGGAGTATGACATGGAACGGTTAAATAATGTAAAAGCCTTTGCCATGGACATGAACGCTTCCTTTAACCGTCTTGTTGAAGAATACATGCCTAAAACTGAGATTGTCTATGACCGTTATCATATGCAGGCACAGTACGGAAAGGATGTTCTCGGTTCCGTCAGACTCGAGGAAGCAAGAAAGCATCAGGATAAGGCAAATGAATTAAAAAAACTGGCTGGGACTGTTGATGATAAAGAAACCCTGCAGAAACTTAAACAGAACATACGGAATGAAAATCAGGGTTACACCCGGCTAAAAAAGGCACGCTGGGCTGTGTTAACCAACAGTCGGAATCTTAGCGAGTCAGGAGGAGAAGCCTTAGATAAAATACTTAACTCGCACAGTGATTTGGCCACCTGCTATGCAATGAAAGAAGAAATGAACCGTCTGTTTGAATTACGTGATAAAGAAAAAGCTTACTATGGATGGATGAAATGGTTTCTGGCAGCGGAGGAAAGCGGAATACCGCAACTGCAGAAGTTTGCAAAGCTTAAGGTAAAGCGACTGAAAGGATTGGTAGCTCACGCTACCCATCCCATCAGTACAGGAAAATTAGAGGGTATGAACAATAAAATTAAAGTGGCTAAAAGAATTGCATACGGCTACAGAGATGAAGACTATTTCTTTACTCTAATTCGATACCAGTCCTCTCTCAGATTCCCAACAATTCCGTGAAGAGCCAAAAATAGTCAAGATGTTGGATTAATTAAAAAAGGCTGTCTTTTCAGACAGCCTTAAATTTAACTAACTAATACTTTTACATTGTTTCCTTGAGGATGTGTGGAGTAATGAACACTAACACTTCTCTCTTAGAATTGGTGTTGTCAACACTCTTGAATAACCAGCCAAGTACTGGAATATCGCCGAGTAAAGGAACCTTCTTTACAGTACGTGATACAGACTGCTGGAAGATACCACCAAGTACTAAAGTTTCTCCGTTACCAACGAGAACCTGAGTATTTAATTCACGGGTTTCAATTGACAGAGAAGAAGTACCGAATGACTTAACTTCATCACCCTTATCATCCTGAGTAATAGCTAAATCAAGGAATACAGAATCATCAGGAGTGATCTGAGGAGTTACCTTTAAACTCAGTACAGCCTTCTTCCATTCAATAGTTGTATTACCTGCAGAAGATGCAGTGATTGACGGAATTTCATAACCCTGTTCAATGTAAGCTTCCTTCTGGTTGGTTGTGGTAATGCGTGGGCTTGAAATAATATCAGTACGCTTTTCAGTTTCCAGAGCCTTGAGAGCCAGATTGATGGCAAAATTCTTGGTGATACGACCAAGGGAGAATGTGCCACCATCAGTAGGAACGTCAGTAGAAGTACCATGACCTGCATACCACTTACCATCATCAGGCTTACCAGTAGATAAAACGCCGTTATTGGTGTCCATACCCCAGTTGATACCTAACGCAGTCTCAGCTGATTCATCAATTGAAACAATTCTTGCTTCAATAACAACCTGCTGTACTGGAGTATCAAGAGTATCAACCAGACGTCTGATGTTTGCTATAGAGGATTCAGTATCCTTGATGATAAGAGTATTAGTTCTTTCATCAACAGTTACAGTACCACGAGAGGACAGCAGACTGTCAGTAGAATCAGCAGAATTTGAAGAGCCGTAAGCGTTAGTATTGTTAGCCTTTATAGATAAGGAAGAGTCCTTAGTAGAAATCAGCTTAACAAAATCAGCAGCCTTTGCATAATTAATCTGGATAAAGTCAGTTACCAAAGGTTCCTTAGCTGTCTTCTTATCCTGTTCTTCAAGCTGCTTCTGTTCATACTGAGCGAGTTCTTCCTGAGAACCAATAAGAAGAATAGTGCCTTCTACACGCTTATCCAAACCTTTAACTCGAAGAATGGTGTCTAAAGCCTGATCCCAAGGTACACTATCAAAATTGATAGTAATGTTACCGGTTACAGAATCATTCATTACGAGGTTAAGATTAACTTCCTGAGCTAAAACCTTTAAAGCAGAACGTACAGGTACATCCTGGAAAGATAATGAAATAAGCTTGCCACTATACTTCTGGGTATTATCAAGTTTAACAACAGGCTTCTTCTTAGCTACATTAATTACAACAGTATCTCCTGACTGATCAAACTTAGCATCAAATTCAGCATTATACATTGTAAAGTCGAGAACAGCACCATCAGCTGTCTGAGATACGTCAATAGACTTAACCTGAGTTGCATAATCAGCGACATCCATAACTGCCAGTAAATCAGGAGCTACATTAGTACCATGGAATTTAGCTATAAGATGAGTTCCCTTAGGCTGTAAATCGAGGGCTGCACTCTTGTTATCAAGAGTAACAACAACAAGGCCGTCACCTGCAGAATTCTTCTTGAATGATAAAGCGTTGATACGATTAATACCACCGGCAACTGACTTATCTGCGTTGGTGTTTATAATGTCAGGAGTATTAACACCATTTCTAGCTGCAGCAACACGTGGGTCAGTACCGATAGTTACATACAGAGAATTATTCTGCTGAGACACTTCGTATGGAACAAGTGACTTAAGGCCAAAAACAACATCCAAGCCATCACCGTTCTGCTTCACGTTCATGTCCTTTATACCCTTAACATTTACATCAAGAGTATCTTTCAATAAGGCAGATTCAGCATCTGACAGATTGATTACCAACTGTTCTGGATGATACTGAAGTCTATCCTGATATGAACCAATAGGACCATCAAACTGAAGTTCAATCTTAGTCTGACTAGCATACTGATCATTAACCTTAACGTTTTCGAGCTTGGTAGCTGCCTCGGCAGGCAGTACAACGCCAGCCACGGTAGCCAGCATTACAAAAAGCCCTAATTTATTTTTTTGTAAATTCATAATTTTTCCTGCCTGCTAAACTATTCCGCTGTAATTAAATCTAAACGACTGGAGCGCTTATCCCAACAACCCTTACCGTCGGAAATAAACTCTTCAACTTCAACTGAGTCAGGTGCAACACGTACAACCTTACCAAAGTTTAACCCCATATGCATACCTGGAGTTACGTTAACCAAAACACCATCTGCTGTCTGGATAATTGCTTTCAGCTTTCCATCAATGCTGATGGTTCCCTTCATAAAGAGGTTATCCAAAGCAAACTGTTCCAGTTCCTCCATTGGTCTTTCACGATCCGGCTGCTCACAATCTAATGGTTTGAGAGGCTGAACCATTGAAATTTCTGGTTTTGGTAAAACAAACGGCATTCTGTCAGTTTTAGGTTCAAACTTCATAGCTACAAAGGTGTTAACCTTAGGTAACTCTTCAATTCTAGACGTAGCCTGGCGAAGAGCATTCTGAGCAGTCTGCTGAATGTCATCATCATATTTACCACAGGCACTTAAGCTGACGGCAGTTGTTAGAAGCAAAGTAACCAATGCTAACTTTTTCATTATCTGCCTCCCTTATTTCTTCTGCTTGAACGGTCACTGCCCTTCTTCTGTACAACATTGTTATAACGGAAGGTCTTAGCTAACATATTCATTTCGAGAAGTTCACCATCACTTACAGCTGGCTGTGCTTCCTGAGTTGAAATGGTGGTAACATTACCATCTTTTGGTCTTTCTTCAGATGCTTTTACTGCCTTTGCTTTTGTAGTATCAACATGCTTCAGAGAAAACTTATCAATAGTAACAATTCGTGGTAAAGCAGCAACATCTGCAGCAAAGCTACCTAACTGCTGGTATGTACCGGTAACAAATATACTCATTGGTAACTCTGTATAAATGTCCTGAACAATTTCACTTTCCCACTTAATACTAATGAGATTCAGACCATTATCCTGAGCAATAAAACTGATATCGTCAAGAAGATTAGCTACTTCGTTACTGTTAGGTAACTGACGTAACTGTGCATCAAGCAAACTTTCCAGCTCTACAATCTGTTCCTTGTACTGTTCCAGATTAACAGCCATCTTTGCTTTTTCATCGAACTGTTTGCGGAGATCGGTTTCAATGTTTTCCTTCTTTTCAATCTCTTCAAGCTGTTCCATATTCAGAGCTACGAATGAACCACCGACAATGGCTGCAACCAGAAGAAAACCAGTCAAATAACGGAGAACCTGAGGCCATGTTTCAATGCGGCTAACATCAAAATCTCCGACACCAAGATTACTAGCCATTATCTACCTCCTTTCATTGAATTGTTCGGCGCCTGAGCATTATTCTGACTGTCAAGGACACTGAATAGCATATCGAACGCGTATAATCCATCAGGAAGAGTTGGAATAATCTTTTTACCATCTCTCACTTCAGCCTTGGTCTGAGTAATAGTGCCGTTACCAAGCCACTGGCTGTTATCAATGTTACGTAACATTGAAGACAGACGAGGGTTAGATTCAGCTAAACCACCAAGTTTAACAATACGATTATCATAGTTCATGTAGCCGAGATAAACACCTGAAGACACCAGTGTTGGTAAATCAGAGTAGAGATGCACCGGAATATTACGACTCTGCTGAAGTTTATCAATCGCATTCATACGATCGATAAGTTCCTGACGTCTCTGCTTGAGTTTTTCAATTTCAGCAATTTTCTGATCAACTACTTTTATTTCATTCTTCCACTGACTGTTTCTGTCTTCCTGATTCTGAATTCTCCAATCAAGAGCGAAATAAATCAGAATGGCAACAATTGCTCCAGCAAAGAGAAAAACAACCATGAGTTGAAGAAAATTCTTTCTCTGACGTTCCTTTATTACCTCACGCCATGGTAAAAGGTTTATATTGGACATGGTTCAAAACTCCTTAAAGCCAAACCTAGAGCAGTCATGAACTTGTAACCTTGAGGGTTTTCTTCATTCTTTAACTTAGGGAACTGCTTGAAGATATCAACGCACTTAACATCCTTTCTTAACAAAGAAACCATCTGTTCAGTCAGACCATTTAATAAACAACCACCGCCAGTCAGTACAATCACATCAAGATCATGATGAGTTGAAGACGAGGTGAACAACTGAATGTTACGCTTGATATTCTGAGCAAGCTGAGTCATAAATGGATTTACAACTTCGCTTGTAGCATCTGCCGGCATTCTGTTCTGAATCTTGGATTTTTCAGCATCATCATAAGGTAAGCCATAAGCATTACAGAGATTCTGAGTAACATTGTCGCCACCAAAGTTCTGTAAACGCTGATAAATTACTTCACCCTTGTAAACAACACCGAAAGTGAGTGTTACTGCGCCAACATCGACAATACCAACAGGTTTTTCATCACAAAGGACATCAAACCCTGGAACAAATGCCTTAACGGCTCTTGCCAAAGCGTGAACTGAAACGTCCACAACCTTAACTTCCATACCCAGAGTATCAAAGATAGCGCAACGATCGGTTACACTCTGAGAACGAGCACCACTTATAAGAACATCCTGTTTTTGGTTATCAACGAAATTATCACCTAGGACTTCATAGTCAAGATTAATTTCCTCTAATGGGAATGGTATCAGCTGTTCTGCTTCAGAGTTAATGAAATTACTTAACTCAGTTTCGCTCTGACCTGCATCAACCTGTATCACCTTTGAAATAACACTTGACCCCGAAACAGATGTTGCTATGTATCTTGGTCTTTGTCCGATACGCTTAATCAAAGTTCTGCAAGCATTGACTACCTTTTCCATATCATGAATCTGGTAATCAACAATAGATCCCTTTGGAGTTGGGACTTCTGCAACCGCAGTGATTTGAACAGTACCAGGCTTTCCACTAATAGCAACAGCCTTAATAGATTGGCTTCCAAAATCCACGCCTAGGAGCGGATATAGGTTACCTTTGTTTTTCATTCCAGCCATAATTGCATCCGTGCTGATTAACATTTTACTCGTTCTTTTATAATAACTTTAAATTTTTGGATCGTGCCAAAAAAATCTTTATTGATGTACTCTATTTTGAGCTAGGTAACAAATTATTATATAATTAGATAAAATTACGTCATGATATATGGATTAAAAAAATGATTTTTATATGGTTGAGACGAATAATCTGGTTTTTCCTTTTTATTATCAGTCTTTGTATGGCTGCAGGTTGCTTCTATTATTACCACGTTAAAAGTACTCTACCTGATGTCAGCCAATTAAAAGAAGTGAGCTATGAAACACCACTTCAGATTTATTCTGCCGATAATCTTCTTATAGGTGAATTCGGAACTGACAGAAGAATCCCACTGGAATTTGAACAGATTCCGCAGCAGGTTAAAGACGCTTTTATTGCTATTGAAGACCGTAATTTCTATAACCACATAGGTATAGATCCCAAAGGGATACTGAGAGCTGTAAAAGTTTTGTTTGAAAAAAGAACCATGTCCCAGGGCGCAAGTACCATTACTCAGCAGGTAGCACGAAACTTCTTCCTGTCTCCAGAGAAGAACATAACCAGAAAACTCAAAGAAATTTTTATTTCTATCCATATGGAACAGGAGCTTACTAAGGATGAAATTCTTACTTTATATCTTAATAAGATTCCTTTCAGTCATCATGCCAACGGCATAGCGGCGGCAGCGTACATATATTTCGGAAAGACTGTAGATGAACTGACCCTCGGTGAAACGGCCATTCTTGCTGGAATGCCAAAAGCACCTTCATCCAACAATCCTATCTCTCATCCGGATAAAGCCCGTGAACGCCGACATACTGTTCTCGAAAGTATGCTGATTACAGGGAAAATCACTAAGGAACAGTTTGAAGAAGCGGATAAGGAGCCTATCAATTCCTATTACCATGCTCCCAAAATAGAGGCCAATGCCGGATATGTTGCAGAATCAATCAGACAGACTTTGGAAGCAACTTATGGTGATGCCATCTACAGCGAAGGCTTCAAAGTATATGCCACTGTGGACAGTCGTGTTCAGGAAAAAGCCAATCAGGCGATATACAACGGTCTTACCGATTATGATATGAGACACGGTTACAGAAAACCTGAAAACATAGAAGAACTTAATATTGATATTAAAGATACTGATGCGTGGAAGGCAGAACTGAAAAAACGTCAGCTGTACGACTACATTACGCCGGCTCTGGTGCTTACACTTCAGGCTGACAACAGCGCCAACATTGTTTTTGCCGACGATACAAAGTCATCAATCACATGGAACAATATTAAGTGGGCATCAAATTACGATAACCATAAGAAAAATACTCACCACCCTATTGAAAAGATCCTCAAACCAGGTGATATTGTATATGTGCACAAAAAGGAAAACGGAGAATACGGTCTGAGACAGGTTCCTCAGGTTCAGGGCGCACTGGTTTCCGTAAACGCACAGACCGGCGCAATATTGTCAATGGTTGGCGGATACAGTTATAAGAAGAGCAGTTTCAACAGAGTTGAACTATCAAAACGTCAGGCTGGTTCAAATATCAAACCATTCCTTTACAGTGCAGCTCTTGCTAAAGGCTTTACTCTGGGTACCTATGTTGCCGATGAGAAATTCTCTATCTGGAATAAATGGAGTAATCAGACATGGTCTCCAAAGAACTCTCCAAACGTATATGAAGGTCCTATTCCGCTTAGAGTAGCTCTTGCAAAATCCAAAAACGTGGTTTCCGTACGCATTCTTAACCAGATAGGCGTATCAAACTTCGTTAAGCACCTGAAAAAATTCGGTATTGATGTTAATCAGAAATACTATCAGAATCTTTCTCTTGCTCTTGGTGCCTATGAAATAACTCCACTTGAACTTGTTACTGCATACAGCACATTTGCCAACGGCGGTTATAAGATTGAGCCGTACCTCATTGACAAGATTGTCGTAGGTAGCAACGAACAGGTAATTTATGAAGCCAATCCTGCCATTGCCTGTCCTGACTGTGAAGACGCAGTGACAAATACAATCGTTCCTGAAGTCATTGAGGAACAGGCCAAATACCTTGAAGACAACAACTATGCTGAACAGGTTATAACGCATGGCAACGCATTCCTTATAAGCGATACCTTAAAGAGCGTTATACATGGCGGATACGGTCCAAACGGTCCGTTCAACGGCACGGGAACAAGAGCCAGGGCAATGAACCGTCCGGACATAGCAGGTAAGACCGGTACCACCAATGACAGCCGTGATGCCTGGTTCAGTGGCTTCAATGCCAATATTGCCACAACCGTATGGGTTGGTAACGACAACTTCTCCAAAACACTCGGTCGTGGGGAGTCTGGTGCTAAAACAGCTTTACCTATATGGATTGAATTCATGAGCTATCTGCTTAAAGATCAGCCGGTAGCTTCTGTTGAAAAACCTGATTATGTGGTTAAAAACAGTATCTACGGATATCCCGAATATATGATTAGTAATACTAACGACATCAATTTCGGTTCTACCTCATCCGATGAACCTCAGACATATATTCAGCAGGACCAATACGGTTCCGATATTCAGTCTGTACCTGTAACTCAGCCTCAGAATACACAGCCTTCATCAATCGAAGATCTGTTCTAATCTAACCATAAAGATAGTTTCCTCAGTTCAATGGGGAAACTATCAGTCACTTACTTAGTAAGTTCTCTGTTCATTATGGCTCATTAACCAGAATTGATAACCCAGACATCTGATAGACTTCTTTTGACAGTTGTTTAAGAATAATCATGATTAACAGATCAGTAAATACTTTTATATCGTCAAAAGTAAAAAACCACCGTTAAACTAACGGTGGTAAATCAGAGCAGAATAAATGAATTATTATTGCCTCAGAAACTGTTTATTTTCGAAGTTTAAGCTTATCTCTAATACTTGAAAGACGATCCAGAGCTTCTATTAAAGTCTCATCTTTTTTAGCAAAATGCAGTCTGATATACTGTTTTACTTTTCCATCTTTAAAAAAACTGGATCCTGGAACAGCACCAACCCCTACAACAGAAGCCAGATCCTCACAAAACTTCAAATCATCATCATAGTCAAATTCAGAGATATCAACGAGAACATAATATGCTCCCTGAGGCACAGTATGTTTCAGGCCAATCCTGTCAAGCCCCTGCAAAAACAAGTCGCGTTTATGAGTATATTTATCCTGCAAATCTTCATAATACTCATTACCGAAATTCAGAGCTGTTACAGCTGCCTCCTGCAGAGGAGCCGCAGCACCGACGGTCAGAAAATCATGGACCTTACGAACATTATCAATAATGAACGAAGGAGCAATCACATACCCCAGACGCCAACCTGTGATTGAATAGGTTTTTGAGAGTGAGCCGCAGGAAATGGTTCTATCCCACATTCCTGGAAGTGATGCCATGTATACGTGATGATTCGGAGAATAAACTATGTGTTCATATACTTCATCGGTTATCACGAACACATCATATTTAACGGCAAGATCGCCTATATATCTCAGTTCATCCTCAGTAAATACCTTTCCACATGGATTTGAAGGATTACAGAGAATTATTGCCTTAGGATGAAGGCGAAAAGCTTCTTCCAGTTCGTCTTTATCAAAGCTGAATGACGGTGGTATGAGATTCACATATACCGGTTCAGCTCCGGATAAAATGGCATCAGCCGCATAATTTTCATAAAACGGAGAAAATACAACGACTTTATCACCAGGATTTGTAACTGTTAAAACGGCTGCCATCATTGCTTCAGTACTACCTGAGGTTACAACAATTTCTCCTTCAGGGCTAATTTTTCTGCCCATTAGCTTTGACTGTTTTTCAGCCAGCGCCTGTCTGAAATTTGCGGCTCCCCAGGTAATTGAATACTGATGATAATCCTCATAGGCCACCTGAGACAGTCGCTCAAGCAACTCACGCGGAGGGTCGAAATCCGGAAACCCCTGTGAAAGATTTACCGCATTGTACTTCTGGCAGATTCTGGTCATTCTGCGAATAACCGAATCCGTAAAAGTTCCGCATCTTTTGGATATTGCAGCCATTTCTCAGCATTCTCCTTAAATATTGTAGCTCAAACTACGTTCATCAATAATACGCTTTGACTTATGTTCTGAACGAGTATTAAGAGCTCCGTCAGGATGAATTACAACCTTGGCCGGCTTAACACCTACTCTGGCCTTAATTGCGGCTGAAACTCTTGCTGCCAGATCTTCATCTGATTCAGGATTGTCTGAATTCTTTTCAACTTCAACGTTATACTTGCAGGTAAGATCCTTTTCGTAAATTCTTACCAGATATTCACCGGTAATACCATCAATACCGCGAATTACAGCTTCAATATCGCTAGGGAACACGTTAACAGCTGAAACAATGAACATATCATCCTTTCTACCGAGAATATGAATTCTTCCGTGTGTACGTCCGCATGAGCACTTGGTCTGATCGATTCTGCCGATATCACCGGTTCTGAATCTAATCATAGGTCTTGCCTTCTTGCGAAGTGTGGTATAAACAAGCTCACCAACCTCACCGTTAGGAATAATCTTGCCGGTATGAATATCAACAGTTTCAACATAGATCTGATCTTCAGCAATATGAAGTCCATCTTTTGCATCACACATTGCAGCACAGGCACCATAAATATCAGACAGACCGTAGAAATCATAAACTTTGGCGCCCCACAGGTCTTCAATTGCCTTTCTGGTAGTATCGATTGAACCGCCCATTTCACCGGCTACGATAATGGTTCTGATTGACAGATCCTTCTTAGGGTCAATGCCGTGCTTCTTCGCGGTTTCGCCAAGGTACCAGGCATATGAAGGGCTTGTCCAGATAATGGTTGGCTGGTAAGTTTTGAGAACAAACAACAGTCTTTCACTTGGAAGGGTACCGCCCCAGATACATAAAGCTCCTAAGTTTTGAGCACCGATTACGTCAGGACCGCCAACATAGAGAGAGAAATTAAGAGCATGAATATATCTGTCCTTTGGTCTCATGCCTACCTGCCAGAACCAGCGACTTTCTGTATTCTGGAATTCATCAAAATCCTCTTTGGTAAACGGACTGATTGTTGGAACACCGGTTGAACCTGAAGAAGATGAAATAAAAATAACCTCTTCTTCAGGCACACAGCACAGTTCTCCAAGGAATGAACCTACACCCTGAGTTTCACGTTCAGTCTTCTTATCGATAAACGGGAACTTAGACAGATCTGACAGTTCATGAATATCTTCAGGCTTTAAACCTGCAGCGTCAAATGAGCGCTTATAATAAGGGGAGTTTTCATACGCAAACTTAACAGTTTCCTTAAGACGTTCCAACTGAAGTTTTTCCAATTCCTCACGAGGCATGGTTTCAATATGCTCGTCCCAATACTTACGTTCCTTCTGAATTTCAGCCATAAATCTTATTCTCCTAATTGTTATATACGTTGTTTATGTAATTCCATTTTTTATTTCTGGATTCAGTTATCTTTTCAATATCTTCATCTGTCAGATGGGCAAATCTTCTCTGTTTTTTTATAAAGTTCTTCACATCGGAAAACTCTTTAGGCTTCTTAGACAGAAAAAATTCTCCATTCTGATATTCAGCCAGAACCCAAAGTCCTGACTCTACAGCCTCTCTGGCTATATCCACAGTATCACTGCTCTTTATTCCCCACCCCACCGGGCAAGGACACAGAACATGAATAAATCTTGTGCCTTTAATACCTGCCGCCTTCTGAATCTTTTTAATCAAATCAGGCATATTTCCAACCGTAGCAGTGGCAGCATAAGGAATACCATGTGCTGCAACTATTTCAAAGAGATTCTTCTTATCAGTAAGATTTCCCTTTCCTCCACCGCACACAGGAGTTGTTGTGGTAGAAGAACCATACGGAGTAAGTGAACTCTTCTGAATACCTGTATTCATATAAGCTTCGTTGTCGTAACATATATAAAGGATGTCATCATTACGATCTATCGCACCGGACAAAGCCTGAATACCTATATCGGCTGTACCGCCATCCCCCGCAAAGCCAACAACCGGCACGTCAGTTATTCCCTGAGCCCTGTACCCTGCTGCAATACCTGTCATCATTGATGCAGTTCCTGCGAATGTGGATATTATGGAGTTATTTGCAAACGCAAGCTGAGGGAAATTAAAACCGACAGCTGACATGCATCCCGCAGGAAGTACGGAAACAGCTCTGCGCCCAAGTACCTTTAGGGCAATTCTTACGGCGAGGCTGCCACCACAACCTGGACAGGCCTTATGTCCGTAAAAAAATTCATCATCAGTAAGTGTTCTGGCATTTAGAACTTTATCATTCATCGTATTCATCCTCACTGACTCCCAGGAATGTAACCATTCTGCCTGAACCACTCTTTATATCATCAAAAATCCGCAGTATATCCTCATGAGAAATATCCGCACCGCCCAGTCCGCCAACATAATTATATGAAGGGATGCTTAATCCATGGGAATACAGTGCTGATTTCACATTGGTATAGACTGTTCCCTCGTAACCGAAGGATATATCCTTTTCCAACACTGCAAACGCTCTGGCATTCTTTAAAGCTTCATAAATTTCTACATCAGGGAAAGGTCGGACATAACGTATTCTTACCAAACCAACTCTGATTCCGGCATTTCTCAATTCATCCACGACCTCTTTTACAAGGCCGGCCACTGTTCCTAAAGTAACAATAACGTACTCAGCATCAGATGTTTTGTATTCCTCTAACAAACCGCTGTATTTTCTTCCGAAAACATCTGAAAATTCGCGCTCAGCTTCCTCTATTACCTTTTTTGCCCTGAGCATGGCTCTGTGCTCACGAAACTTGAATCTGAAGTTCTGTTCCGGTCCTACTGAAAAAGCCAGATTTCTGGGATTGTCAAAATCAAACCGGTTATCAGTTCTGTATGACGGCAAAAATCTGTCAGCCTGTTCCTGTGTCGGAACATCAACAACTTCATAAGTATGAGTCAGTACAAAGCCGTCCATATTAACCATAAACGGAGTCATTACGCGAGAATCCTCAGCAATGCGATAACTCATCAGTGCCAGATCCAGGGATTCCTGGGCATCCAGGGCATAAGCCTGAATCCATCCCTGATCCAGTAAGCCAAGAGAATCTCTCTGGTCACCGTAAATATTCCACGGAAGCGCTGTAGAACGATTAGCATTCATCATTACTACAGGAAATCTTCCGCCGGCCGCATAGTGAAGGCACTCGGCCATGTACAAAAGCCCCTGGGATGAAGTGGCTGTAAAAGTTCTGGCTCCGGTGGCTGAAGCCCCTATGGCACACGACAGTGCGGAATGTTCAGACTCAACATGTATAAATTCAGTCTTTAGACTTCCGTCCTCATGCATTTCTGCCAGTTTCTCAACAACTACGGTCTGCGGTGTAATCGGGTACGCGGAAACAACCTGAACTCTGGATAATCTGATTCCGTGAGCAAAAGCTTCATTTCCTGAAAGAAAAGTTCTCACTTATGACTCCTTCTCCATAGTTATGGCACACTTACGGCACACCTTAGAACAGATTCCGCACCCCTTGCAGAAATCGTAATCAATCTCAACCTTCAGCTTCTTTTCAAGCTGCTTTTTAAAAATACATCCGTCTGGACAATACAGGTAACACTCAAGACAACCTATACACTTTTCGTTGTCCACAACAGGCTTGACAGTTCTCCATGATGCATTTGCCGTGGTAAGAAAACCGCCTTCATAACAGGTTGCCTCAGGGATTTCATCTGGAGATGAAGGAGAAGTCTGCCTTAATGAAGGCTTTAACGTCTTTTTCTGTTCATCGCTCATATCTGTTTCCTGACTCGTAAGCCTGTTTTAAAATCTCTATGTTCTTAGCCCTGATTCTTGAGGGAAGACTGTTCTCTGCAACAGAAATAAGACTGTCAAGAGCTATTTCACCTGTGTAACCCGCCCAAAATCCTAAAATAGCCGTATTGGAAATAGGCAGTCCCAATATCTTTTCTCCCAGACCAGAGGCATCGAAGCGGATAATTCTTTCATCGCGATGAACATCCTCGTCTTTGGAATTAACAAAGATTAATCCTCCTGATTTCAGTTCATTTTCATAGTCTTCAGTCAACAAAGACTGGTCTAGATAAAGCACATAATCAGCTCTGGCGATAACGCTTCTGTCCCCTATCATTCTATCGGCAATTCTGTTAAACGCTCTTACAGGAGCGCCTCTTCGTTCAGGACCGAATGACGGAAAAGCAATGGCATAATTGCGTTCACTCTGAGAAGTAAAAGCGGCTCCCAGAAGTCTGGATGCGGTAAACGCCCCCTGACCGCCTCTTCCATGCCATAAAATCTCTTTCATTACCTATTATTCCTATTGCTTTGATATGCTTTGTATTTTAAATATAGATTTTCCATTTGTCAACAAGCAAAAACGACAATACACAGAAAAAAATAAATAATTAAAAAACTGTTATTTTACAAAGGACAAAGATGCGTTAGTTATATATCATCTGTTGTAAGGACGATTTTTACCGAATCATACATATTAAAACCGTCCTGATAACATTTAATATAACTTACATGATCGCCATGGTTACGACATCACGCATAAAGATTTCTGCTGAAATAACGATCTCCGCGATCAGGCAGAATCACAACGATATTCCCATGAACCCCCGGAGTCTTAGCCAGTCTTACGGCAGCAGAAACAGCTGCACCGCTGGACGACCCTGCGATAATACCTTCTGTTTCTGCAAGTTTTTTACAGTATTCATATGACTCGGCATCATTTATCTTTATGACTTTATCAACCAGCGACATATCCATGGTAGCAGGAATAAAGTCATTACCAATCCCCTCTACGTCATAATCACCGTGTTCACCTCCGCCCATGGTTGAACCTTCAGGATCAACCAGAACTCCGGTAATATTCTGCTTTTGGGACTTGAGATATTTTAGAACGCCGCTATATGTTCCACCACTGCCTGCTCCGGCAACAACGTAATCAATATCTCCCTCAAGATCATTCCATATCTCAGGACCTGTTCCTTCATAATGAGCGAGAGGATTACTGCTCAGCTTGAACTGATTAATGATTACCGCGTTTTCAGTATTTTTCACAATTTCGTCAGCCTTTACCGAAGCTTCAAGCATTCCACCTTCCCTTGAGGTACTCACAATCTCCCCACCTAATGCCTTCATCAGGGTCTGTTTTTCAGGAGAAAACTTTTTCGGAACAACAAATATAATCCTGTATCCTCTCCCCAGAGCGGCAAATGCAACTCCTAGCCCGGCATTCCCTGCGGTCGGCATGACAATCGTACTTTTACCCGGTGTAATCAATCCTTTTTTTTCAGCTTCATCAAGCATATACCTTCCGGCCCTGTCCTTTACACTTCCTGAAGGATTCCACAGCTCAAGCTTAGCAAAAAGTTTTACTCCTTCAGGTAACTCAGCTATTCGTGACAGTTCAACCAAAGGAGTATTCCCAACCAGTTCCTGCATTGATTTATATATTCTGCCCATGATTATCTCCTGCTTGCTTCCAGTGCCTGTTTAATATCATCAATCAAATCGTCTGCGTCCTCAATTCCTACTGACAACCTCAGCAGTCCGTCAGAAATTCCAATTTTTTTTCTGATATCTGCAGGAATTGATGCATGAGTCATGCTTGCAGGATGACAAACAAGAGATTCGACACCTCCCAAACTTTCAGCCAGCATTATCAAATTAAGATTTTCCAGGAACTTTTCCGGAGAATATCCGGGAGCCAGCTCAAATGAAAGCATGGCTCCTCCTTTTGAAGCCTGAGTAAGATTAAGACTGTATCCCGGATCTGAAGGATGACCAGGATAATAAACACGGTTTACTGCAGGTTCATTAATCAGATAACTTACGATTTTTTCAGTATTGGAAACATGTCTGTCCATTCTCACGCCAAGAGTCCTGATACCTCTTATTAATAAGAATGAATCAAAAGGCTGTAACACACCTCCCGTGCTGTTCTGAATAAATGCCAGTCTGTCTGCCAGACCTGTTCCGTTAGCCACAATGGCAAGACCTGCGATCAGATCACTGTGGCCGCCAAGATATTTTGTTGCACTGTGGACAACAATATCTATCCCCAGTTCAATAGGACGCTGAAGATACGGGGTCATGAAGGTGTTATCAACAATGGAAAGAATGCCGTGTTTCTTTGATATTTCTGCGACGCCGCGGAGATCCGTAATTTCTAAAAGCGGATTAGTTGGAGTCTCTATATAGATTGCCTTAACTGATGAATCAATTTTTTCCTCTATATTATTTAATTTTGTTGAATCCACCAGTTCATATTTAAGACCGAATCTTGTAAAAACCTTGTCCAGGACGCGGAAAGTTCCACCATACACATTGCTGGATACCAGAATCTTATCGCCGGCATTGAACAACATCAGAACAGCGGATATTGCAGCCATGCCTGATGCAAAAGCGAAACCGGCCTCACCACCTTCAAGCTCAGCTATAAGCTTTTCAAGTGCGGCTCTTGTCGGATTACCGGTTCTGGAATATTCCCATCCGCCTGTCGGTTCACCAAGTTTTTTTTGTCTGTATGTTGATGTCTGATATATAGGAACGTTTACAGCTCCAGTCTGCCCGTCCGGTGTAAATCCCCCGTGAACCAGCTTTGTCGCAAATCTCTTGTTACTCATAATTATCTCCCTATCATTATTCTTATCTTCTGTAATTTAATTGTTCTTCAGTCCATGAACTAATAATTCTACAGTACTCCTCAGCCTCAACTCTGGCTCCTGGAAGATCCTGATTAAGATAGTTTCCACATTCAATTCTGCTGCCACCGGGAATTTCATCATCATATTTGCTTATAAAACTGAATGCCTCCTGAACAAGCCTTATCACAGCCCTTTGGGTAATCGTACTGCGAAGCAACAGATAGAATCCTGTTCTGCATCCCATCGGACCTACATAAACCACACTTTCCCCAAGACTCGAGCCTCTTAAGTAGGACGCAAGAAGATGTTCTATCGTGTGCAGGGCTGCATTATCCAGATATCTGCCGGCATTAGGTTTTTTCATCCTTAAATCATAGGTAACAACATCTTTGTCAATTTTGGAAATGTATATGCCAGGATTAAGAAGATCATGATTAATGGAAAAACTTTCAATTTTTTTCATTTATCTTCCTCCGTCTCAGGTCCCCTTCTGTAAATTCCGCTGATTAAGTGAATATTTTCAAAGGCATGCAGTCCGTCGGTTCTGTCTCTGAAATAATGATGTTCGATTCTCCTCGGGGTAAGGTGATTAACTACTGCGAAACCGGCTTCGTTTAAAGCCTCTCTTATTTCATCAACGCGAAATCCGTGAATCATGGGCTCACCGAAGGTATCTGTTATCTCAGCAAGCGTTCTTACCCTGTCTACAGCATTACTGTCAAAGGTGGTTTCATCAGGGAAGTCGAAAACAACCATGTTACCTTCACGTGCAAGGGATGAAATACTCAGCAGAGTTTCCTTAAAGGTATCCAGAGAAAGATAGTAAGTTACTCCAAGTATACTGAAAACGGTTGGAACGGATGGATCAAGACCATATTCTTTCAGTTTATTTAAAAGGCTGTCTTCTCCGAATCTTACCGGAACAAAGTTAACACCGGATGGAATCTGCCATTCAAGTTCCTTTACACGGGCAAGTTTGAATTTCTGCGTGTCGGGATGGTCTACTTCAAAAACCCTTATGTTCTCGTTTGGGTTTCTGAAAGCAAAAGTGTCCATCCCGGCCCCCAGAATTACATACTGGACACGTCCTTTGGTTCTCTTGGCGAATCTATTTATCAGACGTTCAGTAAAATCAATCCTAGTTAAGGGAATTGGAGAAATATATGTAGCAAGATTTTTAACAAAGCCTGCTCTCTCACGTATATTTCCGGCAATGAGATTATTCGACGAATTGTCATATTTCTGAAAATTGGCAGAGATGACTTCTGCCATTTCCATATAGCCGTCAAATCCCATAAGATCAAAAGCCAGATAATCGTCAAAAATTTTATGTTTTACAAAATTTGAGTGATGAGCTCGTGCAAAAGCACACAACTTTGCTGTTGTGCTTTCCTGTAAAGTTATCATTTTCTTTCCTGTCAGTTAAATCAATAAAAAAAGTAATTTTAATGACTAAACCAACAACAGCTGTTAGCCCCCAGAAACTTCCCGTCATACCAGGCTTTCATATGAGTTATTAACATTTGTACGGCTCTCATCTTAGGCAAACAGTGCGGTTGAAAGATATCTGTCACCATCGTCCGGTAACAGAACAACAATGTTCTTGCCCGAATTTTCCGGTCTTGAAGCCAGAACGGAAGCAGCTTTCAGTGCTGCACCTGATGAAATACCAACAAGAATTCCTTCTGTTCTCGCAAGTTTCTTTCCGTAAGCGAACGCATCTTCATTATCAATGGTAATGATCTCATCGTAAACAGAACGATCAAGTGTCGCAGGAACAAAACCAGGTCCAATACCCTGAATCTTATGAGGTCCAGCCTTGCCTGTTGAAAGAACCGGGGAACCAGAAGGTTCAACAGCCACAATCTTAATGTTCGGATTCTTACTTTTCAGATATTTTCCGGTACCTGAAAGAGAACCGCCGGTACCAACGCCGGCAACAAAGATATCTACAGTTCCATCAGTATCATTCCATATTTCCGGACCTGTTGTTTCAAAATGAGCCTTCGGATTTGCCGGATTGGTAAACTGCCCGGGAATAAAACTTCCAGGAATCTTGGCTGCCAGCTCTTCAGCTTTTTCGATAGCTCCTTTCATTCCCTTCGCACCTTCAACCAGCTGAAGTTCAGCACCATAAGCCAGGAGAAGATTTCTTCTTTCTATTGACATGGTGTCCGGCATGGTAATGATTACGCGATAGCCCTTTGCTGCTGCGACAAATGCCAGCCCCAGCCCTGTGTTACCGGAGGTTGGTTCTATAATTACAGAGCCTTTTTTTAAAACACCACGTTTTTCAGCATCCTCTATCATTGCAAGGGCAATTCTGTCTTTTACGCTTCCTGCAGGATTAAACAGCTCCAGCTTAGCAAGAATCTTTCCTGTAAAACCTACCTCAGAAGCAAGACTTGAAAGTTCCACTAAAGGAGTATTACCAACCAAATCAGTAATCTTTGAATAAATTCTGCTCATATATACATTCCCATTATTTGTTTTATTATTTCCGATATGTTTAGTATGTTTTCACTTATGTATACAATTATAAATTTTAATTTATACTAGTCAAGTATGTTTAGTATGTTTTTGTAAAAAACTTTATAAAACAGGTACACTACAAGATAAGATGTTATTTCGTTATTGCAGCCAAACAGCATCAAAAAAAACTGTATCACCAGAAATATTTTTCATTATTTTTGTTTATAAAACTTTTTTCCATATTATGTACATTATCTCAGAAGTATATACACCACGAATCTAACTTCAATACTCTTTCTTTGGAGATTCCGAAAAATTTATGGTTGCAAAAATCAAAAAATCTAATTATGATCACATATGCTATAATTCATATATGTTTACTATGCTTTAGTAACATAATGAAATTTTTACTACTTAAACAACTATTCAATTAAATTTAACCAGAAGGAAAAAGCCATCCAAAAACTGATTACCTGATTCGTATGATGTTTTCACGGACTGACTTTTCCCCGCTGGGAACAAGTATCATAGGAGATATTATGCTTAAGACTAAAGCATTATCATTGTTCATCTATGCATCCATTACTCTTGGTGGTGCTTTTATCCCGCCAAACACAATGGCTGCTGATGAACCGGTTTTGGGACAATCCGTTAAAGAACAGACACCTTTTGCACTGGGATACCTTACAACCACCAGTCACCTTCTTGCTTTCATTGCCAAAGAACAGGGGTATTTTGCGGAAGAAGGGCTTGATGTTGAACTAATTCCTTTTGCAAGCGCCGGTGAACTTGCCACAGGCCTGGAGGTTGGTAAACTTGATGTTGCTCTTATCGGTTCCGTTCCTTCTTTAACATTCCAGAGCAATGGACATGACCTGACAATTTTCGGTGGTGCAATGAGTAACGGCCACGGATACGTCATCAAACCGGAATTTGTAAAAGATCATGAACCTACTGTTGAGGATCTTAAGGGACGTAATGTTGCCTCCGTTAAAAACAGTATTCAGGATCTTGAACTTCTTATTCTGTTAAAGAATCATAATCTCGAAATCGGTGAAGGTCCGGACAAAGTTAACATTGTATACTTTAACAGTCAGAAAGATGCCTTTGCGGCACTTCAGGGCAAGGAAATTGATGCGGCATCTTTCTTCCCTCCATTCTCATCAATAGCTCAGGCCAACGGTTATAAAGTTATCTATCACTGCAAAGACGTTGAAGAATTCAAAAATCAGCCTTGCTGCCGTCAGGTTGCTGAATCATCTGCACTAAAGAGCAAACCTGATGAATATTATCGTTTTGAAAGAGCTTTTATCAAAGCATATCACTATTTCAAGAGCGAACAGGACGGTACCGTCAAGATTGTAAAGAAGTATGTTGATATCGATCCTGAACGAATCAGATTTGAAGTATACGGCGGTAACAGCGACAGTAATCCGGATCCGGATAAAATCGCCACTACCCAGCTTAAAAATCAGGTTGTTGAAGCAGGATACACAAAAGATTACGACATAGATAAATTCTACAACACTGAAATCTACCAGAAGGCTCTGAACAGCATCATCAATGAATTCCCTGATGACGCTATTTATCAGTCACTGAAAGATCATTTTGATAAATATCAATAATAACCGGAAAACTTTCTGACAATTCTTCTTTAGGAATTGTCAGAAACCGGAGGAACACATGAACAAGATAGAAATAGATAATATAAGCCTAACATATCACACCGGTAAAACCTCTTTTCAGGCTCTCTCTAATGTATCCTTCAATATTCAGGATGGAGAGTTTGTTAGTATCATTGGTTCATCCGGATGTGGTAAAAGTTCTCTTTTGGGGATTCTAGAAGGTCTCACAGCCCCCACGTCCGGACAGGTGAGAATTAATGGCAAAGATATTCAGGGGCCCGGCAAAGAAAGAAGCGTAGTCTTTCAGCAGTATGCTCTTTTTCCATGGATGACTGCGGAAAAAAACGTAGCCTTCGGTCTCAAGCAGGTAAAACCTGATTTAAGCAGAAAGGAACGTCTTGAACTTGCTAATGTATACCTGCAGAAAGTTGGTCTGGCCGAAGCCGGGAAAAAATATCCTCGAGACATGTCAGGCGGTATGCAGCAGCGCGTGGCCATAGCCAGAGCCTTGGCAATGGATACTGAAATACTTTTAATGGACGAACCTTTCGGAGCGGTAGATGCAAAAAACAGAGTTATTCTTCAGGAACTGCTTTTAAAACTCTGGGAAGGCGATGGAAATCAGAAAAAGAAGACCGTCGTGTTTGTAACCCATGATGTTGATGAAGCTATTCTGCTTTCAGATCGCATCATAATGATGAAGGCAAACCCTGGGCAGGTTAATAAGGAAATCAAAGTGCCGCTGCCACGACCAAGAAATCGTTCTGAACTTGTGAAAACTCAGGAATATTCTCAGATACGAAATGAAATCATGGCTCTGTTTTTTGGAGATATTAAAGAAAAAATTGATCAGGAGGCAATGATCTAATGTCACCTAAAGTTAGATTTTTAAGATTTACTCATATTATATTCCTGCTGTTTGTGGGAATTGAGTTTTTTCTGCCTAACCAGATAACAAGAGAGCCGTTATCCGGTTATGCAATAGGTTTTGCCTCTTTAATTGAAATAATTACCCTGATTATATGTGCCGTTTCTAAGGATCGTCAGAAAGTAGATATGGCTGCGGATTTAGGCACATTTCTATTCATAATCCTTATCGGCTGGCAGCTTATGACTGCAAAATTCAATCTGGTGAAACCTATTCTTTTTCCACCTGTAGGGATAATAGTCAATCAGTTCATTGAAGATTTGCCTCAGATAGGCGTAAACATTCTTTCTTCTCTGAGCATTATAGTGGAAGGATATATTTTAGGTCTGCTGGCGATCCCTGTCGGTTTGTTTCTGGCAACAAGCAAACGTGTCGGAAACATTTCCGGTCATGTTGCCGGTTTCCTTGGTGCAATTCCGCCGATTGTTTACATTCCATATGGTATTGCCCTTCTGCCGACCTTCAGATCAGTATCGGTACTGGTAATATTTCTGGCAACCTTCTGGCCGGTATTCATGGGTACAATCAGCGGTGTGAAAAACGTTGACAGCAGACTGCTAAATTCGGCCAAGGTTCTTAACCTCAGCAGATTCAGCACAATGATTCACGTAATTCTTCCGGCATCCTTGTCCCAGATTTTCGTAGGAGCAAACTTAGGCTTATGCATATCATTCATTCTTCTTACATCAGCTGAAATGATCGGTGCCAGAGCAGGCCTTGGTTTCTATGTAAAGAACTATTCGGATCTCGGCGACTATACCAGAACTCTGGTTGGTATTGTGGTTATCGGTGTCGTAGTTGTTATATCAACATGGATCGTTGGAAGCATTCAGAACAGAATGCTTAAATGGAAATCATAAGAAATAATTATCACTTTTAACATCAAAAGGCCCACTGCAACTACAAACTGCAGGGGGCCTTTTATTCTCAATTACTTGTTTACAGTAACTGACATACTTTCTTTTTTACCGATTTTATCGGAATAATGATCATCCAGTTTTTCAAATGAATCATGAACCTTGCTGATCCATACACCGTTTTTCACATCATTTACAAAATCGTAAACCTGTTCTGGAGGAAGAGGTTTGGAGAAATAGAACCCCTGAATTACATCAACTCCTTTTGACTGCAGATATTTCAGTTCCTTGCCGCCCTCAACACCTTCTGCTATCAGGGATAAATTAAAAGCCTGGGCCAGCATTATAATCGCATTAACAATCTGCTGATTTCCTTTACTTGAGTCAATATTGGTAACAAACCGACGGTCAATCTTTAATTTATCCAACGGAAAACTGCTGAGATAACTAAGGTTTGAATATCCCGTACCAAAGTCATCCATACTGATTTTAACCCCCATGCCTCTGAGAGTTTCAAATGATTTTCTGGAATCACTATCCTTACTCATCAGCATACTTTCTGTTATTTCAAGTTCAAGATTGAACTGTACCCTTTGTCAAGGACATTTAAAATTTTAGTTATCCATAATTTCGGACAACTAAAATTCAAGTTACCCCATTCATTAGACATGGCATAAATTAAGTGCCCATTCTATTGGACATACCTTTAAATTATGAGGTAGGTACTCTCTGTATTTACTACGGGATACCCCCGTACTTGTCCTCGGTTACCCATTAGCGAAAGTAGCATGCTGAGAGTACCGAGGGAATCTATATCACTCCCTAATTAGGGAATCCTCATGTCTGAGTTACGTTGCTGATGTCTGTTTCTACTTGTTCTGCTCCCAGTTCCGAGGCTGTCTTTACCGGCTTAGGAGGGACTGGCTTATTA
>NZ_FOXF01000078.1 GCF_900115655.1 Ruminobacter amylophilus | reverse complement strand
CATCACAAACAACTATATCACGTAAGGTATCATGGAGTAATGTTTATTCACCGATAATCAAGTGAGAAGCCTGGTGAAAAGCTCCTTAAAACAGAACCACTCGATTGAAATTTCTGATATAATCTTTCATCAGGTTGTCCTTGATTATGTTGTTTTTTTTAGCATTACAATTACGAAGATGTCAAAACAAACCTCTTTTTTTACTCAAATTTCAATTTATAGAACTCCCTTACATTATTAAAAATCAGTCATTCTTACTTCGGAATCCGAGAACATGAGAAACAGAACCAACAGCTGGGAAGTACTTAAATCCATAATTGAAAGTGATAATCAGGGATATGTCTCTGACTCGTTTCTTATCAAAAGTCCCTACACCACAAGAATACTAGTTATTTTCACTCTGCTTACACTGTTGTTTTTTACATCGTGTCTCTATACGAACGCATTTCCTATCGGCATATATAAATTTTTCAATATTACCTTACCTGGCTACAGTCATGGTTCAGCGAAAGTTCTTTACGAGGATTATCGTCGATATGTGCAAAATTTAGAGAGAGGAACATATAGATGTGGCTACACTGCCGAGGTCCTTTCGGATGAAGAAGCATTGCAGATAATGCCAAAGCAGATACATATTAAAGAAATCAGCTGTTCAGCATTTATGGACTATGAAATAAAATTTATCTACAACAGAGAAAATCCTTCAATACTGTATGTTTATGATTTTACAGGTGAACATGGGCGTCGCATGTTATTAATGCTGGTATTCGTCGTCCTGTCCGTAATTACTGCCATTCTGTTTTTTGAAATGTTCAAATCAAGTTTCGATTATCACAGGAAATATCAGCAGACCATGAAATACGCCAAACCACTTTATGTGCACTTGCAGAACCAGACGTCTTTACTTTCTGATGAAGGCGAATTGTTTGAGCTACCACTGGTTCTGCTGTCAGATACCGGAAAGATAAGATCATATTTAGGTTTGCTTTTTAATCTCAAAAGGCGTTTAAAGCACATCAGAGTAGAAACTGATGATTCAGGTTTGATGATCCTAAGATTTGACGACAAATTGTCCTTCATGAAAAAATGCTACATCTACGGAATTACGGAAAGCAAACTCAGGGAAGCAGCAGAACTTCAGAATTTTACCGACGATAAAGTCAAATCACAGGGGGTAACCTCCGACATTAAAACATCTCAGTCACCTGTGGCTCTAATAGACGGTTTTCAATCATCAGACGAATGTGACGGCACACAGGCAACTAACAAGAATAATGCTACTACCCTGACAAACAAATCTGACAGAGTGATTTATTTTGCAGGTCCGTGGATTTATTCTACACGGAAACCTGCAGAAACACTGAAACTTTATATAACAGGCAACGAAATTAAAGATTATTTCATTGTTTAGCATTAACCGTTCTGATGAAAACTGAACATCTATTCAGCCAGCGGTCATAAAAACAAAGGAGATTTTTTTAGAAAAAATATTGAAGTCTTTTTTTGAGGTGGAAAAACGATAATTAAAAACCGTTGTAACCATTGAAAAATAAGGATTTAAAGCGTGTTTTATGGTGTAATAATTAGTAACCAAAAACATTAGAATACCAAGCAAAACACGCGAGGCTATGATACACCAAATGAACAAGAATTTCTCTAGATATTCCGCTTTTCTCAGCATTTTTTCTTTATTTGGTTTTACCACCATGCTTAATAGAGCCGGATTCTATAAAATCAAAGGTCTATGCAGTGTAGAAATGATTAAGGAACTGCTCATAAGCAATATGGTTGATAAAAGTGTTAATCATTATGCAAAGAGTGGAATAGCTGTGAATGGAAGTAATGGTACATCCAAGAGCTCCCTGTACAGATTTATGTCAGAACCAAGCTATTCGTGGAGAAGTCTGCTGACTCAGCTGGCAGCCAATGTTGTCAGTCGTACAAGCAAGTTAACAGGTTCAGATAGAATCAAGACATTCTGCATTGATGACTCTGTAATAGATAGAAACAGAAGCTCCAAAGTGCAGTTATCTGCTAAAGTTTACGACCACTGTACACATACTTTTCTAAAAGGCTTTACATATCTGTCAATAGCCTGGTCTGACGGCAATTCGACATATCCTGTAGATTTTGCCATGGTATCATCAACTAAGGATAAGAACTGCTTGCCCCCTGTAGACAGTATGGATATTGATGCCAGAAGGTCAATCGATAAAAGAATGATTGAAAGCAGAATACCAAAAACCGAACTTTACCTGGTTTACCACAGAATCTCTTGTTACCAAAATCAGAGCTCTGGGACTCCATGTTATCGGTATGGTAAAGCACATGAACAATGCCTGTTATCATTACAAAAATGAAGGCTGTTTTGATTTAAAATCCTTATATTCCAAGCTCTTGAGAGAAGGTGTTCCGGATTCAAGTAAAGAAATAATGGGTTCCGTTATCGTTAAATCCAAAAAAGAACAGATGCCATTAAAGATAGTGTTTGTCCGTAACCGTAACAATGAGGATAAGCATATCTGCCTGCTCTCAACCTACACTTTCTTAGAGGATGAACAGATTATCAAAATCTATGCCAGACGCTGGAATATTGAAGTAAGCTTCTATAACCAGAAACAATTTCTAGGGCTTGAATCATGCTATGCCAGTAAATACAGCTCTATCATTGCTCACACCACTCTGGTCTGCATCTGCACGATACTGCTGGAGTATTTCAAGAGATGTAACACCGATGTTAGAAGCTTTGGAGCAGTATTCGAGGACTGTAAGCAGGAACTGCAGGAAATCCACTTAAACATAGCACTGGATACTCTAATAAATACCTTTACAGGCTATGTTAAAGAATTACGTGACCGGAAGCTGCTCAAAAAAGGCTGCCATGAAAAAGCTTTATCCTTAGCCCGTGAAATGCTCAGTAGCTGGTTTACCGAACAGATAGCTCACGTTCAGAATTTTGTAACACGTTTACGGGAGGATTTATTTCCCAAAAAGTCACGGCAAAATGCCTGAAAAATCAACGCGAGTTTTTAAAGAACACCTAGATCGCATGGATTAAGGTTTGGTCCCAGAAAATTTTCTGGGAAAGTTGAGTAAAAATTTAGATAAATCTGTGAAAAAAGAGCTTGGTCTGTCATTACTGAGGTCGTATACCATTGATACTGCTCTTTGCACTTATAAACGATACGATCATACACATAACAGTACTCACTGCGAACATTATCATCAATTCGTGAAAATTCATTCCGCGAAATATTATATGAGCCCCGTACACTTCAGCTATATGGTTTAAATATCTTTCAGTGGTGAAAATAACAATGGTTCCCAGCCACCAAGACACAAAACATCCGAGCACGCCAAGCCACATCCCCAAATATACATATGGACCAATAATATAGCCGTCAGTTGCACCTACCAGCTTCATCACTTCAATTTCATTGCGATGAAGCAGCACTCTGTTGGAAACCGTGTTTACCAATGTAAGTATCAGAGAAAACAACAGTATTGATGCAATCACAACAGTAATGTAACGCATTGCATCAGTGACAGAATTGATTTTCTTAAACCAGTCTCTGTCTACTCTAACCAGATCAACATATCTGTTGTTCTTTATTTCCTTAACAAGAAGTTCAAGATTTTCCGTACTGCTTTCAACATCTTCAGAAGGAAGAATAACAACAGCATGAGGTAAAGGATTTTCTGAATTGCTTAGAACATCATTTTCGTTGATTCCAAGCGATGCGGCAAAAGACTTTAACCCTTCATCCTTAGTAATCAGCTCAGCTGATTTGATTCTGACATCAGATTCAAGATCATCTTTAATCTGAAAAGCAACGGCTGAGTCTACGTCACTTTTCAGATAAACCGTAATATTTCTGCCTATGGTCAGATCAGATGTTGATTCTTTGAAATTCTGTAAGAAAACGTAGAATATTGATGGTATTGTCAGAGTAAGTGCAATCACAGCAATGGCCAGCAGTGTTCCCATGAAATTAACACTGACAAGAGTATTATAAACGTAATGAATATCTTTAATGTTTCGTCTTATCAGACTGACCAGGCTTCCCATATTACGTATTTCCTCTTTCGACTTTACTGAATATTATTGAATTCACCATCATATACAAGATGCCCGTGATTCAGCACCAGTGTGCGATGAGGACTGGTAGACAGAAGATCAGTGTCGTGACTTGCCATAACTACCGTGGTTCCGTCTCTGTTTAAAAGCTCAAAGAGAGCCAGAATATCCTGAGAAAGTCCCTTATCGAGATTTCCGGTAGGTTCATCAGCAAGAATGACATCAGGGCGGGCAACTACAGCTCGGGCAATTCCAACTCTCTGCTGCTCTCCGGTACTGAGAGATAAAGGGTAGAATTCTTCCTTGTTTTGAAGACCGACCTTTTCCAGTGTCTGCTTAACAAGTTCATAGGCCTCATCCTCATCAAAATCACGAATAAGAAGAGGTAAGGCCACATTTTCAGCCACAGTCCTGTTTAACATCAGATGATGATCCTGAAAAATCATACCTATTCTTCGCCTGAGATAAGGTATCTCCTTCAAAGATATATCTGTTATATCTTTACCATTAAATAATACCTGCCCTATGCTGGCACGCTCGATAACCGCTATAAGTTGCATTAATGAAGTTTTACCAGCTCCGGAATGCCCAGTCAGATATACAAACTCTCCTGATGATATCTTAAAATTTATATTCTGTAGGGCTATCTGTCCCTGCTGGTACACTTTACTTACTGATTTAAACTCAATCATCGAACACTACCATAAACTTATCATCTGGTTATTCTTCATCAAACAGAGCTTTTACAAAATCATCGGCATCAAAAACTCTAAGATCGTCAATACCTTCACCGACACCAATAAAGCGAATTGGAATACCGAAGTTATCCGCAATATTAAAAATCACCCCGCCCTTTGCGGTACCGTCAAGTTTAGTAATATTAATACCGGTAATAGGCACAACCTCGCCGAATAATTTAACCTGACTTATAGCATTCTGCCCCGTCCCCGCATCTACTGTCAGCATGACTTCATGAGGGGCTTCAGGATCTATTTTCTGCATAACTCGAACGATCTTCTGAAGTTCGGCCATGAGATTTGCCTTATTCTGTAAACGGCCTGCTGTATCTGCAATTAAAATGTCATAACCTTTGGCTTTGGCGCTTGATAATGCATCAAAAATAACAGAAGCACTGTCCGCACCTGTGCTCTGTGCCACAACCGGAATACCGTTGCGCTGGCCCCAGACTTTCAACTGCTCCACGGCAGCGGCACGGAATGTATCTCCGGCCGCAAGCATTACCTTGTGTCCCTGAGCCTCAAAAAATTTGGCCATTTTTCCGATGGTAGTGGTCTTTCCGACGCCGTTAACACCTACCATCAGAATAACAAAAGGCTTCTTTGATGTATCAATAACAAGAGGAACTGACACCTTCTTCAGAATTTCATGCAAATCCGCATTCAATCTGCTGACCAGACTGTCCGCATCTTTCAGCTCCTTCAATGAAGCTTCAGCAGTAAGTTTTTCAATAAGCTTTTCTGTTGTCTCAATACCTATATCTGCTGAAATCAAAGTTGATTCAAGCTCTTCAAAAAGATCGTCATCAATCTTTCTTCCTTTGAATAGAGCCTTAATCCCCAGTCCCAGATTTTCTCTGGTTTTTCTTAAACCATTAACAAGTCTTTTGAAAAAACCTGGTTTTTCCTGAGGAACGGGAAGAACTTCTTCAGGTTGAGACAGTTCTTCTACAGCCGGCTCCTTTTCGGCACCTTCTGATAATTTGTCTGCCTCAATCTTATCTTTACTCAAAGATTCAGCATTATTACTCTGCAAAACGTCATCCTGCTTTTCTGCAGTTGAAACGGCATCCGTATTTGTTTTGTCTGAAATTTCTCCGGCTACTGAAGTTTCTTCTTTATCTTCTGTCTGTTTCCCCTTACCAAACCAGGAAAACCATCCTTTCTTTGCCATAATGTTCTACTTTACGCTATATGTGTTAAAAAATACTAAAACATGTAAAATCACGACGTTCAGCAATTATTTGAACTATCTGAAGCCGTTTCATGAATTCTAATAAATAGAGTTATGTGTTTTTATAAATCGCTCACTACACCCGATACCAGAGCTACCCGTGTCAACTACAAAAGCACAACCATTCTCACAGTACAGCCATGCGTTCTTCGCAGTATCCACAGACATTTTCTGTAAGCGAATTGGGACTTTCCCTACCACCGCTCATGCAACCAATCATTCCTAAACTCCTAAAAGCAGGAAATTTCTTGGCATGATTCTTTAAAAAACATTATTATTTTACCCAAATCGTGTTCTAAAATATACAAATAATTCAATAGGCTTTGGGGTACACATGGTTAAAAACAAAACAAATTCCACATCCGCCGGAATCATCAGAATTATTTCTGGCATGCACAGAGGCAGAAAACTACCTGTTATGGACATGCCGGGACTTCGCCCCACAACCGACAGAGTAAAGGAAACATTATTCAACTGGCTCATGTTTAAAATTCAGGATAAAAAAGTTCTTGATGCCTTCAGCGGTGCTGGTTCACTTGGATTTGAAGCCCAATCAAGAGGAGCCTCCACCGTCACCATGCTTGAGCTTAACAAACAGGTATGCGACCAGTTGAAAAAAAATGCTCAGGTCCTAAACTGCGGCAATGTAACAATCAGACAGACTGATACCCTGTCATTTCTAAAAAACTGTCATGAAAGCTATGAC
>NZ_FOXF01000077.1 GCF_900115655.1 Ruminobacter amylophilus | reverse complement strand
AATGCAAAACTCCTGATTATATAAGTTAAATTATATCTCAGGAATTTTTCTGACATTTTTAGCTACATGTAATTTACAGAGTTTGGTTCACACGCACACAAAGACAGTTCACTACGTTGAAGTTCTCGTTGATGGCCAAGTATTTGGCGAGCCTTATTATTACTAAGACTATATTGTTAAAAAAGCCCATTAATTGGGCTTTTTACATCAACCAAAATTATTCAAATTTAAATGTGTGCTCCATACCTACACCAATGGTATCCGTTATTCCATCAACACACAAAGACTTCTCAATACAAGTAGAATCTTTTGAATCACTCCAAACAAAATCATTGCCATCTAAATAAGCTTTCATAACGTAAGTAGCATTATCATATTTCTTTGTTGCAGTAACTGTAACCGTTGATACAAGAACCTTTCCTTTACTCAAAGCCTTAGCAGTATAGTCATTCGACTGCACTTTAACACTTTCAATATCTTTGTTTTTTATGTAATGAGGAATTTCGTATCCCAACCCAGAAGTTCCATTAACACATACACTTGACGATTCCAAATTTTCAAACCAGCATAAATGTACCAATGGTGAAATCTCTCGCTTTATAGGATTAATCACCTTTTCGTGAAAGTTTTTTTGTTGTTCCGTCATCGCCTGAGCACAACAAATTACAGGTAACATTGCAAGCATACCGCAAAGAGCATATTTAATTATCATAAGTTTTATCCTCTATATTAAAAAATTAACGAGATTTTCCTTTCTTTTGACTTGTGGAAATAACATTCTCACGAGCATTATTCTTTTCCATATTTCTCCGCATCATTGCCATTCGTGGCGATTCAGTAGAAGCTTGATTTTGTGTTTCTTCATCAATTTCTTTTGAAGCTTCTGCCTTCTGAATCCGTTCGTTCATAAATGCATGTCTGGAACTGATAATTTCTTCTTGTTCTTTTGGAAACGCAACAGATTCTACACTATTATCTGCTTCGTTAGTTTGACCTTTACCAGAAAAACGAGACTTTAAATTCTGCACTGCAACAGAAAATTTAGGAAACAGACGAGCAAAGATGGTCTGTTTATTCTTTGTAGCCTGTATGTATTCTTTAGATTGTGAAGATAAGAGATTGTTAAACGATCGCAAAAGTTGACCACCTAAACGAATTAAAGTTGACCACCTATAAATTATGAAACAAATAGATAATGGAGTGGTCATGAGAAGATCTAAAAAACATAAAATGTCGGAATATCTTATAAAAGAAAATGGGTATTCCAAAATGTTTGATTCAATATTTCAAAATCAGATCCATGAACTAGCTGTTTGATAATCTGATGCTTCCCTTCAGTCATCTGGATCCTGTGGACGGACTTTTTTCTTTAACCATAATGCAAAACTCCTGATTATATAAGTTAAATTATATCTCAGGATATTTTTCTGACATTTTTAGCTACATGTAATTTACAGAGTTTGGTTCACACGCCCGCACCGGCATTTCCGACATGCGCGGTCTTTTTCCCCCGACGGGTCGAGAAAACGGCCGCGCATAATCCTTACCGTTTTTCCTTCAGCGTCATATGACGTCTTACGGCCAGAGTGAGTCGTGCGGTATTTACCTGCTGATTCCGGCTGTTGAAGGCATCAATCTGCCATACCTGAACGGTATTTCCTATGTGAACCGGTCTGGCAACAGCCCTTACCGTATCCCCGATTTTTACGGCTCTGATGTGATTTATGTTGAGATCAAGTCCGAGACATGAGTAATCCCTGTCGCAGGCGTAGTTACCCGCTATGGAGCCCACGGTTTCCGCAAGCACGGCTCCGGCGCCTCCGTGAAGCAGTCCGAAGGGCTGGCATGTTTTCTGATTCACCGGCATGACGGCCTCAAGATAATCATCCCCAATGGAAGTGAATTTGATTTCCAGAAATTCCACCATGGAATTCTTTCCGAGAGCGTTTACCGCTTCCAGGCTGCACTGTTTTTTCCAGATCATGTTCCTGTCCTGCTGTTATGAATACTTATGAAATGATGTTATTTTACTATCATTGAGCCGGGACCGTAACCTGCCCCCCTCAAATAATCGGCATTCAGCACCTAAACGCTGTGTTCTGATGCCGATTACCGGAGTCTGAAACGGAAGAAGCCTGATTCACGGCATGAATCAGGCTTCCGTAATCACGAACCGTGAAGACTAGGTTCTCTGATTGTTTGAGGACTTGCTGTTTCTGTTCGCTCCCAGCTTGTTCTTAATCAGTGCGTCAATAAGTGAGGCGTTGCTCTTGGTGTTTTCCGAAGAAACGGTACCCACCTTGGTATTGTCACTGTTCTCGCTTTCGGCAGGTGTTTCAGGCAGATGGGATATGAGCTTGTAGTTTCCTTCCTTGAGCTTCTGTCCGTATTCCTCGATTACCCCTTCGAGATCGTCAAGCAGAACCTTGAGGGTCTGAGTGGTAACCGGCTTGGAGGCAATGCTCACCATGCCTACCTTGCGGCATTCGATACGTTCCTCATCCGAGTTGTTGGCGGTAAGAGCCACAATCGGCAGCGGAGCAATGGTACCGAGAATCTGGCGCGTTGCCTCGATACCGTCCATAACCGGCATGCGGATATCCATAAGCACCAGATCCGGAAGTTCCTTTCTGATGGCATCTATGGCCTCCTGACCGTTGTTGGCCAGAGTCACTATGTGGCCGAGCTTTTCCAGCATGGTCTTGATGACAAACTGGTTGATCTGTGAATCTTCAACCAGCAGGATGCGGTAGTTGTGGTCGCGGTGTTCGGTCTTGTCGCGTCTTACGGAGTTGGCGCCGATAAGAGGAGATGAAGGCACCTTGCACGGTATTTCAAACCAGAAGGTTGAGCCCTTGCCCTTTTCACTGCGGATACCGATCTTGCCGCCCATGTGTTCTACCAGGCGCTTGCATATTGAAAGTCCCAGGCCCGTACCGCCGTACTTGCGGGAAATGGAACTGTCCACCTGCACAAACGGCTTGAACAGGTTGCTGAGATTTTCCGGTTCGATGCCCGGACCGGTATCGGTAATGGAAAACTTCAGACGGTTCTCGAAACGTTCCGCATTCACGGTTACGCCGCCCACCGAGGTGAACTTGATGGCGTTGTTGATGAGATTGAACAGAATCTGTGACAGTCGGTGCTGATCCCCGTAAATGAGTGTAGGGAAGTTGTCGGCAATGTTGAGCTTCAGGCTGATGTTCTTTTCCAGGGCCTTGTCGCGCATCTGGATGATGGTTGAGTTGAGGGCGAACTTGATGTCGAAACTCAGATTTTCCAGAGTCATTGCCTTGGAGGTTATGCGTGACAGATCCAGTACGTCATGCAGAATTGTCTGAAGCAGTGAGGCACTCTGATGCACGTGCCTGATGTATGAGGTCTGAACCTCGTTGAGCTGAGTCTGCTCCAGAAGGTCAATCATCCCCAGGATGGCCTGCAGCGGAGTCTTGATTTCATGAGACATCACGGCCAGATATTCAGTCTTGGAACGGTCAGCCTGTTCAGCTTCAATCTTGGCATTCTCAAAATCCTGACGTTCCTTGTGTTCTCTGGTTATATCCTTGACTATGCCGCGGTATCCGAGATATTCGCCGTTCTGGCCGTAGTATGGTTCGCCGCTGATGGCAACCCACAGGGTTCTGCCGCCCAGTCTGAAAGGCAGTTCAATATTGGAGATGAAGGCATGATCCTTTACCAGCTTCACCAGATCCACCATGGACTGACTGTGCTTGTTAATCTGTTCACTGTCCAGAAGATCGTATACCGTCTTGCCTATAAAGCTTTCGTATATCGGAAGATTGCGCTTGTCGTTGGAATCCAGAAAATGGATGTTGCCTGATTCCACGGACACCTGAACCAGCTTGTGCTCGGTATCGGTCTGCCAGAATATTTCATGGGAAAGATTACGGAATGACTGGAGTTTGCTGTGATAGTCCACCATTTCATTGGTGTGTTCGGTAACAATCTTTTCAAGCTGTGTTCTGTAGCTGATACAGGCTATGGACTGTTCAATGAACGGAAGATAGTTTTTCACGTCCACGCGGCTGCGCATGTCAAGACGCAGAGGCACGTGATGAGTGCACACGAACAGCAGATGCTGATGTTCGAAGATAATCGGAATCACCATCACCGAACGCACCAGACTTGAAAATTCCGGATCCGTGCTTTCAAATCCCCTGGCGACGCCAGGATTGGAAAGAATGATGATGTCCTGGGTTTTCAGTGCTATGCTGAGAGGTCCGGCAAGCCCCCACTGATGATCTCTGAGAACCTGATGGGAGGCATAGATAATCTCCATGTTGTCCGAGTCCCCGGCCTCCATGCTGTGACTGATGAGTACGACCTCTTCGAAAGTGATTATGTTGTGCAGGGCAGCAATCAGGGTGGCAAACTGCTGTTCCTGACCGTTGGCGGTAAACAGTTCGTAAAACACGTTAAAAATGTTTTTACGGTTGTCCACCAGCTTCATTTCACGGTCACGCGCAAGTTCCACCTCAAGTCTGGCCTGACGTAATTCCGCTTCAAGTTTGGCTATGCGTTGCTCTATGGAAATCATAATCAATTACCCAACCTGTTCTAAAAATGATACGGTGATTACGGTACAGTTCGCCAGCCGGTATTCCTCGTCCACGGTACCGACGTTTTCCCCGGCAACGGAACAGGTCATGAATTCAGCGCCGGAATGATAATTTCTGACACGTTCAACAATGCTGTTGAAATTCTGAGCCTTGGACCCCTTGCAGAAGGATTCGCACATGAAGTGCAGTCCCCCTATCGATCTGTAATTCAGGGGATAGTGGATCATGAAGCAGTTGGCCATGTCCACGTTGTGAGCCTTCATCAGATATACCTTCTCTCCCTTCGGAAAGGCCGAATTCAGTTCAACCCCGCGGTTTCTGGTAACGCTGTTTACCACTGACACGTTATAGCGGTTGCCGTACTCCACGTCATAGGAATCATATGCCAGGAAGTAATCCCTGTTTACCCCGGTAAGCAGTCTCTGCATTTCATCCGTATCCATGCAGGTACTGTCAATATCGATATTGGTGAAAAACATGTCGGCAGCCGGCTTGTTGTCAATTTCACTGATTACGATGTCATCGGTGGACGTAATCTGCCCCAGTTCCCCGAACAGCTTAACCTCGCTGAGGGAATTAATCTGGATGGTGCTGTTGGTATAGAAGGATACCACCAGATACGCCTCCTCGGCGGTAACCGATTCCCTGTCGGTAAAGAAGGATACGTGCTCATGGGAATTGTCTATAATCCCCCCCACTATGGAGGCTGATGATCCCAGAATATTCTTCACCTCGTTGCCGAATGCCGAAGTTACCTTCCTGGTGTTGAACAGCACGATGAGGTTGGGCATGATTCCGGCTCTGTCCGCCTGATTCTCCACCTCATGCAGTGTTTCATCAAGATTCATCGGCACACCGGGACTGAAAGTCTTGCAGGCACAGCCGAAAGCCGATGTCGGATCGTAATATGCCTGAACAAAGAGCGTTTTGCTCTGACTGGTGTTTTCAGAAAACTTTTTTACTGAAAATCTGGATTTGGCGGAGCCTGATCCGCTGCCGGCACCGCCGTTTCCTGAATTCTGAGTCTGTTCAAAACCTACCGAAAGCGTATTGCTGAAACAGCCTTCCTTTGCCGGAATGCCGGCAATCACGGTATCAGGGAAGGCGGAGACAAAAGCCTGACGCAGTTCCTCGACCTCGGAAACGGATGAAAAATAAACCATCAGAAAGTTCGGTGCTTCAGAATCAAAGGACCGGAGCTGGGTTCTGATGTCCGAAACCGCTCTGGCATTGTCTTCAGCCTTTACACTTACAACCTTTATTTTCATATCCGTTTCCTAAAAACACCTGACTTTCACGTCTTTTAAACTTACAGTCCGGAGAATTTCTTCAGCCGAACCGTTATGAATTATCTCTATACGGGCTTTCCTTCCAGCACATCGGACTGAATCTGCCTCATTTCCACGTTGGTGGCCCTGATAACTTCTATAAGCTGCATGATCTCACTCTTTAACTCTGAAAGCTCTTCACCTTTCTTGAACCTTCCGTCAAGCTCAACGGCAAGCTCCCTGATTCTGGTGGCTCCGTAGGTACTGCCCACGCCCTTTAAGGTATGCACTTCCCTGGCCAGGGATACGTAATCACCCGATGCCACGGCATCCGTGATTTTCTGAATGGTATTCTCTGAATCTGACAGATAAACATCAATAAGTGACGGGAGGACTTCCGGTCCGAGATCCCCTAGAAAAAACATCAGTTCTTTTTTGTCAATCAGCATTTTATTATTATCACTGTCTGTTGTTAATTATTTATAATCGTCATTTTCCCACTAAAGATTATACAACAGCCTCAGAGATAATATATATTCCTCTATCGCAATTTTGAAGACTGCCTTTTTCAGCCGGAAACAGGTCCGCTGAAGCGGCTTTTATACAGTAACTTATATTCTGGTATACTGACGTTACGCGAAACCCTCTTCTGATCATTCGCCAAATCAGAACATATAGGCGCAGAGACCGGTACGATCCGGTTAAAGCCATAAAATTTTCGGTTATTATTTACTCTTTCTGCTCTTAAGAAGTTTAAATTCAGCTTGTTCTGATTCACATTCATCTGCGGTCAGAGCCATATTATTACGTGCTCTGAAGCGATCTCAGCGTGCCTGACAATATTCATCAGGATAAACAGACTCTGACACCGGTTTTGATTCGCCGGGACTGAGTTTTTTCCTCAGGTCCGACTGCCTGATTTTCGACATAAACACCTCAAAAAACAAAAAAAATACCCGAATATTTTATAAATTCAGGGAGTCTGCATGAACTGTACCCTTTGTCAAGGACATTTAAAATTTTAGTTATCCATAATTTCGGACAACTAAAATTCAAGTTACCCCATTCATTAGACATGGCATAAATTAAGTGCCCATTCTATTGGACATACCTTTAAATTATGAGGTAGGTACTCTCTGTATTTACTACGGGATACCCCCGTACTTGTCCTCGGTTACCCATTAGCGAAAGTAGCATGCTGAGAGTACCGAGGGAATCTATATCACTCCCTAATTAGGGAATCCTCATGTCTGAGTTACGTTGCTGATGTCTGTTTCTACTTGTTCTGCTCCCAGTTCCGAGGCTGTCTTTACCG
>NZ_FOXF01000076.1 GCF_900115655.1 Ruminobacter amylophilus | reverse complement strand
TCCGGCCGACATACGCAAAGTGATGTATACGACCAATGCCATTGAGTCTGTAAATTCCAGCCTTAGAAAGGTCACTAAAAAGGGATTCTTTGAAAATGAAAATTCGGTATTTAAAATTTTCTATCTCAGAATTACGGGTGAACTTGCCAAGAAATGGAACAATGCTAAAATACAGAATTGGGCAAAGGTTCTGAACCAGCTATCCTGTCTTGATGAAACCAGCACAAGGATAGCTAGGTACATTAGATAATTTTTCAAAAGGGGCTTAACAAGGGTTTACACGGAATCGCGTTCACTCTCTTTTACACTAGATTACGAACTTCGTCACCAAAAAATATTCATGAAAGACAATTTCATGAGCAAATTCCGTAATCTCTTGCATCATATCATTCGGAAGAATTGATGTGACCCCATATGAACCGTAGATTTGCTCCCCGTCTATCGTCACGGAACACAAGTAGTATGCGGTTCCTTTGCCAGGAATGTAGTAGTCTCTCGGAGCCTCACAGATATCAATCTCTACGGAACAACAGAACATTTCTGAATACATTGCAGATAACTGTCTGGCGAATCTCTGTAATGTTTTTTCTTCTTTAGTCATTCCTTTAACCTCTCCAAAACTCACAAAAAAGACTTTTATAAGAATCTAGACATGGAGCTTTGAGACCATTTGCCTTGGCTGTCAGGAGCAGGGAAATCGCCTTCAGCAATCATCTGCTTAAGTTCAGTCGGCTTGACGTTAAGCTGGGAACATACTTCGTTTACGGTATAGAGGACAGCTGCAGATTTTGCGGTTGGCTTACTGACGGTTTTCTTAGGTCTGCCTGGCTTCTTCTGGTGAGCTGTTTCTTTCTTTGGTTCTGATGTCGCATTGGTGTTAAGGTAAACATCAAGAAAATCGGAAGCGGTAACACCTTTGTCTATCAGGTACTTAATGAGCTGGGTTAATTTGTCTTTGTTCATTTGATATCTCTAATTATTAAAAATCTATTCATTGATTGAACCTGTCGGAAAAATTGACAGGTTCAACCTCACAAAACTTCACAAAACCTCACAAGTGTTCGGTAATTCCGAATAGTTGCTAGAACGGAAGAGGATCGTTAGGCATGTCAGGAGGTGGCATATTCTGCGGAGACGCTTGCTGAACGGTGGCTTGTCTCTGCTGCTGATAGCCTTGCTGAGATTGAGCCGGTTGTTGCGGCTGCCGCCGCACATGAGACCGTGATGATTAAGCATCAGTGGACTAATGGTAAGATTGCGTCTTACTCGCTGAAGCTTCTCGGATATCAGATTGTGTCCGGTACTGCTGACGGTTTTATGCAGCTTAAGATAACCGGTAAGCAGGAAAGTGATGTAACCTGGTCAACAGCAACAACTGTTTCAGGTTGATTGAGTGTGTAAGGGGATGAAAATCCCCTTTTTTATTAGTAAGGAAGGATGGAAATATGTATTTAGAGAAGTTTAAAGAATTCAAGTACAAGGTTGAAAAGGTTGAAGTGGATGGGGTTGTCTTCTATCTAAGGGAAATAACCGGTGATTACTTCATGAAGTTTAAGGATGAGAAGGATAACTTCATGCAGACCTGCAGGATGATTCATGCATCATTGTGTGATGAGAATGGTATGCTTACCGAAAATCCAGCGGATGTTAACGAATTCATCAAGGTTGTACCTAACAAGACCATGATTGCGCTTGCTGAAGAATTTGCAAAGCTGAATTCATTCGAAAAGAAGGAAACCGAGTTAAAAAACTCGTAAAATCTGATTACACATTCAGACTTGCGGTAAGGATAGCGAGAGAGATTCACAAACCAATAACGGAAGTGTTGAGCTATCCTATTACGGAGCTTCATTATTGGGGTGCTGTTTATCTTGAGGAATATTATCAGGAGCACCCTGAAGAGCGTTGCAGAGCACGTAACAATAGGGCTCTTACAGCTGATGAATGTGAATCAGAGCAGGCAAAATTCAAGATGCTGATGACCAGACCAGCGCCCAAAAAGACGAAAAAATAGCCGAAAATTATTGAATCGCCTTAATTTTTATATATAATTTAATTAAGGTGATTTATTTTTTTTTGTTGGGGGACGTATGGACGATGATTTTGTATATGTGAGTAGCGCCTATTGTCCAGAAAGCGAAAGATTAGGAAAGAAGATATTTGGTTTTCTAATCGACTTCCCTGCATGGACACTGATCGGGTTGGTAATAATCGCATTTTTACCTAGAGATATAGAATTCTCCAGTAACTTGGCTAAAGGCTTGTATGGATTATGGGGACTTTCATTTCTCGGATTGTATTGGACAAGGCATGTGTACGTTCTGCTTTGGAAAATGATTAAATTTACATTCAGAAAGATTTTTTAAGTCTGTTTTTTTAATATTTTTAAGCTCGCTCCGGCGAGCTTTTTTATTTGGAGAAAAGTATGGCTGATCCATTTATTAATGTAGGTGTAAATGCTGATAATTTAAACAATGGGTTTCAGCAGGCAGCGCGAAATATTTTTAATTATTCTCAGACAATTCATTCGACGATTAATAATGTAACTATTGATATGTCAAGAATGTACAACCAGGTAAACAACTACAACAATCAAGTGATTACGGAGTTTAATCAAGTTAATGCTTCTCTGGTGAACATGCGAAATAATGCCGTAACGACGAATAACACCTTGACCAATGTCATAGCTAGACAGGAACAGCAGATACATACTCAAAATCAGATAATGGAAAGGACTGCCACAAGTACGGGGCAAATTATACAAGGTGCTATGACCAAAATTGGCCAATCTTTTGTCAGTATTGCCGCAAGAATTTCGTTATCAGGTATTCAGGCTTCCAAAGTTTACGAAGACATGTCGGCAAAACTTAGTGTACTTACAGGTGATATAGATTCTGCCAGGGATAAATTCTGGGAACTTAATGCTCTGGAAGACAAGACTGCAATTGCCACTGACAAGCTTGCTCAGGCGTATTTAACGTTAGGTAATAACGGTTTAACCAGAAGCTCCAAGCAGTTAGAGAAGTATGCTGCCATAGCCCAGGGAACAAACAAGGATATTACGGGGCTAGCTCAGAATATCAGTAACTTTGTGAACGGTCGTCTTCAGTCTCTGAAGGAGTACGGGATAACAGCTGAAAGAAACGGCAATAAGGTTGTAATGTCTTTTAAAGGTGAAAAGAAGGAGATTGAAGCAACATCTGAAGCGTTGGAACAGTATCTGGGGCAATTGGCAGATACTCAGTTCGGTGGCGTTCTTGAAGCTAGAACAGGAACATTGACTGCATCTTTTGAAAGATTGCAGAACGCATGGGGAACGTTAACTACCCGAATAATGGATGGAAGCAGTGGTGCCGGCAGTGTTTTAACCGTGTTTGTCGATAATGCTACTGATTTGCTTAATTGGTTTGCTGATTGTTTGACGAATCCTGCCTTTTCCGAGTTTTTCAGCACAATTGCCGAAGGCTGGAAGTCTATCTTAGATACGAGGAGGGAAAAGCTCTCGGCATTGGGGGATAAGATTTCGGAGTTTTGGAGTGATTCAGGAGCGGCATCAGCTCTCGGGATTGAGAGCATAAGTGATTATTTTACACAGTTCTTCAATTTCGTGCGTGCCGGGTTTATGGAAGTTGCCAAACAGGCAGAGAACGCATGGACAGCTGTAAAGGGCGGCCTTTCCGGAGCGAATGAGTTTATTATTGAATTTGGCACAAGCTGGGATTGGGACAAGGCCAGCAAGGCTTTTAACAAGGAGGTTAACGAGGCGGCTGATGCCATGATTGAAAATGACAAAATCTGGGATACAGCTATAAAGCTTCAATTTAAAGACATTGAGAAGAATCTTCAGGAGTTGAAGAAAAAGCGCGAAGATGCGGCCAAGGAACTTGGAAAAGAAGGGAATGGGGATGATGGCAAACCGCGAAAGATTGGTGGAACCTCCGGCTCAAGCGGTGCATCAAAGAAGACCGATACGTGGACATCTTATTACAATCAGCTGATAAAGAGTCAGCAGTCAGGTCTTTCCGAACTTGAAAAGGCTTATGCCGATTACTACTCAAAGATTGATGAAATCACCAAGAGGGCGAGTGAATCAAGTATTGTCGATCTGCAGCAGGTTGCCAACGCAAGACTTCTTGTTGAACAGGAGCTTGCTGACAAGATTAAGCAGATTCAGCAGGATGCACAGTCATTTATCTGGGATCTTACCGGTAATGAGATTGCCAAGCTTCAGAGCGATTATCAGGCAAAGCTTGATCTGCTTAATACGTATCATGAACAAGCATTGATTTCGGAAGAATCGTATACCGAAGCGGTAAAGGCTCTTTATGACAAATTCTATGCCGAACAGACCAAGAAGAGTGGAAAGGATAAGAATAAAAACTCGTTCTTTACTGCTCAGGATTTGGATAACATTCAGTCTTTGACTGACGGATTGGACTCAATGACCGATGCATTCAGCAATCTGACGCAGGGCATGAGCGAGTCAAGTGCGACCTACAGAGCGTTGTTTGCGATCCAGAAGTCATTTGCCGTGGCATCTGCGACGATGAATGCGATTGTTGCGTGGACTAATGCGTTAGATGAAAAGCCATTCTGGCCGAACGGTATTGCTGCATATGCGAATGCGGTTGCCATGACGACCAACATCCTCGGACAGCTTAAGTCTGTGACCATGCATGATAAGGGTGGTTACATACCTGCAGGCGGTCTAGGTATCGTCGGTGAGTACGATCCCGAACTTGTTCGGGGACCTGCGAACGTGACTTCCAGAAGAGAGACGGCAGACCTTGCCCGATCTGCACTGACAGGCGGCTCAAAGGTAACCATCAACCTTATCGAGGATCAGAGCCGAGCAGGACAGGTTGATAGTCGTGAGCGAGATGGCGATGAAGTTATCAACATCTTCGTGAGCAACATTCGAAAGGGCGGTCAGATGGCAAAGACCTTGGAAAGCACATACGCACTTCGTCGATATGGAGCATAGGAATGAGGGCAACTTAAGGTTGCCCTTTATTTTTTGAGGAAAAAGAATGAGTGATTTTAAGTTTTATCCGCAGGACTTACCGAAAGCACTGCAGTCGGGATACACGGCCAAGCATAAGCCGAACATGCTCAGAACTGCCACGTCGATGAGAATGGCGATGCGAACATTACTTCGTATCCGCTGTCGGTTAACCAGGAAAAGCTGACAGCATTTGGAGTGACTAATCTTGAACAGGCTCAAGCTATGGGCATGAGAAGACTTCGCTATCTGCGGAGTACCAGAGTGACCTATGAGATTGAGACTGAATACGATGGACTCAACTGTCAGTTCAACGACCTTGTTGGCTTGGTGCTTGATGAGAACATCAGCAACGTGACAGGTCGCATCATCAGCTACGACGATGCTGCCTTGACAGTGACGACCGACATGGAAGTTCCTGATGAGCTGCAGAGCGGTATTGTTTACATTCGTAAGCTTGACGGAAGTTGTGAGCAGTACACGTACACTCGCAATGACAGTCACAATCTGACGATAGACAGAGCGTTGCCGTCATGGTCTGACGACTACGGCCAGACGATTGAGTATCCGTTCTTTGCGATTGGTGAGCTTGTGAAGTGTTGGGTCACTGCGGTTAAACCTGCAGATAAAAAAGTCAGTCTGACTTTGGTTAATTATAATGAGGACGTTTTTAAAGATGACTTATAAGACAGTAGCCTTTTGCGTAGTCGACTCGGACTACATCGATCCTGCCATCGTTGCACTTACTTCGTTCTTCCGGTTTAACTCAACTAAAGTCGTGTGCTATGTGGAAGAGGGGACAAACTACCAGAGACTCAGACAGGCGACTGCAGGTCACCCGATTGAGTTTAGAGTTGTGGAGTTCCCTCAGTTCCAGATACATGAGACATTGGGGAACAAGTACCTTGAACTTTTTGTGAGCAGGAAGTCGTTACCTGCGTTCGCAATGAGAATTCTGGCATTACAGGAACTGAAGAAAGAGGCAGACATTATCGTCAACTTTGACCTTGATGTTCTGTTCTTCAACACAATTCAGTACCTCGTGGACAAGTGCAAGCCGAATCGTGTGTACGGAGTATCTGAGCGGAAGAACCGTGACAGATGGATGAGCAATCTGCAGCTTAACGATATCATTCCGAATCAGGTCTACATCAACACAGGACTTGTGGTGTATGGAGCTGAGACAATTGCCCCGGATCTGATAGAGCAGTATGAAAGTTTTTTACATGAATTCTCAAAACACATTTACTGCCCGGAGCAGGACTTCGTGAATCATCACTTCGGCAACGTCATTCAGGAGATACCTGCACACTTCAATCTGATGTTTACTGATGAACGGTACACGCAGTTAGCTCCTGTGATGGTGCATTTTCTTGGAGCTGATAAGCCATGGACAGACCACAGCTATAATGACCTATATACAAGGTATTACTTCAAGAGGTATTTCCTTGAGTGTAAGAGAAATCAGGGATGTTTGACTGAACATTTTTCCCAAAAAGTGCGGGCAAAATCTGAGTGTGTAGGAGGTGTTTGTGTTTGAGTCCCAAAGACACACAGATCATCTTGGTGAAGAGTATCCATCACTTAAGGCAATGTGTGAGCATTATGGAATTTCCATGAGCTTATACCTTAATCGTAGATATAACGGAGCAAGTAAGAGAGATGCTTTAACTCTCCCGATAAGGCGAAAGAGGTACTACAAGTACAAAGGTCACATCTTTAAGAACAAAGAAGGACTTTTGGCCTACGCAGGACTGATGCCTACTGAATATTGGTTCATCGAGAAAGATGTGGTTGTGATCTGATGTGGGTATTTTTTGATTTTATAAAAACTGAAAAATACAGTAAAATCAATGTGTTTATTAGGTTTTTTCTTGTTATTGACGTAAGAGCAGGTAATTAGAACATTTTTGTAAAAACGGCATGACACCTTGAAAAATCAAGGAGTTTACATATCACCAAAAAACTGATGTTATGCTAAACTGTACCCCTGAGTGTGGACACGGATAATTTGAGTCCCCATAGAAGTGGACACCAGGGTTTTAGTGTATCCCTTGTTTTGGACATTACCTTGAGTGTGGTATTCTTTAATTACAGGAGAAATAGCATGAGTAAGGTAAAGTTTTCATCTAAGCAACAGGAAATTCTGCGAAACAACAAGTATACCGTTCGAGTTACTGCAAACATTCTGTCGTTATCCAAAGAGTTCAAAGAGATATTCTATAAAGAGTATCTCTCTGGGGAAATTCCTAGTAATATTCTGTGTAAGTATGGATATCCTGTAGAGATTCTAGGTAAGGAACG
>NZ_FOXF01000075.1 GCF_900115655.1 Ruminobacter amylophilus | reverse complement strand
GACCTTCATTCAATGTATGTAGTAAATTCATTCAATGTATGCGGTAAATCCGTTTCTGTTTTTTCAACATCTACAGTTTACACGGTAAATCCACGTTTTGCATTCATTCGTGGAGGTCGTTTCATATTGTCTTTTAAGAATTAGTAATTTACTTTGTGTAAAAATTCTCCCCCAAAACTTGCAATAGCCCCGAAAACGTTGATTTTACGAGGCTACAGAATCTTCTCTGAAACTTGCAATAGCTTTGCCAGTGTTGCAAAGCTTTCTCATAAAAGAGCAGCGTAGCCGCGGTCGGATGATTTCAGATTTGAAGATTACAGATTGCAGATTACCCGCAAAGCTGGCCGAACAGCAATATGGACACGATCAACTTTGCCACCATTCAGATTAAGCACACCGTCTGAATAAACGTACGATGCGTGTGATTGACAGTTTCCCGGCGATCTAAGTCTCCAGTAACAATATCCATTATTAACATAAGCCCCTTGCTCACGAGCATAAGCTGTTGTTTTACATGTTCTGTCTTCATCATTACTGAAATACTTCTTTACCTCCGCAATACTGAGACAAAATATGCGATCTTTTGTATTTTCCCCTCCCCGAGTTCTAAATTTAGGATTGTCATCGTTCTCTATTTCTGAAATAAGAATCCTTTCTGCTTCTTCAGTTGAAAATGCTGATTTTAAGAAATCACTGTTAAGCCATTTTCTGAGATCACAATCTTCCCATGTTAGATTGGTCTGGTTACTGTTATATTGTATACAGTCAAGAGCGTAACGGCTGAGAAGAAGAACTTCAAGTTTGTTTTTAGCAAATACACGATTGAGAAGAGGGGTTTTTTTAACATCCAGAACAATCCATTCTATGGGGGTTTTGAAACAGTCATTATCCTGAGTGTAACTTCCAAAAGGGATAATCATCCCTTTTTGTATTCCGTTTCGTATTATTGCCGAAAATTTCGCATGAGCCTGTGCTCGCAAGCGTTCCTGCTCTTCACGTTGTTTACGTTCCTGCTCTTCACGTTGTTTACGTTCCTGCTCTTCACGCTGCATACGTTCCAACTCTTCACGCTGCATACGTTCCAGCTCCTCACGCTGTTTACGTTCCTGCTCTTCACGCTGCAAACGTTCCAACTCTTCACGCTGTTTACGTTCCAGCTCCTCACGCTGTTTACGTTCCAGTTCTTCACGTTGCCACCATTCCTGCTTTTCATCACAGATTATCTTTAAAGCAGGACGAACGGCACCGGTGACATAGTTGATGCTGTTGCCACCAAGGCGGAGCGAGCCGTCCGCACACACGACTGTAGCGCTTTCCTGAGCGTTACCAGGCGACCGCAACCACCAGTAACAACAGCCGTTGTCAACATACACACCTTGCTTACGAGCGTAAGCCGTTGGCTTGCATTCTCTGTCCTCATCACTACTGAAATATTGTTCAGCTTCAGCAATGCTTAAACAGAATACGTGATCCTTTGTGTCGTTTCCTCCTCTCGTGCTATATACAGAATTATTGTCATTTTTAACTGTTGAAACTAGAATGCTACTTGCCTCGTCTTCTGAAAAAGCAGATTTTAAGAAATCACTGTTCAGCCATTTTCTGAGACTGCAATCCTCCCAAGTGATTTGTTCTCCTTCATGGTATTGTTTGCAATCAAGAGTGTAACGGCTGATAAGAAAAGCTTCATTTCCATTAACATCAAGTACAAGCCATTCAATAGGAGTTTTACTGCCGTTGTTGTCCTGAGGATAGTTGCCAAACTTGATAATATCTCCTTTTTTAATTGTAATAGGAGTATATTTAACTCCGTTCACGCTGATGGCTTTTTCATTCTCTTTGGAATTCTCTGTTTTTAGAAGAGTCTTTACCTGAGTTGCTACAGAAGAACAGCATTCAATTTGAGTGAGAGTATCATGATGTTCCTTGGCAAAATTTGCCATCTGCAGAGTCCCCTCATTATTTTCTCCCTGAATCCCATTAACAAATTTCTTAAAGTCATCGGCATCATGAAAGGTGTATTCGTCAAGTTCAATAACCTCATTTCCTGCATCCATAACCTGTTTTACAATGGTTGAAATACTGGCTACTCCGTTAAGAATGGCAAGAGCTTTCTCGTGAACCTTGATAAAGCGTTTCAGGTATGCAGGATCCTGTTGACCTTTTTGCAGGATGTTTTCTATAAAGGTCCTGAACTCCGTAAGTGTCGGAAATACATATTCATCAAAGGAAAAAACATGGTTTCTGACATACATGAGTTTGTTGAGCGCTTCCTGACAGCGACTGTCACTGTTACGGAGTTCTGTAATTTCCTGACGGAGTTTTTTTGTAAAGTTAACCAAAAACCTTGGATTGTTCTTTCCCTGTTGAATAATATTTTCTATGTAAGCATTAAAATCCTCAATGCTACTAAATACTTTATTATCAAAGGATATAAGTTCAGCAAAAGCTTTATTAAGTGGATCTATGATACTGTTGATACCATTTTTGTTTTCAAGAGACTGTAATGCTTTATTATGTCGTCTCATAAATTCTACGATATATCCAGGATCCTTGCGTCCATGGAATAAAACAGTATCTATGAAAGCTTTGAATTCCTGTATGCCATGGAATAAATGTTCATTCAGAGCTATCACGTTTTCACCTGAAGCATAGAGTTCTGATACGGCTTCTTTGATTTCCGGAAAAGACTTTGCAACATTGTCCAGAGATTCTTTGTGAACCTTTATAAAGCCTAACAGATATGCCGGTTCTTTTTGTCCACGTTCTAAAACACCGTTAAGAAAATCCAGACATGCCTTTTTTCCAGTAAAAAGATATTCACCGATTAGGATGAATCCGGAAACAATTTTTTCAAGTTTTGTTCCGGAATCAGTGTTCCATACCTTCTTTGAAACATCCTTAAGCGGAGTTTTATAACGGTTAAACAGACTTTGCAGTTCGTAAGGTTTTTCTTCCCGAACAAGTTTATCAATGAAGTTTTCAAAGTCCAGACCGCTCTTAAAGATATATTCGTTATCACCGAATATTGCCCATTTTGAATCGGCCAATGCTTCGGCTATGATTGTTCTTGATTCAGTATCTGGATGTTTTTCTTCAAAAAACTGTAAATCCTCTTTGGCGTTTTGGGTAAAATCCATGTATGCTTGACGATTTTTTCCGGCAAGATGCTTCATTTCCAGTCTGAATGCTTCAGGACTGTCATATACTTTGCCATTAACAGGGAGCCTGCGGTCGTTGCAAATGGAATATCCCAGAATCAATGCAAGTTCAGTGTCGGAGTTAATGTTTTGTTCTTCACTCCAAATTTTTCTTACATTTTCAAAAATCTTGGCAAGTTCCGTACTTTTTAGAACCATGGATGAGTAATCTTCGGGAATACCTGATAACGCAAACTGTTTAACGGGATCGATAATGTCTGATTTTTTGTTCTGGAGATTTCCTGTTGTAGCTGCTTCTTCAATTACGGCATCGATGATGGCCTTACCAACTTCTTCAAGACCGTTCAACATTCTGCCGTTAAACATGATCTCAGTGATATCAGGTCTGAGACTGTAAATAAGAGCATAGAGATGTCTACGGTTATCCGTATTGTTTTTACTGATTCTTTCCTCGGCTGAGCTGCACAGTTTTCCTTTCTCTTCATCTATGATGTAGTAGTGGTGTGAAAGAATTCCTCGGCCTAAATCCTTTAAAGCCTCTTCCGGCTGCTTTAACATGGAAAGAAGAAGTTCCTTTTCTTCTGTGTATGTCTTTCCGTTAAAACGATACGGCTGAAAAGTAGGGGCTGTCGTCGATTCGGTAAGTCCGGTACCTGTGGTTTCACCAGGAATCGGAACATTCTCCCCGTTAAGCCATCTTTTTACTTCATCATATCCCCAGCGTCTGTTAGGGTTATCCATTTCGTTTCTGTGGGAAATATCTTTATAGGTAAGGCCAAGCACCAGTTTTCTAAGATTCTCCGGGAAATCATCCGGAAACTCAATTTTACTGATGGCAGCGAGTTTGGCTGACTCTTCTCCGGACATTCCCGGATTCTGGAAAGGAGTATAGCCCGTAAAAAGCTCAAATATGGTAATTCCCAGGGCGTAGTAATCCGTTTCTCTGTGAAAGATCCCCTGAATGGCTTCCGGAGCTGCGTAGAACGGGGTCATTCCCGGTTGAGTCATAACAAAAGTTTTGCCGTCTGCATGAGAACTGATGCCAAAATCAATAAGAACAATATGTTTACCATTGTCATCCGGAATTAGATTTCCTGGCTTTAGATCTCGGTGAAGAATATCAGCGTCATGAATTGCTCTGAGTCCTTCGATAACTGAAGGTATGATAAAGACTCTTAGTTCTTCTTCGGAAAATCTGGTTCCTGCAGTTAAAACGTCAGAAAGTGCTGGCATTTTATAATAAGGACGTATGGTGTACTGATGACCATTGTACTCCCCGTAGTCTGAAATTGGTGCTACATAGGGACTGTCAACGCTTCTGATTTTATCAATGACTTCCTGTTTTACGGCATTTTCTCTTCTGTAGTACTTTAGAATAAATTTATCGTCTGAGTTCAGATTGATGTTTGAGCATAGGTATATATCTGCTTCTCCGGATGGAATATCCATCTTTCGCTCAACACTAAAGTTGCCAATTATATGCCCGGTTATATCCGGTACGGAGTTGGATTTGTTTATGACTGTACTTTTGAGTTTGTTGAAAAAATTAACTTTGGTTTCCGACATGAGTGGCTCCTGCACCATACGATATTAACTTAAAACGCTGTATGAAATCATTATGTGAAGATAATTGGTGCCGTAAAAATTAAAACTCTTGAAAGTATCTCAGAACATACGGATAAAAAAATTGAGGAAGATTGTTTTTATTAAAATATGTATACTTTTTGAAGTGCATAAACGTTAAATGCACTGCATGGCTACAATATTACACAGTATCAGTTTGACACAGAAAAAGGATAAGTAGCAGAGCTTACCACGATATGTCATCAGTCTTTAGCGTTTTTTGTATATCAGCACTCCAGTAAATAGAAGATATATTCCGAAAATAAACGACAATACCATTTTAGAAATTTTCTTGAACGAGAGATTCTCAATTATAAGTCCTTGGTGATGAGTACCCGGCTGGTAAATAAATTTTACCTGATCGTTCACTTTTACAGAGTAATCCACATCGTTAAGCCTTGTTATTTGCTTAATTCCCTGAGAATTCATCCAATGTACGTATACATCACATCCACTCTTCCTGTAGCAATATCTCTCATCGACTATTCCGATGTCTTCGGAATATCCCTGAGGAGTTATGCCTGTACACATCTTTTGTATTCTGGGAAATTCTCCTACGAGGAACAAAATGAAAAAAGACGTAAATAATATTCCAAAAAAGAAATGTAAAATACAGGTCTTAATTTTCTTTGACATTGCAAGGTAAAATCCTTTTATATGTGAATAAAACTACATCAATAGTAGTATGGCCCCAGAAATTGATCACTTAAGTTTCTAGGTCATACTAACAGAATTTAAGGCTTGTTTTCTGAAATTAATTGGAGACCAGGCCTTTTAGTTTTTTACAAACCCTGTCAGTGTTGTACCAATTTATATAATCTTTTTGAAAGTCCCCATTTTCTATAGGTATAAGCTGTTCCGTAGCTTTTATGATCTTCAACAATTTGAAGCTTTTCTTCATAAGTTAATTTCATAATAACAAACCCCGTTATCAATCAGGTGAGCAATAACAGGGTTCATACTAGCCGGAGCAGGGATTTTTTTGGGAGTGCGTAATGAGATTCAGGTTTTTACTGTCAGTAAAACTGAATTTTTATATAAAAATAATGTCTGATATAAGGGAATATGGAATCTTTCTGATGTGAATGCGGATAAAATGTATGACATCAGGTGAGATCTCCGTAAAAAATTTCACCGTTTTTTTACATGTTTTTATGTGTTTGAGAATTCTGTCTACTTTTAAGACATGTAATGTTCTTATATTTGAAGTATGAGGAGTGCTGTTTTCTGAGGGCTGACCGTAAAAAGTTAATATTTTTTTCGAATATTTGATTTAGGTTAGTTTACAAATAAAGCACATTAAAGTAGCATTAAAATTTAAAGTGCAGGTTTAGTTCGGAGTGAAGATAACGACGGAACGCATGGGAAAAACAGGAAAATACCTGTAAAGTGTCATCGGATCTGCGGTGTTGTATTTAATGGAATTTATAAAGATACAGGATGTATCGTCGGGTTTTGGGCTCGAAATGCAGGAGGGAGGTAGTTGTGATGAGAGCAGTTTCAGGACATAACTATTTTCGTAAATTTCGTAAAGGCTTTTCACTTATAGAACTGGTCTGTGTGATTGTTCTTCTGGGAATTCTGGCAAGTGCTGCCGCTCCGAAGTACATGGCACTGCAGAGGGATGCCAGAATAGCCAGACTGGAGGCTCTGAAAGGGGCTCTGAAGTCGGCTGATTCGATGATTATGGCCAAAGCCGCGGTTCAGGGGGATAACCTCAATGCTGAATCGTATACGGACACGAATAATTATTTTGAATATAACGGTGTTAAATATTATAAGAAATACGGCCATATAGATCGTAACAATATGGGCTACTTTATTGATGGAACACCTCCGGGAGCGGTTGATAAAGGTATTGCCAAAAGCCGTACGGAAAAAGTTGCCGGTCATCAGTTCCGCTGCAGAAGTTTTGTCGGGGTGTGCGAGTATGAATGGTGTGACTGTTATGAGGGTAAAACGAAAGTTCCGGGATTCCCTAACGACAATGGTAAGGTAGTCGGCAATTCCGGTCAGACCTCTAACGACGCCGCCAAAGCCGCTCAGTATTTTATTCCTCACGGCATGGAACCAAGCAAATTCGAGACTGACCTGTGTCTGGTGGTTTATCAGCAGCCTGTGAAACTGAAAGACGGTTCCATATATCCGTCAAAGGTTGCCGTTATAAGTGACGGGTGTTAGAAAGGGCTGCCGGACGTAGGATGTCAGGCTCCGGAGAGTATCGTAAAGACCGAGGCTGTCGCCTCGGTTTTCTTTTTCTGTGAGAATATTTTTCAAAGAAACGTTTTTTTTTGCCGTCTGTTTTTCAGAAGATGTCCGCAGGCCGGTGTTTAAATGCCGCTTTTCTTCTGTTATAAAAGCACGGCAGGGCTGAATTATCTGAATTTGCCTGAACGGTGCTGACTTTTCACACTGGTTGAAATCCGCACGAAGAGTATTTTTGTGAAAATGTTTTATTCTTTTTTGTAGTTAAATTTTTGAAAAAGTTTATAA
>NZ_FOXF01000069.1 GCF_900115655.1 Ruminobacter amylophilus | reverse complement strand
GAAATTTTCAAACCGTCAAATATCTTTTGTCCGGCATACCCTTTGGAATAATACGCTGAGAGCATATGCGCAGTTACGGTTTTTCCAAATCTGCGGGGACGGGTAACAGCGATGAGATTTCCATCGGTATTAAATAGTGCATTGGTTTTTTCAATAAAATCCGTTTTATCAACAAACACTCTGGTATCTTTCGCTTTAACCAGTCTGATAAAGCTGTTATCGTTACCAGGATTCAGAATATTGCCCATAACACTTAATCTCTCCAAACTTCATGACATCCCCATTTTAGCACAGCACTGAATTTTGATCCGTGATATGCAATTGAACTTAAAAGGTGCTGATGTCAAAACCTTACTTTCTGCCATCTAATTTAACGACTATACGCGGATTATTCAACATTTATCTGACGTTTATCCGCAAAGTATTAAACCGATATGCATTTTATGTCATCGGTATTTATCGTCTTCTCATCATTCGCTTAAACTTCTCAACCTCTTTTGTACAATCCTCATTGCTCATTCCATATCTGTACCTCTCTTTCGGATGCGCCTCAAAGTATTCCTCCTGAAAAACCACCGCCCAGTAGTTGAACTCGGTGGTGGGGTATTCCAGAACTTCTGAGATTGGGCGGTGAAGCTCCCGGGCAATTCTCACCGCCAGTCTGAAAGTAAAACTGCCCCGGATTAGTTTTTTAGGTGTGTTTCACCCGTGATGTTAAGAGCCGAGAAGGCATTAACGAGCTGGAGCAGTACCTTGTTCGGCACTGATTCCATAAAGGCTTCGAAGTCCTCCGGCTTTTCGGTGAGGTTGCCGTCGGCATCACAGAGGGATGCATGCATCATCTTAAGGACACGAAGCTGTAAATCTTTCTCGCCTTCAAAGTCGAGACGTGCCTTGCCGGAAAGCTCACGCAGATAAAAGTCCACACCATCAACGGTTACCTTGCTGACTTTGAATTTCAGTCCTTTGATTTGATCTAAATAAGACATGGTTATTCTCCTTCCTGTTCATCTGTCTGTGTCTGTTCAGCTACATCGGCATTCGACCAGACAACATCAGATGCCTGTCTGCCGGATACCTTAAGCTGCATAAAGCCATCAGCAGAGCCGGACATAATCTGATAACCGAGAAGCTTAAGGTCATAGGTTGCCCTGGTACCGTTAGGCCACTGATGGCGGATGCGGACTGTCTGCTGTGCCTCAGCGGCAGCAATAAGAGCCTGCTGGTCGGCGTCATCATCGTAGTAATAGATGGTGAGTTCCTTTTCAGCAGAATCCTTCAAACCGCCACAGTAAACCTTTCTGTCATCATCAATGGTGGTGCATTCCACGGATTCAGCAATGTCACCGATATCCCCGAGCTCCTGAGCTCCTTTAAGCGGCAGCCAGGTAACTCCATCATCGGTTGAGAACTGGGAATGAGTACCTCCGAGAAGTACCGGCTCCTTTGCCTTGTAATCGTAAAGCTGTGTATGTTTAGCCATTTCTGTTTTCTCCTATTTCAATAAATCGGCCATAGAGGTTTCAACCTGCTGAACCACAATGGCCACTGCGTTTTGATCTACCCTGCGTTGAATCGCTTCAATAAAATGACGGGCGGTGATGCCCTTAACCTTGCCACCATGCTGACTGGCTTTTTTCGTAGCTTTAGCCTTAACCGCAGCAAGCTTTTTTGTATTGCGTTCCATCATGGCCTGATATCGCTCCCGCTGTTTCTGCGTTTTGGCAGATGCGAGATTGAGTCTGGCCTTGTTAATTGCAATCTGATATTTGTTGGCAATAAGCTGCTGAATTACCTTGTTGCCTTCAAGACTTGAGCCTTTACCGACAGTGTGATCCCGGGTACCGGCATTAAGCCAGTGATTGAGAGTCTTTGGTGGAATATGAGACTTTTTGCCTTCCTTGCCGCCTTTGACCTTACTCACCGGCAGAAAATGTATGTACGAGATAATGCGGTTAGGGTCTGAACGTACTCTTGATGATTTGATGCCGGATACAGATTTGCGGTAGATGCCGGTATGGGCTTTAAAGTGGGTGCTGATGTAACCTGTAAGTTCTTCTCTTGCTCCGGTTTCCTTGAGAGCCTCCTTCAGAATTACACGGCTGATTTTGGTCTGAAGTTTTGTTGGCAGACCTTTGAGCTTTTCTGCAAGAACATCAGCACCGGAGGTGTCTGCTTTAATCATCGTTCAACAAACTCCATACTTACCGCATTGCCCCAGAATCCCACCTCGGGGTCGTACTCCGTTGGTGTTATGCTGTTTACCATGATGAGCCGGAAATCCTCTGAGTATTTACCGTCAGTGGCAGCCACCAGCCGGTCCGTAATAGCATCACAGGTGTCTGCACTTACAAACGAGAAAATAAAAATCTCAAAGCCATGCCGCACATCATGGGCATCGCCGTCAACGGTTCTGCCAGAAAACTCGGTAGCCTGTCTGGTTATCAGCGATGCGGTTTTAACGTTATTCGGAACAATGTCAAAGTAGGCTTTCTGCCCGGTGATGTCTTCCACCAGAGCCTTAACCTTGGCTTTCATTTCACTGATTGAAATCATGTGGTAATCCTCTGATTATCGTTAAACCCTGAATAGCTGCAGCCAAGCAGAATTTCTCCCTTATGCTTATCGGGAGACAGATTATCGATGCCGTAAAACTTGTCATTCCACCGGATTAGGCAGTCATCCGAAAGGCCGGAAAGATAGCGTATGAAAACTGTAATCTGCCCGCTCTGCACATCGACACCGGAGCGCATCTGATCACGGGTTGTCACAGCACGTACATTTGCCCAGACTGTACCGGAAAGCTCGTAGTCATCAAGACTGGTAAGGTTCCTTTCAGCCTTTGGTTCATAAATCTGTATACGTTCGTTTAACGTTCCTGTTTCCATCAGAATGCCTCCTGTCTTGAGCCGAACAGCATGGAGCGTAAAGATAGCGTAAGAGACTTAAAGTCAGCTTCGGTTCTGTGCTCAAACATGTAGTTCACCGCATACATCACTGCTGCCTTGCCGTACTTCGAACCGTAAAGAATCTTCACGTCATCAGTTCTTATCACATCCATGCAGAGCCTTTCTGCAGAGCCAATAAGGGAGCGAATCAGCGTATCGTCCTCGGTGCCGTCAACACGCAGATAGTTTTTCATTTCCTTGAGGGTAATGCTCATGTCAAAACTCCAAAAAGCCTCCATCAGCAGAGAAAAACTCAGCTAAATGAAGGCATAAAAAAAGCTCCGTTATGGAGCTTTAGGGTTTCACGGTCTTACCGCCGGTGATGGTCATAATCTGCACCGCCTCCGGCAGAATCAGCTTGCCGTCCACTCGCTCTTTGGCCACATAGCCAATCATGCCGTTACCTGCAAAGAGCTCAGTTAACTGCTTGAAGGAGCGGGTACCGCGGTCACCGATGTTGTAGTAGCTGTAGTCACCGAAAGCAATCTTGCCTTCAGGACAGAACGGTGAGGTGTACACATCGTATCCCAGGAGTTTATCCGGTTCACCGGAAGTCAGTGCCGGCTGCCAGAGGTACACGCCGTTATTGTCCTTAAGCTGTCTGATGGCAGCCACCAGCTTGTCATGCATAATGAATTTTGCAGACTTGCGGTATGGACGCTTTAAGGTGTAAATAAGCTGCATAAGGTGGTCGGCAGTTACAGATGCAGCAGAAAGAGCTGCAGTTCCGCCACCGGTTTCTGCAAAGAGACCGAGTGGCTGACCACGACCGGTACCGTTCAGGAATGCATCCTCCTCAGCGTTGGCGAGAGCCTTACCGAACTGGTCAATGATGTAGTTTTCCAGTGGGAACTGGGCATCGTAGAGAAGTTCCTCGGTTACCTTGATGGCCACATGAAGCTTATGGGCATCAAGCAAAATCTGATCAAAGGTAGCCTCACCAAAAGAGAGCGCACCGCCTTCCTCAATCCAAGCGGCCGCTGGCTTGGTAGCGGCGATGTTAATCTTGTGTTCGCCGGAGGTGGTAATGATGTTACCCAGAGAGCGCATGATGTTTTCTTCGGTAAGTACATCGATAAGACGGGAGTCATATTCCTCCGGAACCAGGTAACCACCATCAGCATCCACGCCTTCCTGCAGAACATTGGAAACCTGCTTGAAGTTGGAGCGCAGAGCCTTAAGCATTCCTGCCTTGTATTCATCAGAGGCACGACCGCGCTTTACCACAGAGTCAGTAGCAGGAGATACAGAGGCAGGCTTTGATGTAAGGGGCTGATTAACGGGACGGGAAAGTTCTGCATCAATTGCCTCCTGTCGTTCAAGTCTGGCGATTTCCTTGCTCAAATCGGTAATGTCCTGCTCCATGCGGGTGTAGGTGGCATCGTCCTCAGCGGTAAGAGTTCCCTTGTCGGTACGACGGGATTCAAGAAAGGCCTTAGCGGCATTCCATGCAGTTGCTCGCTTTTCACGAAGTTCGTTTACAGTAGTCATAAATTCTCCTGGTTTAGTTTCTGATAAGGTTAAGACGCTCCATCAAATCAGCGACGGAGCGTTCAGTATTGGTTGGTTTCGGTTCGGTTGGTTTAGCTGAGATGCGGCATCGGACAGACAGCTTTTCCATGAGGGAGTTCGTTACCGCAGCCTTGGAAAATGCTGTAGCGGCAGCCGTTTCAGACACATTCTCAGGCTCTGCGCTTCGCTCAAGAATTGCATCTGCAAATCCGAGCTCTACAGCCTTGTTAGCATTCATCCAGGTTTCCGCATCCATGAGCCTTGAGAGTTTGGCGCGGCTGAGACTGGTTTTAAGCTCATAAGCATTGATGATGGATTCCTTGACCTCTCCGAGCATGTCGATGGCTTTTTGCATTTCTGCCGAGTTGCCAAAGGCCATGGTCATCGGGTTATGGATCATCAGCATGGAAACCGGGCTCATCATTACCCTGGTTCCTGCCATGGCGATTACCGAGGCAGCCGAGGCGGCAATACCGTCAATCTTCACGGTGACGTTACCGGGATATTCCATCAGCATGTTGTAGATCTGAGCGGCAGCCACACAGTCACCGCCGGGAGAGTTAATCCAGACCGTAATATTTCCAGAACCATTCATAAGCTCGTCTTTGAAAAGCTGTGGTGTTACGTCATCGTCAAACCAGCTTTCCTCAGCGATGGTGCCGTTCAGGAACAGGGTTCTTTCCGGGGTCTGAGTGCTTTGGCTTTGATTCCCCGGATTCTCCGGCTCCGTCTGGTTCTTCCACTTCCAGAACTTTTTCATTGTTGTTCTCCTTGTTTGCAAAAATTCCTGCATCCTGCAGTTTGGTCATGTTTCCGTTGATGAGATACAGATTCCCGCCAAGCTCATCCGGAATGAGATCAAGCTGCTCTAAACTTCTAATATCATTGGCTGACATCCAGCCGTTCTGACGGGCAATGGCATAGCCGTTCATGCGGCTCTGATAATCACCTCGAAGGAGCCCGTCTACATTGAATTTCACGAAATAGTCAGGCTTTTCGGTCTCAGACAAAAGTGCCCGGTTAAGTGACTGCTCCCAGCGGATAATCCACGGCTCCAGGGTGTATTTCACGAACTCGAGTGACTGCTGTTCGATGTTGCTGAAGCTTGATTTCTCAAGATCTCCCACCATGTGAGGCGGCACTCGGAAAATTCTCGCAATCTCATCAATCTGAAACTTTCTGGTCTCAAGAAACTGCGCCTGCTCCGGTGAAATGGAAATGGGCGTGTATTTCATGCCTTCCTCAAGTATCGCAACCTTATGGGCATTGTTACCTGAAAAACCTTTATTCCAGCTTTCGCGGATTGATTCAGGATTTTTCACCGTTCCCGGAAACTCCAGAATGCCTCCCGGTGTTGCACCGTTGGCAAAGAACCGTGCTCCGTATTCCTCGGTTGCAATGGATAGTCCGATGGCATTTTTCGCCATGGCAATCGGTGAATACCCGACAAGCCCGTCAAAGCCGAGTCCCGGTACATGCAGTACTTCGGATGGCTTTAGAGTTACACTGCCGGTCTTGCCTGTGTGCGCATCCGAGTCCTGAATCTGGTACTGATAAATAATCTGAGAGTTTGAGTTCCGGTCAACCGTCATGCGATTAGGCATTAAGGGATAAAGTCCGATAACCTCACCTTTGCCGTTTCGGATAATCTGCGCGTAGGCATTGCCCCAGAGGAGCAGGTGAGTCATCAGCGTTTCACGAAATACAAATGAGGTCATTTCAGGATTCGGCTCATCATGCAGAATGCGGTAGAGGGGATGTTTTACCGCCTTGGCCTTGTTGCCCTCCGATTCATACTGGTAGAGATGAACCGGGAGACTGGCGATTGACTCTGACAGAATTCTCACGCAGGCATACACCGCCGTCATCTGCATAGCCGACCGCTCCGTCACCAGCTTGCCTGCGGTGCTGCCGCCCATGTAGAACGTATAGCCGCTGCCTGCCGTGCGGTTGCTGGGCTTGTCTCTGGAACGGAAGAGACCGTCGAAAATGCTCATGTGAATCAACTCCTTTGAGAAATGAAATGCCGTCAGCCTTTTAAAACAGTGCTGCGGCATGGTATTATGCACGTAATTACCGGGTTGCCAACCTGTGGAATATGGAGGCGAATTGCGATGAAAGAGGAATGCCTTATTTGTAAAGCACCGTTAGAATACCTTGACGCAGACGAAATGATGGAATGTGCAATTTGCCACAAGAAGGAAAACAGTAAGACTCGCTGTATCCATGGTCACTATGTCTGCAATGATTGTCATACCGCTGGCATGGATACGATTATCGGTCTCTGCTTGGCTGAGTCATCAAAGAATCCTGTCGAGATCATCGAGAAGATGATGGCCTTGCCGTTTTGCCATATGCACGGCCCAGAGCATCATGTCATGGTTGGGGCTTCACTCCTGACTGCATACAAAAACGCGGGAGGAGCAATTGATCTTGAGTCAGCACTTGCAGAAATGATGAATCGAGGGAAGAGCGTACCCGGCGGGGCCTGCGGCTTCTGGGGTGCTTGCGGTGCGGGTATCAGTTCCGGCATGTTTGTATCCATCATTTCAAAATCTACACCTCTTTCGCAGCAGCCGTTTGCGCTATCACACCGCATGACTGCTAAATCACTGGGTGCTATCGGTGAGATCGGAGGCCCACGCTGCTGCAAGCGAGATTCATTTCTTTCAATTCTCTCGGCCATCGACTTTGTAAAAGAATACTTCGGGATCGAGATGGAAAAGCCCGATATTGTTTGCACACACTCTTCTCAGAACAATCAGTGCATTGGAAAACGCTGCCCCTTTGCAAAGGCAAACCATAAAAGCACCTAAATCTCAGATAAACAGAATGCCGCGTTCATCGTAGACTGAGGCTCCGTTGTCATTGCCACATCGAATAGCACGATCAAGTCCCATGATGGTGGCAATCGCACCGTCAATCTTCTCGGTGGATTTCTCCTTGTCGGCTTTGATGTTGCCTGCCGGATCTGTGCGGATGTATATGTTGTCCATCATCCAGCGCAGAACCGGATGACCGCCGTGGGCAAGCTTCTGCTCCAGAGTGAGTTTCATGAGCTCTTTGGTCGGCGGTGACATATCCTTAAAGCCCTGACCAAAAGGAACTACGGTAAAACCCATACCCTCAAGGTTCTGGACCATCTGCACAGCACCCCAGCGGTCAAAGGCGATTTCACGGATGTTGTAACGGGTACCCAGGTTCTCGATGAACTTCTCGATGTATCCGTAATGCACCACGTTACCCTCAGTAGTTTCCAGAAATCCCTGTTTATGCCACACGTCGTAAGGTACATGATCACGACGAACTCGAAGCTCCATGGTGTCTTCCGGAATCCAAAAGAACGGCATGATGTAATACTTGTCATCCTCATCATTCGGCGGGAACACTAGCACGAAAGCGGTGATGTCGGTGGTGCTGGACAGGTCAAGACCGCCGTAACATACACGGCCTTCAAGCTCATCAGGATTAACCGCAAAAGAGCAGCCATCCCATTTCTCAAGCGGCATCCAGCGGATTGATTGTTTTACCCATTGGTTCAATCTCAATTGGCGGAAGGCGTTCTCCTCACCCGGATTCTGCCTTGCTGATTCGCAGGCAGCCTGTACCTTGTCGATGCCGACGGTGATTCCAAGAGATGGATTAGCCTTTTTCCAGACTTCTGGATCTGTCCAGTCATCATCCTCGGCAGCCCCGTAAATTACCGGGTAGAAAGTAGGATCGATCTTTCGACCTTCAAGAATATCCTTTGCCTTCTGATGGGTTTCGTAGCAGATGGAATTGGTGTCGGTTCCCGCAGTGGTGATGAGAAAATACAGAGGTTGCATTCGGGCATCACCGGAGCCCTTGGTCATAACATCAAAAAGTTTTCTGTCCGGTTGGGTATGAAGCTCATCAAAGACCACACCGTGGATGTTAAAACCGTGCTTGGAATAAGCCTCTGCGGATAGAACCTGATAAAAGCTGTTGGTCGGGGTGTAGATGATTCGTTTCTGCGAGGCGAGAATTTTGACTCTTTTGTTCAGAGCCGGACACATCCTTACCATGTCGGCAGCCACATCAAATACGATTGTTGCCTGCTGACGGTCTGCGGCACAGCCGTAAACCTCGGCTCTTTCCTCGCCATCTCCGCAGGTAAGAAGCAGTGCCACAGCGGCAGCAAGCTCTGATTTTCCTTGCTTCTTGGCTATCTCTATGTATGCCGTGTTGAACTGCCGGTAGCCGTTTGGTTTTAAGGTTCCGAAGAGATCACGGATGATCTGCTCCTGCCAGTCGATAAGTTCAAAAGGCTTGCCAGCCCAGGTTCCCTTGGTATGGCAGAGAGCCTGAATAAAGTTCACTGCGTAGTCGGCGGCATCCCTATCATACACGGACTTCTTTGCCTTGAACTTGGTAGGGACGTATTTTTTTAGTTTCCGCATTGCCATATGCCCACCTCCTTACAGGCATAAAAAAAAAGACCGCCGAAGCGATCTTTTGGGTATAAAAAAGGAGCCGTTAAGCTCCGTACTAATTGTTGGCGTTCTTCATCGCCCATTCAAGAGCATGGCCTTCATCCATGAAATCTACGCCACTTACCTCCCGAAGTCCGATCTCTGCCTCGCATCCGGTGTCTTCGGTGAGGAACTCGTAAACCGCGCCGTAGTAGGAGGGCTTGCCTGCTCCGTTGTAGTAGTGACCTGCCAGGATTACCTTATCACCGAATCTTAAGGTCTTGCTCCAGCGGCATTCCAGATCCTCCGGAGTGGTAGGATTCGGTAATCTGTAGGTTCTTGCTCTTTCTGTCATCTTGCTCATTTTTAAGTCTCCGTTGTTGTTCTCGATGACTGTATATTCGCTCTGTAC
>NZ_FOXF01000071.1 GCF_900115655.1 Ruminobacter amylophilus | reverse complement strand
GATAGCTGCAGTTAAAGTAGTCTTACCATGGTCTACGTGACCGATTGTACCTACGTTCACGTTAGTCTTTGTACGTTCAAACTTTTCCTTTGACACGATTTTATTCCTTAAAAATAAATTTAATTACACACCTCCATCCTCATCGAATGGAGGTATCATCCAAATTAGTTATTGCTACGAGCTTCGATTACAGCATCAGCAATGTTCTTAGGAGTTTCGGCATAACGACCGAATTCCATTACGTAAGATGCACGACCCTGAGTCTGTGAACGGAGGTCAGTTGCATAACCGAACATTTCTGCTAATGGAACCATTGCACGAACAATCTTACCGGTTGGGCCGTCTTCCATACCTTCAACGATACCACGACGACGGTTCAAGTCACCGATAACGTCACCCATGTAATCTTCTGGAGTATCAACTTCAACCTTCATTAAAGGTTCGAGTAATACTGGAGAAGCCTTCATGAAACCTGCCTTGAATGCCATAGAACCGGCAATCTTGAATGCCATTTCAGAAGAGTCAACTTCATGGTATGAACCATCGTAACAGGTAACCTTAACGTCAACAACTGGGTAGCCAGCGAGAACACCGTTAGCGATCTGTTCCTGAACACCCTTGTCAACAGCAGGTACGTATTCCTTAGGAATAACACCACCAACGATAGCGTTAACGAATTCGTAACCCTTGCCTTCTTCCTGAGGTTCAAGACGTAACCAGCAGTGACCGTACTGACCACGACCACCAGACTGACGTACGAACTTACCTTCAATTTCGGTAGCAGCACGAATAGTTTCACGGTATGCAACCTGAGGCTTACCTACATTACATTCAACCTTGAATTCGCGACGCATACGGTCAACGATGATATCGAGGTGTAATTCACCCATACCAGAAATAATGGTCTGACCTGATTCTTCATCAGTGTGTACACGGAATGAAGGGTCTTCCTGAGCCAAACGCTGTAAAGCGAGAGCCATCTTTTCCTGGTCAGCCTTGGTCTTAGGTTCTACAGCAACAGAAATAACTGGTTCTGGGAATTCCATACGTTCAAGGATGATTGGAGCATTTTCATCACAGAGAGTATCACCGGTAGTAACATCCTTTAAGCCGATAGCAGCAGCGATATCACCAGCTAATACTTCCTTGATTTCATTACGCTTATCAGCGTGCATCTGCACGATACGACCTAAACGTTCACGCTTGCCCTTTACAGCATTGAGAACGAAATCGCCTGAATTGATAACACCTGAGTAGCAACGTAAGAAGGTTAAGTTACCTACGAATGGGTCGGTAGCAATCTTGAATGCGAGAGCAGAGAAAGATTCCTTATCACTGGTTGCACGAGTTGCTTCTTCGCCGTTTGGTAATTCACCCTTAACAGGAGGAATATCAAGTGGAGATGGAAGGAAGTCGATTACAGCGTCAAGCATTCTCTGAACACCCTTGTTCTTAAATGCAGAACCACAGGTTACAGGAACGATTTCACAATTGATGGTACGCTTACGGAGAGCAGCAACGATTTCTTCTTCAGTTAACTCTTCACCGCCGAAGAACTTATCAAGAAGAGCTTCGTCAGCTTCTGCAGCTGCTTCAACCATCTTGCCACGCCATTCGTCAACTAATTCTTCCATTTCAGCAGGAACGTCAACGTACTTGAAGGTAGTACCCTGGTCTTCAGTATTCCAGTCGATAGCCTTACGCTTGATAAGGTCAACAACACCTACGAAGTTATCTTCAGAACCGATAGGAAGAACGACTGGTACTGGGTTACCCTTTAATCTGGTGCGAATCTGTTCAACAGCACGCATAAAGTTTGCACCGGTACGGTCCATCTTGTTGATGAATGCGATACGTGGTACATGGTACTTGTTAGCCTGACGCCATACGGTTTCAGACTGAGGCTGAACACCACCTACAGCACAGTAAACCATTACTGCACCGTCAAGTACACGCATAGAACGTTCTACTTCGATAGTGAAGTCTACGTGACCCGGGGTATCAATGATGTTGAAACGATGCTTCTTGTACTGATGATTCATACCGTCCCAGAAACAGGTGGTAGCAGCAGAAGTAATGGTAATACCACGTTCCTGTTCCTGTTCCATCCAGTCCATAGTAGCGGCACCATCATGTACTTCACCAAGCTTGTGATTTACACCGGTGTAGAACAGAATACGTTCTGTAGTAGTGGTCTTACCGGCATCGATGTGAGCAGAAATACCGATGTTACGGTAGAGCTCAATTGGAGTTTGACGAGCCAAAATATAATCCTCTTTAAATCATCCAATCAATGGACAACATAATTTAATCTTAATGAAGGGCTGAATAAATTTAAACAGCCCAACAAATTCAGTACTACCAGCGGTAGTGAGCGAAAGCCTTGTTTGCTTCAGCCATACGATGAACGTCTTCACGCTTCTTAACAGCAGTGCCCTTATTGTCAGCAGCGTCTAATAGCTCACCTGCGAGGCGCTGAGCCATGGACTTTTCACCACGGGAGCGTGCGGCTTCTACTAACCAACGCATTGCTAAAGCATTACGACGAACTGGACGAACTTCAACTGGAACCTGATAAGTTGAACCACCAACACGGCGGGACTTAACTTCCACTGAAGGGCGGATATGATCAAGTGCTTCTTCGAAAATAACTAAATGTTCTTTACCACTCTTTTCAGCGATAATATCTAAAGCACCGTAAACAATACTTTCTGATACTGACTTCTTACCGTCAACCATAACGATATTGATGAACTTAGCCAGTAATTCTGAACCGAACTTTGGATCAGGTAAAATCTTACGCTGACCTACAACACGACGTCTAGGCATCTTAAAATCCTCGTATTTTCAGGGGTTACCCAAAACTATATAAAAAAAGTTAAAAAAAATTGCCAGTTTGGCCTTACTTAACGGGGAATCCATTAAGCCTTAGGCTTCTTCACACCGTACTTAGAACGAGCCTGCTTACGATCCTTAACACCAGCGCAGTCTAAAGCACCACGGATGGTATGGTAACGTACACCAGGTAAGTCCTTAACACGACCACCACGGATCAGAACAACAGAGTGTTCCTGAAGGTTGTGACCTTCACCGCCGATGTATGAAGAAACTTCAAAACCGTTAGTTAAACGTACACGACATACTTTACGAATAGCTGAGTTAGGCTTCTTCGGAGTAGTAGTATACACACGAGTACAAACACCGCGCTTCTGTGGGCAAGCTTCTAATGCTGGAACCTTGTTCTTAACAACTTGCTTAACACGTGGCTTACGTACTAGCTGATTGATTGTAGCCATTTACGCTCCCAAATATATTTAAAAAAATCACGATAATAAATTATCAGTCCCTGTATTCTATAACATACAAAAATGTAAAAAAAAACAATATTAAAGAATACAGTCAGCGAATTATACATTTATAAATTTGAAAATTCAATATTAGGTTATATATTAGCCACAAAAAAATTATTTCCAGACAACTGGAGAGCCATGTTTCACTATTAAATTTATTAATTCATCATGATTAAGGGAATCAAAACCTAATATTTTTGCTTTATCAGTTACGCCATAAGCTTCGGCATAGGTATCTATTACATAGATTTTGGCATTGGTTGTGAATTTGATTGAAGAATCATTCAGCAGAAGAAGGGCGTCGTTTGACATAATAACAGCATCATCACTTCTAAGAAATGAGATACACCTATTCCATAAACGTTCATCAAATACTGTAAATATATTAATCTTCACACTGCACCTGTTAGAAAGTAAACACATGTTTTGACTGACAAATAAGGGTATAGCACTTTTCTGATGAAATACAGGTTATTCCTGATATTGTATCGGACAATCGCTTTCTGACACTATCTGATAATTCACCATTATCCTCAACAAACACGTTGTTTATATCGTAAAGATCCAACATTCCAAACGTTTTAATAAAGTCTCTTTCTCCTGTCAGGACTGGTTTTAGAGATGATGCGTTAAAAAAAATCGGAACACATTCCTTCATAAAAACTATGGATACATCATCATTAAAAGCACTTATCCCAAGCACAAAATCAAGAAATTCTCTGAATTTTGAAAGATTACAGGAATTAATTACACAAACAATACCACTCATAGGGATATCACCCTATCCGCATTCTTAATCATATCAGACAGTTCACCAAGACCTGAGCAGGTAAAATCTTTTGAGGTACAGGACTTATCCACACCTCTTCTTAATCCAGCAGATTCACAAAAATAAATCTTTGACTGACGGGCAAGTTCTGAAAAAATAGATTGAGGATTAAATTCGTCAGAAGCCGGACTTATCGTCTTTAATGCATTGTATACACCATCTGAGTACAAAAAAATTTTCAAATGATGACCTGCTTTCAAAATAGAAACGGATAGATCAAGCGCCAGTTTAAGTCTTGAGTCTCCGTACGGACCTGAAGTAATTACTAAAACAAAATTCATTTGTACTCCGGAAAGGGTGCCAAACACCCTTTCACATAAGATCAATTAGTCTTTGTAAGCTACAAGTTCAACTTCACAGAGAACATCCTTTGGTAATCTTGCAACTTCAACACATGAACGTGCTGGAGCAGAAGTACCAAAATACTCAGCATAAACTTCATTGAATGCAGCAAAGTCATTCATGTTCTTAATAAAGCAAGTAGTTTTTACTACATCAGTAGCAGCAAAACCAGCTTCTTCAAGAATGGCAATAAGATTACGGCATGACTGGTGAGCCTGAACTTTGATATCACCGGTTACAAGAGTATTTGATTTTGGATCTAATGGAATCTGACCAGAGGTAAACAGGAAATTACCAACCTTTGTAGCCTGAACGTATGGACCGATAGCTGCTGGAGCATTTGGAGTGTTAATTACAACTTTACTCATATAAATCACCTTTAATATAACAATAATAATGAAAGTGAAATTATTATAAATCTAAATTAAAAAAAAAGTATAAAAAAAGCATACTGCAAAACAGTATGCTTTTCGTAAAGAAATTTATAAAGTAATCAGATAATTACTTTAATTCAACCTTAGCACCAGCTTCTTCTAAAGACTTCTTAAGAGCTTCAGCTTCGTCCTTTGAAGCGCCTTCCTTGATCTTAGCAGGAGCAGATTCTACTAAGTCCTTAGCTTCCTTAAGACCTAAACCGGTAGCACCACGAACAGCCTTGATTACGTTGATCTTGTTAGCACCAACATCAGCTAAAACTACGTCGAATTCGGTCTTTTCTTCAGCAGCAGCAGCGCCAGCAGCTGGGCCAGCAACAACAGCAGCAGCGGCAGAAACGCCGAACTTTTCTTCCATAGCAGCTACGAGTTCAACAACTTCAACAACTGACATACCAGCGATTGCTTCTAAAATTTCTTCTTTAGTCATTTGATAATTTCCTAAAATTATTTGTTAACAATAAAACTATAATTAAGCAGCTTCTTTGAGCTTGTCGCCTAAGGCAGCTAAAGTACGAACTAACTTGCCAGCTGCAGCTTCCTTCATGGTTGCCATGAGACGTGCAATTGCTTCTTCGTAAGTTGGTAATGTAGCTAAGCGATCAATATTTTCTGCTGAAATGAATTCACCTTCAAAAGCAGCACCCTTTACTGAGAAATTCTTGTTGTTCTTAGCGAATTCCTTGAACAGACGGGCAGCAGCGCCTGGATGATCAAAAGAAAATGCAACAAGAGTTGGACCAGTGAAGGTTTCAGCCATACATGCGAACTCGGTACCTTCTACGGCACGGGCAAGCAGAGAGTTACGTACGATTCTTGCGTCAACCTGGTTGTCACGACATAACTTACGTAAAGCAGTCATGTCAGCAGCAGATACACCACGAGAATCAGCAACTACAGCTGATTTAGCGCTCTTGGCAAGTTCAGCAACTTCAGCAACTATAGCCTTCTTGTCGTTGATTAATAATGCCATTTAGCAAAACTCCTGGAAAATAACCCGACAAATGTCGGAAACACCCTTTTCAGGGACTTCGGAAATATCCAGAAAAAAGAAATCTTTCTCTGAAGTCTTTTCCGTCTGCGCAGGAAATTAAGGTTTCCCACCTGCGGTCTTGGACGGGAGCAGGACTCCCGAACAGGATGAGTTTACAAACCCATCCTAAAAAAACTAGTCAGCCAGACCGTTCTTATCTAAAGCAACACCGGCACCCATAGTAGATGACAGGAATACCTTAGAAATGTACTGGCCCTTAGCAGTAGCAGGCTTAGCCTTCTTAACAGCTGAAATGAGCGCGTTAAGGTTTTCGATAAGAGCTTCGTTAGTGAAACTGATCTTACCGATAGCAGCCTGAATGTTACCCTGCTTGTCGTTACGATAACGTACCTGACCTGCCTTAGCATTCTTAACAGCTTCAGCAACGTTAGGGGTTACGGTACCAACCTTTGGATTAGGCATTAAACCACGTGGACCGAGGATCTGACCTAACTGACCTACAACACGCATTGCATCAGGAGAAGCGATAACTACGTCAAACGCAATTTCATTCTTCTTAACCTGGTCAGCTAATTCTTCCATACCTACGTATTCAGCACCAGCAGCCTTAGCTTCATCAGCCTTAGCGCCCTGAGTAAATACTGCAACACGTACAGACTTACCGGTACCATTTGGAAGTACTACTGAACCACGAACAGTCTGATCAGACTTACGTGGGTCGATACCTAACTGAATTGCAACGTCAACAGATTCGTCGAACTTGCAGGTAGCAAACTTACGAATAACTTCAACAGCTTCTGCTGGAGAATATTCCTTGGTCTTATCAACGCCTTCCTTGATAGCCTTCATGCGCTTTGATAATTTAGCCATCTATTAGTCCTCCACCTGAATACCCATTGAACGTGCAGTACCAGCGATTGAACGAGCAGATGCTTCTAAATCAGCACCAGTCATGTCGCCGTCCTTCTTACCAGCAATTTCAAGAAGCTGAGCCTTGGTAATCTTACCAACGATTTCAGTACCAGGCTTGTGAGAAGCGGTCTCTAAACCTAAGGTCTTCTTGATAAGGAATGATGCTGGAGCAGTCTTGGTAACAAATGTAAATGATTTGTCAGAGTAAACAGTAATAATTACTGGAACAGGTGAACCCTTGTCCATCTTTTCTGTCTTGGCGTTGAATGCCTTACAGAATTCCATAATGTTTACACCATGCTGACCTAAAGCAGGACCAACAGGAGGAGCTGGGTTTGCCATACCAGCCTTAACCTGAAGCTTAATATATGCTTGAACTTTCTTAGCCATTTTTATGCCTCGCGGGTTCAGACGCATGCAGAAATGCACACTCCCCAATTAATAAAAAATAATAACTTCCTCACAAAATAGAGGTGATGAGATTATACTCAATTATACGATTGAGTCAACATTTATTTTCAGTAAATAAAAAAGAAGAGGCTTCCCTCTTCTTTATTACAACCCTAACTACTAGTACTAAAGATCTTTTTCTACCTGAGAGAAATCCAAATCTACAGGAGTATCTCTACCAAAAATTGAAATTGAAACAGTGACACGATTCTTTTCATAGTCAACTGCTTCAACAGTACCTGTGAAGTCTTTAAAGGCACCTTCTTTAGCTCGAACCTTTTCACCAACTTCAAATTTAGTCTTCTGGGTTGGAGCATTTTCAGTTTCTTTAAGACGACCTAAAATTCTCTCTGCTTCAGCGTCAGTAATAGGCATTGGATGATCTATGTTTCCACCAACAAAACCAAGAACACGGTCAGTATGGCGAACAAAAAGCCAGGTCTTTTCATTCATCACCATGTGAATGAGCACATATCCAGGAAAGAACTTGCGCTGAGACTCACGCTTCTTACCGTCGCGATATTCCTTTACTCTTTCCATTGGAACCAGAACATCGTCAATCAGTTCTTTCATCTCTTCATTCTGTTCAATGCTCTGAAGAAGAGTTTCTCTTACTCTCAGTTCATAGCCAGAAAATGCCTGAATAACGTACCATCTTTTTTTAGCACCTGAATTTGAACTTTCTGTGGTCATATCTGTTCCTTAGATTGAATTGACACTGTCAAGAATAAACATAAAGAATAAATCAAACACCCAAAGCATAAAAGAAAGCACAACTGCGATAATGCCTACCATAATGGTTACCTGCTTGGTCTTCTGTGCATCAGGCCAAACTACGCGTCTTACTTCTGTGTATGATTCTTTGGCAAAGGATAATCCCTGTCTACCCTTATTAGTACAAAGAGCAACAACAACAGCCAGAAGAACAACAAGAACAACACCCAACCCTTTCAACAGTGAGTTAATGCTGTCGTTAAATACGTCGCTGTATTCTTTATTTAAATAATAATTACCGAAAATGGCAACAGCACACAGTAAGATTGATAAAATCCATAATGATGCATTTGCACCTGCAGAAATCTGTCTTGTCAGAAAACTGTCAGCAACATTTTGGGTTGATGCATTAACAACTGGATTTTTGTTCTCAGCTTTAGAGGCCATTATTAAAATCCTTATTCAAACACTACTTATAAAAATAAACTTTGCTTCACTTTAAAGCAAAGTTAGTATATCACTAAAATTATAAAAATCTAAAAAAACCCCGAAAATCTCGGGGTTTTTTTATCTAGTCAGATAAGATTATTCGATAACCTTAGCAACAACACCAGCGCCTACAGTACGGCCACCTTCACGAATTGCGAAGCGTAAACCCTGTTCCATAGCGATTGGGT
>NZ_FOXF01000065.1 GCF_900115655.1 Ruminobacter amylophilus | reverse complement strand
TTTGGAGCAGTTTTTGAAAGCTGTGCCGAACAATTGGAGGAAATACATCTGAATATAGCATTAGATACACTGATGAATACCTTCATGGGCTATGTACAGGCTCTGCGTGACAGAAAGTATCTGAAAAAAAGCTGTTACGAAAAGGCAATGGTACTGGCTTTCAAAATGCTCAGCAGCTGGTTTACCGAACAGATTGCTTATATTCAGGATTTCGTATTAGGTCTGTACGAAGAATTCGCCACCAAAAAAACTCCAAAATTGTCATAAAAATCAATACATGTTTTTAAAAAACACCTAAACCGCATGGATTAAGGTTGCGCTATGTTTTTCCACTCAAAATCATGTGGGAAAGTTGAGTTATTGAAACTATAAAGGATGCAATTAAAAATTCAGCAATTTTAACGCAAATATTTGCATAAAAGGACATTTTATTTTATAAATACGGATATATATTTTCATATATGTACTCCTTACATTAACGTTTATTCAGGTTAGACGTTAATGGTAATAAAATAATCTGAACCGACAAAGGCTTCTAAGAGCCTTTAAAAGAAACCCCGGACATGAAATACATGGCCGGGTTTTCTGTATTGAAGTACTTAAAATTACTTTCTTGATAATACTTCTTCGCTTATGTGTTTCTTCTCAATTGAGGCGTTAGACTGCAGGTCAGGCTGAGTTCCATCAAGGTCAGGTAATAAATCATTTGGACAGTAATCAATTGTTTTTCTGCCACCATAGATGCTTGCTGCGTCAATGGTCATCGGGGTTGGAAGGAATGTTAACCAGGTAAATTTGGTTGGGTCATATCCCTGCATTAAATAGTATTCCTTACCGGCTTCGGCATTTATGGTTACCTGAACATGATTTCCCCAGCGGCTGTATGTGGTAACGGTATGTTCGCCCGGTTCAACTTCTCTGAAGAAATAACCGCAGCCGCCGATTCTGGTTACGAACTTGTCGTCAAGGTATAAATCACGGTATACGTGTGTAGGATCGTACTTGCTTCTGAAAACGTAAATGCCTGCTTTTTCAGGATTATGATTTTCATGATCCAGTGCGTAAGATACGTCTTTAGCATCCTTATGCTGTACTGAAGAACATGCGGTTCCCATTACGGAGAACGCAACGAGCATTGCTGATGCTGTTAAAGTCTTAATTAAATTCATATTTTCTCCTTTAATTTACATAAATTGTTATGAAATAAAATTATACAAAAAGTTGTGTTACTTTACCTAAAAATCTTTCCCTATTTAAGATTTTTAGGAGTACTTTCTTCGGCTTCCAGTGAGAATCTGTAAGCATCGCCGTAAATACTCCGTAAAATCTCTATGGTATTGTCCAACCTTACCGTTGCAGACCTTCTGACGCATGATTCGTCATTGTCTTTGCATGATTCAGGATTGGTTGAAGAAGATTTGTTAATGTTGAGCAGGGATTTTTCGCCGGTGATGTTCTCCACGGTCAGAGGAACGGACGATATTTTTACGTTGGCGTTATCGGCTTTAATCTGTTTAATGATCTTTAGGGCAACGTCATCAAGTTTCTGATTTTCCCTGTCATAGCCTGACAGAATGACGTCATAAACGGAGCCGGGAACCTCGATCCTGTAGTCCAGAACAGCTTCTGCAATGTCCGCCAGGGATAACTCCCCTATCTTGATCAGCGAGTAATTAAGCTGGGCTGCCATGAGTTCCTTGTTAATCTGCTGATTCTTTGCATCAGCCTTATAAACCGGTTCATCAATGTTGGCATTGTCATTACGAATGTTGCTCTCAGCCAAATCGTTATACTGCTTAAATTCTTCGTCGCTGAGATTACTGTTATTGACCGAATCCTCATATGCTGCCTGAGTCGCTTCTTCTCTGGCAATAATTGCTTCACGGACATCCTGAGGCAGCGCCTTAAATTCTTTCATCAGAGCTTAGTCTTCGTCCCTGTCACTGAAATACATTACGAGTTCGGCTATCGAGTCGGAAGTGCTGTTGTTTTCCAGGGTTGCTGCCGTATCTGTCGGAGCCAGAGTCTGTTCAGAGAGTTTTTCCATTATCTTCAGCTGATCGTCATTGAGTCCGGCATTCTGAGCCTCGAGAATAAGAGATTTCCATTCAGACAGATCGAGCTTAGACCAGTCAAGCTGTTCAAGCTGATCCAGTCTGATACCAACACAGCTCTTATCGTCTTCAGAGAAGCCGAGCTGGCCGGTTTTCTTTATCTGTTGCATCACGATTCTGGCCAAAGGAGAGTTGTAACAGCAGAAATAGAATTCACGGTCGGCACATGATTTGGATTTGCCGAAAGGGTTAAATACTTTTACCTTACACTTGGTTGAAACCTGATAACACTTCTTGAGAAGCCTTGTCGGATGCCGTTTCAAAATCAATGTTTCGGCATTTAAAAATCAGCTTAAGGGACATATTGATAACGGAATAAACCGTATAAACCGCTCCTACAATGCTGGCTGCGCTCGCTAAAGAACTCAAAGCTTCGTTGCTGGCTTCTTCCGCTGCCTTTTGGGTTGCTTCGTCCTCTGCAAGTTTTTTGGCTCCTTCTACTCCGGAGGATCCTGCTGCTGTTGCTATATCACCTGTAATTTTCTTACCAATACTGCTCAATAAAGTGGACATAGCCTTAACTATTTCTCCTTTATAAGCATTGATATAGATAAGCATTACGGTGTTCTGTGCCAGATTTGCGCCGCCTTCAACGCCGGTGATGGAATCAAGCCAGGAATTAACCTTGGTATTAAGCTTATCTGCAGCCGTCAGACTTTTATCATTAAGTGACGTGCTGAGACCTGTCGGATCAAGCTTGTCCGCATACTGGCCTAAAGCCTGCTTTGAGCTCAGCAGCCTGCTCATTACCAGAATGTTGTGCACGTAGTTGTTTACGGAAACCCCTGACATGTTCTTACAGCAGTTCTGGTAAGTTAACCCCGTATCGAAGATATGGCAGTGCTTGCGGGCCCCGGAAAATATCTCAATAAAGTGTTCCCTCTGTTCGTCTTCGGAGCATTCGTTACCGTCCACTGTCACGCATTTGAAGTCCTGTGCCATGAAATCCACGGCCTGAAGAATGGCAGACGTTTTAGCGAAACTTCCGGTGTTTTCTACCGTAGGCGTGATGCCGATGCAGGAACAGCCCTCGCAGTTGATTACCATATTGTTTGAACCGCAATTGGTCTGCACGGTTTCCGTGGTTTCCTCAAAGGTCTCTTCCTTTCCGCAATTGTAGGTGATTTCCTTAAGGTAACAGTCATCGGTGTTTCCCGTTCCTCCCATTTCTTCATCAGCCTCAGCCGTGGTCTAGATGCATTGGGTTTTGGTCATGTAGCAGGACTTACCGCTGTCGGAAGCGGAAGAAAGCAGTTCATCGCAGGAATTATTAATGGCTTCTTCCGAAGGTGAAAGCGTTGAATAGCTGAAGTTAAAATTGGTACACGTTAAATGATCCGGAGAAACGGACTCTTTGACGTAATCCCCTTTATTCTCATCATATGACAGCAGATACGGAATCTTCTGAGATCCGAAGGCTTCAGGACAGACAACGTGACCATTGGTGATACCGCAGGTCACGTCCCCTACCTTCACCTGTTCTCCGTATGCCGTACAGGTTATAGAGCCTTTGGTAAGCCTTGAGTTTTCGGAAAAGTATTCCAGCTTATCGAGGCAGTGGTTTTCTCCTGTCCAGTTTTCATCCATGGCGAGAGCAGGATCATATTCAGCTCTGAAATGCAGTGAGCCCTTTCCCCTGCCGGATACGGACAGCAGGAATTCAATCACATAGACGTCATCAGCGGTGGCATTGGCAAAGAAATTGGTGAAATCCACGAGAGGAGCCTTGTATTTACCGTCGGTTTCTCCGGAATACAGCTTCCCTTTCTTCGGATCATCAAGCAATGCTCCGGTTATTACGTCATATGCAGGAAGAAAGGTCTTTTTGTCATCGTATTTTGGAATTGCACATTTAGGTTCGGTAATCGGGTTACAGAAATGAACACTGTCGTCCAGCTCCCTGTTATAGGAAATGTTTCTTGCGGGAATCACTGCATGAGACTTCCAAATCGGCTTGGCATAGTCAGGTGTTTCCCCGTATTTGTAGAGATACACGGCCGCGTTATCGTCGATGGAGGCCCCGTCAAGATAAAGCTTCGTGAGAGCCTGAGGCTTATGAATTATTAAACTTGCCTTCTGCCTGTAGACGATACAGGACTTACTGTTATTCCCGTTTTCTGGGTTCAGAAGGTTATCGCCTGCAGTCGCGGCTCCTACCCAGAAGCCTGTACAGTGAGTCAGGGTTTCTTTGGTACATGAGGAGTCCCCTTTTCGGCACGAACACGGCTCGAGGAGGATCGGTCTTTCTTCCGAGGTGGTTTCTATGACCTTTACGTCGTATTTATGCCTGATATTACAGTTGGCACCTGAAGTGCTGTACTTGAGACAGGTTTCTTCCGTACCCACGAATCTGGTTGACTGTCTGGTTTCCCCGGTGGTTTTGTTTTTTTCCTGACAGGCGTCGGAGAAGTAGTTGTATATTGAGTTTGGATCATCAGGATCGAAGACACTGAGGGCATCGGTAACAACGGGATCGCTGCTGATGTCGAGACGCCCGTCCTGGATCATTTTCTTATGCGTCTGATAAATGACGCCCATGTCTGAGGTGTCATCTTCCGCTGCGTATTTACTCTTAAGCTGCTGTCCGTAGTCAATTGCCGACTGCAGGCTGTCTGATTCGCCGAGATTTTTGGCCTTATCGACCATGGCCTGTGCTTCTTTGTCATCTGACGTAAACATCTCGTCATCAGTGCTTATGGAAGCACTCTGATCGCCTGCGGAAATGCTGAGTCCCGTTTCGGATGGATTGACTGAAAAATTACTGTCACTGAAGAAGTCCTTTACCTCTGACGTGCCTTCGTTAATCCCCTGAAGCATGTCGAATTCACGTTCATTCTCTTCAGCCACGGCAACAGATGCGATAAAAGGCGTAAGCGCCAGGGAATTCATGATTAAATAAGCCAGAGGCTTTATGTAGAATCTTTGAGTATTAAGCATTAGTGTTATTCCATGTGGTTGCAGCAGTCATTCCATCTGAAGAGTACGTAGCCGTCGGTCTGGCCTTTAATGCCCGGATAGTGTTGCATGCTGTTCCAGAGAATTGTCGGATAGCCGATGACGTGGGATCCGTTCTCGGGAACCGGAAAGTAGTGCTGCATTTTCCATTGCTGTTTTGGAAGCTTTTCTGAAACGTGGGCATTGCACATGTTATCTTTGCCGATGGTATTAAATTCACGGCCTTCACGGTGCATGAGTGCAAGCAGTCTGGTGGCTTCAAGAGATGTGGCTCTGAATGAGTTACTGCCGAGAACGGTGCCGACAAGAGGATAATAGACTCCCCAATTACCGGCACACCACCACAGAGACTCTACCGGAGAATGATTGGTCATGGTCATTGGAACTTCCCCAAGACAGGCTATCGGAGCCAGTGCTGACATGGCGCTCACTATCATGGTTTCGGGTGTCGCCACCATGGAGAGAGAACCGTCCTTATAGAACGGATTCAGTTCAGAGAGCTCCATGAGACTTACGTCCTGGTAACCATCCTTAACGTATACCGCGTCCGTGGTCATGTTCAGTATTCTGAGAATCGGGAACGCATACATGTGTACGTTTCTGTAGTCATGCTCATTGCCGTACGGCACGTCACCCGAATGACTTGATACCCCGTTACCACCGGGGCAGAGTTTGGTGACCGCACCGCCTAAGGCAGGCATGCAGCCTGCCATGTATGTGGTTTCCACGAGTCTTGCAGGTTCCCAGAGGCTTTCACTGATACCCGGCTTATCAATCTTCCCTTCCCTGCAGGAACAGAACGGTTTGGTATAAGCGTCAGAAGGCACACCGGGGTTATGAAATATGCCAAAGTTTCCTTTACTGTTTTTCTCATCCCCTTTTCCGGAGTCCTTTTTGTCCTCCTTCTTAGATGAGGCATCGATTTTTACCCCGGCAACGTAGATGGGGAAGATACAGTCCCAGCAGAGATTGTTAACCGCCTGCGAGAACGGTTCATGAGAAGGACAGCGGGCATCTCCCGCAAATGCTGCGGATGAGCTCAGAACGGCGAGCGAAAGCAGAGTCTTTGACAGGTTATTCATACTGATACCTCTTCTCCACGGCAATACTCTTATTCGGTGTTTTTTGGCCGATTTTGCCCAGTTCTTCAAGGATCAGAACCTGTTTTTCGTTGTCCGCATAAACCACTGTGGGAGTGACCATCACTCCAAGCTCATGAGGAAGGTTGTCGGGCATCAGATAAACCCTTTGTTTAAAGGCTTTTACGAGCTTTTCGTATTCGTTCCAGCCGTTCTCGGAATCGTCATGATAAATATCGTCAATCATGAAAGTAAAATCATCATCCGGATGAGCTGAAACGTAATCTGTTACTCGCTGGATTTCAGCCTTGTCGGTTGCATTAAATATCACGTATTTCCCCGTCATTAGCGTGTGTTTGAGCGGATTGATCATCATGCCCCGGGGCAGCAGAATCTTGCCGTAGGCATCCTTTACGTCTTCCTGAACGGTTATTGATGGATCCACGTATCTTGTCCTTCTGTATATGGCTGTCGGTAGGTAAACCGGTTTTCTGTCCCTGAAGAAATTGTCTTTTGCTCTTTCTGCCGCTTTTTTCCAGTCATATGCCATGGCTCTTCTCTTCATTTCTTCAGCCATGTCTGGCTCTGAAATCTGCAGAACATCCCCCAGTTTGCCGAGATTGCCGAAATGACTCTTTTTGGCTTCTTCCTGAAGATAAACATGGTTAGAGATACCGGAGATTCGGCTAAGATAGCAGACATCACTGATGTCAGCCCCATTGGCGTATGACATGCATGTGGAATTACCGTTAAGGTGTTCCGGATCGGCTATGACCATCTGCGGTACGTCAGTTACGTTAAAGTGACGGAACAGTACAGGATTGATCTGAATATTTGGAGGAAAGAAAGTCCTGGTTTCATTTTCATCATCCTTTTCCGGCTTATACAGCATGTGCTGGCGTTTGGAGAATGAGGCCAGATTTTCTCCCGGGAGAATACCGCGGAAGATGATAAACACGTTCTTTTCACCCGCAACGCCCGCATAGAGTGATTTAAGTGCTGCGTCCCCCATGGACTGGGAGGCGAAGATGTATATCGGATACCGTGAAAGATCCTGATCCGATGCTTCAACTGAATTGCCGGCGATGTTTTTTTCCTGTTCGGTTAATGACGTAAGCAGATTCTCATAGGTCTGGGGATCCATGGTTTCCCTGAGTTCGTAAATGGTCTTTTTTGTCTGAATGAGCATGGACTGCTCGCTTGCCTTTGTTTCGGTAAGCGAAGTCATTTCCTCTTTGGTCTGCGCCTTAATCCTTTTGCTCTCATTCTTAAGTTCGGTAATTGTGGCGAGTTCTTCTTCAGACAGGTTCTGATTACGGGCTTCGTCGATAAGATTCCCGATTTCCCCGTTATTTCCGAAACTATTTGCCGACAGCAAAGAAGCCGTAAGCACGGCCAATAATGTCTTCTTCATCAACGTAGCCCCAGTATCTGGAATCGTAGGAATGCTCTGTGTCACCAAGCATGTAGTATTTGTGCGGAGGAATGACTTCCTTGAATATGAACTTTTCCGGAATTCTTATTCCGTGTCTTTCGAATATCGGAAAACCTGAGGCCACGACTTTGCCGTTTACCATGATTTCGTATTTATCGTTAATTTCCACGGTATCCCCGGGGAGTCCCCTCAGATACTTAACGAATATGGTGCCTTTCTTGTACAGGGCTCCTTCCTGGCTTCTGAACGTATAAAGTTTGTCACGCTGCCATTCATGGGTTGAATAATCGGTGATTTTTTTAGTGACGAACATGTAGTACATATCCTTAATGCATGACAGCTGCCGTTCCTTTTCGGCGCCGATGTGTCCCCAGAAGCTGACGTTTATGTGTTTTTCAATCTGGTCGAAAGCCGTAACGCCAAGCCAGATGCTGATTGAGGCATATAACGACCACTTGATGCAGCTTCGCAGAACCGGGTGTTTGTGCTGCCCTTTTTTTTCTGTTTCCATAAAAACTCCGGAATATATATTCAGTCACTACTGATAGTAACAGATCGTTTTTCATGGATTGGCCAACAAACTACTGTTAAAACTGCAGAAAATTTAAATATTTTTCTTTTTTATGGGGTTTGGGCTGACATCGTAGTGATAAAAGTCCTCAGTTTAAAATTTAATCTCGCAAAATTACGTAAAACGTGAAAGTGTTTGAATATTTCCCTTTGTTTATCTGCAATTAATTGAATTACATGATTGTTTTGCTAAATTTAAATAAGGTAGTCGTTGTTTTACGTGGTATTGGAACATGTTTTAAAAAGTTCTGAGGATTGTAGTGATTGTGGAGGAAAGACAATGAATAAACTGTCTAAGATTATTAGTTATTGCATATTCGGTATCTATGCAACCGTCTGTTCATCCAATTGTTATGCAACCAATTTTTCGGATTCTGTAAAGGCTGTTGCACCGGCAGATAATACAAATCAAACAAATGAAAAAGCAGAATCCAAGCTGACTCCTGAAAGACAGAAGTTTATTAAAAACTTTAGTCATGCACTGTTAAACGAAGATTTCGAGTCTTTTAACGAAGGAGGTGATAGTGCTTTTGGCGATGTTCTGCAAGAAAAATACGGGTATAAACCTGTTACTGCCGAGCAGATGTTCAGTACATATGATAAAAATCAAATTAAAGGTGATAAGGAATATATTAACCAAAATTGATAGTTACCGGAGAAATTGAACAGATTAAGAGTTCCGTGGGGAATAAACCCGTAATCTTTATGAAAGCAGGCAAAAAAACCGTATTAAGTACAGTTAATGCAGCATTTAAAAATCCTGACGAAGACATTGATAAAATTGTCAATTTAGAAAAAGGTCAGAAGTTAGTTCTCCTCTGTATCGGCGAAGGTGTGGTTTTAAGTTCACCTGTTGTAGGTAACTGCGAATTTACAGACAACTATCAGGAAGAATATAAACAACGCATAGATGAATCCATAAACGCATTTATCAATGGAAAACCGACAGGCAACAGTATTGCGATATACTCTATTACAGCTGGCTACCTTTTATCATTAGAAGATCCAACCTATGTAGATAAATGTAATAAGAATGGCTGTAAGATTGATAAAAAAGTAAATGGTAAAATAAAAAAAATATTCTCGTCCCTCACAATTAAAAAAGAAGAATATTCCAAATTAAAACCAAAAGACAAGGCACTCACTGACAAATACAAAAAAGAAGTATGGGATTTATTTGCTGAGCTTAAACTCATAGATCCTAATACAGGTGCTCTGTTGATTGATGATTTTGAATTAAGCACCTGGTAATATTTTTAGATCCTACTTTTAATAAAAAACCTCTCAAACTGTGGAATGAGAGGTTTTAATTCGTGGAGTGTTAGAAGTTTACGGGATTACTTCAGCCCATGATTCTGAAGCATTGCAACTGCATGCTGTAATACGTCTTCTGATAAAGCAGATACAGATACGTCAGCTGAGAAGAGTGAAGCCAGGATGCCTGGAGCGTAGATTAAGCCGAGGCCTGCAGAGATACCGATTGCGAATGACATGATAGACTGCTTGCCCACGCCGCCAACGATACCAACGAGGATGAAGGCACCAGCGATTACACGGCCGAGAGAACCCTGAGTCCAGGCAGCGATTCGGTTCCAGATTGAGTCGAATTCAGTGTATGATGAAGTGTTTGAACATTCGCCTACAGAGCCGTTATTGATACAGCCGTTAGCATCTTCGGACGCATATGCTGCAGGAGTCATGTCCATGGTTGCTTCTACGGTCATTACAGAGCCGAAGGTAAATACGAATGCAGCGGTAGCAACAGCGAACTTCTTTAATAATTTCTTAAACATTTAATAATTTCCTTATATAGATGTGAAAAAAACAATATCTACTGATGTAGAAACACAAAACCAAAATCTTTATCTTATGGAGGAATGTATGGTCAGAGAATTTTCAGAGGTTGTGACACCCTCATTCCCTATTACCCACCGACGAGGCTCAATTTCAGTATAGATGTAGCCGGAAACCATGAGATCTCCTGCAGAATCCTGCCATGGAAGGACAAGAATACGCATAACTACTGAAGGTGTTCTGATCGGGATGGGTTTCTTTGGTAGTGCCGGAGCAACGTAGTTATCCGTAATCATCGGGCGTGTGAACCAAACTCTGTAAATTACATGTAGCTAAAAATGTCAGAAAAATTCCTGAGATATAATTTAACTTATATAATCAGGAGTTTTGCATT
>NZ_FOXF01000068.1 GCF_900115655.1 Ruminobacter amylophilus | reverse complement strand
AGTGAATTCTGCAATTTCCTGTCAACTGTTCTATCGTTTAAATTGATTAACAAATTTGATAAGGCTGAATTACTGAACACATTTACCTATAAAAAAATCATGTCAATTTTAAAAAGAGCTAAACAAGCCAGAATTAACTCGGGTGACTGGCAACTTATTAATATGAATCCGTCTCAGGTTAAGGTACTTCAAAAGTTGTCTCTTTTACCACAAGATGAAGTACCAACTAAAAGATCTCCTGGCAGACCAAAAAAGAATGTATAGTATTACGATTTGGGAAAGTTCTACTTAAGTCACTGCAGAATAATGCAGAAAAATGGTCGTGTACTTTATTTGACTGAAAAAGATAAATTAGAACAATTCTTTAATATTCCGATCTGTAATACCACTGTAATTTTATTAGCTGAAGGTACATCAATAACTCAGGCAGCAGCCAGAATGTTAGCACAGGCTGGGGTATTGTTTGGATTTTGTGGAGGAGGTGGAACACCTTTATTTGACGGCAACAGTATTGAATTCATAACGCCTCAAAGTGAATATAGACCGCCTGAATTTGTTCAGCAGTGGTTGTCATTCTGGTATATAGATGATTATCGTTTACAAGCCGCAATTCAATTGCAGAAGGCACGAATCAGATTTATAGAAAAAATCTGGACTACTGATAGAGAACTTTCTAGTAACGGCATAAAGCTTTCTTCTGAGGATTTAGGGATACTTAATGATTATTATGTGCAGACTCAGTTTGCAAAAAACGTCAATGATTTATTAACTATAGAGGCTCGATTTACTAAGAATCTTTATCGTATTGCAGCGCATATGTTGTTGCAGAGAGATTTTATTCGTTCCCGCGAGGGAGATTCCACTGATCTGGCTAACGATTTTTTAGATCATGGTAATTATCTCGCATATGGGTTGGCAGCAACTGTACTTTGGGTATTGGGTATTCCTCATGCCTTTGCGTTAATGCATGGAAAAACTAGAAGAGGTGCATTGGTATTTGACGTGGCGGATTTAATTAAGGACGCTGTTGTATTGCCGTGGGCTTTTATTTGTGCAAGAGAAGGTTATAGTGATTCTGATTTTAGGCATCAGATGATTATGGTTTTCAATGAAACTAAAGTTATGGATTTTATGTTTGATACTGTACAGCAAATCTGTATGGATAATAAAAAATTTGAATGACTGTTTAATGTAACATCTTCTTTGATTTGAGGATTATGTCATATGATGGTGGTTTTTGTATCTGAATCTGAAAAGGGTGCTATTAAAACAACAGAGCGAGTGTTGGATGCATTTGCATTGCGTATTGGAAAATCAACTTGGCGAACCGTAATAACGCAAGATGGTTTAAAGATGGTAAAAGTATTGTTGGGAAAAACAGCAACAAAGAATACAGCCGTTTCATGTCATTGGATTCGTTCAAGAAGTGTTAGCCAGCTTCTTTGGATCGTAGGGAATAAAAATAAATTTGATATTTTGGATGGAATTGTACCGGTAAACTATACAGAAAAAAGTATACTTAGCAATTACGAGTCAGTCGGTTGGGATTATATGCCTATGCTTCAGTCTTTAGTTGCTGTTTCTGCTCTTTTTCATGATTTGGGTAAATCATCTTTATATTTTCAAAACAAATTAAAGTGTTGTTCAAATACTACTGATCCTTTTAGACATGAATTGGTATCAGCGATGCTTTTATGGGGAATATATGGTTTTTTTTGTGATAAAGGAAAAGATTGGCTGAAAGAACTATCTGTTGGTAATGTACCTTGTTATAAAGACATTATAAATTATTGTCGTACTTATAATGAGTGGGATGATAGATTTAGGCCATTTAAAGTTAGCAAAGGATCAACAGATTCTCTTCTTTTATGTGTTTTGTGGCTGATACTTAGTCATCATAGGTTACCTTCTCCTGTAACTAATGAAGGGAAAAAATATAGTGAGGGCGATATCCCTGATAATTTTTTAAATGATCTTTATGGGTTATTCTCAATTATTACTGTCGGGAATGCATATAAAAGACAATCTAGTTGTAAGAATGATATAGAAGAATTAGATCAGTGTTTTAATTTCCCAGAATGGATAGATGATTTTTCAATGGTATGGTTTAACCATTTAAAAAAATGGAGCTCAAGATTAGCTGACAGCCGTCTTCTTTTTGCTCATTATTCAGGACATGATTTGCGAGCTGTTTTGAAATATGCCAGATTGAGCCTGATGTTGGGTGATCATAATTACTCTTCCAAGGATAATGATTTATCCTGGAGATCTAAATCAAATCTTTTTGCAAATACCTTTAAAACTACTCGTGAATTGAAACAAAAGCTTGATGAACACCTATGTGGAGTGTGTGATACCGCCGTTAAAATAGCATATTTTCTTCCTTATTTGGAGTCAAATATGCCTTATGCTGAAAATGTGAAGGAATTAACAAGAAGGGTAAGTTTACCGAGATTTATATGGCAGAATCAGGCTGTCGACAAGTTAAAGAAATTTAATCGAGAAAATGAAAACCAGGATATAAAAGGCGGTTTTATTCTAAATATGGCAAGTACTGGCTGTGGAAAGACTATAGCAAATGCAAAAATTGCATTAGGTATTGGAAAAAACGATAAATTGCGTTTTACGCTGGCTTTGGGACTAAGAACTCTTACATTACAGACCGGTGACGAATACAGAAATAAATTAGGCATGTCGGATGAGGAAGTAGCTGTTATTGTAGGTTCGTCAGCGATTAAATATTTACATCAACATGATAGACCTAATGAGGATGAGATGGATTTTAGTGATTCATCTTCTTCTTTGTTTGATGAATACGTAGATTTTAATGGAATCCTACAGCATGATTTGTTTTCAACTATAACTGGTGATGAAAAACAATTACAACTGTTATGTGCACCTGTTCTAGTTTGTACCATAGATCAGCTTATGCCAGCAACGGAATGTGTAAAAGGAGGTAAATATATTCCACCTTTTATGAGGCTAATGACTTCAAATTTGGTAATAGATGAAGTTGATGATTTTTCAACTAATGATCTTTTTGCAGTTGGTCGCCTTGTATATTTAGCTGGTACATTCGGAAAAAAAGTTATTCTGTCTTCAGCCACAATTCCTTATGAGGTAGTAGTAGCTTTTTTTAATGCCTACTATAAAGGATTAATGGTTTATGAAAAGTTGAATAAATGTTCTAGAAAAATAATGTGCATGTGGGTTGATGAATTTAATACGCAAATGGAAATATTTGAGAAAGATAAAACACCAAAATTTTCTGAGATGCATAAGATTTTTATCAATAAAAGAATTAAAAATCTAACAGATAATAAGTCTTTTTTTAGAATGGGACAGGTGTTTAAATCTCCATTTGATGATATTGATGAAGGAGATTTGTCAAAAGCTTATTTTAAGTACATTTTAGATGCTTCGTTAGAGTTACATGATTTTAATCATGTAGAGGATCCTGAAACATATAAGGAGGTGTCGTTCGGGGTAATAAGAATGGCCAATATAGATCCTTGTGTAAAAGTTGCCAAATATTTATGTGAGGCGGAATTACCTTTAGATACAGAAATAAGGGTGATGGTTTATCACAGCAGACAGGTATTGTTAATGAGACATTATCAGGAAAAATATTTGGATACTCTGTTAAAACGAAAAAATGAAAATGTTAAAAAACCCAAGATTTTAGAAGATGTATTTGTAAGAAAGATAATAAACAAAAGTAAGGCATCTAAAATACTGTTTGTTGTCGTAGCGACACCTGTTGCTGAAGTAGGAAGAGATCATGATTACGATTGGGCTGTAATTGAGCCTAGTTCATGGCGTTCAATTATTCAGATGTCAGGTAGAGTAAACAGACATAGAAATATTCCTATAACCAATCCTAACGTCTCTATAATGCAGTTCAATTATAAGGCTTTTATTAACAAAGATGCTAAGAATGAATGTTATTTTATAAAACCTGGATACGAGGAAGATAGTGATAAACCATGGGAAAAACATGATTTGTCAGAGTATTTACATGGATTGTCAAATAATAATAAATTTGGAATAACTGCAGTTGACCGTATTACTACAGATTATAAAAATAATAAGAATAAATTATCTTCACAGGAATTAATAGCATTAGGAAATAAAATTAAAAATAATACAAAAATTTATGGTTTTTTGGGGTACGGTAACAGTTATGCCGATTTAACTTCAATACCTCAGACATTGAATAAGTTTAGACAATCAAATCCTGTATACACCATCGTCTATAGATTTGAAGATAAGAATTTTGACGAAGCTCATTTTTTTGAAAAAGATAGCCAAAATAATTGGAATAATTTTTCAAAAACATATACTATTAAAAATATACAAGATTATAAATATACTGATAGATTATGGTTGAATAGAAATTATAAGAGTTGCGTAGAAGAGTATTCTGAGCAGTTTGATAAAAGTTTTGATGATGTAGCTGATTATTTTGGTGAAGTTCATTTACCTATTTATAAAAATAATTGGATATACAGTGATAATTTTGGGGTTTATTCGCAAGAAGACGAATTTAAAGAAGATTGAAATGATTAGTAAAGAAGTTTTAGATTTTATAAACGAAAATGAATTGTCAAAAACGTTTATAGATGATGCAGCCAAAAAAGCCAAAGCTATTAATTGTGCTACTCATCCGTATTCTTTTTCACATCCACAACCTTTTACTGCTTCAGACAAAAAAGTGTTATCACATATTGTTTTTCAAGGTAGACGAACAGAAGATGGTTATGTTAGATCCGGCAATGTAAAAGTATCCAGACCTTTAGATTTATCTGGTAATGCTGGAGATGCAAAAATTTGGAAATTTCTTATGTTGAAACTATCAAATGGTTTCACAATTTTGGAAAATCTCAGAGATAGAACACCAGAAGCTTATGAATTGCTTCAAATGGATGGAAGATCTAAGGATGATGCAATTAAATTAATGGATGATTTTTCCTTGATGTTTGAGCAATCAGACAGTCAGGTAACCTCATCAAGAATCAAGCAAGTTTATTTTTATATAGGCGAGAATCAATACCACTTGTTGTCTGTTGTTACTCCTTCATGCCTAGTTTTTGAATTGAAAAACAGAATAGCAGCAATTCGCAACGAAAAAAATGAATTTAGGGAAAATAAAAGAAACAACTACAGAGATATATACGGTATTCGAGTGGTGAAGTATGGTGGCGCCAAACCTCAGAACATAAGTTTTCTTAATAATGCTAATGGCGGTAAGGCTTTGTTATTAAGCTCTATTCCTCCTTTGGATATAGATGAATTAAATATCAGACTTCCAAAAAAAGATTTTTTTGATGAGTGCATGGACTATAACCAATATCGCTCTTTATTTACATATTTTCATAAATATCTGTCGTCAGATAAAGAAACAGTACCTAATAATCTGTTATTTAGATACAGGGATAAAGCGATAAACAATATTATTGATTTTGTTGTCCAGAATTTGTTTTTAGTTCGAAGTAGTGCAAATCTCTGTAGAGAAAATCTACCTAAGTTCCAGCAGGTTTGGCTAAATCCAAATGAGCTTCAAAGACAATCGTTAATGACAGATATGTTAAAGGAACAAATCAGTAATTCTATAGTTGATTGGATCAGAAGAACTTATTACAGATTGTATGATAAAAGGAAAGTTATATTAGGTAATAGTGAAATAAATTTTATAAAAGAAGTAATTTCAAATCGTGAGGAATTCTGGTTGTGAACACTAGTTTATTAATTTTACCACATATAATCATCAATAATGCAAATGCCTGGTCAAGTCCTTATACAGTAGGTTTTCCTTCTTTAACTTCTATTGGTGGTGCAGTTCATTGTTTACAGAGAAAAATTTGTAGTTGTGGCTTTCCTTCAATTGCTTTTAAAAATTTTGGAGTGGTTTCTCATAAATTTAATTTGAGAGAGAGCAGAAGTGGTTATGATTCCTCAATCGTTTTAACTGGAAATCCATTGGTAAAAGATAAAGAAAATCCACAAAAATATACAAAGCCACCGTTTATTGCAGAAATTAAATGTCAGATGGATATTAGTTTGATTATTGAGTTTGAGGGAGATGTTAATGAATCATCGGATCTAGGGAATGGATTCATTGAACTGATTATTAGCACGCTACATGATAGCATGAGGATTTCTTCTGGAGATGTAATTTCGTTTGATAGACCAAGATTAATTTTTCATGCGAATGAACCAAAAGTTTTTAGACAAAAAATAGTTGGTTTGTTAATGCCCGGGTACGCACTGATTGAAAGAAAGGATTTAGTTAAAAATTCCCTTGATAATCAGAATGATGCACTTGATTCTTTATTAGATTCTTTGGTTATAAATTTTGAAAAAGATTCAGCAGGAACCAAAAATCATAAAGGTTGGTTAGTTCCAATTTGTACTGGATATATGGGGGTAACATCTATCGTTCCTCACGCATTGAATCAAAGAGACGACTGTACTCCTCATCGCTTTGTGGAAAGTATGGTGACATTGGGTGAGTTTCGAATGTTACATAAATTTAAAGAAATACGTGAGTTGTTATGGCGTAGTAATTATATTGAAAAAGATAATTATTATGTTTATGAACAGTTTGATAATTCATCACTGATGGATGATGAATTGGATGAGGATTTTTTTATATAGTATTTTATTTTTTGGGTTAGGAGATTAAGAATGGCTAAATCAAACATTCCTTCAGTATTGGCTTTCGAAAGAAAAATCAGTCCTTCAGATGGTTTATTGTATGGAACCATGTGGGAAAATAAGGATGTTTCAGTTCCATTAAGATTGCTCGAAAAATCAGTAAGAGGAACTATTTCAAACAGGCTTACTTCAGCTGTAGCAAAAGATCCGTTAAAGTTAAATAATGATATTAAAAATTCCAATCCTCAGACAGTGGATTGTTGTTCTTTGCCTCAGGATTGCGATACTGTTAAATTGGAATTTACTGTTAAATTTCTTGGAAATGTTGGTGTTCCATCAGCTTGTAATAATTCTGAGTTTAAAAACAATTTGCAGTTAGCTGTTAGCAAGTATAAAGAAAGATATGAATTTAATGTGTTATCTAAGCGCTATGCATACAATCTTGCCAGTGGACGTTATTTGTGGAGAAACAGGGTCGGTGCAGATGCTATTCATGTCGAAGTTCGTACAATAGGTAATACATTGGAAAATGAAAAACAGTTTATTTTTGATGGTAAAAATTATCCTTTGTCAAATTTTGAATATTCTGATCCAAAGTTGGATGAATTGGCAAAGCTGATCAATCAGACATTGTTAGGCAAAACTTCTTTGACCTTAAAAGTAACTGCTTATGCCAAAATTGAAAATGGTCAGGAAGTATATCCTAGTGAAGAACTTGTTATGGACAAGGCAAGGGTAAAAAAGAGTAAAATTTTATATTCTGTAAACGGAGTAGCTGCTTTACATTCTCAAAAAATTGGAAATGCAATTCGAACCATAGATACTTGGTATACTTTATTTTCAGACAAGCTTGAAGGTGTCGTGCCAATTGCCTTGGAGCCTTATGGCGCTGTAACAACTTTAGGTAAGGCTTTTAGACACCCTAAGAATAAAGAAGATTTCTACACATTGTTTGATAAATTTGCATTAGGTGAACAGTTAGATGAAACACAGCTCCACTTCGTGATAGGAGTGTTAATTCGTGGAGGTGTGTTTGGTCAAGGTGAAAAAGAATAATGGAACGATTGTACTATTTAGACGTATTATTAAAATATGATCACGATATTCCATGTAATTTTCTTTTAAGCAAATTTATGTATGCCATTCATGTGACATGTGCTTTGAGTGTAAAGTTAACAGGAATGTCGAATATAGGGGTAGCATTTTTAGATTACGACAAAGAAGAGGCTAGATTAGGCAATAAGTTAAGACTGTTTTCGTTTAGTGAAGAAGTTTTAAAGAAAATTCCACAGGTGAAGCAATTTAAGAATTTAGAAGATTATGTTCTCTATGGAAGTGTTGCTCTAGTCCCCAAATTTGTAAATGAATTTGTTCAGTATCGTCGGGTTCAGTGTAAGTTTAATAAGGAGAAATTGATTCGACGATATGCACAGCGACATAACGAAGATTTGAATTTTGTAAGAATTCGTTATAAAGATTTGCAAAGTAAGAATCTATCCCTACCTTATGTTAATTTAAGTAGCTCAACTAGTGGAGAACATTTTAGGTTATACATAGATCAGATTGAAAATATGGAATATATTCCTCCTGTTTTTAATAGTTATGGATTGATATCTAGTGGTGCTTTACCAAAATTTTAATTTCTAGTTTGTGGGTCCTTATACAATATGGGGCCCTTTTCTTTTTTAGTTTGATATTAATTTTTATATTGTTTCGTATGCTCTGAAATATCATTGCATACGAAATTTAATATTATTTTTTATTTTTTTCTAAATTTATTCATATAGTATAATAGAATCAATGATATCGGAAATCCAATTCATTGTTAACTGCCGTATAGGTAGCTTAGAAATTGAAGCAACACAATGGGTTTTCCATTTTGAAGTTAACTGCCGTATAGGTAGCTTAGAAATCATAGTTTAAGGCGGTACTTTGATTTAGCACGTTAACTGCCGTATAGGTAGCTTAGAAAGATAAGAATATCATCAGTGATACCAAACGAGGGTTAACTGCCGTATAGGTAGCTTAGAAAAAAAAGAGGGAAAGAACTATGATACAGTTAGAGTTAACTGCCGTATAGGTAGCTTAGAAATGTACTTTTGCTTTTGGTAATTCCTTGAGTTTGTTAACTGCCGTATAGGTAGCTTAGAAATCATCCAGATTTCAGACTGGTGGTAACGGCCAGTTAACTGCCGTATAGGTAGCTTAGAAATGAAAGCTATCGCACTTGTCGGCAAGGGTCTTGTTAACTGCCGTATAGGTAGCTTAGAAAGCTTGCGTGTTCGGTGATGTCTATGACGCTGTGTTAACTGCCGTATAGGTAGCTTAGAAATGGGAACCAGCTATAATTGAGTGAAGGCATATTGTTAACTGCCGTATAGGTAGCTTAGAAATTCTTCTTGGTTGGTCTGGATCTTCATCTATAAGTTAACTGCCGTATAGGTAGCTTAGAAATGATGAGTGTTTACGCCTATCGGGCCCGAAAAGTTAACTGCCGTATAGGTAGCTTAGAAAATAGAGAACGTCAATAAAGCCGTACTGAGTACGTTAACTGCCGTATAGGTAGCTTAGAAATTTTAACGAAAACGGCTATGGCATCTTTGCAAGTTAACTGCCGTATAGGTAGCTTAGAAATGATGAGTGTTTACGCCTATCGGGCCCGAAAAGTTAACTGCCGTATAGGTAGCTTAGAAAATAGAGAACGTCAATAAAGCCGTACTGAGTACGTTAACTGCCGTATAGGTAGCTTAGAAATTTTAACGAAAACGGCTATGGCATCTTTGCAAGTTAACTGCCGTATAGGTAGCTTAGAAATGTGATAGTAACATCGGAGCCATTGAGGGAGAGTTAACTGCCGTATAGGTAGCTTAGAAATCATCAACTGCCTGCCTGTTAAACGATCGTAAAAGTTGACCACCTAAACGAATTAAAGTTGACCACCTGCAAACAAGAAAAAACAGACAACGGAGTGGTCATGAAAAAAGCCAAAAATCGTAAAATGCCGGAATATCTCGTAAGGAAAAAAC
>NZ_FOXF01000009.1 GCF_900115655.1 Ruminobacter amylophilus | reverse complement strand
AATTTATCAGAGATTTTCAGTTGGCTAAATGCAACGGTAAGTATGTAAATCTTCTGACAAAATCCGACTTTTTGGATAAGATTTCTGAGCTTACAAAACTACCGGTCAAATCCGCACTTTTAACTCAGAAACAGTACGAGAAAATCATGAATTACCGATTCAAATAACTGGTATTTTTAAAAGTGAATCACGATGGCAAATTCTTTAGTAATTTTAAAAGTTCTCACAAGGATTTGGCGAAAAACTCGAAAGTCAGGAACGATAATAGTGTTTTTGCTCACAAAATTTGGACGGCCCGGCTAAAATAAAGCGGATTAAACCTATGAGGCCCGTAAAGCTTTTAAATCGGGAATTTTCCGTCCGGCAGTCAGGCCTGTGACCGGGACTGAGGAGAGGAGACCGTGATAAAAACAGGCATGTCCACAGTTTACGTAACGGCGTCGCAGTGACGCCGTGACCTAAATCATGCGGAAAAGGTCACTGTTTTTTTAGATACGGATCTGATTTTTTGATACAATAGCACAATTTATAAAGCCTTATGCCGGAACAGGCTGATTTTATCACTGCTCCGACTCATGATTTGTTATTTTCACAGTATAGAAGAAACGGTAATGCTTAAGTTTTTTGCAACATGTCCTAAAGGATTGGAAAGTCTTTTAAATCACGAATTAACTGAACTTGGAGCTGAATCCGTCAGGGAAACGGTGGCAGGCGTGTCATTTTCCGGAGATCTGTCTCTGGCAGTGAAGGTGTGTCTGTGGACCCGTTTCGCCACCAGGGTTCTTCTTACCCTCGGAACCTTCCATGCTGACAGTGACATAGAATTCTACAACGGAGCCTACAGTCTTCACTATGAGGACTATTTCACCAATGATGCCACCATTTCGGTTGATTTCAACGGTCAGAACAGTTTCATAAACAATACTCTCTACGGAGCTCTGAGAATAAAGGATGCCCTGTGTGACCGCTTCGTAAAGCTGACCGACAGACGTCCTGACGTTGACAGGGAAAATCCGGACGTGAGGATCAATGCTCATCTGGACAAGCGCAACATGGTTACCGTTTCACTGGATCTTTCTGGCAAATCACTGCACCGTCGCGAGTACCGCAATGTTGCCGGTATTGCACCCTTAAAGGAAAATCTGGCTGCGGCCATCGTGGCAAGAAGCGGATATACCGGCGGATCCGTTGTGGATCCGATGTGCGGTTCGGGCACCATTCTGATTGAGGCCGCAATGAAGGCCTGTAACATGGCTCCCGGACTTTTCAGAACGGAATACGGTTTTGAAAAGCTCAGAGGATTTGATGCGGTGGCCTTCAATACCATGAAGAGAGAGGCTTTCGCCATGGCAGAGGAAGGCAAACAGAGACTTCTGAACGCCAAGGTCGTTTTTCAGGGCTTTGATAAAGATGCCTCTGTGGTTGAAAAGGCTGTCCAGAATGCCGGAAGAGCAGGACTTGGGGAGCTCATAAAATTCAGCGTCGGGGATCTGCACGAGCTCAGAAATCCGGTAAGCAGCGGCAACAGGGGAATGGTAATAACCAATCCTCCATACGGTGAACGTCTCGGTAACGTACCTGAACTTCTGGAACTCTATACCGCCATCGGCGCCTGTCTTAAAAGAGAATTCGGCGGCTGGAAGGCAGGTATCATTTCATCATCCGAAGATCTTCTGAGCTGTCTCCGTCTGCGTGCGGACAGGGTTTACAAGTTATACAACGGTGCTCTTGAGTGTCAGCTGCGAACCTACACCATCAGTGAATCTGATGCGGCTTCTTCCGAAAAGGAAGGTGAAGGTTCCGGCTTTACCATCAGCCAGACAACACTGAAGGTGGCTGAGGAATTTGCCAACCGTCTGAAAAAGAATATCAAAAAGCTGGAGAAGTGGGCTCAGCGTGAAGGCATAGAAGCATATCGTATCTACGATGCGGATCTGCCCAACTACAACGCGGCCATTGACCGTTACGGCAACTATATAGTGATTCAGGAATATGCCGCTCCGGGATCCGTTGACCCGCGCATAGCCCATCAGCGCATGCTGGACATCATTCAGGTGGTAGTGGCCGTTACCGGAGTCAAGGGCGATCACGTGATCGTCAAGGTTAGAGAACGCAAAAAGGGCGATTCCCAGTATGAAAAGCTCAATGAAACCAGACACACGCTTCTGGTAAGGGAATATAACGCCTCACTGATTGTCAATCTGTGGGATTATCTCGATACCGGACTGTTCCTTGATCACCGCGAAGTAAGACGCATGATTACCGCCAGAAGTTCAGGCAAGAGCTTCCTTAATCTCTTTGCCTATACCGGCAGTGCAACCGTGGCGGCAGCCATCGGCGGAGCCGCCGATACCACCACAGTGGATATGAGCAGAACCTATCTTGCCTGGGCAAAGGATAACATGATGGCTAACGGCTTTTCCGGCAGAAACCACCAGTTTGTGCAGGCGGACTGTCTGAGATGGCTGGATATTCCGGGCAGAAGATACGATCTCATTTTCTGCGATCCTCCAACCTTCTCCAACTCCAAGAGAATGGAGGCAACCTTTGATGTTCAGAGAGACCACGTTGCCCTGATTGCCAAGCTTTCAGGAAAGCTTAACGTTGGCGGAACCCTGATTTTCTCAAACAATAACCGCAGTTTCAGACTTGATGAAGATGTTATAAAGAGCTTCGGATTCGAGGTTGAGGATGTAAGTGAAAAGACCGTTCAGGAAGATTTCAAGCGCAACAAGCGTATTCACTGCTGCTTCATTCTGACCAAGACTGCCGAAGTGGAAATTCCTGAGGAAATTGCATCCGCGGACTTCGGGTCGGCTGCCAATATGAGAACCAGAGTTGATTATCTGAAGGACGGAGTTTCCGGCAGGGATCGCGGTTCACGCAGGGATAACAGGGCTTCAGGCCGATTCGGTCCGGAAAGAAAGCGTACAGATTACAGAGCCCGCGGTGAAAACGGGGAGGAACGCCGTTCATTCCGCGGAAAGGACGCGCAGTATGCCGGCAGAAAGACAGTCCCTGAACAGCCAGTGCTTTCAGGAGACGAGGAGCAGCCGGGACGCGGTCCCCGCCTCAAGCGAAGAATCAAGAGTGACAACGGCAGCGATAAGGAATAACGGCAGATGGCTTTGGTTACTTTAGACAATATCTATCTTTCCTACAGTGATGCACCTCTGTTTGATCATGCCTGTCTTGCCATTGAAGAGCATGATCGCATGGCAATCGTCGGTCGTAACGGCGCCGGCAAGTCAACACTTCTGAAAATCATTGAGGGGCTGATAAAGCCTGATGACGGACGATGCATTGTCCAGCAGGGCATAAGAATCGCCAGACTGGAACAGGATCCTCCGGCCCATCTGGAGCTTCCGGTTTACTGCTATGTTGCGGAGGGCATTCCGGGAATCGGCAGTCAGCTGTCAGCATACTATCAGCTGATAAATGATGACTCCGGAGCAGACAACAGCGCCAGAATGGCCGAGATAAGCTGCCAGCTCGACAAGGAGGAAGGCTGGAACTACGATACTGAAATCTACCGTCTTCTGAATCTTGTGGGACTTTCACCTGAAACCAGCATGTCATCACTCAGCGGCGGATGGCTTCGCAAGGTGGCTTTAGCAAGGGCTCTGGTAAGTTCACCGGATCTGCTGCTTCTTGACGAACCTACCAACCATATTGATATCAAATCAATCATCTGGCTCCAGGATTTTCTGTCATCATTCAGGGGAGCCGTGGTGTTTATTTCCCATGACCGCAGTTTTATCAATGACGTGGCTTTGCGTATTGCCGACGTTGATCGCGGCCGTATCTCCGTGTTTGACGGCAATTACGATTCCTATGTCCAGGCCAAGCAGGAGGCCCTGAGACTTGAGGAAATAGCCAATGCCGATTTTGATCGTCGTCTGTCCATTGAAGAAGCATGGATAAGAAAAGGCATCAAGGCACGTCTTACCCGTTCCGACAGCCGTGTCCGCCGTCTGAAGGAAATGCGCCGCGAGCACAGGGAACGCCGCGCAAGACTCGGTAACGTGAGAATGCGCATAGACGACAAGGAAATTTCAGGAAAGATAGTTCTCGAGGCGGAAAATCTCTGCTTTAACAACGGTGAAAAGGACATCATCAGGGATTTCAGCACCATTGTCCTCAGAGGCGACAAGATCGGCGTGGTCGGGGCCAACGGTGTCGGTAAAACCACTCTGATTAAGATGATTCTGGGGCAGCTTCAGCCTACTTCGGGAACTCTTAAGCTGGGATCCAATCTGAAAATAGCGTACTTCGATCAGTATCGTGAGCAGCTAGATCCCGAAAAAACGGTTATGGACAATCTGGCGCACGGCAAATCTGAAGTTGAGGTCGCCGGCAGAAAACAGCATGTGCTGGGGTATCTGCAGGACTTCCTGTTCTCTCCGCAGAGAGCAAGGACTCCGGTAAAGGCTCTGTCAGGCGGAGAAAAGAACCGTCTGCTTCTGGCCAGAATCTTTCTGCGTCCGTGCAATATTCTGATACTCGACGAGCCGACCAACGATCTGGATATTGATACTCTGGATCTTCTGGAAGAGCTTCTTGACAGTTATCAGGCCACACTGATAGTGGTAAGTCACGACCGTTACTTTATTGATAACGTGGCTACGGATACCTGGTATTTTGACGGATCCGGAAAAATATTCGAAAATGTGGGCGGTTATACCGACCTTAAGGAAACTTTAGCCAGAATGGAACTGTCAAACGGCAGTGAACAGAAGGCAAAAAATTCCGAACCGGTGAAAAAGGAAGAGCCGGTTCAGCCTAAGCGCGACCGCAAGAGAAAGCTCAGCTTTAAGGAGACAAAGGAACTTGAGCAGCTTCCTCAGGAAATTGAAAAGGCCGACGGTCGCATTCAGGAAATAGAAGAGATTTTTGCAGGCGTGGATTACGGCAGTCAGTCTGAGGAATACAAAAAGAATATCCAGCAGGAATACAATGTTCTGACTGAGAGACTGGAATGGCTTTATCAGCGCTGGGAAGAACTTGAAAAAATTAATAATGCATAGATTTTTGTAATGCATGAGAAAGGATGTTTATGAATTTTAAAAAGGCATTTGTTCTGACTGCCGGCTTTATGGCGGCAGGTTCTGCAGTGTATGCTGCAGATTCAGAAGACAAATCAACGACTCCGATGTACAGCATTGAGGTTGTTGATGTTCCGGAATCTTCTTTTAAATTCGGTCCTTTTGCCGTTTCCATGGGCGAAGGGGAAAATCCGGATGTTGCGGGACTGTATGAACAGTTTGATTTCTTCTCTTTTTTCAATCTGCCTCCGCATCAGGTGGATCTGGGACAGAAAATGTATCGTCACCAGAGCTGCTACGGTATGAGAGTGAGTTCGAGCTTCTGTGATTCGCTGTGGGACGAGGATAAGATGGCAAGCGACTGGAGATACAGTCTCTACAGGGGGGTGTCAAATCTTAAATCATTTCATAATCAGACTATTGCCGATGACGAGGAAATCATTTATGCCAAGCTCGGTGAGGACGGTTCTGAAGGAGTAGGGTATCGTTATGACTATGATGCCTCTCTGTCTCATTATTCCAATCCGACTTCCTACGGCATAGCAAAATTCAACAATAAAACCTTTATTCTTAAGAGCCCTACCATAGACAAAAGTGAAGGTCTTACTCTCGGAAGCTATGCCTCAGCTCTTAATTTCATAAAGCTTGATGACGGCAGAATTCTGGTTGGCGGGTACAGTAATTTCGCCAATGCCAGGGAAAATTTCTTCTACCGCTGCTATTCCGGTAATGACAACAGCGACGGTGATTATCATTTCTGTCCGGGCCATAAAATGCAGGCTACCATATGGGTGTTTGATCCGGAAAAGGATCCGGACGGTGCGGAAATCATCGGACAGCAGGCAAAGGGTTATATAGACTACGACAGTGATCCTGATGCTCTGGTTTCAGCCGCTGTTAATTCATTCCATCAGAAGGACGGTGTTCTTTATGCCATGGGATATTCAGTCACCAATGACTGGTCAGGCGGCGTAAATCCGTCAAATACAGCAGTGTACTGGAAGCTTTCCCTGGACGGAGACACGGTTTCATATGATTCCGTCAGTGAATATCCCGGTCTGAGCCGTCCCGGTAATAATGACAACTGGAATGAATATACCTGGACTGCCGATGTTAATGCCAGGGGGTATGTTCTTGCCAACAGAAAACTGGCAAAGGCAAAGAGCAGTAACTATGCAATGAACCTTGCCTATACCTACCTGAAGGATGACGGTTCATTCGCATCAATCAGTATTCCGATGTACAACGTTCCGTTTGACGGTGCAAACTCTGAAGGTGCCGCAATCAATGACAATAATTTCATTGTCGGCTGGGCAGACAGAAGAGATGACAGACGTGCGGTTGTAGGCGGCAGTTTCCGTGATACCGAAGCCCTGTTCTATGACATCAATGCTGACAAGTACCATTACATCAACGACTTTACCTGTCACAAGGACAGTGAGGGAAATACCGACTGTCAGGCGAAAGACGGATACTATTACCACATCCAGTGGGCCGTGGATATTAACAACAGCAATATCATCTATGCGACCGCCTTCCAGTATGCGACCAGAAGTGACTGGGAGAACAGTGTCAATGCTTCAGTGAAGACAGTTCTTTTAAAACCGGCTGATGATGCCTTTCTTACGGATGAGACCGGAGTTATGACCGTCAATGAGAGCAGAAAGGTAACATATGATCGTCATATATCCAAAAACTATTCCACAAAGCGCGGCGGCAGTATCGGCTTCGGCAGTATTCTGCTGATGGCTCTGGCTTCTGTTTTAATCAGAAGACGCAGGGTTTAATATCCGCTTCTGATGGCAAAAGGCTGCAGGAATTTGTTGTTCCCGCAGCTTTTTATTTTTGACAACTGACATTCCCGTGAAGTCCCGGAAACTGCATAATGCCTGCGGGCATGCAAAAAAACACATGAACACTTAAACAACCTGCGTGTAAAAACATGATTGGTGTTATCATATCGCCGGAATCAGCGGCAGTTAGGAAAATCCCGTAAATTTCCGCTGCAGGCATTACATTACGTATCAGAGGAAAACAGATTTCTTTCAAGGAATTCCGGAAATATAAATGACAATAACAACAGATGAACTGAAGCAGCTTCTTATCACTGACGGTGCAAGAGCGGACCTGCATCTGCACTCCAATGCTTCAGACGGAAAATTAAGCCCCGCGGAAGTGGTTGCCGCAGCCCGTGAAAGAGGTGTCGTGCTTCTTGCTCTGACGGATCATGATACCTGCGACGGTATCAAAGAAGCCGTCGAAGCCGTCCAGGCATGCACTGAACATAATGTGCACATGACTACCGGTATTGAAATTTCCACGATCTGGAGAGGCAGGGAAATTCATATTGTGGGATTGTGTTTTGACCCGAATCATCCTGCCATGACATCTCTTCTTGAGAAGCAGAAAAAACTCAGGGATGACAGGGCGAGAGCCATAGGGGAAAAGCTGGAAAAGTGCGGCTTTAAGGATGCTTATCAGAAAACCAGGGAAATGGCAGGGAACACCGCCACCATTACCAGGGGAAACTACACTGCGTACCTGTACAGTGTAGGTGCGGCAGAAACCATGAATCAGTGTTTTGCCAAATATCTGGCTGAAGGCAGAAAAGCGTATGTCAGGGCGCAGTGGTGTTCGGTGGAGGATGCCGTAAATGCCGTAAATCTTGCGGGGGGAATAGCGGTACTTGCTCATCCGAGATCCTATGATCTCAACAACAAGTGGCTAAGAATGCTGATAACCGATTTTAAAAACGCCGGCGGAGAGGCCATGGAGGTCAGTGGATCTCTGCAGTCACCTGCTGATCGTGATTTTCTGCAGGTTTTATCGGTGGAATATGAGCTTTTTGCTTCATGCGGCTCAGATTTTCATCGAGAATGTAAATATATTAGCATCGGCGGTGGCGGAAGATTGCCCGATAGAGTCAATCCCGTATGGAATCATAAAAAGTTTAAGCTGGAGGTTTGATTATCATGGCAGAGGTTATAGTTGTTCATCCTGAGAATCCTCAGGAAAGAAACATACATCGTATTGCCGAACTTTTAAGGGACGGAGCCGTGGCTGTGCTGCCTACGGACTCAGGATATGCGCTGGGATGCGTGCTGGAAAACAAGGAAGCGCGTGAAAGAATCATCAGAATCAGAAACGTGGATAAGAACCATAATTTTACCCTGCTGTGTGCTGATTTGAGTGAACTGTCCACCTATTCGAAGGTGGATAACACTGCTTTCAGACTGATTCGTAACAATACTCCGGGACCATACACCTTTATTCTGAAGGGAACCAAGGAAGTTCCGAAAAAGCTGATGAATGAAAAGCGTAAGACCATAGGTCTGAGAGTTCCGGAAAACAACATCATCGCTGAACTGCTCAGATACATGGGAGAACCGCTGATGAGCGTTTCCCTGATTCTGCCTGAAAGCGACAAGGCGGAAAATGATCCTTATGAAATTGATGATAAAATCGGTAAACTGGTGGATGTGATTGTGGACGGCGGTTATCTGGTGGAACAGCCTACCACGGTGATCAATCTTTCTGAAGAGGGATCCGTGGAAGTTGTGAGAGTCGGTTCCGGTGATCCGACTCCGTTTCAGTAAATTCTGAAAGATTTTACCTTGGTGATTAAGGTCGGTTTATGCGGAGGAAATCTCCGGTGAACTGATTGTTTGTGTGGAAGCCTGCTTTTTATGCAGGTTTCCGTTATCTGTATAAAGCATTAATCATATGTCGGGGAGTGGAAATGAAAATTGCCGCACTGGTGGAGAATACATGTGCCAACCGCCGCCTGGAGGTTGAACACGGACTCTGTCTTTACGTCGAGACACCTCATCACCGGCTACTTCTTGATTCAGGGGCTTCAGATCTGTTTCTTAAAAATGCCGGAATAATGCATACGGATCTCAGTCTGATTGATACGGTTGTACTGAGTCACGGACATAATGATCACGGAGGCGGACTGTCCTGTTTTCTGCAGTGCAACTCTGTCGCGAAAATCTATATGCAGACGTCGGCATTCGGCGAGTACTATTCCATTCATGAAGCACCGAAGTTCATCGGTCTTGACTCAGAACTGAAAAAATCATCCCGGATTGTAATGTTGAACGGCAGCATGAGAATTGACGATGAGCTGGAGATTTTTGCCGGAATAGTGAGTAACAGACCTGTACCGTCGGCAAACGGAACTCTGAAGATAAAAACCGGAACCGGTTTTGTTCAGGACGATTTCCGTCATGAGCAGTGTCTGGTGATTACCGTCGGTGAGAAAAGAATTCTGCTTTCCGGATGTGCACATCACGGTATTCTGAATATTCTGGATGAGTTCAGAAGCATATATGAAACCGAGCCGGATGTGGTGATAAGCGGTTTCCATCTGAAGAAGAAAACCGCCTATACGGCTGATGACATCAGGGAAATCAGGGGGATAGCCCGGGAACTGAAAAGCTTCCGTTCGGTTTTCTATACCTGTCACTGTACCGGAGAGGAGGCTTTTGCGGTAATGAAGGAGGTAATGGGGGACAGGCTTCATTATTTGCACTGCGGAGATGTTCTGGAATTCTAGAGTAAGTTTTTTTTCTGTCCGTATGTAAAAAAACTCCAGTCCGGCAGGTGGCCGTACTGGAGAAATATCAGACATTGACTAATGTCTATCGGTTTCAATCATCGATTACGGTTATTATCTGTTCTTTTCAATCAGACTTTCCAGCTGATTGAGGCTTAATGCTCCCACGTGACGTTCAACTTCCTGACCGTCCTTGAGAACAATCAGACACGGAACACCGGTGATATGGAATGTTTCTGCGGCGACAGTTGCTTCATCAACATTGTGCAGGCAGATCTTGAGTTCAGGGTGAGCCTGACCGTATTCCATAATGCGAGGTCTTAAAACCTTGCAGTGTCCGCACCATTCAGCGCCGAAAACCAGAAGCTTGAGCTCCTTGTCATCAAGAACTTCACTCTTGAAGTTTTCGTTATTGATCATAATCATGCTCATAGTAAATCTCCTTGAGATGTTGCAGTTACTTTTGAATAAATATTGTCTGGTTGTTTTGTGCAGTTTTTTATTGTTTTATGTTTTTTTAAACATCAGATTAATCTGATGTAAATCTGTTCTCGATGTTTTTAGTATAACACTAAATTTAATTTAATCAAATTAAATTTTAAAAATCTAATTAAAAAATTCAGATAATTGCTGTAAAATATAAGTAAGGTCGAATGTGGAAACCGGTTTACGGTTCTTCCACGGAACTGATATGCAAAAGAACTGTTTTACTGAAATAAGAAGGATACCTATTCTGATTTCAATAGAAGTGTGACTCATTCCGCCTTTCCTGAAGGGAGGCATGATAAAGTGTATTCTTCAGAGATCTGAAGATGATTTGTTAAATACCGGAACTGCCATGAAAATAGATGAATCCATGACATTAAAGAGTCAGTTATGTTTCCCTTTATATGCCTGTGCCAGAAAGGTGGTAAATAACTATGCTCCTTATCTTGAACCTCTCGGCCTCACTTACACTCAGTATGTCACCATGATGGTTCTGTGGGAGAGAGAGGAGATTTCGGTAAAGGATCTCTGTCAGGAACTCTATCTCGATTCTGGTACGATTACTCCCGTCATCAAGAAACTGATGAAGGACGGGTATATCAGCAAATTCAGAAGTGAGAATGACGAAAGGGTTGTGATTGTCAGAATAACTGAAGAGGGAATGGCTCTTTACGAAAAGGCAAAGGATATTCCGGAACATGTCTGCGGTTCAATGTCTGAAAGGGGATGTAAATTTACTCCGGAAAAAGCCAGAGAGCTGAGGGAGGCTCTGTTCACCATTCTGAAGGCCTGCGGTCAGTAATCAGATTTTTATAAATATTTCAGTAACTGTACGTTTTTAAAACCATTTGTAACATTTTGTAACAATTTGTATGGGGTTTGAAACACATTCCATTGAGACTGTTTGTATAATAATAATCAGTGAATGCGGGAGTATTCACTATGACTTTGTGAAAAGTGATTGATTTATCCTTAAACTTTTATCTTATTATGCATTTTGCGGAGTGTATTGACCTGCCGATCCACTGTAAGTCAATGCACTTTTTTTTGCCTTTATAATTTCCGTCAGATTACGGTTTTCTTTTTTTTTCATTCGGTGTATCAGAGGCTGATTCCAATGATTCCGGCCAGTTCCCTGAAATCTTTGGCAACAAAATCAGCACCGAAGACTTCAGGATGCTCCTTGTCCCTGATATATCCCCACAGAGCCAGTGCGGTTTTCATGTCCGCATTGTGGCCGGCTTCAATATCTCTGATGTGATCTCCCACATAAAGACAGTTTTTAGGTTCCACGTTGAGTTTTCTGCAGGCGTAGAGAAGCGGTTCCGGATTCGGCTTTGATACCGGAAGAGTGTCACAGCCGACGATTACTCCGATGTCCGAGAGTTCCTTGAATTTGCCGAGAACCCTGCATGCGAGATGATCCGGCTTGCTGGTTACCACCGCATACGGAATACCGTTCTTTTTCAGGGCGTTAATCAGTTCGGCCGTGCCGTCAAAGTAACAGGTTCTGTCAGCTATGTGCTCATGGTAGTAGGGAAGAAATTCCAGTCTCATCTTTTCAAAATCATATTGAGCCTGTTCTTCTTCCGGTATGCCTGATTTGAGCAGGGCTCTCATTCCGTCTGAGGCATACATTCTTGCCGTGTCGTCGGAAATCGGTCCCCTGTTGTAGAGAGACAGAACGTGATTTGTGGCTTTACCCAGATCAAGGGCAGTGTCGAGAAGGGTTCCGTCAAGATCAAACAGGACGGCTTCATAATTTGAACTCATAGTGTCTGTTATCGGTTTTAAAGTGAAAAATCTACGTCAGATTATACCACACGATTATCTCACTCTTTACCTTTGACATGGAACGCTGTCTGTTTTTTTTATATATTCTGATAGAATACCGCAGTTTGAGAACGGTGGCGAAAGATGAACACTGGTCATGATGCGTCTGAAATACCTGACAGATTTCGGAAGGCAGGTATATTCATTTCGTAAACTTATGAATCACGCATTGTTTTCGTTGACATTTCGGTCTCTGCTAATAAAATGAAATCAGTAGGAATATTTTCAGTAAAGATACATATCAAGGTAGCGCAACATGGATGAGATTGAATACTTAAAGTCCTGTGTAAAGTCAATTAAGGATTTCCCTAAGTCTGGAATCGTGTTCAGGGATATAACCAGCGTATGTGAAAATCCTGAGGCTTTCCCTCTTATCTGTAAAAAGATGGCTGAGCTGTACGCCGATGCGGGCATTACCAAGGTGGTTGGAAGTGAAGCCAGAGGCTTTGTATTCGGTGCTCCTGTCGCCGCTCTTCTCGGCTGCGGTTTTGTCATGGCGAGAAAGCCGGGCAAGTTACCAAGAGAAGTCTACAGTGAAAGCTATGAACTTGAGTACGGTACCAACGTGCTTGAGATGCATCAGGATGCCATCAGCAGTGACGACAGAATTCTGATTGTTGACGATCTGATTGCCACCGGCGGTACGGTTGAGGCTCAGATTAAACTGGTGAACCGCTTCAATGCCACCATTGCCGGTGCGGTATTTGCAATTTCACTTCCGGATCTCGGCGGAGTGGAAATGCTTAAGAACAGATATGGTGTCGACAGCCGCTGCATCATGGAGTTTCCGGGACATTAATCTGAAAGCCGGCAGCTGCATTTAGAACATTCTGCCCGGCCTGCAGAAAGTCAGTGCCGGACGGATGAAGATTGTCTGCGTATTGTGAATCATTCCTTACGACTGACAATTTATATTTTGATTTTTTGCGTGATAGTGATAAGCTATACAGCGCATTGACGGTACGGGGAAATCCGTATATCGGAAGCTGGTTGTTTGTTGTACAGAAGTCCGGTTTCAGTCAGGCGGTTTTAGGTTATTTCATTTTGAGAAAGGCAGATGGCAGATTACACCGTTTTAGCAAGAAAATACCGTCCGCAGTCCTTTGAGGATATGGTCGGTCAGAAACATGTTCTTGCCGCTTTGATAAATGCTTTGGAAACAGGCAGACTTCATCACGCCTATCTTTTAACCGGAACAAGAGGTGTGGGTAAAACCACAATCGCCCGTATTCTCGCCAAATGCTTCAACTGCGAAAAGGGGATTACAGCTCATCCGTGCGGTGAGTGTGAGAGCTGCAGGGCCATTGCCAACGGCAATTATCCGGATCTCATTGAAATCGATGCCGCCTCAAGAACCAAGGTGGAGGATACCCGCGAGATACTGGAGAATGTCCAGTACAAGCCGATAGCGGGCCGTTACAAGGTTTATCTCATCGACGAAGTACACATGCTTTCAACAAGTTCTTTCAATGCTCTGCTTAAGACTCTGGAAGAACCTCCTGAATACGTAAAATTCATCCTTGCGACAACAGATCCGCAGAAGCTTCCCGTTACCGTTGTTTCACGCTGTCTGCAGTTCCAGCTGAAGGCTCTGTCAATTGACGACATCAAGGGACAGCTTAAATACGTGCTTGACGAGGAAAAAATTTCCTATGAGGAAGACGGTCTGGTTGAACTGGCAAGAGCTGCCAGAGGCTCAATGCGTGACGCTCTGAGTCTTACTGATCAGGCGATAGCCCTTGGCGGAGGAAAGGTTACTCTTGAAGGCGTATACGACATGGTGGGAACTCTGGACTCATCATACCTCATTGAAATCCTTAAGGTTATAGCAACCAATGACGGCGCTGCCCTGTCCGGAGTACTCAATACCGTGGCTTCGGTAACTCCTGATTTTGATACACTGCATCTGAGTCTTGCCAGAGTGTTTCATGACATCGCTCTTTACCAGGTGGCAGGCAGCAAGGCTGACATATACTCTCTGCGCAGTGATGTGATTGCCGAACTTTCAGGTCTCTTCAGTCCTGAAGAAGTTCAGCTTTATTACCAGATTATTCTTGAAGGAAGAAGAGAACTTCCTTTCGCACCTGACGGCATGTCTGCTTTTGAGATGACCATGCTTCGTCTTCTGGCGTTCAATTTAAAAAAAAAACAGCCGGTAGTTTCAGAAAGGTAGATTTTCCGGATCTGGCGCTGGATAAAATCAATGATCCGCTGGTGGCTTTTGACCATCTCAATGAGCAGCGAGATGCCGCGAGACAGGAAAACGAGACTCAGGCAAAGCAGAAAAAACAGCAGCAGTCCTCGGAAAGTCATATCAGTAGTGAAACAGTTAACGGCTACCTGAATCTTTTTGATTATATTTCCCTGCTTCAGAAGGAAATTGACAGGCAGGACAAGGAAATAGAAAACCAGTATTACAAGATTACTGCCAACGAACAGAAACTGCAGACACAGAAGCGCGAGGAAGAGTACAAACAGCGTGAACATGCGCTGGCAAACAGAATTCAGCAGGACAGAAGCAGTCAGGCTCTGCAGAATATTCCTGGCAGCACCCTTGCGGGAGCAATTCAGGCTCAGACCGGGATGAACATGCCTTCTTCCGGGGATATGCAATACGGTGACGGCATGGCTCCGGCATCAACTCAGCATCAGCAGATGACCGCGGCTTCCAATGCTTCAATGGGACCTCAGAGACCGGTAATGAGTCAGAGACGTCAGGAAAGCAATGCTGCTCCGAGGTACATTCCCGATAATCATCAGCAGGTTACGGTCAACAGCTGGACCCGTTCAAGCAGAAATCAGGTCAATGCCGGACATCCGGTTCAGGATGCTTCTCATCCTGCGGTTCAGCATGAACAGCGTCAGCCGGGCAGGGCTCCTGCTGCCGGTAACGTGAAGCAGGGGACTGTAAATTCCTCCGTTCGCATGAATCAGCCACAGATGCCTGTTCAGTCCGGGAACGTAAATAATAACGTTATGAGCGGCATGGTTCCGGATTATGCAGGCGGGCGTAACATCGGGGGTTATATCCCTGAAAGTCAGAACGGCGGCGATTATGCCGAACAGTTCGATGACGTGCCGATGCCTGAATACAGGGATTTTGCTTCAGACAGTGATGATGAGGCAGACAGAGCGAACAGTGTTGACTACACGTCGCTTGATCTCACTCCTTCAGTTCAGAACGGCGGCAGTGCTCCCTCATCTGACGCACAGAAGAATGTTCACCACCGCAGAAAGATTAACGGACGTGAAATCAGAATGCCTATGGATCTGCTCGGTCAGGTATCTGATTCCTATACTCAGGATCTGGTTGCGGCCGGTGTATCCATGGAGAATCTTGTAATACTCAATCGCGGAATCAGAGAATTCGGAGCGAATGAAAACGAGTGGATTATCCGTCTGCCGAAGGTTATCGACGGTATTCTGAACAGAAATGCCTTAAGCGACATGGCTGCCGAGATCAGTGCCGGACTTGGAAGAAAAATCAGTCTTAAATTTGATTTTGTGGATGCCGGGGAAATTGAAGGAAGTCCGGAAGCTCTGGATAATCAGTTCTATGAGCAGAATCTTGAAAGCGAGAAGCGTAGTATTGTCGAATCTGAAGGCTTTGCCGAAGTTCAGAACATGCTGGGACTTGATATCGGTGAGGCAAAAATTGAACTGGTTCAGCCTAAAACTAAAGATCAGTCTTAATTTTCTGATACTTTGACTGTCTTAGTTTGACAGTTTGCAAAAATCTTGCATAATAAGAGCTATGTAGTCACGCATACTGTCTGATATGACATCGTGACTGTTTGATAAATAATATAACTTAAAAAGGAATTTAATATGTTCAATGGTATGGGTGGTTTGGGCAACATGATGAAACAGGCCCAATTAATGCAGGAACGCATGAAGAAAGCTCAGGATGAAATTGAAGCTCATGAAGTTGAAGGTGTTGCCGGCGGCGGCCTTGTTAAGGTTCGCATGAACGGTGCACATCAGGTACTGAAGGTTGAAATCGCTGAATCAGCTTTCGGTGATGATCGTGAAATGTGTGAAGACCTGATTGTTGCTGCTTCAAATGACGCAGCCCGTCAGATCAGTGAATATTCAACCGAACGTATGAGTAAGGTAACCAACGGCGTTCCTTTACCACCGGGCTTCAAGTTCCCGTTCTAAAACACGTCTGGAATATTTTTAGGTTTTGAAAGATCCCTTCACGATTTCTGACTGAAGGGATTTTTTAATATGGTGAAACTTCCGTTCCTTATTTGAATATAATTCGGCGGAAGCCTGAAGCGGAATAACGGCGGATGTTCCGTCGAACCGCGGTCTATTGTAGTGGAGCTCTTTTGTTATGAAGTTCAGTCCTCTGGTTGAAAAGTTGATAAATGATCTGCAGATAATGCCGGGTATCGGTCCAAAAAGTGCCCAGAGAATAGCTTTTTATCTTCTGGATCACAACAGAGACGGGGCGTTAAAGCTTGGCGAAACTCTTACTGAGGCCATGAACAATATCAGTTACTGTCCTAAATGCCGTTCGTACAGTGACGGCGAGGAATGTGAAATCTGCAGGGATGCCGGACGTCAGGACAGCGGAATAATCTGTGTGGTTGAAAGTCCAGCCGATGTTCTGGCCATAGAGCAGACAGGTGAATATAACGGAACCTATTTCGTGCTTCACGGACATCTGTCTCCGATAGAAGGCATCGGTCCCGGTGAACTTGGACTTGATGAACTTGCCAGACTTCTCGATACCGGCAGATATCATGAAATCATTCTTGCCACCAATCCTACGGTGGAAGGTGATACAACGGCTCATTACATTGCTCATATGGCAGGAAGACGCAATGTGGTTGCCACCAGAATTGCCAGAGGCATACCTGTAGGCGGAGAACTCGAATCGATTGACGGTTCGACCATCATGAGATCTCTTGCAGGAAGAAGTCCTTTATAGACAGATGACCGGAGCCGCTGCTCCGGTCTTTTCTTTCCGTTTCAGAATTTATAAATGGATGTTTTTTTATGCTTTTTTAAGAAAATTTGCACGAATTGACATCATTTTCTTGAAATCCTGTTTTTTAACCCCATATTGACTTTAGATATATGAAAAAACAGCCGCATATGTATAAGTCGCGGTCTGTTTTTACCGATTTTATTTAGTTTGATAATCCATTTGAAAAAACAGAGGATATTATGAGCGAAGTTGAAAAGCATGGTTTTCAGACAGAAGTTAAACAGCTTTTAGGTCTGCTGGCTAACAGTTTATATTCAAATAAGGAAGTATTTTTAAGAGAACTTATTTCCAATGCGTCAGATGCTATCGATAAACTGCGTTTTATTTCTCTCGAAAAGCCTGAAGTTTTAGGTAACGATCCTGAATTCCGTATCCGTGTTTCAGCCGATAAGGAAAAGAAGACCCTGACCATTTCCGATAACGGTCTCGGTATGACCAGACAGGAAGCCATTGATCACTTAGGTACCATTGCCAAGTCAGGTACCGCCGAATTCTTCAAGAATCTTACTGGTGATCAGTCAAAGGACTCACAGCTTATCGGTCAGTTCGGTGTAGGTTTCTACTCTGCATTCGTTGTAGCCGACAAGGTTACCGTAATCAGCCGTTCATACAAGTCAAATGCCGATGAAGCGGTATGCTGGGTATCAGACGGCAGCGGTGAATTCGAAGTAAGTCAGGTTACCAAGGCTGACCGCGGTACCGAAATTATCTTAAGTCTCCGTGATGACGAAACTGAATTCCTTGAAGACTGGACTCTCCGTTCAAACATCAGCAAGTACTCAGATCATATCAGCGTACCTGTACAGATGCTTGAAACCGTTAAGCCGGAAGGTGATGACAAGAAGGAAGGCGAAGAAGCCGAATACACCGAATGGAAGCAGGTTAACGACGCCAAGGCTCTGTGGACCAAGAATCCTAAAGATGTTTCCGATGACGAATACAAGGAATTCTACAAGCACATTTCTCATGATTTCCAGGATCCTCTCACCTGGACTCATAACAAGGTTGAAGGCAGTCAGGAGTACACCAGCCTGATGTACATTCCTCAGCGTGCTCCGTTTGATCTGTTCAACAGAGAACAGAAGCACGGTCTGAAGCTGTATGTTCAGCGTGTGTTCATCATGGATGACGCTGATCAGTTCATGCCTGGATATTTACGTTTTGTTAAGGGTGTTCTTGATTCAAACGATCTTCCTCTTAACGTATCTCGTGAAATTCTTCAGAGCAACAAGATCAGTGCCCAGCTGAAGAAGGCATGCACCAAGAAGGCTCTGCAGATGATTGCAAAGCTTGCCAAGGATGATGACAAGACCAAGTACGAAACCTTCTGGGCTCAGTTCGGTTCAGTGCTCAAGGAAGGTCTGGTTGAAGATTACGAAAACCGTGATGAAATCTTCGGTCTTTTAAGATTCGCTTCAACCGCCAATACCGGCAGTGAACAGAATGTTTCACTTGAAGACTACATTTCACGCATGCCTGAAAAGCAGAAGAACATTTACTTCATCACAGCTGAATCATATCAGGCTGCCGTTGCAAGTCCATATCTTGAAACCCTTAAGAAGAAGGGTGTTGAAGTTCTGCTGATGTGGGAACGTGTAGATGAATGGGTAATGAATCAGGTTTCTGAATACAAGGACAAGAAGTTCATCAACGTATGTTCTGCAGACCTTGATTTAGGTGAACTTGAAGACAAGGCTGAAAAGGAAGAACAGGAAGCCAAGGCTACCGAAAACAAGGATCTTCTTGAAAGAATCAAGAACGCTCTTGCAGGTGAAGTCAGCGAAGTTAAGGTTTCAGGCCGTCTGGTTGATACCCCAAGCTGTGTAATCAGCGAAGGTAACGCCATGTTAACCGCTCAGATGCGCAGACTTCTTGAAGCAAGCGGTCAGAAGCTTCCGGAAGAAAAGTTTGTTCTTGAAATCAATCCTGATCATGCAATCATCAAGAAGATGAGTGCTGAAGCAGACGATGCCAAGTTCAAGGACTGGGCTACCCTGGTTCTGGATCAGGCTTTACTTGCCGATCAGCGCGGTCTCAAGGATCCTGTTGCCTACGTTAAACTGGTAAATTCATTATTACTGGCTTAATCTGACAGTTTACGGGTAACATTGTAATGCAGGAGGCCGTACGGATTTCCGTATGGCCTTCCTTATATCTTGTACGCAGGGCTCTATTTGCTTATAATGTTACAGGTTTTTTTGCGGCGGATTTTTCCGCATATTTTTTTACAGATAATTAAAGGTATTACTCATGCGTATTATTCTTTTAGGTGCTCCAGGTGCCGGTAAGGGTACTCAGGCTCAGTTCTTAATGCAGAAGTTCGGTATTCCTCAGATTTCTACCGGTGATATGCTTCGTTCAGCCATTAAGGCCGGTACTCCGTTAGGTCTTAAGGCCAAGGAAGTTATGGATAAGGGTCAGCTGGTATCTGACGATATCATCATCGGTCTTGTTAAGGATCGTGTTGCTCAGGCTGACTGTGCAAAGGGCTTCCTTCTTGACGGTTTCCCTCGTACCATTCCACAGGCTGAAGCTCTTGATTCAAACAATATCAGCATCGATGCAGTTGTTGAAATCGCCGTACCTGACGATGAAATCGTTAAGCGTATGAGCGGCCGCAGAGTACACCTCGCTTCAGGCCGTACCTACCACGTTGTATTCAATCCTCCTAAGGTTGAAGGCAAGGATGACGTTACCGGTGAAGATCTGGTTATCCGCAAGGACGATGAAGAAGCTACCGTACGCAGCCGTCTGAATGTATATCATTCTCAGACTGAACCTCTGGTTGCCTTCTACTCAGCCAAGGCTGCCAAGAATGAATGCAAGTTCATCAAGGTTGACGGTACCAAGAAGGTTAGCGAAGTTAGCGCTGAACTTGATAAGCTCTTAGCTTAATTCAGACTGTCATAACTGAACGGAAAAGACCTGAAAGCTGATGTTTTCAGGTCTTTTCATATGGAAGGATACAGGCGGAAAGCCCGTATCCTTTTAAACGGAGTGTTATTCTGCAGAGAAGGATCTGATGGTTCTGATGTTTTCAGGAATATCAGGAAGTGCGTGATCCCTGAGATAACTGCGGATGATATCTGCATCACTGCCGATGTTTTTCAGAGGCTTTTTCCCTTTTAACAGACTGTAGCCATCCTTTCCCTTCAGGATGTAGGTGGTTACCAGTACTCTGTAGTTTCTGTTCATGTCCAGGGATTCCTCTCTGCCTTCGCGTGTCAGAATACTGATGTCGGAGACAGGGGTTTTGCCTTTTCCCCTAAGACTGTAACTGAAGCCGTATCCGCACGGTACTCCGCCTGATCTGGACTGAAGGTCTTCATTGACGAATTCCATGGTATCGTTGAGAACTTCGTAGATGTCCTTTCCGCTCATTGTAATTTCCACAACGTCATTTCCGAACGGTGTAACGTTCAGCAGATCCTCCTCAGTAAAATCTCCTTTGCTGATGTCGGTTCTGTACATGCCTGAATTTACCAGATAAATGTCGGCACCGGTGTTTTCAAGAATGACTTTACCGAGAGTCTGACAGGTTTCAGAACCGTACGGATTGCTTTTGCCTTTTATGTTGCAGTAGGCATAAGGGTATCTGGTATTGCAGAAGTCTCTCGGTGATCTGCCGATAACCTTCTTTCTGGTTTCAAGAACATCCCTGTATGATTTAAGGGTGGCTGTCGCTTCATTATTCTTAGAGGCACTTATGTAGGGAGATTCCGGCAGATTCGGCAGACGGCCGGCTTCCTCAACAGCCTCTTCTTTTGACAGTGTACTGTTTTTATGAGGTTCTGCGGTATCGGTCCACAGAGGCATAACCGGAGTACCTCCGCACTGCAGTACATTGCCGTGTCCGTCAAAGGTAACCTTCAGATCCCCGATGACCTTGCCGTATTCGTACGCCTGCACAATACAGATTCTATGCCCGGAGGCATTGGTTGCCGTTATCGGATAAGGACAGTCCACCGAAATTCCCTTGTCTGAAAAATTACCGCACAGGGTATGAGAATCTCCTCCGATAATGATATCTACATCATTAAGCAGGGATGCATTGGTCTTATCCGAAGTAATCCCCTGATGTGTAATCAGAATATGGATATCCGCTCTGTCAGCATTTTCAGATGTTAGTTCGTTGATGGTCGGAACCGTCTTTTTAAAGCTCATTCCTTCTTCGGGGGATGAACTTCTTACAATTTTGCTTTCGTTGGTTACGGCATAGAAGGCTACGTTTTTTCCTGATACTTTTCGGATATGGGAGGATAATCCTCTGTCAGTCACTTTGCTGTCCGGTGCTGCGGTCATATCCGAATTTATCATCAGGCTCTGGGGACTGTAATGTTTCATGAAATTCATGAAGGTTTCAATGCCGTCCCCTCCGTGGTCAAATTCATGATTTCCCAGCATGTAGTAGTCCGTGTGTAAAAGACCGTGAAGTACGGCGTCACTTTCTCCGTGAAACGTATCATAGTTCAGTGCGTTGCCTGTAATCTGATCTCCTGCCGAAATCACAATAAGATCCGGATTCTGCCGTTTCCTTTCTTCAACAACGGATTTCAGGGCTTCGGCACCGCCGACGTCAACCTTAATCATTCCTTTCGGAGTATTGATACCTATGCTTACGGGATCGGTGTAGGAATGCAGGTCGTTGACATGGAGAATTTCCAGCTCAAAATTTTCATCCGAAAGGGGGGGCTTTTTATCGCTGTGACTGCTGCATCCGGAGAGTGCCGTTATAATCAGCAGGCTCAGCATTGCATATCGTGAGGAATTTTTCATATGAGGGTTTTGTCTCCTTTAATGGCAGTTGACAGACTACCGGTTCAGCGGCTTATCTTTCCGGTCTTATTCTGTATTCGTTGTTGTAGTCCTGAATCAGTCTTTTGGTGATTTCCTTTTCAGGCTTGCTGATAATAAACTTTGCATTGCCGTAGTCTTCCTGGTTGCCGTGACTCAGTACCAGAATATTGTCGGCAATGTGCTTGATAAGACCGATGTCATTGAGACAGATGATGAGAGCTGTTTTCTTTTCCTGCTGACAGTCCATCAGAAGGTTCAGACAGTGTGAACGCAGCTGTGCATCCAGCTTTTCAATATTTGAGTCAACCAGCAGAATTTCCGGTTCCATGATAAGCGCTCTGGCAAAAGCGAGTCTCAGCAGCTGATTTGATGTCAGAAAGCCGGGATAATTGTATTTTATGGTGGAGGACAGGCCGACATATTCAAGCATCTGGTCTACACGATAATCCCTCTGAACCGCCGAGTAATCGGTATTGAGTTTGAGCGGCTGTTCAAGAATGAAATTGACTCGTTTATGCGGATTTACCGCATTTTCATAGTCGGATGACAGCAGTTGGATAAAGCTTATTCTGTCTCTTCGTTCGTAATCCCTTAACGGTTTTCCGTGAACGAGAATTTCTCCCGTATGCGATATGTACGGATTATTCAGAATTTTCAGCAGTGTTGATTTTCCGGAGCCTGCATCACCAATCAGTACCAGAGTCTGATTCTGTTCCAGTGTGAAGCTGATATTCTTCAGTATATCAATCTTTTTGTGAAAAAACAGATACTTGCGGTTGCGAATGGTGGCTCCCAGATTGCTTACCTGAAGTAAAGGAATATGCTTATTTTGACTCATTTTCCTTCTCCATATTCAAAGGATAATAACATCTGAAGAAACCGTTCTTGGTCTTGACTACAGGCGGCATGGTGTTGCATTCGCGATCCGCGTGAGGACATCTCGGTCCCAGCGGACATCCGATAGGTGTCTGGGTAAACTCCGGCGGGTCACCTCTCAATACGTCCAGTTTCATTTTTACTTTTACCTGACGGTTGAATTCAGGAATGGCATTAATCATTGACTGGGTGAACGGGTGATGAGGGGAGTTGATAACCTGTTCTTTCGGACCGCTTTCAACAATCTGGCCGCAGTAGAGCATTTTTATGTTATCCATCAGATTGGAGGCCGGTCCCAGGTCATTGGTTATATACAGCAAAGTGCCGTTATTGTTTTCAATATAGCTGTGGAACAGTTTGAGAATCTGTACCTGTGACGTACTGGTCATACCGCTGATGGGGGAGTCGGCAATCAGCAGTTTCGGTTTTCTGGACAGAGCCATGGCTATGATTATCTTCTGACAGAGAACCTCGGAAAGCTGATACGGCAGGGATCTTAATACCGGTTTGGTGTTTTTGATGCCTACCTTGTGCAGAATATTGTTAACCGCTCTGAATCTCCAGAACGGCCAGCGGTACCATTTATCGTCAAAACAGCTGTTGTTCAGAGATGCTCTCATCTGCACACCGATAGGCAGTTCCGGATCCAGGCTGGCTCTCGCCTCCTGAAAGATGATGCCCACCTCTTTGCTGAGTATCTTACGGCGTTCGCTGACGCTGAGGTTTGTAAGATCCATGTCCCTGAATTTAAAGTAGTCCACGGTAACCTTCATGTCATGACCGTACATTCCCATGATGGCCTTGATAATCAGACTCTTGCCGGAGCCTGAACTGCCTACAAGACTGCAGATTTCCCCGTCATTTATCATCAGGTCAAAGTTTTTGCATACCTGAACATATGACGTTTCATTTCTAAGCAGAATGGTAAGATTTCGGATATCAAGCAGCATCAGACACCCCCGTGTTCAGAACGCGGCAGATACCGTGACCCACCAGCTGAATGGATGAAATGAGTACAATCATTGCCACTCCCGGAATAATTGCTTTGGAAGTGCTTATGTAGATGATGTCTATGCCTGATGCCAGCATGTTTCCGAGTTCCGGAGTAGGCGGCTGGGCTCCGAAACCGAGGTAACCGACCGCGGCTATGTCCATGATGGCGATGGAAAGCCCCTGAGACATGTTGGAGATAATGGTACTCATTATGTTCGGCAGAATGGTTGTTAAGGAAAGATGCATTCTGGAAGAACCTTCGGCGATTTCCGTACGCACGTATTCCTTTTCCAGCTCAGTCTGGGCAGCATGATATGATTCATGAATAAATCTCGGCAGCAGGGATATGCCTATTGCCAGGGCCGCGTGGGGAAGACTGGGGCCAAGTATGCCGATGGTAATAAGGGCTATCAGGATGGACGGTATGGAAAACAGAATATCGAATATATGGTGAAGCACGCTTTTCTGCGCTCTGCGCCGGGACATGGCACTTGAAAGTCCGAAGCAGGTTCCCACAATCATGGAAACAGTGCATGCCAGGAAGGCGTATTTGGTGGTGTTCTGAGCGCCGATCATCAGTCGGGAAAGGAAGTCTCGACCGAATTCATCCGTACCCAGAAAGTGATGCAGGTTACCTCTGTCACTCCATGACGGAGGCAGCAGTCTTTCGGCCACATTCTGAGTCAGCGGGTCAAAGTTGACGCACAGAGGCAGAATGAAAATAACACAGATACAGAGAACCAGTGTGTAGAGACCGATTACATCCGTAGTGCTCTTTTTGTATATCTGCCAGGCTATGTCCTTGTCAGACTGGAGCTCTTTTGCTTCTCTGTTTAAATCAAACATGGCGGTTCCTGTGTTATCAGCTGTGTGTTAAACGGGTTCGGTTGATTACCAGGGTACTGAGAATATCCAGGGTTATGTTCAGTATCAGGAAGCTGGTTCCCAGCACAAAGGTAGTTGCCTCAATGATTCTGCCGTCAGAGTTTGAAATACTCTGGGTAATCCACAGTCCGGTACCCGGCCATTCAAATATAACTTCCACAAGGATGCAGCTGGAGTACAGATTGCAGATAATAATATTCAGTTTCTGGATAATGTCCGGAAGAATGTTTCTCAGTACATGATGAACACCGATGTCAAACTTGCTTTCACCGCGGCAGTATGCCGCTTTTATAAAGTATTTCTGAGTAAGATTTATTGTAGCTCTGCGGGTGATTCTGGCGAATGTTGCACAAGGCACTATACTCAGTGCCGTCAGTGGCAGGGCCAGATGCTTGAGCATGTCCATAAATACGTCGTAGTTTCCGTAGATGATTACATCGATGGTCATGAATCCGCTGTATCTGGGAACGTCGTAGAGCAGTGATATATTACCGCTTGTCGGAAATATTTTTATGTAAATGCAGAACAGCAGAATAAAAATCTGTGCACTCCAGTATACGGGAACCGAACTGCTCAGCAGACAGTATCCGTAGATGCATTTATCTGTAAAACTGTGATGGTTCAGACCGCCTACTATTCCCAGAAAGATACCGAAGCCGAACGATATTACCAGCGACAGCAGCAGGAGTTCAACGGTAGGGGGAAAGAACAGCTTCATTTCTTCGATAATAGGCATGCCGCTTTCACTGCTGTTTCCGAATTTTAAGGTGATGAGGTCTGTCGCATAATGAATGTAGTCGGGAACTATTCTGTTGATTTCCAGGTCGCCGAGTCTGATATGAGCCCAGAAAAGGATCAGAGTCAGAATAAACATGGTGATCAGAAAAAGCTGCATCTTTTTGAAAATGAACTCAATCATTTATCAGTCCCCCTGTTTTTTTCAATATAGGCGTTGATAAAGGATACACCGCCGTAAGGGGTTGGTTCGAGTCCTTTAATGTATTCCATGGCCACGAACAGATTAATGTTGTATATGAGCGGATATACCGGCATTTCGTTTACCAGTATGTTCATAATGTACTTCTGCAGACGTATGGCGTCGGGATCGTTCTTATCAAGGTAAGAAAGATCCTCGTACATGTTTTCCAGAGTATCATTGCACCAGCCGGTGTAATTTCCGGTATAGCTGATGTTTGAATTCAGTGATGAGCGTCTGCGGTTGTTTTTTCTGCAGGAAATCATCTGATAGATAAGACTTTCTGAATCTGAGTATACGTTTACGATGGCGATGTCAAACAGTCCCTTTTTAAGTCTGTTCTGTCCCTGATTTGTTCTGTATGTCTTAATTCTGGCTTTGATTCCCTTTTTTTCAAAATTTGATTTGAGAAACTGGGCAATCTTGGAGTGGGCGGTATTGGAAATCACGTTAGACTGGAATATGGTGATTTCAATTTCCTGCTGCTTAAGCGTTTCATAGGCTTCAAGATATTCATCTCTTGTCAGTACGTGAGCAAACAGTTCGTATCCTGGTTCTGGAATCTCTTTTTTAGGAATGGCGTATTCAGGAATATCTTCATTAAACTGATTGACGAACTTGTCGGATCTTTCGTGTACCAGCGGTTTGCTTACGTTCTCTCCGAGCAGTTCCTTTTCCACATCATCTATGGAGGAAGATCCGGTAGCAGGCGAAGGGGAGTTATTCTGAATTTTCAGAAAATTGGCAGGTTTTTCATCGAACAGTTCGACAATGTAATGCCCCTGATCAAAGAAAACGGTACTGTTCAGTTCTTCCAGACTGAACATTGATGACAGTGTTCTTCTGAGGGCTCCCGTGCTCAGATAAGGTTTCTTCGTGTTATAGATTATAAAGGTGCCGTTAATGGTGTTTTTCTGAAGGATGTTGAAATCCTCTGGAACCTTCTGCAGAAAACTCATCTGGCTGGCTGTAGGATTACTGATGATGTGGCATTCGCCGGTAAAAAGTTTGTACAGAAGCTTGTTTGCTCTGTATGAATTGGTCAGAATCAGATTCTGAACCTGCGGTTTCGGACCGTGATAATCATAAAATTTTTTCAGTTTGGCATATCTGCCCCTGACAAAAGTGTTCAGCTGATACGGGCCGGATCCGATTGCATAGTGATCGATGGTATCTATGGGAAGGTTCTTTTTAATTATGGTATCGGCATATTCCTTGCTGAGAATTACTGAGTTGTCGGTGGCAAGAAACGGCTGAAGAAGGTTTGTTGGCTGTTTGACTTTGAATTCAACCTTGTACGGACCGACGGCTTTTACGCTTATCAGATTATTCACGATATCCATATGAGATATGTACGGAAAATCTTCAATAGGTCTGTAGAAAGGATTATCCTTGTTAATCATTCGGTCAAAACTGAACGCAACATCTTCAGCGTTGAGTTTTCTGGTTGGAGTGAAGAACTGGTTTGACTGGAACGAAATATCCTTTGCAATATTAAAAACGTATACGGTGTCGTTCTGATAAATTTTTTCCAGGGTGCCGATGGAACTTCTAGTGGATTTTGTCTGCGGATCAATGCTCAGCAGACGGTCATATACGGCAAAGGAAATGGAGGAGGCCATTGAGGAAATCGGATGCCGCTGAGGGTTCATATGAGAAATGTTTTTTTCTGAGCAGTATATCAGACTGTCCTGTGTCATACCGGCATCCGCAGAGGCCTTAGGCCCTGTCAGCAGAATAATGCCCAGCATTATCATTAACGGCAGGATAATAAAAGACTTCATGAAAAAACAATGTCCCATGGTGAAACTAACAGCGAGTGCTTTCCAAAAAGCACACCCCTAACAGCCGTATTTTATCAAAATTCCGCGAAATAATCGGGGATTTTTGGATGTTTTATGCCAAAAATCAAGCTTTCAAGCCAAGTTTTACTTCCTGTATTAATCATTGAATCCGTGGCGACAGCTTTATGACGGCAAATGTACAACTGAGTCAGGATTTCAGTTTTGTCTTACATTCTGCCGGCTCCCGTCCGGACTTTTAAACAATGCCGGCTTCACTGTTATGCGGCTGTTCAAATAAATGTAAAGGAAGCAGAATTGAGAAACACTGAAATGAAGCTGTAAAGCTTAAGTATTTCTGCTGTGCATAAAACGTTGTTTGTCAAATATACGGCTGATGAATGCTTATTTTGGTACAGGAATTTTTATGAATCCACAACAGAGGCTGAAATTGACTTAATAACTTTATCACAGCATGATTTGAGGAGTAGTGAAGCAGGCCTTCTGAAAGATCGGTTCCGTCCTCATTGGTTTTATATTCTTAATCGTCTTACTATCAATCTGATTTAGATTCATTAGAAATGAGGTGTCTGAAAATTTCCCGAAGGATAATTACAGCATACCAAATCACATGCAGAAGTTAGCACAGATACATACCTTATCCGAAACATCAGAATGTTCAGAATGAAGTTTTTGAAGAAGTTTGAAATACTTGCAATATCAATGGTAATTGCCATAGTACTAATCTTTTTTGTAATTCCGGTAGTTTATACTTCGTATATTGTATACACTTATTGGGCCGCCAGAAATCGTTTCACTTCCGAAAGAATCGAAAACTACTTCCTCAGCCAAACTTACAGAAGTGAAGGCAGTGACTATATGTTTAAGCTTTACAAAAAGCTAAACAACAGATATGTTATTGCTCTTCGGAGTGAGTCTGTCGTTTTAATTGATAGACATCCTGAGGAAATTCGTAGTTATGTATCTCCAGAAATAGTTTTTTTTGACAAAGAACAGATGCAGAGGTCAGCTAACAGAGAAAAAGCTGAAAATACCGTAATTACGCTTACCAAGGTTGACAACGCGTATATTCAGAACATGGAGGATGAAGATTGCGGAATTAAGTGTAAGACTATGTTTAGGGATCACTTGAGGTCCATAAAAATCAGAATTGAAGATAACGAACTTACCTACACAGGACTCAAACCCCTTCAGTATCATTAAGAAGCGGTATGAACGGCAAAGAGTCGTCATTCTCGGAAATCATGAAGTATTTTCAAATCCGTATATGATGAAGGATACCTTTACCGGCGATTTAATCATACCTGACGAAGCTGACGGCTGTTACAGAAAATTGGATATCCAGACAGGTGAGCTGACTGGAGAGATTTGCTCCTTGTATGCCAAAATCTTATTTGCATCGGTTACGATCTTTTAAAACTATCAAAAGATCCATTCTGTTGAGAGCTTTTTAAATTTGTCTTTAACTAGAGTTATTATTGTATCTAACATTGCACAATATTACTGATTAAAATAAAATTTAAAATGTAAATTTCTTCACGTGATAGAGGAGTATTCCGATTTTTTTCAATAAATACCGTCACTACGCTCACCCACAAATGAGGGGCAAAAGAATTAACGAATACTCATAAGCTTATTTTTAGGAATCTATACGATAAAGCAATCATGTTGATTCTGCTAGCTACTTTTATAGACATCTCCGACTGTGTGAATTAGGATAGATTATTTTGATAAATCTAAGGCCTTATCATCTTCTTTATCATTTGCAGTTATGTCATCAATCACAATATCTGTATAAATTTTGTCGGAAAATAAAGTCATATCTTCAAATAGTTTGCTCTTTACGCCGATCCAATGTGCAAATTCTTCGAAGAAATATATAGCACTTTTTCGAGAGGTATATATAGTATTTTTTTGGGTATCTGAAGATATTTTTACAAAAGGGATTTCATATTGTTTAATTCTATTAGGTTCATATGCAAAAACCTTCTTGTGTTTGTCATAACTCAGTGCATGATCAGAAATGTAGAACATGGAAAAACTTCTTCCACTATGTTCCTTGTTGTTTTGCAATATATTATAAAGTTCCCCCAATAATTCATCAGTTTGCTTAATAGAATTAATATAACATTCAATTTGTTTATTATGTTTGTTGTGTTCGAAGTGAAGTTTTTTTGAATAATTAATAACTCGACTACAAGGATCTATGTGCGATCCCATAAGATGAAGAACAAACAGGCGATAGGGAACTGTGGGTGATTGTTCAATGTATGACTTAAAAAAAGGGAGAAGATCGGAGTCTGAGAAGGGGGTGTCATCAAACGTGCCGTTTTTTAGAAAAATTACATGTTCTGATTCAATTGCAATCTTAGATACGGGGGTATCATAAAGACCGTTTCTTCCTTGGTTACTTAACCAAAAAGTTTCAAATCCCGCTGATTTTGCTAAAGATATTATATGTTGGCCATATTTGTAATTACGGTTATTCTTATCAATTAGATTTAATGTCTTTGTAAGTGATGATATGGTATTAAAATCTGATGCAGTGATGTTTGATAATACTTCTTTTTCTATAGAATCAAAAAATGGTGTATTTGGAATAGGGTATCCGTACAAATGCATGTAATCTCTTCTTGCAGACTCTCCTATCACAAGAACATAATCTTTGTATTTTGGAGATACTGAAGTAATCTGCCAGTCCTGTGGCAGCATCTTATTTGACATGACATTAAGTTCATTGTATGCATTGTATACATTATGAAAAAAATCAAGAGGTGGAACAACTATTATTAAAAGTGCAATAATAATTGCCTGATAGTTAGTTCGTGGTAACTTATTCATCCATTGAATCTTGAAGAGGTACTTCATTCTGCTAATTAATATAGTTACAACGAAGTATGTAATAATTTTGATAGATATTAGATAATCTCTTAACTCTATTATTGAGATATAATCTTTTATTTCCTGTGAGTCTGTTCCCAATAAAGAACCTAATAGGTAATAATTTGGGGGGCCGTATTTAGCGGCGACTGGGGCCTAAAGACAAGCGATAAGAACAATTGGAAATCCTATCCACCATTTTAATGATTTATTGCTAAAAACAAAAAAGAAAATCACTGTAAGCCATGAGGCACAAATTATTGTTTTAGATTGGCCTGTTCCGCGAATAGTGATAACACTTAATCTATAAAGAAAAAATACAAAGAAAGAATAATATAAAATATAAGCAAGATTTTTATGTTTACGAATAAAAATCTTCACCATTGTTGTAACTCTTGTTTTCATATTTCTTACAAATGCTATGTTTACTCTTTAAAGTAAAGAGAAAAATAGCCTCCTTGATAAATCTATTTACTAACTTTTAGATTAAATAGTGAATCAGATTTTTAAAAATACACCTGATTTAAGTGACGTTTCCCAATTATTAACAAATAGTTGTTATCATAGCTTATATTAATTTTTTTATCAAACCTGACTTTCGAATATATCGGAAAATTCTTGTGAGAATTTTAAAAATTCTAAAGAATTTGCCTCGTAATTTATCATGGATAAATATGGATTATTTGAACCGGTAATTCATGATTTTTTCATACTGCTTCTGTGTTAAAACAGCTGACTTAACCGGTAGTTTTGTAATATCCGTTATCTTGTTTAAAAAATCAGATTTAGTAAGGAGATTTACATACTTGCCGTTACGTTCATGTATTTGCGAACAGATTGCCTTGAAATTCCTAATTTTCTGGCTATTCCCCTGATTGACTGTCCTTGTTTAGAAAGTTCATTGATCTGATTTTGAAAGATTGAATCAAACATCTTGTAATACCGTTTTTTCCTTACGAGATATTCCGGCATTTTACGATTTTTGGCTTTTTTCATGACCACTCCGTTGTCTGTTTTTTCTTGTTTGCAGGTGGTCAACTTTTGCGATCGTTTAACAACCGTAAAAGCTAAATTGGGCTAATGGGAAAATGACATACGGAACAATGGGCTTATATTATTTTTTTCCTGTACCTTAGGTATAAAATCAAGGTACAGGAAAAAATATATCATAAACAAGACATACAGTTGTCATGTTTGCTTTGTTAGCATAAACAGGAAAGGTGAGCATATGGAGATTGACAGGCTGATCGGAATATTGTCGATACTATTGCAGAAAGAGATGATAACTGCACCTGAGCTAGCGGAGCATTTTGAAGTGTCCCGAAGAACGATAGGCAGGTATATAGAAGCTCTTTGCAAGGTGGGAATACCGATTCACACTATGCAAGGGGCCGGAGGTGGTATTTCCATTATGAACGGATACCGTATGGACAGGACATTTTGACATCCCGGAATATGCAGATGATTCTGGCCGGACTTATGAGCTTGGATAGTGTGAGCGGAAGTAGATATTACGGTCAGCTGATGGAAAAAATCCAGGCTGGATCGTCAGAACTTATCAGTGGCATATATGCAGATCTCCAATGGCTGAATTTACTTTTAAAAATATTGTCAATCAGCGTAATTTATCAGATCGTTTTGAAATCAATTCAGCTGCAACAAGTCGTGAGGAAATCTGGGGGAACAGAGGAAATCCAATCTATCCACCTGCTCAGGAACAGTTACGAAGACACCATATTCCGTTTACCGATCACAGAGCAACTCAGGTGAGCATTGAGGACTACCGCAGATATGATTATCTGGTGTATATGGACAGAAGTAATGAAATAAACCTGAAAAGAATTGTAAACGGAGATCCTGAAAACAAATGTTTCAGATTGCTGGATTTTACGGACAGTCCGAAAGATGTGGCTGATCCCTGGTATACCGGTGATTTCGAGCAGACGTACGAAGATCTTGTTAACGGATGCAATGCTCTGCTGTCTCTGATTATGGAAAAGAAAAACGGATAATTCCTGTCAGTAATGTTTTTGCCGTATAAATATTTTTGCTCACTATCCTGTCTTTCATACTGTTTTTAATTTTTACAGATGTTTATGTCACTTTTTGTTGTATGATAATCAGAAGATGTAACTGATGCTGATTGTCCGTTACGTAAAGGAAAGTTGAGCTTTATTGTCAGTTAAGATTTGAAAATTTTGTGGTTAAGTAAAGGAAAATATAAATATGGCTAAGACAGGAGCAACCGGCATTACCAGAATTATTAATGCCGGCAAATATAGTATAAAGGGACTGAAGGCTGCTTTTATCAACGAGGCGGCATTCAGGCAGGACTGCATTCTTTCCGTGATTCTTTTTGCATCTGCATTCTGGATTGTCAGTGACGCACAGGAGGCCAAGGCTCTTTATTTTATAGCTCTCATAAGCGGACCTTTTCTGGTACTTCTCGCAGAAATCATTAATTCGGCAATTGAAGCAGTTGTGGATCGTATCGGAGACGAGTATCACGAACTGTCAGGAAGAGCCAAAGATATGGGGTCAGCAGCTGTTTTTCTGACTCTGACATACACGGCGGTCAGCTGGATTGCCGTTATTCTCAGAGTGTATGTCGGCATTTAATAATGGAAAAGCAGATGATGCAGAAATCCTTGGATTGCCAGGAAATCAGTTCGGAGAACGCCGGCGGGGATAACTCATGCGAATCAGATTCATGCGATATTTCATCATCTGAATCTCTTTCAAAAGTTTCGCATCACAAGGACGCTGAGTCGCCTGAATTCACTGATAACAGAGAGGAAGCGATCACTCCTGAAGATTTGGAAAAGTTTCCCGAAATCATTAAACTGAGAAACAGACAGAAGTCGGCAAAAATCGGCAGGCTGTTTCTGGCATTGCTTGCTTTCAGGCCGCTCGTGACAGGAGCCATGACCGACAGCAATTTTTCTGCATATCTGTCAAAAATGAATTTCACTGCCGAGGAAATAACCGATACCCTGATGCCTCTGGCTTTTCTTCTTGTCTGGACGGTATTTAAAAACTACCGAATCGGATACGTGGCAGCTCTCGCCATTTTTGTGAGTGTTATCTGGCAGCTGGTCGAAAATCCATGGTTACTGAGTATTCATCCCATAATCAATGGATATTTTCTCTGTATCGCCGTGGTTGCATACGGAGCTCACAGTCAGGGCGTGGTGGAACGCATGAAGCCCTTTTTCAAGAATCTTGTTTAGTGATAATCTGCCGTCAGAAATTGCATGAATTCAGGTGTCGTGAGAGCCCAGAAAAAGCTCTCATGGCACCGTCACATAAATAATGTGATAATTCTCGAAATTTTACTTGTTCCTTGTTCGGTTTTTACTTATTAAATTATTCATTTATTTGATAATACAGACATGAAAATTCATATTTTTTCGTACAGTATCTCTTGAAAAAATATGAAGGACATTCCATGTATTAATTATGGAATGCATAAAAAAAGCGACGATTGAAAAAGTCGCACATGTGTGTTTGTTCGTGTGTTTTGTTAGATCTGTAATTAGGAGATTGACAATGGAATTTGCTCAGCTTTTTGATATGCCGTATCTGATTTTTTCCTTGCTGATATTTGCGGGTACGCTTATTTTTGTAATTCAGGTTTGTCTTTCTTTTATCGGTGTCGGCATTGATACGGAGGGAACAGGGCTTTGTGATCTCGGAGCCTCAGATTTTTCATTCAAATTCTTCTCTCTGATGTCCATCGCTTCTTTTTCGATGGTTGGCGGTACCGCGGGTCTGTATACAATTACAAGATTTGATGAACCTGGTGCTGTAGCGATAATACTTGCTCTTGCCGTTACCTGTGTAGCAGGATTAGGTATGGCCTATATCGTACACAAGCTCAGAGCCACAATCCTTAAACTTCAGAGTGAAGGTACCGTGGATATAGCAAATGCCGTAGGCAAGACAGCCAAGGTTTATCTGTCCATCAAGCCTAATCAGATGGGTAAGGTTGAAGTTGATGTTCAGGGGCGCCGCAAGTACATAGATGCTGTAGCGGAAGACTCTTCAGCAGAATTTTTAACCGGCTCTCTGGTTAAGATTGTCTCAAGCCGTGACGGAAATCTTCTGGTGGTTGCAAAACAGGAATAATGACCTGAACTGCCGGTGTCGCTGTTTCCCAGTGTTCAGAGACCGTGGAGACCGGAATGCCGGTATGTTACGGAAGTTTCATCTGAGAAGGTGATGTATATCCTGTCAGAATTATGGAACTTTTGCGGGTGTTATGTACTCTGATATGAAGTTTTTTGTTATGGAGTCTGTTCGGTTATGACCACTCTGATGATTGTTGTTTTCGTTGTTATTCCTGTTGCAATAGGATTGTTTGCTGCCAGATGTTATCGCAAGTGTCCTGCAGATAAGGTTCTGGTTGTATACGGATACTCTGCCGGAAAAGGTTTACAAACCTACTGTATACATGGTGGAGGAGCGTTCGTGATGCCTGTGCTTCAGGATTTTGCTTATCTGGATCTCAGACCGAGGAAAGGAAGTTTTGCGTTAGACAGAATTATGACAAAAGAAGGGAGTTACGGGGCAAAAGTCGGTTACACTGTGCAGATTGCGTCAGGTGAACCGGTTGTTGAGAACGCGGCGGAGTGTCTGTTAAATCAGTCTGATGAAGACATTATGAATATGGCAGACAACATTGTTGCCGGTGAGGTGCGCTGGTTAATCGCAAACTCATCTCTTTCTGACATCAGTGCCGTTGATGAAATATTTGTGGAGAGAATGAGGTGCAGGATCAGTCCGAAACTTGAAAAGATTGGTCTGGAACTGAGTGATTTTTCAATCAGTGAAGTTACGAAACAGATTGAAAACTGATTTGTTTTTTTTATTAAGCTATTTTTTTTGGATAAATCTATAACCATAGGAGAATATAAATATGCCTTATATGCTGATGGTGGCACTTGGTATAATCATAGTGTTCATAACCATTGTATTTCTGGTCAACAGATACCGCAAATGTCCTTCAGACAAGATTCTGGTAGTTTACGGTTTCATGTTCGGTGAAGGTCGTTCATCAAAATGTATTCACGGCGGTGGTACCTTCGTGTGGCCTCTGATTCAGGATTATGCCTACATGAGCCTTACTCCGATGACCATCAATATTCCATTAACCGGTGCTCTGTCACAGCAGAATATCCGTATTAACGTGCCATCAAGCTTTACCGTACAGATTTCTCCTGACGAAAACATTATGGGTAACGCTGCAGACTGTCTGTTAAATCAGTCAGTTGATGATATTGAAGACATGGCCCGTAACATCATTATCGGTCAGTTACGTCTTACCGTTGCATCTTTAACCATTGAAGAAATCAACGGTGACCGTGAAAACTTCCAGACCAAGATTCGTATCAATGTTGAACCTGAACTCAACAAAATCGGTTTGAATCTTATCAACGTAAACATCACCGATATCACCGATGAGGCTGACTACATCGCAAGTATCGGTAAGAAAGCCGCTTCTGAAGCTGTAAACAAGGCTAAGGTTGATGTGGCCATTCAGGATAAGCTCGGTTCTATCGGTGAATCTGAAGCAAGAAAGGATAAGGATATTCAGGTTGCCAACAACGATGCTTCCGCTCAGAAGGGTATCAAGAAGGCTGAAGCTGAAAAGCGCTGTTACGTTGCTGATCAGGAATCTCTGGCAATCAAGGGTGAAAACGAAGCTAAGCAGACCATAGCTCTGTCGAATGCTGAACTGAAGGTTATCGAAGCTGAAGCATTCCGTAAGGCTGAAGTTGCAAAGCGTGAAGCTGAAGTTGAAATTCAGAAGGCTCAGTACTCAGCAGAAAAGCAACGTTTGAATGCCGCTGAAGTGGCCAAGCAGGAAATTGACAAGCAGAAGATCATCATTGAAGCAGAAGCTGCAGCTGAAAAGGCAAGACAGATTGCACAGGGTGACGCAGACGCCATCCTCTTCAAGTATAAGGCTGAAGCAGAAGGTCAGAAGGCTCTGCTTGAAGCTAAGGCAGAAGGTTATAAGAGACTCGTTCAGAGTGCCGGTGACGACGTTAACGCGGCTTCAACCCTCCTGATGATCGAAAAACTTCAGGACATCGTTACTCTGCAGACTGAAGCTATTCGCAATATCAAGATTGATAAGGTTACCGTTTGGGATCGTGGCAACGGTTCAGGCGACGGCAAGACTTCAACAGCTGATTTTCTGTCAGGCATGGTAAAGAGTCTTCCGCCTCTTCATGATGTTGCAAAGATGGCAGGCTTACAGCTTCCAACCTATTTAGGTTCCGTAGGCGGTAAGGAAGAACAGGCCGCAGCTCAGGCTGCCGCAGCTGCCACTGCAGCACCAAAGGCAAATCCTAAAGCTTAATATTTAAGCTGGATTATCTAAGGGAGTCATGTTTTGTCATGACTCCTTTTTTTATGTGTTTATTCTCTTAATTAAACAGAATACGGTCTTTTAATCAGGCAGGAACGGACATATTGTCCGTAAAAACAGTCAAAGCAGTGAACCGCTGTGCATTTGTGGTTTATTATAATGCATTAAATCCCTTATAATATGGTAATATGTGCTAAGTTGTTTGGGATGACCTGCTCTGACTGACCGTACAGTCCGAATATGAACAATTTATAATAAGAGGATATACCGCATGTCTGCAACACGTTTGGAAAAACTCCGTAAAATCAGTCCTTTGGTTATCGGAGATATTATGCTGGATCGTTTTATTTACGGTAAAGTTGAACGAATTTCTCCTGAAGCTCCGGTGCCTATTTTCAAATACGATCATGAGAAGGAAATGCTTGGCGGTGCAGGTAACGTGGTGGCCAATATTACTTCCTTGGGCTGCAAGTGTGATTTTCTGGGAGTTATCGGCAATGATGCGGAAGGTCGCAAGATTTCATCACTCCTCAAGAATATCGGAGTGCACAGCCATCTGCTTCGTCTTAATGATTATCCTACAATTGTAAAAGCCAGACTTATTGCCGGAAACAATCATATTGTCAGAGTTGACCACGAAAAGAATCTTCCGATCATCGCCAATGTTCTTGACCGTTTTGAAAGCATTCTTATGAAGGCCATCAAAGGGGCTGATGTGGTTCTTCTTTCTGACTACAACAAGGGTATTCTTACCGTTGAAACCACTCAGATGATTATCAGCATCTGCCGTAAGCTGAACAAACCGGTTATTGCGGATCCCAAGGGGCTTGATTATTCAAAGTACCGCGGAGCCACACTGATTAAACCTAATCTCAAGGAATTCGGTGAGGCTACAGGCAGAAAATATTCTCCGAAGAGCGAAACCTTCCATGAAGAAGTTACAGAAGGTGCCGTTCGTCTCATGGAAACTCACGATATAGACAATCTAATTGTGACTCTCAGTGAGTACGGCATGCTTCATATTTCCAGAAGGGAAAAGAAGATTAATCATATCTTCACCGAAGCTCGTGAAGTTTACGATGTATCAGGTGCAGGCGATACCACCCTTGCCACACTCGGTATGGCCATCGGTGCAGGCATGGCGATCAAGGATGCCATGGTGCTTGCCAACAAGGCTTCCGGTATTGTGGTGGGCAAACTGGGGACAGCCACTGTTTCCTTCGAGGAACTCTGCAACGCCTGTTCCGATATCGGCAGGGCAAGAGCCGAAAGCTCAATGCTGAGTGACGATGACCTTGCAGCTCTGATTGCCAAGGCAGGAAAGCAGCACAAGTCTGTTAAGATTGTTTACAGTGATTTCACTTCTCTGAGTGCCGATCAGATTGAAAAGCTCAACGACATCAAATCAGGCTGTGACTGCCTGATTGCCGTTATCTGCGGTAAAAACGGCGGAAGTGAACTTGCCAGGGCAGTGCTCTGCAATCATATTGCCGTTGACAGCGTGGGCAGTACTGATGACATTAATGAGTTTTTACGGAAACATGCGGCTGATATAAGTCTGCATGAAGAAGATGTAATTTCTTTGAATTAAAGGAATTTAATCTGTTGACAGCCCGTGACTGTCAGTTTTTTGAATTGAGGAAAATTTTATGATTATCGTTACAGGCGGTGTTGGATTTATAGGTTCATGCATTGTAGCCAAGCTTGACGAACTGAACATTCATGATGTTTACGTTGTTGACTGGCTGGGAACAGACGACAGATGGAAGAATCTTGCCAAGCATGAACTCGGCGGAATCATTCTTCCGGAACAGATGGATGATTTTCTGGAGGCTCACAAGTCTGAAATCACCGCAGTAATCAACATGGGCGCTATTTCCACAACCACCGAGAGAGATGTTGACAGAATACTGACCAATAATCAGCAGCTGGCATGGAAGCTCTGGTGCTTCTGCCGAGACAATAATGCACAGTTTATCTATGCATCTTCAGCAGCTACCTACGGTTCAGGTGAAAACGGCTTTGATGACAATGCTTCTCTTGATTATCTCAAATCCCTGCGTCCTCTTAATCCGTACGGCTGGAGTAAAGCTTCCTTTGATGTCAAGGTTGCACGTGAAATTGCCGAGGGAAGAGCCACTCCAAAGCAGTATGCTGGTCTGAAGTTCTTTAACGTATACGGTCCTAATGAGTATCACAAGGGCGGTCAGAAGTCTGTTATCGCGCATATCTTCCCGTCTGTTAAGAACAATGAACCTGTTAAGCTGTTCAAGTCATACAATCCGAACTATAAGGACGGCTGGCAGCTGAGAGATTTCGTATACGTAAAGGATGTTGTTAACGTAATCGTATGGCTTCTTCAGCATCCTGAAGTAAACGGCCTGTTTAATGTGGGAACAGGGAAGGCACGTTCATTCTATGATCTTGCCAAGGCTACCTGGAATGCTCTGGGACTTGAAGAAAAAATCACTTTTGTGGATATGCCTGAAAGCATCAGAGACAGATATCAGTATTTTACTGAAGCAAACATGTCCAAGCTTCGCGAGGCAGGGTATGACAAGCCTATGACTTCTCTTGAGGAAGGCGTTGCAGACTATGTGATAAATTATCTGAACAAGGAAGATCCTTATCTGTAATACCTCTGTTCAGGTCTTTTATTTTTACGGCATTCCGGAGAGAAAATCTTCGGGATGCCTGTTGTATTAATCAGGTGTTTTTTTTTGCAGAAGCATTCCGTGTAATCCGGACTTAATTGAGGTTGAAATCATGAAGGGAATCATTCTGGCGGGTGGAACAGGCAGCAGACTCTGGCCTCTGACCATTGCCGCGAACAAGCAGCTGCTTCCCGTATATGATAAACCGATGATTTACTATCCTCTGTCCATTCTCATGCTTGCGGGAATCAGGGATATACTGGTTATTTCCACACCAAGGGATCAGTCTCTCTATCGCAGCCTTCTTGATGACGGTTCCCAGTGGGGACTCAGCATAAGGTATGCCGTTCAGCACAGTCCGAACGGAATAGCCGAGGCCTTTCTTATCGGAGAGGAGTTTATCGGCGGCGACAGCGTGTGCCTTATTCTCGGTGACAATATCTATCACGGTCACAAGTTTCCTGATCTGCTGCAGAAGTGTGCCTCCCTTCAGAGCGGGGCTGTGGTATTCGGTTACGTCGTCAACAATCCGGAAAGATACGGAGTGATTGAGTTCAACGACAGACAGGAACCGGTATCAATAGTGGAAAAGCCTGATAATCCGGTTTCCAAATATGCGGTAACCGGACTGTATTTTTACGACAACAGTGTTGTTTCATATGCTAAAAGCATTATTCCGTCTGCCCGTAATGAACTTGAAATAACCGATATAAACAATATTTATCTCAAAAACGGCAATCTCAGGGTTGAACTGCTCGGTCGCGGAGTAGCCTGGTTTGACATGGGAACTCCGGAACTTCTGCTGGATGCTTCATCGTATATCAGAACACTGGAAAAAAGACTCAACTGCCAGATATGTTCTCCTGATGAAATTGCCTACGAAATGCATTACATAGATAACGGTCAGCTTAGAAAACTGGCGGAAAAATATAAATGCAGTGATTACGGCAGGTATCTTGCCGAGCTTGCGGAAACTTCTGTTTTTCGTGAATGATGTCGTCACATGGAGATAATCCGTTACAGGAAAGATATTTATGCAGGTTAAAGACACTTTGATTCCTGACGTTAAAATTATAGAACCAAAAGTTTTCGGGGATTCAAGGGGGAAAAAGCAGTGACTGGCAAAAGGAACTGCGAAACGGTATAAGGTCTTATCTTCCTGATTAGCCGGCAGTTCAACAGTCGGATCCTTAAATGAAAATCCCGGTATGCGTGATACCGGGATTAATCTCTGACATCAGTGTTTATTTCGCCTTTTTATCAGCCTTTTTAACCTTTGTCGTTTTTTTATCCGTCTTTTTCTCGTCAGCTATCGGATTCAGCAGACTGAGGTTTCTTTCATGAGTCTGTACGTATTCATAGATGGCTATCTGGGAGCGGATCTTCCTGTGATTGCCTCTCTGAACGTACTGGTTGTCCTGTTCTTTATTGATGATTCTGGCTTTCATGTTGTCATTCAGCTGAATATTGAGAATGTTAAGAATGTGATTCTTCAGTTCAGGATCGTAGATTGGCGTACCTACCTCAATTCTTAAATCAAGATTTCTGGTCATCCAGTCGGCTGATGATATGTAAAGCTTAACATCTCCGTTGTTATGGAAGTACATGATGCGAGGATGTTCAAGGAAACGGTCAACTATGCTGATGCCCTTGATATTGTCGCTTAATCCCGGAACACCCGGAAGCAGAGAACACATGCCTCTGACGATAATGTCAATTTTTACACCCGCCTGGGAAGCCAGATACAGTTTATCGATCAGAGCTTTGTCCACGAGGTTGTTGACCTTCAGAATGATTCTGGCTTCAAGACCGGCCTGAACATTCTTGACTTCGTTTTCAATCAGTTCATAAATCTTTTTACGTGAATTGATAGGGGATACCATCAGATGATTGAACTTAGGTCTGGTGTAAGGGTACTCAATGAAGTCGAACACCTTTTCCACTTCTTCGGTAAGGTCCTGGTTCTTTGTGAAGAGGGCGAAGTCTGTGTAGATTTTAGCCGTTTTTTCATTGAAGTTACCGGTGCCGATGTGGGCATAACGGACAATGCCTCCGTTCTCGATTCTGGTGATGAGACAGAGCTTTGAGTGAATCTTGAGACTAGGCATGCCGAACAGCACCTTTACGCCGGCTTCGGTAAGTCTGCTGGCCCAGCGGATATTGTTCTCTTCATCAAATCTTGCCTTGAGTTCCACCACCACGGTAACATTCTTGCCGTTGTTGGCGGCATCAATCAGGGAGTTGATAACACGGCTGTTGCTGGCCACGCGGTAGATATTTATCTTTATGGATCTTACTGCCGGATCGTAAGATGCCTGACGCAGAAGTTCCGTGAAATATCTGAATGAATGGTAAGGGTAGTAAAGCAGAATGTCCCCGGCCGCTATAGCCTGAAACATGTTGCTTGCCTGATCGAATCTGTTGGAGTTCAGAGCCGGAAGCTTGGTGTGTTCAAGGTATTCCCTTCCCACATTCGGAAAACTGATGAAATCCTTGAAGTTGTGGTATCTGCCGCCGTCCATTACGGAATCCATGTCTTTGATGTGCAGCTGATTGATGAACTGCTCAACCATCCCCTTTGGCATTTCCCTGTCGTAGGCTACGCGGACCGGCATGGCGATAAGTCTCTGCTTGAGACTCTGTGACATGTTTTCGAGCAGGGTTCTGTCAATCTGAGCGGAAAGGTCATATTCGGCATCTCTGTTCATTTTCACGGTGTAGGCACAGATTTCGTCATAATCAAAAAGCCCGCGGAAAATGCGGTTGAGGCCGATGCGGATTACGTTATCAAGAATCATCAGCACCTTATCTTTCCTGTTGTCTGACGGAATCTGAATGAATCTTGGCAGATTGTCAGTCGGAATTTCAATAAGAGCGTACTGGTCCTTTTTATTCTTTTTGCTCATTTTTACAAAAAGATAAGGATATTTATCCTTGAGAAAGGTTACCAGGTCTATGTTTTCATTGATGATTACCGGGCTGATGTGTTTGAGCACGTTGGCGCGGAAGAAGTTTCTGACCCATTCACGCTGTGTTTCGGAAATCTGATTTTCGTCAAGAAGATAGATGTTGTGGGTCTTGAGCTCTTCCATCAGTTCCTTGTAGGTCTTGTCGAAAACCTTGCCCAACTGTTTTACTCTGGCGAGAGCCTTCTTCAGCAGCTGTCTTGCGGGAGAGTTCTGATTGTTTTCCTCGTCAATCATGACCTGTCTTTTCAGTTCGGCGATCTTAACCTTGAAGAATTCGTCCTGATTACTGGAATAAATGCCCAGAAAGCGTACTCTTTCAATAATTGGTACACTCGGATCCTGAGCTTCCTGCAGAACTCTTTCATTGAAAGAGATCCAGCTTAATTCTTTAGCCATTAAAACATCGTTTTTCATAAATAATCTTACTTCCATGAATTAACAGAATCAGAACGGAACGGCGTTTATGCCCGCCGTTTCAACAAATCCGGAATTAAAAAATTCCGAATTTCTTTTTGCGGTAAAAAGGTTTTGCTCCGGCAAGCGCTTCCTTAATGAAGTTGTTGTCTTCATCGTATCGCAGAAAATCCAGCGGCATGTCCTTGACGTGAGGAGTACACAGCTTTCCGAGATCCCTGAAAAGATGAGTGATGTCCTCATCAGGATCACTGGAATCCAGAATAATCAGGTAGCTGGAGTTGTTTGCGGTTTCAGCCTGCGGCCTTATCATCTTTCTCAAAAAGGCTCTTTCGATACACTTGTGGTTTCTTACCACGGCAGTAACGATGTCGGTGAGCGTCTTGGCTGAGGCATCCGGTTCGGTGATTACCACCTTTTCTCCCGCCTTGAGAGTATAGTTGCGGTTTCTGGACTGCTCCTCAGCTCTTTTGATAATGTCCTTGAGAAGAGGAACAGAGAGTGTCATGGCCATACCGAAAGGATTGATAACCATCCCCTTGATGCCGAGATTATCTGCAGTAACAGCCTTTGCGAGTGCCATGAAAGGCTGAACGAACATGCCTGAGCACGGAATGGTCATTTTGTCGGATTCTTCCTTGGAGGTGAACACCGGGCAGTAGGTTTCCTGTTCTTCATTGGTCAGGAACACCAGATTTATGGATGCGCCCTTGTTGATTATTACTTCACCCTGACTGTTTTTCTTTTCTTCGGTTCTGACAGCCTTGTCTTCATCAGAAATATTGAACGGAACCACCAGTTTCGCGCTGCAGAGAAGCTGAATAACTCTCTGGGTATTGATCTGAGTGTTGGATTCATTGAGATTTACAATGGCCTGTTCAAGCTTGTGATTGTCGATAACCGGTTCTGAACCGCTGCCGGTGCTGGTATTATTAGTATTGTTTTCTGACATCTGCTGTCCCGTTATTATTCAAATTATCATTTACGTTCAGGGGAGGAATGAGCCTGAAAGGGCTCCTCTGATACGTTAAACACACGTGTTCTATCATACAATTACGAACGGCGGGTGTGTGTGAACCTATCCAAAAATTTATCAGTTGTGACGGCTGAACTGCGGATTTTATGGGGTAATGACCTGCCGGTGAACTGAAAAGAGCGTGAATCGCGGAGCAGACAGTATTTTTCTACTCGTCATCCCTGGTATGCATTTCCACAATTTTCTGGTATTTTTTCTGGCACATCGGATGTTCGTTTCGGTATTTTATGCCTGATGCCGTATCCAGAATTTCCAGCGCTCTGACACTGCCGTATGCGGCGTAGTCTTCCAGCATTTTGTATCCGATGTCCCTGGTTTCCTTATGCCTGAAAAAGTATCTGGCTACATAAAGTTCCGGGGAAATGTTGTCTTCCCTGGTAAGAACTCCAGACAGTTCGTTCTGCCAGGCGTTGGCACTGTTATAATCCTTCATCAGATAGAAATCGAGGATAATGGCCGCAATATCTTCCGGAGTCTTAGGCTTGGCTGCCGCCAGATTGTTGTAGCTGTTCTGAAAATCCCTGTTAACCGGAAAAGCTCTTCTTTTCGGTATGTTTTTCATTGCTGAAGATGCGTCCGCTGAATTTGCGGTACCGGTTTTCTGACTATCGGGCTTCTGCTGAGCTTTGTCCGTCTGTTCGCCGGTTTTTGATGCGGATGTCTTTTCGTTCGCTGCGGAACCGTTTTGTGCAGCCATGTATTTTTTGAAGTCTACGGTACGTACTCTGATGTTGTCTTTTGCAAGAGTCATGCACTGGTTGTATTCGTACAGAAAACCTGACTGCTGCAGATACAGATAGTCAGGGGAGTTCCTGTCAAGTGTTGAGGCAAAGAGTTCCGCCAGTTTGTCGGCACTCTGATAAATTGCGATACCGCATTCCTTTGAATAGGCGTTGAATTTGTAGTCAAGGTCTGGTCTGTCGGTGAAAATGCCGTTGTTTGATGCCTTGAAGGTGTTGAGATGCAGAGGAAGCTTAGCCGGGTTTCTTTCCGGTATGGTAACGCAACCACTGACAAAAAAGGCAAGAATCAGCCAGCCGATTTTCATATGCTTCCCCGATGATTAGTCTCAGTACTGTGTAAGTGGAGTATAGAATTTCTGCGGCTTCTGAAAATCGCCGGAGATTTCACGTACAACCCTGTCTTCATCAAAGATAACTATCAGAGTCCGGTACTCAGGAGCATTCCAGCCCTCGCGGACGAAGTTGATGTAGTACCATCTTGAGTCATCAAGAGGATCAAGAAGCATAGGTGTTCCGAGCACGAATTTTACCTGTTCCTGGGTCATGCCTACACGGAGCTTGTCAACGTCCTTCTGTTCCGTGAAGTTTCCCTGATGCAGATCCGGTCTGTAGGCGCATCCCGCCTCAAATAGCATCACAAGGGTAATTCCGATGACTGATAAAAATCTGACTGTTGCTTTTTTCATATATGTTTCTGGGTGCGAAAGTCCGTCGTTTCGTGACGGAGGGATGAGCACCGTTTCCCTTATCCTTACCAAGTATTCAGGTATCTTTGAGATTAACAGGCTGTAAAACTTACATAATCTTACAGTCAAAGAATACCTTAAATCAAAATATCTTTTTATTTTAATGATAATTACTGAGATATTTACTGAATTTTTCGTATTCATACCGTACGGAGCGCACTTTTTAACCGGAAAAATACGCCGGCAGTTTTCCGCTGTTTAAGCACGCACTGTTTGCACGGATATCTAGTATATACTGCTTAACGGTGTTTGCAACAGGAACTTTTGACGTCCTCCGTGCGTTTCACCGCCTCAGGTATACTGTTTTTGACATCCGTTTCCGCTTTTAGTTGCATCCGACGTTGACAGCGGTCTGTCTGCCTGATTCCAGGGCGTCGTTAACTATTTTTTCTCCGGTCTTTTCGATCATGATTTTGATTTCATCCTTCTGTTCTCCTGATGGCGGGATGCCACGGCATACTCTGTATGCTTCGGCAAACATAAGACCTCTCAGTTTGCTGCTTATGTCATCATTGTGGCGGTAGAATTCAAAAAGATTCAGGTAGGCCTGTTTGAGCCCGGATTTCTGGGCGGCGGCTTCCATGAGATTTACCGGATAATCATGATCTTTCTGATATTCGTTTATGATGTGGGAAAGGAAAACCGCATCAATCCCCTTACTGTTTTTTCTCTCTTCTAGCTGTGCGGATATTTTGTCGATGATGTCTTTTTTCTCAAGAAGCCATTTGGCAGCATAAAGCCGTACGTGGTCATTCCCTTTTTCCAGAAGATCAAGCATTTCCCTGTTGCCTTTGCCGATGTCGTAGGGTACAAGTTCATCATAGTCGTCATGCAGTTTCATTTCTGCCAGTATGTACTGAGCCTTTTCGTTACCGCATGCCGCGGCTCTGTTAAGATAAAAAAGCCCCTGTTCGCCGGTGGCCTTGTTGTGAGGAAACTGCTGAATGTAGTTATCAAGAATGATTTCGGCAAGGGCCTCGTCAGCCGGAGGGAAGGAACTTTCCGCAGATTTTTTCATGAGATCAATGTATTTTCCCTGGTTGGGCATCTTGTGAATGCCTTCACTTTCAATTCTGGCAAGCAGGTAGTAGACACGCGGATCCTGGTGCTTTTCGGCTGATTTCAAACAGATTTTCGGAGCATTTTCATCTCTTTCGCTGTATGCCTTAAAACATTCCTTATAGGCTTTTTCCGCGGCCTGACTCATGCCGTCGGTTTTGAAGCAGGATGTTTTCTGAGTTTCGTTCTGGTCGCTGGCGGCGGCCTGTGACGAAAGGGAAAGGACGGAAAGGGAAAGCAGTACAGAAGCAAGTTTTATCAGTTGATATCGGCTGGACATGTCATCTCCGTAATACAAAAACTCAGGAACGGGAATAAAAAACAGGTGGATGATTAACCACCGGTAATATTATATTAATTTTTCCGGGAACGTGAACACACGCCTGAATCGGTTTGAGATTTTTAGCAAATTTTCAGGCGTTTGAACCGGGTACCGCTCTGTCAGTAACGGTAGATTTTGAATTTATGATGTCTGAAGAGGTAGATGCTTCTTGCGCCGAAGGCTATGGTCAGACTCCAGTAGCAGAAAACCAGAATGCCCCACAGACCATAGAGGCCGTATTTTCTGCCGAAGAAATCGGTAAAACCGATCAGATAACCAAGAGGCGCGCTCATGCACCAGAGAACCACGAAATTCACGAGCATCATGGTTTTGGTATCCTTGAATCCGCGAACGATTCCCAGACAGATTCCGAACAGTGCGTCCTGTACCTGAAACGCGAGTATGGCAAAAAACAGTGGGGCGGCCAGTTTGTGCAGTGCCGGATCCTCCGTAAAGAATGAAATGATTTCATGACGGAAGAAGAAAATTGAAAAACAGACCGGAAGGATAATGGCATGAGAGATTATTGCCGTTGCTTTAACCGAAAGCAGGGCCATGCTCTTGCTGCCGACGGCAAGATTGTTGCTGATTCTGATGGCCTCGGCCGTAGACACTGCTACAGGAAGCATGAATACCATAACGCTGATGATGCTGGCAATCTGATGCGCGGCCGTATACTGAGTTCCCAGAAAGCCGGTTGCGTAGCCGAAAATGTAGTAGGTGAAGTTTTCAATCAGCAGGGCAACGGAAACCGGAAAACCGATTCTGGATACGTGCTTGATGATTGAGAAATCGGTATTTTCCTTTTTTCTGAGAATGTTGAAATCCTTAAGCCTGCTGTTGTATCTGCAGTAAAGGTAGATAATCCCGAAGGATGTCCATGCGATGATTGCCGTGGCCACGCCGCAGCCCACGGCGCCCATTTCGGGGATTCCCAGTTTTCCGTACATGAATATGTAGTTAAGAGGAATGTTCATAAGAACTGATACCAGACCGATAATCATGGTTGGAATAGCTACCATAACGCCTTCTGCAGTGTTTTTAAGCAGGTGATAGAGACTGAGTCCAGGCAGAGCTATAACCACGAGATCGATGTATTTTACCGCCTTGTCAATGACCTCAGGTCCCAGATTGGTGTATTTAAGCATGAAGGAAGGCATTATCAGCAGGAATATCATGGAAAATGCCGTTACGATCATCAGAGGAAACAGTGCGTTGTGCGTGTACTTCGGAATTTCTTCCGGATTATTCTGACCGAGCAGCTGGGCAATAATCGGGGAAAGCCCCAGACAAAGACCTATGCAGAGCAGGGAAAAAGGAATCCAGAAACTGCAGCCGACGGCGATTGCAGCCAGATCCGTCATCCCGAGATTTGAGGCCATGATGGTGTCGATAAAACCCAGCAGGGACGTACTCAGCTGTCCTATGAGAATAGGTATGGCAAGGTGTAACTGCTGCATTATTTCTTTTTTTAAACTTCCCTTGTACGTACTGTTGTACATGGGCGCTTTGTTGCTGTTTGAATCCATGGATTTTATTATTTTCTTATATGTTATGTGTTTCTTTTGCCGATAAATCAGCGGAGAAGTGCATCAGGCACAATCTCCTGATTATATATTATATACAAAAAGTGCCGTTATCGGAAATGCGGACGGAGACGTGCGTGCGACAGCGGATGACGATACGGTCGTCACGGCGGATGACGGTGTGTAATGAAACAGTTAAATAAAAGTGTTTCAGTAGGAATTGCCTGATTACGGCGAGTGCAGGTAAATGAGTATGAAAAAGCGTACGCAAAGCCTGATTTAAGGTGTTAAAACACTTGCAAAAATCCATGTGTGTAATTATATTATACAAGTTTGATCGTCGGGTGTTTTTGTAAGCATCTGCATCAGACGGGACTTTTTATGCAAACACCGGATGAACCGACCGTGCGGCCGGCGTCCTTTCAGGTGTTTATTAAAGATGTTGTATTTATTGCGTACATGATACTTGGTTTGTATCAGTACAGAAGAGGTTAGGATAATGCCTGCTATTACTCTTCCGGACGGAAGTATTAAAAATTTTGAAAACCCTGTTTCAGTTTATGATGTTGCTCAGAGTATTGGCCCTGGTTTAGCCAAAGTCTGTGTTGCTGGTAAAGTTAACGGGGAACTTGTTGATGCCTGTGAACTCATTTCCGAAGATGCTACCTTAAGCATCATCACTCCAAAGGATCAGGAAGGTGTTGAGATCATCAGACACTCATGTGCTCACCTTCTCGGTCATGCCATCAAGCAGCTCTGGCCTGAAACAAAGATGGCCATCGGTCCTGTAATCGACAACGGTTTCTATTATGACGTTGATCTCGACCACACCCTTACAGAAGAAGATCTTGCAAAGCTTGATGAAAGAATGCATGAACTTGCAAAGACCGAATATGACGTAATCAAGGAAAGAGTAACATGGGATAAGGCTCATGAAGTTTTCGGCGAAAGAAACGAGCCGTACAAGCAGCTTATCCTTGAGGAAAACATCTCTCACGATGATCATCCTGCTCTCTATCATCATCTTGAATACATTGATATGTGTCGCGGTCCTCATGTTCCTAACATGCGTTTCTGCAAATTCTTCAAGATCACCAAGTCTGCAGGTGCATACTGGCGCGGTGATGCAAAGAACAAGATGCTTCAGAGAATTTACGGTACCGCATGGGCTGACAAGAAGGCTCTTGACGCATACCTTAAGAGACTTGAAGAAGCTGCAAAGCGCGACCACCGCAAGATTGGTCCTCAGCTCGACCTTTATCACATGCAGCAGGAAGCTCCAGGCATGATTTTCTGGCACAACGACGGATGGACCATCTATCGTACTCTCGAAAACTTTATGCGTGAAAAGCTCCACAAGTACAAGTATATTGAAGTTAAGACTCCATTCATGATGGACCGTGTGCTCTGGGAACGTTCAGGTCACTGGGCAAAGTACTCAGAAGCAATGTTCACCACCAGTTCTGAAAACAGAGATTATGCTGTTAAGCCTATGAACTGTCCTGCACACATCCAGATTTTCAATCAGCGTCTGCACTCATACCGCGATCTGCCAATCAGAATGGCTGAATTCGGTCAGTGCCACCGTAACGAACCGTCAGGTTCTTTACACGGCATGATGCGTGTAAGAGGCTTTACTCAGGACGACGCACATCTGTTCTGTACTGAAGATCAGGTAATGTCTGAAGTTAGTAACTGTATCAAGTTCGTTTATGATGTTTACGGTTCATTCGGATTCAAGAACATCGATGTTAAGCTTTCAACCAGACCTGAAAAGCGTATCGGCGACGATGCGTTATGGGACAAGGCTGAACACGATCTTGCTAAGGCTCTTGACGAAAACGGCATCGCTTTCGAATACCAGCCTGGTGAAGGTGCTTTCTACGGTCCTAAGATTGAATTCACTCTTCATGACTGTCTGGGTCGTGACTGGCAGTGTGGTACCGTACAGCTGGACTTCTTCCTCCCTCAGAGACTTGAAGCCACCTATATCGGTGAAGACAATGAAAAGCACAATCCTATTATGATTCACAGAGCAATCCTCGGTTCTATGGAACGCTTTATCGGTATTCTTACTGAAGAATATGCCGGTGCATTCCCAACCTGGCTGGCTCCTGTTCAGGCTGTTGTTATGGGTATTACCGATGCTCAGGCTGATTATGTTGCCAAGGTTACCGATATGCTCGATGAAGCCGGAATCCGCGTGAAGTCTGATCTCAGAAACGAAAAGGTTGGTTTCAAGGTAAGAGAACATACTTTAATGAAGGTTCCTTACATGCTGGTATGCGGTGCCAAGGAAGTTGAAAACGGTACTGTATCAGTAAGAACCAGAAAGGGTGAAGATTTAGGTAGTTATTCAATTTCTGACTTGATTTCTTTAATCAAAAAGGATATCATTAGCCGCGGAATTGATAGCGCAGAGGAGTAATACCATTAATAACGTTAAGAAAACCGGCAAACAGGCCGCTAATAAAACCAGAATAAATGGTGAAATTAGATACCGTGAAGTAAGATTAATCGGTCTCGATGGTGAAGCTTTAGGTATAATGAGTTCTTCAGAAGCTTTAAACAAGGCTACTGAGGCAGGTGTTGATTTAGTAGAAATCAGTCCGAATGCAGAACCGCCTGTATGTCGTATAATGGACTACGGTAAATTCCTTTACGAAAAGAGTAAGGCTCAGAAAGAGCAAAAGAAAAAGCAAAAGCAGGTGCAGGTTAAGGAAATTAAATTCCGTCATGCAACTGACGAAGGCGACTATCAGGTAAAACTTCGCAACCTGATACGTTTCCTGGAAGACGGTGACAAGGCTAAGGTAACCATGCGTTACCGCGGTCGTGAAATTGCTCACCAGGACATCGGTCTCGACGTAATGAAGCGTATTGAAAAAGAACTTTGTGTCGACAGAGACCTTGCTGTGGTTGAATCTGCCTCTAAGATGGAAGGTCGCCAGGCTGTCATGGTGTTATCACCGAAAAAAAGGTAGTAATCCGGGGAAGTTAACCAAAGTGCTGTACTGATGTACGCCTCCCGTATTATGTGTTTTTAATATTCCAATGTGGAGTTTTTTTATTATGCCAAAAATGAAAACTGATAAGGGTGCTCATAAGCGTTTTAAGAAGACCGCTAACGGCTTCAAGCGTAAGCACTGTAATCTTCGTCACATCCTGACCAAGAAGTCTACTAAGCGTAAACGTCATTTACGTGCTATGACTATGATTCATAAGTCAGATCTTCGTAATATCGTTAATTTATTACCTTACGCATAACAGAGGAGTAGTTAGGAAATGGCAAGAGTAAAGCGCGGTGTTACCGCTCATGCACGTCATAAGAAGGTTTTAAAGGCTGCCAAGGGTTATTACGGTGCTCGTTCACGTGTTTACCGTGTTGCCGTACAGGCTGTAACCAAGGCTGGTCAGTATGCTTATCGTGACCGTCGTCAGAAGAAGCGTCAGTTCCGTCAGTTATGGATCGTTCGTATTAACGCTGCTGCTCGCGTAAACGGTTTATCATACAGCAAGTTTGTATGTGGCTTAAAGAAGGCATCTATCGAATTAGATCGTAAGATCCTCGCCAACATCGCTGTTAACGATAAGTCAACCTTTACTGTTCTTGTAGAAAAGGCTAAGGCTGCTCTGTAATTCAGTAATATTGACATACTGTTAATATTTTGGTGAAATGTACCACACCTCCGGGTGTGGTATTTTTTTATATGGAGAGATTTATAAACATGATAGCCCTGCTACAGAGAGTGAATTTCGCTGATATTACGGTTGACGGCAGCTGTATCGCTTCCATGAAAAACGGTGTTCTCGCCTTTATTGCCTTTGAAAAGGGGGATACGGCTGAAAAGTCCCGCAGAATGCTCGATAGAATTCTTAAATACCGCATTTTCAGCGATTCTGAAGGTAAGATGAATCTGAACGTCAATGAAGCCGGCGGTAATCTCATGCTGGTATCCCAGTTTACTCTGGCCGCAGATACCGATCGTGGAAACAGACCGAGCTTCGATCCCGCCATGCCGCCGCAGGAGGCCAGACAGATGTATGACGAACTTGTTGCGTATGCCAGAAGTGTAAAGCCCGGGGTGCAGACCGGGGAATTTGCAGCCGATATGAAGATTCGTCTTGAAAATGACGGCCCCGTAACCATATCACTGCATATCTAGATTAAACAGGAGACGCTGTTTCTGTGACTGAGAACATTGAAAGATTTTCGGAATAAGCAGAATCAGAAAAAATACCGGCATTACGGACGCTGATGTCATGGCGTGGTGCAGAATTGAAATTCTTAGCTCGGATGCTTCATGCGAACGGTCGGCAGGAACTGGTACGTTCATACGGTCAATGCGTCCTGTTTTACCGTAATCACGGTTCATTGAGCCTAAAAAAGCCCGATATCTGTATGATAACGGGCTTTTGGGTGCAATGTCTTTCGGTTAAACCGCATGAACACCGAAGTGTTCCTGAGATACCTTTACTCTTTCCTCAGGCGGAAGGTAACCGTGCTTTTCGATAAAGGCTTCCACAAAATGAAGTCTAGGAAGCAGACCGGCACCGTTGGCTGTCTGAATGGCCATGCCCGGACGTGCGTTTAATTCCAGAAGCAGCGGACCTCTCTTCTTGTCGAGAACTATATCGGTACCGATATAACCGAGTCTGGACATGTCATAGCAGCTTGATGCCAGATTGAGTACGCTTTCCCACTGCGGTACCTGAAGATTTGCCAGCAGGGCACCGGTGTCAGGGTGCTTTTCAATCGGATTGTTGAACTGCACTGCTCTCACTGCTTTGCCTGAACGCAGACAGATGCCTACGCCCACGGCTCCCTGATGCAGGTTTGCCTTGCCATCCGAAGCTGCGGTAGACAGACGCATCATACTCATTACGGGATATCCCTGGAATACGATTACGCGGACATCAGGTACACCTTCATAGCTGTAATCGGCGAACACGTCATCAAAATTTATCAGATCTTCAATCAGCGCAAAGTCCTGCTTTCCGCCGAGAGAGAACAGACCGGCAAGAATATTGGATATGTGTCTTTCGATATCCATGGCGGTCAGAGCCTGTCCGTTAGGCTTGTAGAAGGCTTTTTCATCGGTTTTGGTGATAACCAGAATGCCTTTACCGCCGGAACCGTGTGCCGGTTTGATGCAGAAGCCGTCGCGATCCTTAACTATTTTAATGAAGTTTTCCACATCGTACTGATGCTTGATTGAGCCAATCAGATTGGTGGTGGAAACCTTGTTTTTAAGAGCCAGTTCCTTGGTCAGCAGTTTATTGTCCACCAGAGGATACAGAGCTCTTTCGTTATAGCGTCCGATGTAGTTTACATTACGCTGGTTCATGCCCATTATCCCCAGTCGCCCCAGGGTAAATGGAGAGCAGTATTTTTTAAAAGGCCACAGATTCATATTACAGATCCTTTTTCAGCTCTTTGATTTCCTGTCTGAGTCTGTCAGCTTCAAGCTTCTGACCGGTAGGTGAGTTAATCTGTTCGGCAAGCGGCTTGAAACGCTTTAATTCGCTCAGACGGTAGCCGGTGTAGTTACCCATGAGCAGTACGGCGGCCAGTATAACCAGCTGGAGACCGAGGAAATTGAAGGTAACGTGCTGAACGATGGCGCTGTTCATGGCAAGGTAGGCCAGAACCGCAACCAGCAGTGAGCCGGAGCCCTGTTTCATAACTTCACGCGGACCTTCTTCCTCCCACAGAATTGACATTCTTTCGATGGTCCATGAAAGAATAATCATAGGGAAGAAGGTAATCTTGATACCGTCAGAGATACCAACCTTGTAGGTGATGAAGCTCAGAATACCGATAATACCGATAACCGCTATGATTACCGTTGATATTCTCGCCACCAGCAGCAGGTTCAGGTGTGACAGCCATGAACGGATAATCAGACCGATGCCCACAATTGCAAGGAAGCCGATGAGACCTACAGACAGATTGGTCTGCAGGAATGACATGGCAATCAGTACAGGCATGAAGGTACCGGAGGTCTTGAGGCCGACGATTATACGCAGGAATACCACAATGAGTACGCCGATAGGTATAAGCAGTACGCTCTTGAACACGGCTCTTTCTTCGATAGGAAGAGTGTTTACGGAAAGGTCTACGTAATCCTTGCCCTGAGAGGTGGTGGCATTACGCTTGAGATCGAAAGCCTTCTGATCGCTGATGAAGTTACGTACGATGGAGAAGCTTACGTTTGAATTGTCACCGCCGGTAACGTCGATGGTGGAACTGTTGTTGTTATTCCAGATGAACACGTCCTTGCCGATACCCATGGTTTCAGCGGTAGGGTCAAAGATATGGTATTCATTGTTTTCGTTGAATACGGCGATGTAGGTGAGAAGCTTCTGATTTCTTCTGCCGTCTTCAAGCTTGATGGCGGTAACCTGCTGTGCTGGAATGCCGGCAAGATTCAGGATCTTTACGATGATGTCAGCTTTCTTGAACTTGTTCAGCAGAAGCTTGGCGTTCTGATCCTGATTGTGCAGTTCCTTGAATATCTCGTTGGTGAGGGTGAACGGATCCACGCTGCGTGAGTAGGCCGCATCCTTAATCTGCATCAGTGCGGAATAGTATGGTTCAGGTTCAAGTATTTCAGCAACTTCAGGAACCGTCATCAGGGTGTTCTTGAATGCTTCATCGGCGAGAACTTCAACACGGTAGTAAAGAGTCTGGTTGCCTGAAGCAAGTCTCTTGCTCCATTCGGCACGCTGCTGACCGTTAATTTCCTTGTAGTTGAGACCGTAGTCCGGACTGGCGGTGGTTTCATTCACAACCTTGTAGCCGGGCTGCTGTGTCGGAATGGCAAAGGAAACTCTTACAGGAAGATTTTCCTTATTTGCCTGAAAGGTAATCTTTGCTTCAATGTCCCAGGCAATGTTCTTTTTCCCGGGAAGCCACGGCACCGAGAAGGTAAAGTGCTGATAGCACATTAAACTTATGCCCGTAATTAGAAGGAAGGCTATAACAAGGTAGTACACTCCACGACTCATCATAATTGCATGTCCTGAATTTTTTTATACTAAAACATCAAGGAATCACTTCTGTACGACGTTTTCCTTAAACGTGACTTTTATGATTCCGCTGCTATAAAAGAAACAATCTGAAGGCAAACCGGTTACCTTCAGATTTGTAAACTCATTATTTGTTATTTGGCCGGTTTGGCTCCGTTGCCCGCAGTCTGAACATTCTGACTGTCGGCCGGCTTTGCCGGAATTTCTTCTTTTTTGCTGTCTTTCTTAACCAGATTCTTCTTGGTGGTATCCTTGTAGTTTGTGAATACCGTGTTTGCCTCAATTCTCTTCTGTACGTGATGTCTTGAAACATCGACTACGGCAATATCCTTGATGAATTCACGGCCGATAAGGATAGGGTAGGCCATACTGGTTCTGTTCTTTAAGGAGAATTCCGCCTTTCCGGTGTAGGAATCAACCTTGACGGTAAGCTTTACCACTGGTCTGTCTTCAATGTTACCGTTGGTTGAGGCCTGTTTAATCTGAGTGTTGCGTACCCATGGAGCTTCAATGGTGATGGTATTGTCTTCGGTAAGAGGAATACCGAAGCGGTACCAGGTCTTGCCGTCTCTTTCAAACTTCTCAACATCAACGGCACTGATTGAAGATACGGCGGCACCGGTATCAATACGGCCTTCAAGTGAGGCATCGGCTTCACCGATGTAAATCCATTCAACTTCACCGAAGATCATCTTTCCGTCTGATAATTTTGTACTGTCGGCATTCATGGTTTTGACTTCCTTCGGAGATTCTACCTGACTGTTCATTTTACTGTTGATGGTGGTGCGCAGGGAATTCAGGTTGCTGTTGATTTCCGCAAGTTCTTTTCTGTTGCTGTGCGCGGATTCGATTTTTTCATTGAGAGCGGCCATTTCGGCTGTTCTTGATGCCTTGAGGTCAGCAAGTTCTTCTTTGATTGAGGCAAGCTCCGGAATCAGTGTTGCCTGCTGATCTCTCAGTTCATTGATGGCATTGAGAGTGGTGCTGCCGGATGTGTCGTTTGCCATCTGACAGCCGGTAACTGTCATAAGTATCAGTGTAATGGCTGAGCATAATTTCTTTGTATGTCTGAACATATCTTATCTACCTTTTTTCTGGGCTGTAAATACGGCTCTTGTAGGTGCCTGATAACCTTCAATGGTCCTGGTGTGATCCTGCGGATCCAGAAAATCCTCCAGAGACTCCGTAATCATTAATTCCGTACGGCGCTGTTCTTCAGTGGTTGTCATGCATACGTCTATTAATTTTACATTAATATATCCGCATCTATTCAATAAATTTTCCAAGGATGAGATCGATGGTATATACCAGATGTTCGGCATTTTGGCATAACGGTCTTTCGGAATGAGAACAGTCTGCTCGTCTCCCTCGATAACCATGGTCTCAAGAACCAGTTCACCGCCGGGTACCAGCTGGCTCTGAAGCTGCATCAGATGGTCAACGGCACTGCGTCTGTGGTACAGCACTCCCATTGAAAAAACCGTGTCGAACGCTTCAAGCTGAGGCAGCTGTTCAATACCCAGGGGAAGCAGATGAATCTTCTTCTGAATGTCTTCAGGAACTGCGCGTTTAAACAGTTCAAACTGGGCAGTGAACAGAGCGCATGGGTCAATACCCACTACTCTTTCGGCTCCCTCGCCGAGCATACGCCACATGTGGTAACCGTTGCCGCAGCCGACATCAAGGATTTTTCGGCCGGCAAGCGGAGTGATTCCTTTAATCAGGCGATCCCACTTCATGAAGCTGCGCCATTCTGATTCCGCCTTTTCTCCGAAAAATTCGTACGGTCCCTTGCGCCAGGGCATCATTTCTCTGTAGAGAGCCCTGAGCATCTGGTGCTGTCCGGGAGTGATGTCTTCTCCTCTGCCGAATGACACGTACGGCTGATTGAGGTTCAGGGTATCGGCATGCAGTGATCTGGTACGTTCCAGAATTTTTTCGTATCTGCGGAATTCCTGCCCTTCGGCTGATTTCAGAAAAGCTTCCAGATCTGCCGGCAGTCTGGTGAGCCAGCGGCTGAGCTGCCGGTCTCCAGCGATTGTTTCCAGAAAGGTATTGAAGGGGGTAAACATCAGAAATACTCCATAAAGTGCATCGGATAATATTTGATGCGTAGTTTAATGTTTTGCCGTGCTTTGGTAAACAGATTTTTTTTGCTTTTGCAAATTTACTTTATGGCTATTATCGAGCCGAAATTAAAGCACTGATACCATACCGACGCGTGTGAAAAACCGCAGTTTTTCAGACGGGCGATATGAGTCGGAACTTCATCGGAAATCAGCACGTTTTCAAGAGATGTTCTCTTCTGACTGATTTCAAGATCCGAGTATCCGTTGGCCTTTTTGAAATCAAGATGCAGGTCGAAGAGGGTGTTCTGTATGGTTTCATCCGCAAACTTGAATTTTTCACTGAGTACGAGGATTCCGCCGGGAACCAGGGAATCGGCAATCTTTTTCATGAGAGCATCGCGTTTTTCCGGAGCGATGAACTGAAGCACAAAGTTTAGCACCACGACTGATGACGGTTCGAATTCGAAATCGGTGATGTCTCCGGCAATTATGTTCACTTTTCCGTTGCCTTTATAGCCTTTTACTATTTCTCTGGCACGGCTTACCATTGCTTCCGAATTGTCGATGCCGATGACTTCACAGCCTTCGGCTGCGTATCTGTTCATTTCAATGCTGCAGGCGCCGAGACTGCATCCCAGGTCATAGAGCTTGGTGTCGGGACGGGAAAATTTCGCAGTGAACATGCCGATGGCACTGACAATATTCGAATACCCGGGAACCGATCTCCTGATCATGTCGGGAAACACGTTTGCCACAGTATCATCAAAAGAAAAATCACCGATACGGTCACGGGGAGCCGCGAATATATTGTCATGCATAATCAGAATACTTCCATTGTTCAAAAACGTGACAATTATAACAGAAACGGTGCTGATTAACTACAGATGACATGAGCCGGTACGGCAAAAAAACGTTCCGTGCGGAATCAGATTTCGTGTCTCTTTCTTTTCAGAAAATTTATGAATGCCAGATTCCAGTGGGGATCATCCTTTACCGCTCTGGTGGTAATCCAGTAGCTTACGAATTCATTGAGTTCCGTCAGGTTGAAGGAAATGTCCGAAAGCCCGCTGAACTGAGCCTGCTCGGCAAACTGGGACGACGGCTGCCAGTCTGCATGCATGGGGTAGAGACGGAATGAGGTTTCCTCGGATGTTCCTGCAAATCTTGCGGGAAGACGGCAGCGGATTCCGCTGTAATACGGTACCTGACCGCTGACGACCGATGCCGGCTTTTCAAGAGGTTCAAGCAGACCGAAGCGAATAAGCTCAAGAATGTAACCGTTGATTTCCTCGGCATTCGGACGGTACGCGTAACCGCCGTTCTGACTGATGATGGTAATGCTGTTGAGAGCCATGACGTAGTCCAGAACGATTTCCCCGTTCTCCGAATAGGTGGAGAGATAGGCGGTGTAAATGACTCTTGACTGCAGATGCAGGTATCCGTTGGTTATGATTTTGATTTCCTGGGCATTCAGCATGGTGTCTTGTTCCGTTTGATTAGATAAACAGTTAAAGAATCATCAATCATGTATGCTGTGAATCAGGAAAAAAACAGAGATGAAAATACACTGTTTTTTTCTCATGATATTCCGGACGACATGACAGACGCCTTCTTCATTAAGTGAACGGAAAATATAGCATAAATAAAGATTCCGGTAAAAGATCGCGTATTCAAAAACGTAAAATACATCGTCTGGAAAAATCTTTTTTTTGTCAAATGATAATTTTTATCTTGGTGATAAAAAAAATCAGATAAAAGTGTGATTAATGATTTATAATTTCAGGCGTTTAGAGAAAGAACGATTTTTAATTTTCCAAAGTACCACGACTGCGTGTTTCGGTGTATTCACTGCATACGGAAGTTCCTCGGAACCGTACTTTGTGAAATTTTTAATTAAGAGAGGCAGATTTATTTATGTGGGATTATTCAGAGAAGGTAAAAGATCACTTCTTCCATCCGAGAAATGCCAAGGTTGTTGAAAATGCGAATGCAATTGGCGACGTTGGTTCCATTTCATGCGGTGATGCGCTCCGTCTGATGCTTAAGGTTAATCCGGAAACTGACGTTATTGAAGACGCAGGCTTCCAGACTTTCGGCTGCGGCAGTGCCATTGCTTCATCTTCAGCTCTTACTGAAATGATTATCGGCAAGACCATTGATGAGGCTCTTAAGATTACCAATCAGGATGTTGCCGATTATCTGGATGGTCTTCCTGCCGAAAAAATGCACTGTTCCGTAATGGGTCGTGAAGCCCTTGAAGCAGCGGTTGCTCAGTACAAGGGTGAAGAATATGTTCATGACCACGAGGATTCTCCTCTTGTCTGCAAATGCTTCGGTATCGATGAAGCCAAGATTGTCAGAGCTATCAAGGAAAACAATCTGAGCACCGTTCAGGATGTTACCAACTATACCAAGGCCGGCGGCGCATGCGGTTCATGTATTGAAAAGATTGAGGAAATCATCAAGAAGACTCTTGATGAAATGGCAGGTGACGCCTACTACAAGGGACAGTGTGAACATGCCAACAGAGCCTCTCAGACAGAAGAAAAGGAAATTACCGTTCAGACTGCTCCTGCAGATGAAAATGTTCCTGAAAACGAAGCGGTTCCTTTCTATCAGACCGTGGTGGACATTATCGAAAGAATGAAGCCAGCTCTGGCTCAGGACGGCGGCAGCGTGGTTCTCAAGCGTGTTACCGCTGATCGTGTTGAAGTTGAACTCTCTGGTGCCTGCACCGGCTGTATGATGACCGATATGACACTGTCATGGATTCAGCAGCAGATTATGGAAGCCATCGGTGAATACATTCAGGTTGTTAACGTAGGTACTCCATCTCATCACTAAAAGAGGCAGGACAGATACTATGACTCAGGGAATTTATTTAGACAACAACGCCACTACAAAGACCGATCCTCTGGTTTATAACGCCATGATTCCATTCTTTACCGAATATTATGGCAATCCAAGCTCCATGCACGAGTTTGGTGAGCCTGTACGTCATGCCATCGACAAGGCAAGACATCAGGTTGCTGAATTTCTGGGAGCCGAACATGACGATGAGATTATTTTCACCTCCTGTGCCACTGAATCAGACAATACTGCATTATGGAGCGCCCTCAACGCCTGTCCGGACCGCAGGGAGGTGATTACCACCGCGGTTGAGCATCCTGCCATTCTTGACACCTGTGCAACTCTTGAAAAGAAAGGCTACAAGGTTCATTATCTCGGTGTTGACGGCAGAGGCCGTCTGGATCTTGACGAATACCGCAGACTTCTGTCAGACAAGACCGCCATTGTTTCCGTAATGTGGGCAAACAATGAAACCGGTACAATCTTCCCGGTTGAACAGATGGCTGAAATGGCCAAGGAAGTGGGGGCTCAGTTCCACACCGACGGCGTACAGGCGGCAGGCAAGATTGATATTGATCTGAAGCGCACCAAAATCGACATGCTGAGTTTCAGCGGTCATAAGATTCATGCTCCAAAGGGCGTGGGCGTGCTTTATCTCCGTCGCGGTACCAGATTCCGTTCCTTCATGCACGGCGGTCATCAGGAACGCGGCCGCAGGGCAGGTACCGAAAATGCTCCGTATATCGTAGGTCTCGGTGTTGCCTGTGAACTTGCAAAAATGCATCTTCCTATGATGAACGATACCGTTAAGGAATTGAGAGACCGTCTGCAGTACGGCATTCTCAAGGCCGTTCCAAACTGCTTTGTTACCGGTGACGTGGAAAACAGAACCGCAAACACCCTCAATATCGCTTTTGAATATGTTGAAGGTGAAAGTATTCTCCTCAAGCTTAACGAGTACGGAATTGCCGCCACCAGCGGCAGCGCCTGCACCAGCGGTTCTCTGGAACCTTCTCATGTTATGAGAGCCATGAAGATTCCGTTTACCTCTGCACACGGTACCGTAAGATTCAGCTTAAGCCGTTTTACCAAGGAAGCTGAAATAGATCGTGTCATTGAAGTGATTCCGGGAATCATCAGCGAACTCCGTTCATATTCTCCGTACTGGCAGCAGAACAAGCCGGCAATGGGTGAATTTGATCCTGACTACAAGGGAACCCTGTAATCTTATTCAATCGGAACAGACCGGTGAAAGGATATATGTCTTTGCACCGGTTTTTTTATATGCAGAGGAACATACAATGGCGGACAACGGTAATTTACCTGCTGATGAGAATCCGGTAAACGTGACGGAACATTCGGATGAATATTTCATGCGTGAAGCGATGAAAGAGGCGGAACTTGCCGCGGATATCGGAGAAGTTCCCGTGGGGGCTGTGATTGTTGCCGGAAACAGTATTATTGCCCGCGGACACAACAAAATGATTTCCGCGAACGATCCTTCAGCTCATGCGGAGATTGCTGCCATCAGGGAAGCGGGGCGTGTGCTTGACAACTACAGGCTTACGGATACCAGACTGTATGTGACTCTTGAGCCGTGCATCATGTGTTCCGGAGCGATTATTCATGCCAGAATAGGCAGGGTGATATACGGTGCCCGTGACTACAAGACGGGAGGAGATGTTTCGGTATTCAACATTCTGCAGGATCCGAGACATAATCACCATCCAGAGGTGACTTCAGGGGTTCTCGAAGAAGAATGCAGTGCCATGATTTCGGCATTTTTTGCCAGAAGAAGAGAGCAGAAGAAGCTGGAAAAACTTAAGAACAGAACAGAGGCGCAGATCGAAGAGCTTCCGAACTGATTTCGTCTGCCGGCAGTACCGGTACGCAGTTCTGATTTCGGCTACAGAGTATTCGGATCCACGTCATCACAGCTGTATCTGGCGATGCATGCTGATGTTTGTGATACTTTCCATACTATTTTCTTTTCCTTACCGGACGCGTAAAACGGTTCAACAATGTAGTCTGTTTCCGGAGAGCTGAAAACAGCCGTGACGGTTCCGCTGCTGGAAACATTAATCTGCACGTTCTGGTTTTCTCCGGACATGTGACAGCTGGAATGATGTGGAATTTTTACCTTTGTATTCGGAGCATAGTAATTCATTGCTCCGCTGTCCAAAAGACATTTTCTGGTCCGGTGCAGTGTTTCCGCCACATCTGACAGTGGCTTTTTCCTGAAATTCTGCATGTTATGGAAAACCAGTCTGGAGCCGTATACGTCAAAATCATACAGGGAGACGGCAGTGTAGACTGCGGCACCTGCAAAAATAAAAAGACCTACCAGCAGTATGCGGTAGACAGTTTTTTTCTGTCCGGAGTGTTTTCTGACTGTTTTCTGGAATTGTTCGGTTCTGGTGTAAAAATAAATATCGTCAGGATTAAAGGCTCTGCCGTCTGATTCAGGTTTCCTGCGTTTTTCATTCTGTCCGGATTGGTAAACATCCTGTATGACTGCCGGCAGTCCCGCTCCGCTGTCTTGTTCTTTGTTCTGATTTCCCTGTTCCAGAGAGGTCGACTCCTCGTCTGTAATTGCGTCTCCGGTCTGAGCATTCATGCTGCGGTACTCGGAAGAATCAGAAAAGTCAGCGTTTTCACCGTTTCCGTTATGTTGAGCCTTACCTGCATAAAATCCGTAATCATCCGTTTTCTCCATGCCTGTAGGCGCACCGCACAGAGGACAGATTTCAATATACTTTTTCAGAACGGTACCGCACTTTTTACAGTAAGCCATGAAGAAAACCTCTTTTCAGTACAAGAATCTAAAGTAAATTTGGATCAGGCTCAAGACATTTTGTTTTTTCAGCACAACTTGATTTTGGTGAAGCTTTCCATATCAGTGTCTTTTCTCCGTTAACCGTCTGATAGAACAGTATCGCCGTGTAGCTCGTCATGGGAAAAAAGAACGATGCGCTGAGTTTCTCCCTGAAAGCGTGGACACCGGTAATATTTTCAGTTCTGTAATCATTGATACTGCCGCATTCTGTTAGAAAAGAATTCTTCAGAGGTACACCTTCTTCAAATTCTTTCAGACCTCCGTTATCGAGGACACATTGTCTGTATTCTCTGAGTGCAGGACCGAGCTCCGGCAGGTATCTGGTATTGAAATAAAGACCTTCATAGTAGTTGTATAAGTATACCGCCAGAAAAAAATTGAACATTACAATGATTACACCGTAGATTTTTATTGCTAATTCATACTTTGGAACGGAGACAATAGGAGTGCTCTGCTGTATTTCAGGTTCCCTGTTCCTGAATTTTTCCGAGGTCTTTAAGGCGAGAGGCCAGCTGAAACAGCTGATCATCATTAGGATTATTCCCGTTAAGATGAATATCTTTCCGTAAAAGTTTCCGAAACAGCCGTGAATAATCAGTCCGAACATAAAAGCCGACACGCAGAATTCACAGAGATGGAGAAGGCAGAGTTTTACAATATCCTTGTACAGAGCAGATGTCCTGTAATTTTTTATGAATGAATATGCACGGTAATCAGCAGACAAAGCGACTGTGAGAGTGTAGAAGTAAAACATAAGAAAGACAGGAAAAAATAAGGAGGCAGGGAAGCAGATGTACAGCAGACGTTTAATTCTGCTGAAGTCTTCGGCTGATTTTTCAAATTCAGGGGTATCCACAAAGGATGGAAACCTGTCTTTGTTGAAGTCTGAGTATTCTGTATACAGTCTGTTTATGACGTCATCGTCAGAGTTTTGAGAGGATAATTCGGGAGCATTATTGCAGGAAGATGGTTCTTTTTTCAGCTCTTCGTTATTGACCGTGTTTTCGTATTCTCTGCTGTCATCCATATCAGATCTCCGTTTTATGTCCATAATAAAAGGTATCAGACAATGAAAAGGAATACATCTGCCGATCTTTCATATTGTGACGGTTGGCGTAATTGTCCGGCATGATTTGCCGTTGCGGATTGGACAAAAGTCTTCAGCAGTGTTAAAACGTATTCGGATCCGCTTCAAGGCAGTTGTATTTTGCAGCACATCCGGACATTGGAGATGCTATCCAGTCAAATCTTCTTTCAGGATTGTCTGTGTACAAAGGTGTGATGATGTAGTCGGTCTCTGCAGGATAACCAAAACTTACTCTGAGAGTCCCGTCATTATCAACAGAATATTCAAAGCTGTCAGTTCTTTTGTGCCGTATTCTGCAGTTTTTCGGTGTATCAAGCAGAACACCTTTTCCTGCGGCAAAATGGTTCATGGCTCCGTTTTGTATGAGACATAATTCAACCTGAGTCTTAACGAAACTTATTCCCGGCAGAGTTTTCGTGGTAAACGAGTCTTCTGATTTGAAGCAGTTTATCACAGCGAATATCACCAGATTTGATACTACGATCAGGAACATATAAACGAATACGATTGCTGAGACAAAAGATCCTGTCAGTGTGTGTTCTTCTGCAAAATGGCTTATAAAGCTTTTTATTTTGTATTCAGTGTCAGGTGACTTGTCCCGGAACTGTCTGCAGATTTCGGTAATGTGGCTGTGTATGATATAAACCGGAATCGAAACTATAAGCAATTCAATCAAGATGTAATCAGTGAATATATCTTTTTCAAACGTTACACCATAAGCGAATAACAGGATGATTATTACGGCAAACATCCATATGTTCACATTAATCAGTTTGCTCATGCGGGAATACGGTTTGTCTTTGAGGTATTTATACGCTTTGCAGTGCAGGATTACGTTACATATGAACAACACCAGAAAGTATATGAAAAAAAGCGGCAGAAACAGCGCGGTAAGAAAAGAAAAATCAAAAAATTTATCCAGTTTAAAAAATTTTTCCCCAAGCTTTTCAAATTCTTCAGTTCTTGTATATGAATTATCTATTTCAGACTGACCTGAATTATCAGTGGTGTCCGCTGAATCATTATTGAAATCTTCATAATCTGCGGAGATATCCCCGGTATTATTGAGAAAATCATGTTTAACGGATTCTTCAGCCCGGTTATTGTTTTCTTTCTCGCCGGAATTTTTAAAAGAGTCACCTACAGGAGCTCCACACAGAGGACAGAAGTCTGTTACTTTCTTTAAAGTTGTTCCGCATTTTTTACAGTAGGCCATGGCTTTACAGTATCCGTTTGTATATAAAAATCGCGCTATTCTGTCAGTCATGTGCGCTGTTGACAATAATCAGATGGCGGATTTGAGGCTTAAGTGGCAAAAAAGATTTGTTTTCGGAAAAAACTGTTTGCAGCGGATTTGTCTGCCGGAACGGAAATTTCCGGCAGACGGATTTTACAGTGTGTTGGGGATCTACTGAGAGACAGTCGTATTTTTTCGCACATTAGGAAGAAGGTAAAGCCTTCCATATAACTGTTCTGTCTACATGATCCGCATAAAGCCTGTCCAGAATTGTTTTGTCGGAAACGGCGGAATCTTCAGTCAGTTCTTACGGGGAAAGGTTGTTTCTTTATTTAATTTCTGAATTCGTGTCACCATTTATATGGTTACCGCATTTCGGACAGACAGTGTCATTATCATAAGTGCTGTCCCGCAACATATACAGACTGTCATGTTTGTTACTTCCAAGATGGATTTCGGGCACTTTTAATCTCCTGCTGCCAGTACTATGATACCTGAAGCAATAATAATAAATCCCATAAATATCACCAGAATAACAATGCCGTCAAAGGCTCCTTTTTCCGGCTCGGTTATTTCAGGTTTTTCCTGAAGTTTCTTTAATATTTTGGCAAGCTTTTTGCACTTCAGCCAGTTTATCAGTGTCAGAATATACAGAATGATATGCAGAATGATTATAGGAGCACTGTTGGTATCCAAAGGATTCTGATCAGGGATCATTATCCACAGGAATGCGACGGCCATGAGTACTATCTGGGCGATAAAAAAGTTTTTTACCATCCAGACCTCATTACGCAGTTCTGTGATATATCCTGAATTCATGAAATTGTAGGCATAATTTGTCGTCAGATATCCATATATCGCCACAAAAGGATTAAAGAGAATAAACAGCGGAAAAATGAACTGGAATAATATATCAAAAATAATAAGTAACGAAAGGGTCTGAAACTTGCTGACGGTTGTTCTGAAGTAAGGATGGTGGCGATAGGCTTCCCTGCGAAAACTGTCTTCCTTAAGAAGTCTTTCGTATTCTTCCCTGTCCTCTGCACGCACATAATTGTAGTGAGGATTTTCGGTATTCGGCCGGCGGTAGGTGTTGTCAGCACCGGCGTTTTTATGATTCATTCTGTTATGTTCGTCATACCGGGGTGAGTAATCTGTTTGAGCATCTTGGAATTCAGAGGTGTAACCGGTGTTCTGACTGAACTCTCCGTACCCGTTATCCCATTGTTTCGTCTGCTGAAAATCACTGCTGCCTCCAGAGATGCGGGTATTTTCTTTTTTCTGTGAATGTCCGGATTGTTCAGAGCTGAAAGAATGCTGATGGTATCCGGACTCTTCGGTCTGTGAGGTAACGCCATCAATACTGGAGAATGTATGGTCCTCGGTAAAAACAGACTGATATTCATTTTTTGGCTGATTTGAATAATCACTGCCGGTACGACTGTATGATCTGCCACTGTCAGAAACGGACTGAGACTGTGTTTCATGATGCACGGTCTGCGAAGCTGATTTTTCCTGAAATGCAGGTTGTGATGTCTGTTTTTTCTGAGGAAAGTCAGTCTGCTGAATATTATCGCTGCTATAGTCTGACACTTTTGATTTTCTGACGTCATCAGTCTTTTTGCTTTTATAGGACTTCTGATAGAATTCTCTGAAACCCCGTTTCCCGGAGGAATCATGGGCGGATTTATTTTTTTCGCTTTCCGAAAAATCTTCCGGATTCATTCCGGTGGGAGCTCCGCACAGAGGACAGAATTCACTGTATTTTTTTAAAGTTGTACCACATTTTTTGCAGTAAGCCATAATTTCACAATCCCGAGTTTCAATCAGATACTGCTTATTATCGCGGGTATGACAAAAAATTAAAGTGACAGGTCAGGCAAGATTGAAAGATGCTGAGTTTTCTATCGGTTAATGCAGTTTCGATTCCTAAGTGAATAACATCAGCAGAAACATGTTTATAAGGCATGATGCAGTGCAGGTCAGGACTATAAATATTACGGATTCACCGGGGACACGTGTATCAGTGTATCTTACCTTCAGATAAACCGTGTTGAGAATTACCTTTAATTTAAAAGTGTTTATCCATGAAAAAGGAGCCAGGGCCGGCATGAAAAACATATTCAGCATCACGGTAAGCAACAGCGCTGCGATTATATGATTATCGCCTCTCCTGTGAATTTCGATAAAGAAATACAGCAGGCAGGCTGTCAGGATCATGATGATCAACTGTGCTGCGTATTCGATTAAGGTTTCTCTGATATGCTGAACGAATTTGTAATTGCTGATGCGGTATTTTCTTACAAGTTTAAAAATGCTGTAGGTGGTGAAGAATCCTGCAACGGCTACAGGAATATTGATTATCAGAAATACCGGAATAAAGAACACAAAGCAAAAAATATTTATGGTAATGAGTGTGGTAATAATTTTGAGCATCTTAAGAATGCGCGGAAGATTGGGGTCCTTGCTTAATTCCAGAATTTCCGGAATTGTAAGAAAATCCGGACCAGCAAACTGATTTTTCTTTTTATGATCAGGAACATAGCTCTCAATTGTAATTTCAGTCAATGTCTCTTTTGATGAGTCTGAATTCTCCAGTCCTCCCGGCTGACTCAGACTGGCGGGAACATTCGGCTCAAGAGGACTGCCGCATAACGGACACTTCTTATAATTCTCTGATATAGTTATTCCGCATTTTCTGCAATAAGCCATTATCTTTTCCAATCTTAATCTCTTTTGAAGTCTGCTCCGTAAATTTAAGACAGACATCAGGCGGCATTCACTGTAACGGTCTTTAACTTTTATGCAGGAAGGATAAAACAGTTATTTTCCGTCCAAATGAAAAATCTCTGCTATTATATATGATATGTCTTATATTTATCGTACAATCAGGTATAGAGTAAAAAAATTTCCAAAAACTATCAATAAAAAAACTAACAGATGACGGGTATAGTTATAGTTAATATCTATAAGTTCTGAAAAATCAGACATATATCTCATAGCCGTTAACATTTTATACAGTGTAAAGGCTCTTGCGTAAGTGGCAAAAACCATAGGGAACAGAGCCAAATGAATAAGAAACAGCAAAAAGAATAATAAACCGTCAATTTTCGTGTCCTGAGAATGAAAAAAGTAGAAGAGCACTGAAGATAGAATCATTAGACATAACTGCCACAGAAATAAACTCCGACACTGTGAAGTTAACTTTTTCAGCAGGTTATTATTGGATGTCTGCGCATACAGATCGGCTTTTAAGCAGGCAAAGCATCCGTAAAGTACTGTCAGTACATTTACAGCCATGAAAAGTGTAACCTGAATTACGGCGGCTATAATATTCATAATGATGAAAATTCTTAATACTCTGATACTTCCAAGCATTTTAAGAATTACCGGATCTCTGTCGAACTCATTTATCTGTCTGTCGAATATATTTTTTTTCGTACTGTCTGTAAATCTGTCCCTGACGGCATGCAGGTCGTATTGTTCTTCTGCATGACCGGAAAAAATCTTGTTACTATTCTTTTGTTTTTGGGCGGATTGATCAGTGATATCGTCGTTGGAGTACTCTTCGTTGAAATCTTCATTATTGAACAAGGAATTTTTACGATTGTCCCTGATATTATCCAGGTCTGGATAGATGAAGAATCTGTCATCAACGTCAGAATTTCTCACGGCTGAGTCTGGATTTTCTTTGTTTCCGTTCAGATTGGGTATTGTTGATTCAGTACTTCTCTGTGGTTCATCCGTGTATTTTTGATTGGCGGTGCTCAGTTTATGGTCTGGTTGAGTCCGGGAGAGACGGGGCGAACTGATTGCAACCTGCTGTTGCATTCCGGTAGGTGTTCCGCACAATGGACATATTTCAGGAAAACTTTTTAAAGTTGTGCCACATTTTTTGCAGTATGCCATGATGAAGTCTCTTTTAACGGGCTGAACTAGTATTGTCTGTACTTTATTTAACAAAGGACAATTATGAATGAATGTGTGAAAACTGTTCAGAATTTTGAGTTTTTTAATAGGTTTTTGTGATAGATATTGTGTTTATTCATAGATCTGTTTTCTGGAAAACAATAAAAAAGGCTTTTAACATTTCTGTTAAAAGCCTTTAATCCATTAGTATGAATTACTTGTCTGATTCCTCTTCCGCAGCGGTATTCTGAGATGCGTTGAGAGCCTTTTTGATGGCATTTTCATTTTCTTCGCGGCGCTTGATGTGCTTTGCATTGATGATATTGTCAACAAGAGCATCAGTATTGGTCTTGTGACGTTCATCTACGGCCAGAGTGAACAGCAGGTCTGAAGAGCTGTTCAGGGTGGTTGCAAATGAATCGCGAATAAAGGTCAGAAGAACATTGATTTCAATTATGCTGAGAATCATATGATCCGGTATGTCGAAAATACGGCATGCGATAGGGATGAGCATCAGCGAACCGTTTGCCACGCCTGCAATACATGCTGAGGATATAACGGAAACAATCCCGAGTTCAATATACTGCATGACGGTTATGTCTGCCGCAGGGTTGTAGCTGAAGAGGGCTACAAGGGCAAGCATGTTGATGGTGATGATTGATCCCGGCTTGTGAATGGTTGCACCGAGCGGTATGGCTACGGTACTGAGCTGTCTGGTTACATTCTTTTCTTCGGCAATCTGCTGATTTACAGGAATGTTTGCTGCTGAACTGCAGGTGAAGAATGAATAGATGATACTCTTTTCCAGAGCAGGCATCAGTCTGAATGCGTTTCTTCTGGTAAGAACCATTACAATCAGCGGATTGACAATGAAGAACATGATTGCGGATATTACGAGGAAAAGAATAATCAGATCCTTGTACATCAGCAGAGAGGTGCCTGATGATGAGGTTGCAGAGGTCATGTCGTGGAACATCAGCCCCATTACGCCGAAAGGTGCCAGTTCAAGGATTACCCTGGTGATTTTTGTTGCTATGGCGGCCAGATCGTTTACAACCTGTTTTGTTGTTGCTTCAGTCTGGCGCACAAATATACCGATGAAAGCAGCCCACAGCAGGATGGCAAGATACTTGCCGTGAATGAGAGCTTCTATAGGATTGTAGACGATTTCCTTGATAAATGTGGTAAACAGTGATTTATCCGTAATGTCTCTCACCACCGGATTGTCGTGCAGGGGCACCGATACCTTGTAAAGCGAACATACCAGAATTGAGAGTACTGAGGCGGCTACGGCACTGACTACGAACATCAGTATTACTCGCTTGAGTCCGTATGTACTGCCGTTTTTTTCACCTATGTGGGAATTGGTGATTGCGTTTATAAGAAGTATGAATACCAGTATCGGAGCAGTGTATTCCAGAGCCTTTATGAATATGTACCCCAGATTCTTTACCCACATGAACCGTTCTGGTGCCAAGAGACCAAGCATACCACCTATACCAAGACCGAGAACCAGTTTGATAATAAGCGGGGTCTTTCTGTACAGCGCAATAATAGAGCCCATATAAAAATCCTTTAATAATTATTATTTATCCGCAGTCGGACGTATGCTTCGTCTCATGCGACTTCTGTTTCAGCGTTTTTCATAGGAATCAGAACAGAATAGAAACAATTCTGATTCCTATGCATTTTGAAATGATAGCACATGTTATTTTTGGGACTTTGTGAGTTATCTTTCATTAATGGACGGTATGCTTCAATTTGTTTTTCTTTTGTTAACCAGTTATCGTTTTTAACCGTGATAAAGTATTTCTGCCGTTACGTCTTTTTCGCTGGCGAGGATGCCGGTAAGTGGAAACATTCAGTTTCGCATTTTGTTCATAATGAAGAGTTTTTCCTTACTGTTTTGTCCAAATGTACGTTAATGTATGAGCAGGAACGAAAATATTTGATGCAGTACGCGTTTTTGACTGGTTAATAGTTAACCGTAAGAACTAAAAATAATGATGTCAGTCTTAATTTAAAGTTACGGCCCGTGTATAAATCACAAATAGAGTGCAACTGCCGTTTTATTGAATTATAATAGACGAAATTTTTAAGATTTGTTTACGAATTTGACAAGGTTGTTTAATGAGCTGGCTTGAAAAAATTATAACTCCTAATAAGGAAAAGGCTGTTCGTCACAATATTCCTGAGGGAATTTGGACTAAGTGTGAATCTTGTGATCAGATGGTATACCGTGCTGAACTTGAAAGGAATCTGAATGTATGTCCTAAGTGCGGCTATCATCAGAGAATAGCAGCCAGAGAAAGAATTTTAAGATTTCTTGATAATGGTGATCTCATTGAAATTGGTGAAAATCTTGAACCTAAGGATATTCTGAAATTCAAGGATACCAAGCGTTATAAGGATCGTATCAGTGCAGCCCAGAAGACTACCAACGAAAAAGACGCGCTGGTTGTTATCAAGGGTAATCTTAAAGGTCTGCCTGTTGTCTGTGCCGCTTTTGAATTCTCCTTCATGGGCGGTTCAATGGGTTCTGTTGTGGGAGCCCGCTTTGTTAAAGCAGTTGAAGAATGTCTTAACGAAAAGCGTGCATTGATCTGTTTCGCCACTTCCGGCGGTGCACGTATGCAGGAATCTCTCTTCTCACTGATGCAGATGGCCAAGACTTCCGCAGCTCTTGAGAAGCTTTCTGAAGCAGGTATTCCGTTCATCAGTGTTCTTACAAATCCGACAATGGGCGGTGTAAGTGCGTCACTGGCCATGCTTGGTGATATCAATGTTGCTGAACCGAAGGCATTAATCGGTTTCGCAGGTCCTCGTGTAATTGAACAGACCGTACGTGAAAAGCTTCCTGAAGGTTTCCAGCGTTCTGAGTTCCTTCTCAAGAAGGGGGCAGTGGACATGATTATCGACAGACGTGAAATGCGTGACCGTCTGGCCAACATTATCTCCATACTGATGAAGGTTGATGAAAAGGCAGGAGACAAGAAGCTCTAATCACCATATCGTATGAGCATGGTTCATACGGCAAAAGTTTGTTTTTAAACGATGCGGGCAGGCAAATCCATGTTCAGTCATGGAAATGACTGCCCGCATCTTGCATTCATATTGATTGTTGACAGGATTTGATTAAAAAATGAGTAGCAGTGAATTATCCGTAAAACCTGTCAGTCTGCAGGACTGGGAAAAATATCTTTATGCAATCAATCCGAACAGGATTGAACTCGGACTTGATCGTATAAGAAAGGTTGCTTCCTACATGGGAGTTGATTCTTTTCCGAAAAGCAGGGTTGTAACCGTTGCCGGAACCAACGGCAAGGGCTCAACCGCTTCAATGCTTGCCTCGGCACTATCCGCCTCCGGCATAAAATGCGGTCTGTACACATCTCCCCATATACTGAATTTCAATGAACGCATTGCCGTTAATTCCGTCAATGCGGATTCGGATTCCCTGTGTGAAGCTTTTTCAGCCGTTTATGATGCGGTAGAGGCTACGGGCATCAGTCTGACCTTTTTTGAATATACGACCCTCGCGGCTTTTTATGTGTTTAAAAAGGCTGAATGTCAGGTTGTTGTACTTGAAGTAGGACTGGGCGGACGTCTTGACGCCGTAAACATAATTGACTGTGATATCGCCATAATTCCAAGCATCGGTATGGATCACTGCGCCATTCTCGGTAACACCGAAGCTGAAATCGCTCATGAAAAGGCCGGTATCATAAAATCCGGAACAGCCCGTGTTCTTCTCGGATACTTAAGTGATGAAGCCGGAAACACCATCATGAAGGAGGTCAGGGACCGCGGTCTGCCTGAATCAGCTGTGTTAAGTCTCGAAAAGGAAATAGGAGTAGAGTTTACAGACAGTACTCACTTCAATCTTATTAAACCTTTTACCGTAAGCGGTGTTCATGTACCGGCTCTGCCTCTTATCAATGCGCCTCTTTCACTTACGGCTGCTCTTTTCATTATGGAACAGATGGGACTTAATCCTGATTTGTCACGACTTCTTGAAGGAATCAGAACCACCAGACTTCACGGACGAGTGGAGATAATTTCAGAGAATCCTACCGTGATTCTGGATGTCGCCCACAATCCTCCGGCAATGAAATATCTTGCAGGCATGCTGCGACAGAGAGGAAGCAGAACAAGATATGCCGTAATAGGCATGCTTAAGGATAAGGATATATACAGTTCTCTCAAGGAGCTGAACGGAGTATTCAGCAGAATATACATCTGTTCTCTTCCGGGAGAAAGAGGTTCAACATCTGAATATGTTAAGGAAAATCTTCTGAAAACAGGCATGTCTGAAGGTGATATCAGAACCTATGATACCGCATATGAGGCGTATACCGCCGCTCTCGGCGATCTGCCTTCAGACAGCGAGCTGGTGGTATGCGGTTCTTTTGTTACCGCCGAGGAACTGCTGAAAAAACTGAAAGCTTAAATGATATTCAGCCATGCCGCGGTCTTTCTGTCAGGCTTACGGCATGGCATTAAAAAATGAGATTTTTTATTTTGCGGTAATGATTTTTTCAGTCAATTCTGTTTTAATATACAGAGTAGAACAGCTGCCGCAAGAGAGCAGTGAAAATTAATAAATTACAAGTTGCATAAGAGTACTATAAAGTGATTAATCAGTTTACCCGGGTATTGGTAGGATCCGTAATCCTTCTGATTCTGCTGGCATGGTCCGTGCCTAAGTTCTTTCCTCATGATAACGCCAGTGACCACCGTCAGCCGAGAGAGATTGTTGATCAGCCCGTAAAGAAGGATTCTCAGGATCAGAACAACGGCGGTAATGCGGAAGATGCCGTGGATGAGGATGATTCCATGGATGAGGATTTCGGTTACGGCAGTCTGCTTGAAGATGAGGGCTCTAGTGCACCGGCAGAATATGCCGATGCATCAATAAAATCAGGCGTTGTAGTAGGGGCTGACGTAAAACAGAACGGCAGATTCGTGCCTAATCCGACTGTTACCGGCAATACTCCTGCGGATGTCGCCAGAAAACAGGCTGAACAGGCCAGAAAGACACAGAATGCGGAACAGCAGAATCCATCAGTAACAGAGGCGGAACTTCAGGCTGCTGAAAAGAGAAGAATCGAAGCTGAAAAACAGGCTGAAATAGCCCGCCTGAACGCTGAACGCAAGGCGCAGGAAGATGCCGCGAAAGCTCAGGCTGAAGCGGATCGCAGGGCAAAGGCGGAAGCCGCAAGACTTCAGGCTGAAGCTGATCGCAGGGCAAAGGCGGAAGCTGCAAGACTTCAGGCTGAGGCTGATCGCAGGGCAAGAGCCGAAGCGGAAGCCAGAGCCAGGGCTGAAGCCCAGGCAAAGGCCAGAGCTGAAGCTGAAAAGAGAGCCGCTGAAGCAGCTCCGGCCGGCAAGATCGATTCAACTCCTTCAGGCCGTTATCTGCAGATTGGCACATTCAGTACGCTGGCCAAGGCTAACGAGGTTCGAAACAGACTGAAGGCAGCCAAAATAGGCGTGCCTAAGCAATATATCAATGATCTTGGATCTGGATTCGGTTACAAGGTTGTTCCGAACAATGGTAATTTTACCGTTCTGGTCGGACCTGCAAAAAGGGACGGAATTCTCAGAGCCGTTAAGCCCCGCGTAGACAGTGCCGCTTCGGTCAATTCAATTCTCGTATCAAGATAATCCTTTGTTTTTTGTTTCAGTCCGTGATGATCACGGACTGTCCTTTTATACAGGAGAAGTAACTTGGCCTCTCTCAAAGATATTATTGAATTCATTAACGGCTATCTGCGTGTTTCAGAAATAAGTGATTACAGCTACAACGGTCTTCAGGTTGAAGGTCGTCAGGAGGTGCGTAAGATTGTTACCGGTGTAACCGGTAATCTGGATCTTATTTCCCGGGCTGAATCAGAAGGCGCAGATATGGTTCTGGTTCATCACGGCATTTACTGGAAGGGCGGTGATCCGCGCCTTACGGGAATTCTCGGTAAAAGAGTAACGGCTCTTAAGGGAATGTCTCTTGCCGCATATCATCTGCCTCTGGATCTGCATCCGGTGGTGGGAAACAACATTCAGCTGATGCAGTCAGTCGGAGCTGAATTTGAAAGTTATCTCAAGCCCGGAGACCCTTCAAGCGTGGCAATGATAGGAACTTTTGCCGAACCTGTAACCGTGGCTTCCATTAATCAGGCTCTGACCTCCTTCTGCGAAAAAACACCTCTTATCATGGGGAATGAAGACAGAACCGTGAAAAGAATAGCCGTGTGTTCAGGCGGCGGTGGTTTCATGCTTGAAGAGAATCCGGAAAATATCGATGCCGTGATTGTCGGTGAGGTTCACGAACAGCATTATCATCTGGCGGTGGAAAAGAATATTACCGCCTTTGTCTGCGGACATCATGCCACTGAAGTGTGCGGCATAAGGACATTAGGCGACATTGTTGCCGAACATTTCGGGATTGAGTGTGAATTCATAAATTCCTACAGTCCGATATAGTTGTGTCAAGCCGCCGGAGAGAAGAAGCGGCATGGAGGAGATTTAAATGATTGATGTATCGGTTTTACGTGAAAACTATGCCAAAAGCGGACTTTCACGTGACGATTTAACTGAAAAACCCATAGATTTGTTTGAAAAATGGCTGAAGCAGGCCATTGATTCAGGAATGCCTGATCCGAACGGCATGGTTGTGTCTACCGTGGATCCGGAAGGTCAGCCGTATTCAAGAATGGTTCTTCTGAAGAACTATGAGGAAAACAGTCTGATATTCTTTACCAACTACGGTTCCCGCAAGGCTCAGCATATTGAAAAGAATCCAAAGGTATCAATTCTTTTCCCCTGGTTTCTGCTTGAACGCCAGGTTGCCTTTACCGGTACAGCTGAAAGACTGTCATATCTCGAGGTGGTAAAGTATTTTACCAGCAGACCGAGGGATTCTCAGATCGGGGCGTGGACTTCACATCAGAGTTCAAAAATATCAGCCCGTTCCGCACTTGAAAGCAAGTTCATGGAGCTGAAGCAGAAGTTCAAGGAAGGAAAAGTGCCTATTCCTACCTTCTGGGGCGGTTACAGGGTTCGTTTTGACAGCGTGGAATTCTGGCAGGGACGTCCAAGCAGACTTCATGATCGTTTCATTTATGAAAGAAACGCCGAAGGAGGCTGGGACATAAGCCGTCTGGCTCCGTGATTTCTGCCGGCAGTACATTCTGCGCTGCCGGCCGCAAGACTGAAATTTACTGAGGATACTGAGCGGAGCTATGCTCTTTTTATTTGGATTCCGTTAGTATGTTTGTGTCAGTGACGGATAATTATTTTAGGATTTGGCCATGAATGCGGATTTACCTTTTCTGCTTGCAGAGCAGATTTGTGCCTTTTTCATCATGATACTTATGGGCTTTGCTTCAGTGCGGGCCGGAATAATCGGTACCGAGGAGACCAAAGGCATAACCAGACTGCTTCTTTATGTGGTAACTCCATGCGTAATTCTTATGTCGTATCAGACTGAATACAGTTCTGATGTGGCGGGCGGACTGCTGCTGGCTTTCGGCGCGGCCGTTCTGGTTCATGCCGCGGCTATATTCGGCATAAGGTTTGCGGCTCCTGCCATGAAACTTTCCAATGTTGAGCAGGCAAGTATCATTTATACAAATTCAGGTAATCTTACCGTCCCTCTGGTGATGAGTGTGCTGGAGCCGAGAGCCGTCATGTATGCCAGCGCATATCTTGTCGTTCAGACGGTTCTGATCTGGACGCACTGTTTTACGATGGTTAAGGGGAGCTCCGGATTTACCTGGAAAAAACTACTGCTTAACGTTAATACCATTGCCATAGCACTGGGGCTGGTGTTCTTTTTCTGCGGTATACATATCGGCGGTCCTCTTCAGACGGCTTTTAACGGCATGGGCAAAACCATCGGGCCGCTGGCAATGTTTTCCATTGGCGTGATGCTGGGAAATTCCAGACTGTCGGACATCTTCAGATTCAGGAATTTTATGGTTTCCGCAATGAGACTTTTATGCATACCGGTTCTGATTATGCTGCTGTTTTCTCTGTGGCCTCAAGACTGGATTGCGGGTGAGTACCGACTTGTGTTTACCACGCTTCTTCTTTCCACTTCGGCTCCGTCAGCTGTAATAGTTTCTCAGCTTGCACTTATAAGCAATCAGGATTACCGCACGGCATCCGGAGTGAATATCATTACGGATTTTCTCTGCATATTCACCATTCCTCTGGTGATCTGGATGTACCTGCATCTTAATGCTGCTTAATCATACTCAGACAGCGGCAGAAAAATAACAATTCTATGACATGCCGTTATTCCATGTTTTTTGAATTTACGGATTATTCTTTAGAAAAAGTCTGTTATTTTTATCAGGCGTTCGTGAATAAGGAAATTAGTTAAAGACATAAGGATAATTATTATATTTAAAAACATGAAATAAACAGGTGTTGTTAACATAAAATAAACATTAATATTTGTTATTATGAGACTTAATTTCAAAAAATCATGATTGGCTTCCACAATCAATCTTAAAAAGTTTAACATAGCCTATGTCAGAAACGGGGCTTAAACTTATCGTGTCAACCGCAGGTTCAAGATAATACAAATATAAAAAAGACACAATCCGCCTGACTGAATATTTCGGGGATTTACCCATTCATCATTTAAGGAAAGACTAATGAAAAAGACAATTTTATCCGCAATTATCGGCCTTGTTACTCTCGGTGTTAGTTCTGTGGCATCAGCAGCCGGTATTGAAGAAGGTCAGTTAACCATCTGGGTTAACGGTGATAAGGGCTATGACGGTATCGCCAAGGTAGGTGCTCGTTTTACTGAAGCTACCGGTGTAAAGGTTACCGTTGGTCATCCTGATCAGGTAGAAGTTAAGTTCCAGCAGAATGCTGCTTCAGGTAACGGTCCGGATATTTTCATGTGGGCTCATGACCGTTTTGGTGAATGGGTTCAGGCAGGTCTTCTTACCGAAATCGTTCCTACTGAAGATGAACTTAACCGTTTCCAGAAGGTTGCATGGGATGCAATGAAGGTTAACGGCAAGTATTATGCCTATCCGGTTTCAATTGAAGCAATTGCCATGATCTGTAACAAGGACATTGTTCCTGAAGCTCCAAAGACCTTCGAAGAACTTGCCGAACTCGATACCAAGCTCCAGAAGGAAGGCAAGCATGCCATTATGTGGGATTACAACAATGCATACTTTACCTATCCTCTGCTTTCAGCAAACGGCGGTTTCGCATTCAGAACCGATGCAAAAGGTGTTTATGACGTAACCAAGACCGGTGTTAACAATGAAGGCGCCAAGAAGGGTCTTAACTATCTTGTAAACATGGTTAAGAAGGGGCATATTCCTAAGGGAGCCGATTACGGTATCATGGAATCAAGCTTCGTTGCCGGCAAGGTTGGCTGTATTATCAACGGTGCATGGGCATGGGGTCAGTACAGCAAGGTAAACTACAGTGTTAATCCGTTCCCGACTCTCGACGGAAAACCAGGCAAGCCATTTGTAGGTGTACTCGGTATGGCCATCAATCATGCTTCACCTAACAAGGACCTGGCCAAGGAATTCCTCCTCAACTATCTGCTCACCGATGCAGGTCTAGAAGAGGTTAACAACGACAAGCCTTTAGGTGCAGCCGCATTAAAGTCATATGAAGCAAAACTGGAGTCAGATCCTAGAATTGCCACCACCATGGAAAACGCCAAGATGGGTGATATCATGCCTAGTGTTCCTGAAATGAACAGATTCTGGAGTTCTCTGCAGACTGCTCTCAAGAACGCTACTACAGGCCGCCAGTCAGTTGACGATGCTTTAAGCACTGCTGAAGTACGTATCGTAAAGGAAAAGAAGTAATAATCAGACAGATGTCAGACCGAATCTGACTCATGCTGAATGAAAACGAATCCGATTCTTCATACAGAGTCGGATTCTTTTTTTCATAATTATTTTCAGATCCGGTGTGATCCCGTCATGTTTGGTTGTGATAGAATTGTTGGTCCGTTTTTTTATTGGATATGCACAGAAATCATAATTATGTGTATGTCATGAAATCGGGCAGGTCATCATCGTGTATCAGTATGTATAAAGGTTTTAGTACTGCTTTTAAAGGAGATTACAGATGAAAAAGAAATCAGGACTGTTGAATAAAAAAGTCTGGCTGTTTGGAATGTCGCTGCTCAGTGCCATGGTGCTTGGCAATACCGCTGAAGCAGGAGAGAGAATGACACTTCTGACAAGTTTCGGCATTATTCAGGATATTACTGAAAATGTTGCAGGTGACAGGGCGGATGTAAAGGTTATCGTTCCTGTAGGAAGTGATCCTCATGCATATAATCTTACTCCTGCCAATATGATTGACATGGAAAAGAGCGATCTGATTATTATCAACGGTCTGTCTTTTGAAGGTTATCTTGAAAGATACCTGTCTCAGGAAAAATACAGGCAGAAGATTGTTGTTGTTTCAGACGGTATTGAGAAGCAGGCTTTTAAGGAAGAGCATGAAAAGCATCATCATGATGCGGACCACGATCATGCCGACCATGACCATGATGCCGACCATGACCACGATGTCGACCACGACCACGATGCCGACCACGACCATCACGGTCATCATCACCATCACCACCATGGCGGAACAGATCCTCATGCCTGGCAGAATCCGCTGAACGGTGTCATTTATGCTGAAAACATTGCTAAAGCCCTGTGCATCAGAGATGAAGCCAACTGCAGTTATTATAGGGACAATGCCGCAAAATACGCTGCAAGTCTGACCGCACTGGATAAGAAGTACAAAGATATTTTTGAGAAAATACCTAAGGAAAACAGAGTTCTCGTTACAACCCATGATGCATTCGGATATCTGGCACGTCACTATGACCTGCGCATACTTTCACCATTCGGTTTAAGTACAGGTTCTGAACCGTCCGCCAGGAGAATTGCCGAGCTTAAGGACATCATAAGCAGAGGTGTGGTCAAGGCTGTATTTATGGAAAAGAACGGTAATAATGCCATTCTTGATCAGCTTGCCGGAGACAAGAAGATCTCTAATGTGGAACTTTATGCCGATACACTGGCTCCAGGCGGGGAGTGCTCAACTTATCTCGGTATCATGAATTACAATTTAAAGGCTATTACCGATGCCGTTATTCAGGACAAATAACCTGTAATCAGTGATTTTTCAGAAAAAGGTTTTTCGAAAGAAAAACCTTTTTTGTTTTCAGATAAAAATATAATTTGTTTAGATTAAAGTAATAAATTGTGGATAACTTTTAAATTATTCAGATTATATAGTTGATATACACCGTTTATATTGTATATACATACAGGTTTTAGAGAAATGGATCTGTTAATAATATAAATTGTGTATAAAGTATTGTGAATAACTTATATTTTATGGATAGGTCTGAAGATTGTCATTGATAAAGACATTTACCGGAATACTGATATCGGAAAAACAGGGATCGTCTGTCGCTGAATGGGGAGGAAACAGGGTGCCGTCGGATTGTTTTAACTGAACCCGGGGTTTATGCTAACATGAAATCAGAGCGTATTTCGTTTTCTGAGGAGTGTAAAAGGATAAAAAAAACCGCCAGGTGAACTGGCGGCAAATCATCAACATTTGAGGAAAAATGAAAAATAAATAACGAACTCAAACATTCTATACAGAAGTATGCTTAAGTTGTGACCATTATACATCAGATTTGTAAAAATTGTTAAGTTTTTGTGAAAAATATTTAAAAAATTTATAAAATTCTTTTTATAAGATAATATTTGTGCTTGTTATCGCTGTAATTTGGTATGATGTCATACATATTTATATAAAAGGTTTGATTAACACTTGATTCATTAGTTCCGGAGTTCCTATGACTTTAGTTCAGCTTAAATATGTCCTGGCTGTGGCCAGTTTCAGATCAATTAATGAAGCTGCTGCCTCGCTTTTCGTGACTCAGCCGACCATTTCCACGGCGATAAAGGATTTAGAGTCGGAAGTAGACACAAAAATTTTCAATCGCACGAATCACGGTATTGAGATTACAAATGAGGGCATGGAATTTCTGGGGTATGCAAGACAGATTCTTGCTCAGGCCGATTTGCTGAAGGAGCATTTCAAAAAGAAAAAGAATTCAACGGTAAAGTTTGTGGTAAGCGCCCAGCACTATTCGTTCGCGGTAAGCTCCTTCATCCGTCTGGTGGAAAAGTTCGGTATGGAGAAGTATGACTTCTGTCTGCGCGAAACCAGAACCAGGGACATCATTCAGGACGTTCATAATTTAAGTGCTGATGTGGGGATTATCTACTTTTCAAAGAACAACAGCCGTCTGCTGAAACGACTGCTCAAGGAACAGAACATTACCTATACTCCCCTGGCCAGACTTACTCCTCACGTGTTTATCAGCAATAAAAACAGTCTCTGTACCCGTCCCTACGTTACACTTGCGGATCTTAAGGACATGCCTTTCCTGAGCTTTGAACAGGGCGGTTACAGTGCCGACTACTTCTCCGAAGAAGTAATGAAAAACCCTGAGGGCAGCAGAATGATAAGAGTAAGCGACCGTGCAACTCTGTTCAACCTGCTGACAGGTCTTAACGGTTATACCATCTCATCAGGTGTTATTGAGCAGGAGCTGAATCCTGAAATCAAGGCTATTCCGCTGGTTGAGAAGGGGTATATGGACATTGTTATTCTGCAGCACAAGGATATAACTCCAAACCCTCTGGTGGATACCTACATCAGTTATCTTAAGGATGCTCTGCCGGAAAACTGTCTTCTTTCCGATGACAGTGAAATTGACGAGGAAATTTAATATTCCGGCAGGTTCCACGTAAACAATGTTCTAAGAAAAAATTATTGCTATAGAATTATTTTATAACATGTTAGTTTTTTATATAATTATCCAAACGTCCAGCTTTGTTATAAAA
>NZ_FOXF01000066.1:9075-9938 GCF_900115655.1 Ruminobacter amylophilus | reverse complement strand
GGTTTTCACCTCGCACATCTTCCTGCCGGCGAATTCCTCATTCTTAAGCAGATTACGGACAAAATTGTAACCGATACGTGTCGACTCTCTGACACCAGTTCTGGTCTTAAGATACCTCTCAACAAGCTCATTGACCGTGAGATTCCTGCATGAAGGATCCAGCCGTGACTCCAAATCCCGGTTAACGCTTTTCTCAAGCTCCCGGAGGGATAGACACGGCAGTTTTCCGGCAGGCTGCGGATCTGTCGGGGTAAGCCGCCAGCTGTACAGAAACTTGTCCTTAACGTTAACCACATATTTAAACTGGTATTTGCCGTTTGCTCTGACAGATTCTCCGGTATGGAGAACTCTACGCTTTGAGTCTCTTCTTATTTTTAAACTTGGCATTTATTAGATTCTCCTGTTCACCATTACTTAAATACCTGATAAGCTCCTCCCGAATAATGAAGCGCTGCTGCTTTCCATAAGCAATCACAAAGCTAAGTTTAACCTCCCGGATCAGACGTTTGAATTTTCCCCGGCTGAGATTAAACAGCATTATGGCCTCCTCAACGGTAAGCAGTTCCTTTTCCTCAAGCTTACGTTCTTCCATCATCCGCTTCCTTAAACAAAGGAATTATTGATGAGAAACTCTTCAAACTTAGGGCGTACAATCAGATAACGGTTGCCGCATCTGACGGAAAAGTTACCGATGTTGCATTCGGCAAGACGTCTCAGTCTCTTTACGCCGATGTGGAAATACTGACCTGCCTCGTTAAGTGATAAGGTGTAACGCTGATTCATCGGGATCTCATTCTTCCTTGAGCCGTCCTGTTCCGTTACGGTATTCTGATTATTTAATTCCATTGAATTGCCTCCGATAT
>NZ_FOXF01000066.1:0-8735 GCF_900115655.1 Ruminobacter amylophilus | reverse complement strand
GATAGATACTTTATGCTTATATTCTTATCAAAAAGTAAGATGTTGGCGGTTGACGATTAACCAGGTTATGGGATAATGACAGTGATAGAGCCTTTCTGCGCTTTGAACAGCAGAGCAGATGTGGCGCAGAAAGCCTGATGGTGCTGTCGTTCATTTTGATCTCCGTAAAAACTAAAAAAGGACCTCGTTAGAGATCCTTCGTCGAAAATGATATTAAATAGTTTTTGTTAGTAACCTTGATCTGCCAATGTTTCGTAAAACTCACAACTATCTGAGCGCCATTCTTTTGTTCCTATATCGCAGGATCTTTTGTAATATGATTTAGCCAATTTTTTATTTACCGGTATTTCATTACCAAAATAATACATATTGCCTACAAAGGAACAACAATTGTCATCATACAATGTGCATGCCTTATCATAATAATACGCGGCCTCATAATAATGCTCACGCTCGTATTTGTTTATACTGCCCGCCATAAAGCAGCCGTATACATCATTTAAATCACACGCTTTTATTGCATAAAAAACAGCCTTTTCATAGTTTTTGCTTTCTCGGTAAAAATGAGACAGTCTTCCGCATTGCTCTCCGTTATTTTTATCACAGGCCTCCTTATAATATTTTTCAGCTACTCTTTCATATTTTTTCGCTGACTCTTTATCTATAGGTCCGTTTAAACCTTTTGAATACATATAGGCATGGCGGTAACATCCTTCCCCGTCATGATAAAGTTCACAAGCTTTCCTAAAATACGCATCAGCAGTATCATTATTCGCTTCAACGCCCTTACCATAATAATATAACATTCCTAGATTAGTGCAGGCGTAGCCGTACATTTCACGTAAACAGGCTTTTTCAAAATATTTTTTTGCACGAGAAAAATCTTTTTCTACCCCGTCTATATGCGGAGCTCTAGAATCCCGATACCATTGTCCAAGGGTATTGCAGCTATCACTATCAGATAGATCGCAGGCCTTCTCATAATATTTTTTGGCAAGATTAAAATTACGCTCTACTCCAAGTCCCTTAAGGTATATACTCCCAAGTTTATTGCAACTTCCAGCTACATTATTATCACATTCCTGTTTATAGTCATTAACTGTGTGCTGATGGCTTGAACATCCCACATTTCCTAACAAGAGAAGATTGGCTAAAATCAAAAATATTATATTGTTGCGTCTCATGTTTTACCCGTTTTAGTCATTTAACATACAAAGAACATGAAAGAATACTACAATTTACTTAAAATTGTGACTGTAATAATAATCGACATAAGAAATAGTTTATTAATTCATCATTCGTTTAAACTTTTCAACCTCTTTTGCACAATCCTTATCACTCATTCCGTCCTTGTATCTCTCTTTCGGATGAGCCTCATAGTATTCCTCCTGAAAGACCACCGCCCAATAGTTAAACTCGGTGGTGGGGTATTCAAGAACCTCTGAGATTGGGCGGTGAAGCTCCTGGGCAATTCTCACCGCCAGTCTGAATACGAAACTGCCCCGGATTAGTTTTTTAGGTGTGTCTCACCCGTGATGTTGAGAGCCGAGAAGGCATTCACCAATGCGTTCAGCACCTTGTTCGGCACGGATTCCATAAAGACATTGAAGTCCTCCGGCTTTTCGGTGAGATTCCCATTCTCGTCACAGAGAGAAGCATGCATCATCTTGAGAACACGAAGCTGTAAGTCCTTCTCGTTCTCAAAGTCGATACGAGCCTTGCCCGAAAGTTCACGCAGGTAAAAGTCCACTCCGTCAACGGTCACTTTGCTGATTTTGAATTTCAGTGATTTAATCTGTTCAAGATAAGACATTATTATTTTCCTCCATTACTTTTTGTTTGCTCGGCAGCAGTTGACCAGACGACATCTGATGCCTGTCTGCCGGAGACCTTAAGCTGCATAAAGCCGTCTGCAGAACCGGACATAATCTGGTAACCGAGGAGTTTTAGATCATATGAAGCTATCGTGCCGTTTGGCCACTGATGACGGACAGTCACTGTCTGCTGTGCCTTGGCGGCAGCAATCAGAGCCTTCTGATCCGCGTCATCATCATAAAAGTAGATGGTGAGTTCCTTTTCGGATGAGTCCTTGAGACCTCCGCGATACATCTTGCGGCTATCATCAATGGTGGTGCATTCTACCGATTCGGCAATGTCACCGATGTCTCCGATTTCCTGAGCTCCGCGGAGAGCATTCCATGTCGTGCCTCCGTCAGTTGAGAACTGGGAATGGGTACCTCCGAGAAGCACCGGCTCCTTCGGTTCATAGTCATAAAGTTGTGTATGTGCCATCTGGCTTTTCTCCTATTTCAATAAATCCTTAACTGCTGTTTCTACCTTTTCAACCACAATTGCCACTGCGGTAGAATCAACTCGTTTCTGAATGGCTTCCATGAAATGACGGGCGGTTATGCCCTTAACCTTTCTGCCGTGCTGACTTGCTTTCTTCGTGGCACGAGCCTTCACTTCAGCCAGCTTTTTAGTGTTCCGCTCAACCATGTCACGGTACTTTTCCTGCTGCTTACGTGTTTTGGCGGTAGCAAGATTCAGTCTCGCTCTGTTGATGGCCATCAGGTATTTGTTTTCGATAATCTGCTGAATCTTCCTGTTGCCTTCAAGACTTGAACCTTTACCGACAGCATGGTCACGGGTACCGGCATTAAGCCAGTGGTTCAGAGTCTTTGGCGGCATGTGTTTCTTCGAGCCGTTCCCACATCCCTTAACCCTGCTCACCGGCAGAAAGTGTATGTATGAGATAATCCGGTTATGATCCGAACGGACTCTTGAGGTCTTGATGCCGGACACGGATTTTTTGTAAATTCCGCTGTGCGACTTGAAGTGCGTACCGATGTACCCGGTAAGCTCTTCTCTTGCTCCTGTCTCCTTCAGAGCATCTTTCAGAATCACTCTGCTGATTTTCGTCTGAAGTTTCGGTGACAGTCCCTTGAGCTTTTCCGCGAGAATGTCAGCCCCGGATATGTCAGCCTTAATCATCGTTCCACAAACTCCATACTGACGGCATTCGCCCAGAAGCCTGCCTCGGGATCGTATTCAGTAGGAGTGATGCCGTTCACCATGATGAGCCTGAATTCACCCGAGTATTTGCCGTCAGTGGCTGATACCAGACTGTCGGTAAGTCCCTCTGATTCTTCAGCACTCACAAAAGAGAAGATAAACACCTCAAAGGAGTGGTGGGCAACATGGGCTTCTCCGTCAATGGTTCTCCCGGCAAATTCCGTAGCTTCTCTTACAATAAGTGCTCCTGTTCTGACATTATTCGGTACAACATCGTAAAAGGCTTTAACTCCGGTGACTTCTTCAACGATGTCCTTAATGAATGATAAAACAGAACCTTGGAAGCAGTATGATGATGGTCAGATTGTTAGTTCTGGTAATGTTAAAGTTTCTAAAGTTTTAGTGGAATACGCACGTGGACTTAATAGTTACGATACATGTTATATCCATAACTAAGAACCAAAAATAAGGACAAGAAAGGCGTACTGACTAGTATGCCTTTTATTCTTTACAGCAACTACAGCAGAATTCTCATTTCCACAGATGCCGCCTCACGGAAAGTGGTACCCATTTGGTTGGCCAATGCCCATCAGTATTAGTTTTCTCCAGACTAAATACCATTGCACGTTCGAATTAATGTACGGTAAGTAGGATGTTTGTTAGATAATTGTGCGAATAAAAAGAATGTGTTTTTTATTTGGGTCACAAAAGAGAGACATGAATACTAGTAAAATGGCAAATACATCAGTGATAAACCTTGACTTGGAATTTTTTTATTATAGCAATGCTGATTTGAAGTTAAAAGTATGAAAAAATTAAGTGTATTAATTAAATTATAGGTTCTTTTATTTTATTGTCAGCTTCGGCTGAAGTTGGAATCTACAACAATGGTTATTCATCTTCATCACACCTGAAAGGATATTATAGGAGTAATGGTATTTATGTCGCTCCGCATTACCGTTCAGGAGGAGACGGCTACTGCAATAATAATTGGTCTGTTCAGAGAAATGTAAATCCATACACCTTAAAGTCGCTGGTAATTTTAATGCTATGCTGTAGCAGAGACTATTTATGAAAGGATTTTGTCCTACAGCGACTTATGAATTTTTCATTTCGTATGGTTAAGGAAAGAATATGTGTAAAATGAAGCTTATATTTTTTTTGTTGGTAATGGTTTTCCCTATTTCTACTTATGCCGAAGGTTTATTGGATTGTAATAAATATATGGCTGAAAAAAAATACACTGAAGCATATTCGGTCTGTAAGCAATCCTGCTATGACAACTATGCTTCATCTAGTTGTGTCTCGTTAGGAGAGCTTTATGCGAATGGTGATGGTATTAAACAAAGTTATGAGAACGCCAGAAAGTCCTTTGAAAAAGCCTGTTTGTTTGGTGATTTTAATGGGTGTCAGTTTCTTTCATATATGTACATAAGAGGTGATGGAGTTAACAAAAATGAGAACTTAGCGTCAATATATTCAGATCATGCGTGTAGTTTAGGTAAAGGTGAAGCTTGTTATGAGTTGGCTTCAATATATGCATCAAGTGAATATCATAAAAAATATGATAAAGAATTGATGTTGTTATTCATAAAAAAAGCGTTACAAAGAGGATGTGACCTAAAACATCAGAAATCTTGTGATACATTAAAGAAAGTTTATCAATAAATGCTGCATAATGAAATTAATATATCAATTATCTAGTCGTGACGACGAATATAAAAGAGCAGTTATCGAACTAAATAGGATAGTAATGAACAGAGAAGGTTATAATTAAGAAGGATGAGTAATTATTCCATTCCGAGTTTTTTTGATTAAAAGGCATAATAATCTTTGAGCGGAAGTCATACCACTTGCTTCCGTTTTAATTACAAAAATTTTTACCAATAGGGACTCTTAAATGTATTGTCATAAATGTGGGAAAGAAATACCCGATAATTCTGTTTTTTGTCAGCACTGCGGAGCTGCAATAAACCCCCCGGTAAAAGGTAAATCAAACAGTTTGAAAGTTGGGATTATTGCAGGACTTGTTATTTTGGCCGGAATTGGAGTTTTCGGAGGGTATAAATATTGGAAAGAGCGTAATCCGGTAATTAATTCCCCTTATGAAATTACAGATGATTTAATTCAAAAGATTGCATATAACCAAATTGATTCATTAACGATAAATTATGAATTTACAAGATGTTTTAATGAAAACGAAGTTTATGACAAATGGAAAAATGAACAAAATAGAAATAATCCTTTTTGGAGAGCCAATAGCATCATCCCTATAAAACGCATTGAGTTTGAGGTAAAACTGACTGATAAAAGCAATTCTCTTGCCTGTGCTTTTTTTGGCTTTAAAAACCTTGAATACGTGAATATTGAGGATACTTCCAAGGTTACTGATATGTATTTGATGTTCTACGAAGCAAAAGCCTTCAATCAGCCAATCGGCAACTGGGATACGTCCAAGGTTACTGATATGAGAAGAATGTTCGAAGGAGCAAAATCCTTCAATCAGCCAATCGGCAGCTGGGATACTTCCAAGGTTACAGATATGAGCGATATGTTCAGCGAAGCAAAAGCCTTCAATCAGCCAATCGGCAACTGGGATACTTCCAAGGTTACTGATATGGCAGGTATGTTCTATAGAGCAGAATCCTTCAATCAGCCAATCGGCAACTGGGATACGTCCAAGGTTACTGATATGGGCTGTATGTTCTTGGGAGCAACATCCTTCAACCAGCCAATCGGCAATTGGGATACTTCCAAGGTTACTGATATGAGAGGGATGTTCTGTAACGCAAAATCCTTCAATCAGCCAATCGGCAACTGGGATACGTCCAAGGTTACTGATATGAGAAGAATGTTCGAAGGAGCAAAATCCTTCAATCAGCCAATCGGTAACTGGGATACCTCCAATGTTACAAATATGGTTGGTATGTTTGAAGGTTCAACATCTTATTCTTTCCCTAAACCAAAAGGAGCAGAATAAACATCAAATGGTACAGTCTTTATATGCAATTGTAAAATTAATTGGGGTGTTCCAATTGGCAGACTACCATTTAACTACTCAGCCTCATCATCAGAAAGGCTAAATAGTGGGGGAGTTTCGGCAATTTACAGTGTCGCCCTCCCTTTTGTACACCTTCATCATTTACCCTTCATGGGTTGTAGTCGGTCAGTAGTGCATACCCGAAGTGTAGAAAAGTTATGCCCCAGTTAATGAAGTTATGAAAGGTTTCTAGGGTAGCTGGATTCGCCTGCCGTAGCACACGAAAAGCACTCTTGTTGTCATTATTGATTATCCTGAATTGCCGAGAAAAGCCCATGTCTGCAAGGTTTGCCGGCCCTCAATCTATGCAGAACTGCCTTTCGCAATATTAACAGAAATGACGAAAATATCCAAAATACTGCCTTTTGTGTACACAAAAAGTAGTCAAATCGTAGTCAAAATCCTGAGGCAGACTACTCGGCTATTTTTAATACGCTCGCAGGCAATTATGTGCAAAATGCCGTGACGACATCTTCATGGGCTGTGAGAGATAGTGGCTTCAGTGAGGCCACCATCTTTTATGTTTTCGGCTATGGAATAAAAGTCTGGGTTATATTCGTGGATTTTATCGTTTTACAACTATCCATTTTCCGTATCTATTACCGCCCTGACGTTCAATAATCTTCTTTTCTTTTAACGAAGTAAGTATTTTTCTTATATATCCATCAGAGTATCCACTTGCACTGACTAATTCTTTTATCGTGATACCGGAATTTTGGCTAATATAATCAACAATACGTTGTTCAGTCTCATTAATGCTTGCTGTATTCTCTGTCTCATTACTGACGGAATCCTGCTTAATATAATTAAACGGAATAGTAACATTAACAAAATTTTCCATAATATCAAAAGCCTGTTTTCCGTAATTGCTGATGATAAGAGGAATACCGTGACCTGTCTGTTCCACATATCCCAATTGTCCGAATATCTTTTGGAGTTTTGAATTTACGGGTTTACTTATTCCTTTATAGAACTCATCTTTATTTAAGTCTACTGGTAATCCCCCAGTGGAGATGATTTCTATTCTGTCAGAGAAAATATAAACTGCCGGTGGATTTCCTTTGTCCCATTTTGTATGGATACATGCGTTCTGCCAGGCTTCTTTAAAACTGGCCATATCGAACAACTTTTCTTCTGTTCGTCTGTGATTGCCCATCGTAACCATGGTTTCATTGATGGACTCCATGTAATCCAATACTTTATCAATAGAGGTAATCAGGCAGGTTCCGCCATACTCATTTCTTTTTATGAGTTTTGTCTTATCTTTTCCTGCAAAGGTGACTACTTTAATTGAAATATCATTTTCATCAGCAAGCAGAAAGGCCATTAGATTATATTTTCCATCGTTATTTTTCAGCCCTGTATTATCTTCGAAAGTTGACTGATCAACTGTCAGGCCTGCTGTTACGTATGCAATTTTAAGTTTATTAAATGAAAGTGTCTGAACTGGAGCAGGCACTAAAGTCAAAATATCTGACGTGGCTTGCTTGTCCATCAACTCTTTCAAGGCTGTCGGGCTTAATTCTCTATCTTCATCTGCTGAACGCATATAATACCGTCCGTATGCAGAATAAGGCTTTTCAGAACCGCGAACTTCAATCTTTATTACGTTTTTGTCATCTATCAGTTTATGTTCTATGGTAGGTATAATCTGAGGTTTAATGAAATTTGCTATCGCCTTGGATATTTCTCTGAGGGTTCTGTCTCCCATCTGCTGACCAATCACATCACCGTTATCTTTAACTCCAAAATACAGAATCCCATAGCCATTCTTGTTGAGCATTGAAGCTAAAGATGTTATTCCTTCTCGAAGCTCTCCTGTTGTCTTCTTAAATTCAATTTTTTCTGTTTCGACCCCTATATTCATCGCTACATCCCCCTTAAATACATTATTGTTGGCTTTGCAATGGAGCTAATCTTCGCTATTCTTAATAATACTCTATCTGTCCCTTATTTGCTACTCTATTTGCTACTCTATTTGCTACTTCATTTGCTACTCCATTTGCTACTCATGTTTTCTTAGTGGAACACAATTATGCGCAGATATGAAAAAAGCCCATGCCGTAATGGTCATGAGCTTGAAAAGATTAGTGGCGGATGCCTTAGATGTACTTGAACTGACTCTCCATGCTGCGTATGGTATCATGCTCAATGTTATTGATTTCCTTTCTGGCATCCTCCAGCTCTTTAAGTCTGATAATCTCATCCTTGGCATCATCAAGTCCCAGATGAGTATAGACGTCCATGGTTACTGAAATTTCAGAATGTCCCATCAGGTACTGCAGAGTTTTAGGATTCATTCTTGCTCTGGCCTGATTGCTGCAATAAGTGTGGCGGCATACATGAGGTGTTATTGACGGCATCTGAATTTTGTAGATGTCGTTATACCGCTTAACTGCATGCTGGAACCTGTGCTCCCAGTGCAGAGCTACCTCAGGCATTCCGTCCTTGTCCCTGATAAGGAACCCGGCATAACCTTTAACAATAACCTCCGGCAGATCTGTCGGTCTGTTTTCCACCAGGGACTTGAACATCTGATACACTTCCTCCGTCATCGGCAGCTTGCGGGTACCGGCACTGGTCTTGGTGGGGCAGATGTCGTATTTGCCGGAGCGGAATCTCTGCACTTGATGATTGATATCGATTATTCTGTTTTCCAGATCTATGTCCTTTAGTGTCA
>NZ_FOXF01000063.1 GCF_900115655.1 Ruminobacter amylophilus | reverse complement strand
TTTGGTCACTTCCTTATCTGCTATATAGCAACACTCATTACCAGAATTCTGCAAATATACGAGCTGAACGACGAGGATTCATACCAGGCAATTTTTAAATTTATCAGAGATTTTCAGTTGGCTAAATGCAACGGTAAGTATGTAAATCTTCTGACAAAATCCGACTTTTTGGATAAGATTTCTGAGCTTACAAAACTACCGGTCAAATCCGCACTTTTAACTCAGAAACAGTACGAGAAAATCATGAATTACCGATTCAAATAACTGGTATTTTTAAAAGTGAATCACGATGGCAAATTCTTTAGTAATTTTAAAAGTTCTCACAAGGATTTGGCGAAAAACTCGAAAGTCAGGTATTATACAGCAATATTTTGTCTTCATGGTTCGAGGGCTATTTTTAGAACAATAATAGATTTTTTAGCAAAAGGTGAATCAATAAATGAATCAGCTAAAGAGATGTATATCAATCATAAGACAGATTCATACGTGAAAAGTCTTTACCATAGGAATGATTATTTTCTCGATAGATTAAGATTGATGTGCATCTACAGCAAATTCATTTTTCAGTGTGCTGGAATGCCTGAGTTGGTAGTTAAAGTTGATGAGTATGTAGTGAATATTAGTGAAAGAGTCACTACTAGAAATTGATTATGCTTCACGTAATGGGTATTAAAAGTTTGTGTTTGTATAGCTATTAGTATACAATGTATAGTAAGATATAGTTTGATTTATTTCAAATGAGAGGTGCATATGGGACAAATTAACGTTAAGCTGAATGATGATGACAAGCTCAAAGCTATGGAAGCCCTAAAAGAGATGGGATTAACCATGTCTTCCGCAATTCAAATGTTTATAGCTAAAGTAGCTCGTGAAAGACGTATTCCTTTTGATGTTTGTGCTGATCCGTTTTACAGTGAAAATAATATGAATGAACTCAGAAGAAGAATTGAAAATGTTAAGTCTGGCAAGAGTACTCTGAAGGAACACGAGTTATTTGTAGAGGATGAAGATGAAGAAGATTTGGACTGATGAAGCGTGGGAGGATTACTTATCGTGGCATGAAAAAGATAAGAAGACTTTAAAAAAAATACATAAGATTCTTCAGGATATTGATAGAAATGGTTACAACTGCTCAGGAAAGTGTGAACGATTAAAATATGAGTTATCCGATTATTGGAGTGTTCGGATAGATGAAAAGAATCGATTGGTTTTTAGAATTGTAGGTGACTGTATTGAAATTTACCAGTGTGCTACACATTATGGTGATAAATAATCCAGCAGATATCTAACGGTTTAAATAGTGTAACCTATATATATCGTGAAATATTTATTTGAGATATATCATATATACCCTAATAACATTGGTTGTTAGGGTATGGTTGACCGATAACGGTTCCATCAGCGTTTGAAACCTCAACATAGTAATCTGTTCTGGTACATCCAAAACAATCTTTAAACTGTTTTATGTTTTATTCACGAAATTTCTCCATAATTTTTCATTATTTCAAGATTTTTACTGTAAAAACCAGTATTTTTTTGATCAAAATCAGCATTAAACAGCTGTTTGTTGCTTTTTTAAGCAAATGAAAATATATTCTTTTTCCCAGAAAACAAAACCTTCGTAATGCATACGAAGGTTTTACAGAAGTGACAATATAGATTGTTTATTTTTTAAACTGAATAAACACTGTATTACTGAATGCCTGCTTCCTGTCTGATCTGTTCCACCCATTCGGCTGCTCTGTCCGGAGTGAGTTCAGGCTGATTATCCTCGTCAAGAGCAAGGCCCACGAAGGAGGTGTCATCATCGGTAAGAGGAAGCTGACTGGCAAAATCATAACCTTCGGCAGGCCATCTGCCGATAAGCTTTGCCCCCTTCTCCTTCAGGAAGGTATAGAGAATACCTATTCCGTCCACGAAATAATCGCTGTAATCAACCTGATTACCGAGACCGAAAAGAGCAAAGGTTCTGCCTGAAACGTCAATATCAGCCAGACTGCTCCGGAAATTATCCATGTCGGTCTGAAGCTCTCCGAGATACCAGGTTGATGTTCCGAGAATAACCAGATCATAATTGTTCACAACAGATACGTCCTTAACCTTGGCAACATCAAACAGATCCGCCGTATCCTCTCCGAAAAGCTGCTGAATAAGAATGGCAGCATCCTCGGTGTGGCCTGTATCCGAACCGTAAAATATACCTACTTTAGCCATGTTAATCTCCTGCATTTAATATTGTTGTTATTGTACCGGGACGGATCACCTGAAAGAACTCCGTTCACTAATCCCGGGGATTACGGGATATTCAGGCATCCGATTTTTCCATGATAATTCAGACCATGGCAAAAATACATTTTTTAAAGTGGGAATTTTTTCGATTTTCAGGCAGAAAAACATCAGGCTCCGACAATTACTGCCGGAGCCCGCGCTGTTTAATAATGAATACGCAGAGGAACTAAATCATTGACGGAACGGATACGTCGTCAGTTTCGCGTGCGGTTTCGGCGGTATCAGGCTGATCCTCGGCAAAACTGTTGAGGAAACTGGCGTACTTAACAGCCTTTCCCCTGGTGTCGCATACCTGAGCGGCAACGGAATCAAGAAGTCTGCGACCTTCATTCTCACCTTTCAAAACAATAACATCGGTACCTGCGTCAATAAGGTTGTAGACAATCACGGTGCCGCTGTCAACACTCGGCTGGAAGAGAACTGCGGACTGAACACTTCTTGCAAACTTGGACAGGGCTGTCTTTACGGCATAATCTTCGTTAAGCTGTGAAATCCAGCTGTCCACCCTGTCGGATACCCCGTTGAAGTTATCGTCCACACCGGCACTCAGGGAAGAAGTGGAAAGCATTGAGGCTTTGGCAATCTCATTGGGTGAGTACAAATTATCCACAGTCACTTTTTCCGGAGCGGAAACAGTGGTGGTACAGGCTGAAACCATTGCTGAAACAATTAAAAGTTTCAAAGATATAAATAAATTTTTAAACATTTTATATGCCTGATATAAAAGTATATTACTGCGGAATACCGTAATTTATCTTCAAAGCCTTGATTAAAGGGATTGCAAGGCTTATCGGAACCCTTTATCTGGCGCTAAATTTATCACTAAAAATTTTTGACTTCAAGCAAAATATTTAATTTTGATCACATTTTTTCTTTCAATAAAATATGACATTTATATATTTTTAATAAATATATTTAACTTAAATAAAGTAAGCAATATCTTATATACAGCTATAAACTTTACATACACGAAAAACTGCCGATTAATTTATGAATCTCCCTGCATAATACGTCACTTACAGGATGCACAGTCACTGCTAATCGGCTGTGAACCGAAAATGAAAACGGGGCGCTTCAGCGCCCCGTCAGGAGAGATTAGTAACACTCGTACTGAGAGTTGCCTGAATACATGCTTTCATAGCCGTTAAGGATAAGTTCATCCTTATGTTCAACCAGTTCACGCGGCAGATGCCTCTTTACGCCGTTATCGTCAACAGCCACATAGGTGATACCGCATTCTGTTACCTTGACTCTGCTGGTTCTGGCCTCGTCATTGTGCTTGGTCCACATCTGAAGCTGAATCTTGAGGGAGGTATTGCCCACGTGAATTACCCGGCAGTACACGCAGACCACGTCACCCACATGCACCGGATTTCTGAACACGATTTCGTCCACGGCCACTGTCACCACCTTACCGCGACAGAGTTCATAGGCCATCATGGCTCCGGCAGCGTCCAGCTGAGACATCAGCCAGCCGCCGAAGACATCACCGTTCGGATTGGCATCCGCCGGCATGGTCAGAGTTCTCAGCATCAGCATGCCGCGAGGCTTTTCAGCCGGCACTTCATCAACATTCTTTATATCTGTCATAACTGTTCTTTCCGTAAATTCTGAAAATAATGAAAATCTGTCCTAATTATAACCTATTATTGACTGAATCAGACAAATGCCTGTCGCCATTAAGTTCCCAGACCTGAATACTGGGTCTGATAAAGTTCATAATACTTTCCCCGGGCTGCGAGAAGATCCCGGTGATTTCCCCTTTCCACTATTCTGCCCTGCTCCATGACAATGATTTCGTCAGCATCACGGATTGTGGATAAACGATGGGCGATTATCAGTCCGGTTCTGTTTTTCAGCAGACTGACCATGGCTTCCTGAATATGCTGTTCGGTTCTGGTATCCACACTGGAGGTAGCCTCGTCAAGAATCAGTATTCCCGGATAAGAGAGAAATGCACGGCAGATGGCAAAAAGCTGGCGCTGACCTGCGGAAAGTCTGGCCCCCGCCTCATCAAGTCTGGTATCGAGTCCCTCCGGAAGCTGTTCGATAATGGTGTCCGTATTACTGAGTTCCGCAGCCATCCCGATTTCCCGCTCATCAGGCTCCCTGTCAAGTGCATAGGCCAGATTGCTTTTAACCGTTCCGCTGAAAAGAACCGTATCCTGCAGAACGATTCCGATGCTGTCTCTCAGGGATTTAAGTGACAGACCGCGTATGTCATGTCCGTCGACGGTAATAACCCCGCTGTCTACGTCGTAGAATCTCAGCAGAAGGTTGATGATGGTGGTTTTACCGCTTCCGGTGGCACCCACCAGCGCAATCTTCTTTCCGGCCTCGATTTTCAGACTGAAATCCCGTATGACCGGTTCTCCTTCGACGTAGGAGAAGTTTACGTCTCTGAATTCTATCTCCCCTCTGATTTCGGCAGGAAGATTTTCACCGGTCTCATCTTCTGATTTCTCATCCATGACGCCGAAGATTCTTTCGGCCCCCGCAAGAGCTGTCTGAATCTGACTGTAAATCTGTGCCAGTTCGTTTATTGGTCTTGAAAGCTGTCTGGAATAGATGATGAAAGCTGAAATCACGCCGACGGAAATACTGCCCTTAAGAGCCAGATAACCGCCGCACACCGCCACAATAAGAAATGTCAGATTGTTAAGGGTATTCATCACCGGTCCCATCATGTTGCCGATGATTTCCGCAATGATTCCGGTTTTTCTGAGACTGTTGGAGGTTTCCTCAAAGGACTTTAATGCTTCCGCCTGCAGATTGTAGGCGGCAACCGTTCTGTAGTTGGTGACAGTTTCCTCAACCCTGCCGTTAAGCTCTCCCAGAAGCTCCTGCCTTTTCACAAAGTACCGGCGCATGTATACGGTCATTATTCTGGTAACGGCCAGAGTTAGAACAATGGTGACGCAGGCGCACAGGGTAAGCGGAATACTGAACCACAGCATCATGGAGAGTGTGGCAATCAGAGTCAGCACACCGTTAAACAGAGTCCCCAGGGACATGGATATGGTATTGGCGATGTTATCGGCATCATTGGTCATTCTGCTGATGAGATCCCCGCGGGAATGACCGTCAACATAACCTATGGGCAGACGCAGAATTCTGTCAAAAAGTCCGGTTCTCAGTCTGGTAATAATCTTTCTGCTGAGCCCGGCCCCGACGCAGCCCTGCAGATATGAGGCGGCGCTCAGAAGAATGAACATGACCAGCATCAGCAGCAGACAGACGTAGAGACTGTCGTATTCACCTCTTACAATGGCGTCTATGGCCTCACTCTGAAAGGCCGGAGCGGCCACGGCGGCCACTGCCGATATCAGCACGCAGACCAGCATGGCGACAAGGCTCCACTTTTCCGAAACAAGATATCCCGAAAATCTCTTCAGGGTTTCGGCTTCGTTGCGGGCTTTTTCGGGAACAGCCACAAACCCCGCTCCCGGTCCTCTTCTGAATACGGATGAAGGAGATGCGGGAGTGCCGGTATTTCTGTTACTCATGACATTTCCTCCTCGTTCTTTAACTGGGATGTGTAGATATCAATATAGGAAGGACAGCTTCGCATCAGATTCTCATGGGTATCACAGGCGATTATGCGTCCGTTCTCGAGCACCGCAATGCGATCCGCGTTTCTGATGGAGGCAATGCGCAGTGCCACAATGATTTTAGTTACCCCGGCATAGTCTTTTTTAAGAGCATCCATGAGTTTTGATTCAGTCTTGAAATCAAGTGCGCTGGTGGAATCATCCAGAATCAGAATTTCCGATTTTCTGACCAGGGCTCTGGCAATGGCTATTCTCTGTCTCTGTCCTCCGGAAAGGGACATGCCTCCCTGAACCACGGGCGTATCATACCCTTTCGGCTGCCTGAGAATGAAATCTTCGGCCTGTGCGGTTCTGACTGCTCTTGCAATATCCTCATTTCCTGCATCCGGACTGCCCATGGCGATGTTTTCCCGAATGGTACCTCCGAAAAGCTCGCTTTTCTGCAGAACCACGGAAACACGTGATCTCAGTGATTCAAGGGTATACTCACGGACATCCTTGCCGTCCACCTCGACATAACCGTCGGTGGCGTCATAAAATCTGGGGATGAGATTTATCAGAGAACTCTTACCGCTGCCGGTGGCACCGATAACCGCCAGAGTTTCTCCGGGATTTACCGTCAGACTGATGTCACTCAGCACGTCGGCCTGCTGCTCCGGATATCTGAAGCGCACATTATGAAAAACTATTCTGCCGGATGAATCCCCGGCCACCAGATTGCCGTCCTTTACCGCGGGAGTTTCACGGATGACCTCACGGATACGCTTTTCTGAAGCAAGACCGCGGGTTATGGACTGAAAAATCATTACCAGCATCATCATGCCGTTAAGAATCTGAGAAAGGTAGGTAACCGCGGCCATGATGTTTCCGGGAGCCATCTCCCCCGCCTGAACCCTGACGGCGCCGAGATGTATCACCGCCGCCACGGCCAGATTGAGAATTATGTTCATTACCGGATGCATTGAAGCGATTATCAGCAGCACTCTGAACTGGATATCGGTCTGCCGTCTGTTGGCTTCGGCAAATTCCCTGCTTTCCTTTTCTTCCTGCACGTAGGCCTTGACCACTCTTAGACCTTTAACACTTTCCTGAACCCTGGTGTTCATTACGTCAATGCTCTGCTGCAGACGGTCAAAAAGAGGACCTGTCTTCCAGAAAACCAGAATGACCTCAAGAAGAATCAGGGGAAGAGCGACCAGAATAACCATTCCGAAATCGGAGGTCAGGGATACGAGGGCTATGCTGCCGGCGACAAAGAACATGCCGCAGCGGACACTGCCTCTGATTATCTGCGCCCACATGTTCTGCACCTGGGTAATGTCACCGGTGGTTCTGGTAATCAGGGAACCCACTGAGAATCTGTCATTCTGAGTAAAGGAAAAACCGAGAATCTTTTTAAAGCAGAGCTTGCGGACGTCATTGCTGTAGTTCTGACTGAAAAGATTTGTGAAAACACCGCTGAGGATACCGCACAGGCATCCGGCCAGTACGATTACCAGCATCCATATGCCGGTGCTGATTATTATGTCCTGCTGAGGAACTCCGCCGCTGCCGAGACCAAGAATCCCCTCATCGACTATTCTGGCCATCATTCTCGGTTGATACAGGTCTACCAGAACTTCAAAGACCATGAAAAGTGACGCCAGTACGGCAAAATACCAGTATTTCAGAATGTACTTAATCATACACCATCCTCTGTCGGTTCCAAAAAACGTGTCTGACCGAACACATGCAATCATGAAAAAGCTTCTGCCGTTCCGACGTCAGTCAGAAATTCCGTCAGTTCTTGCAGTACCTTTCATGAGCCACCGCCTGCCCCTCGGCTGATGCACAGACTCCGTCATTCTGCGGAAGAACAAGTTCTCTTCTGCCTGAAACCACGTCATCGAGAATTCTGTCGATGTCTGCCTGGTTCTCCTTCTGACAGATCTCCCTGAAAAACAGATTGACCTCAGGATTGCTTAAACGGACATAGCTTAAAAACTGCTTGGTTCTTGCCATCTGATACTGTTCGGGAAGCAGCTTCTTCATGATATCTATAAAATGAATCACCGCTTTAACGGATTCAACAACCGTGAACGGTTTATCATTGTTCCTGATAACCCCCTCAAGGTTTGGTACCGCAAGCGCGTATCTTCCCACCATCAGATTGCTGCAGTGGGTAACCTCAATGCATTTTGCCGCTGATGCCGCGTCCCTTACCTCGCCGTTTGCCACCAGCGGAATCTCGTTTCTGTCGGCAAGAGGTGTTATGTATTCCCATTTAATCGCATCGGCTTTATATCCGTCCATACGGGTACGGGCGTGAATGATAATCCTGTCGGCTCCGCCTCTCACGATCTCTTCATATATACTGAAGATATCATCGGGATTCTCCCATCCGAGACGAATCTTGACGCTTAAGGGAATGTCGGCAGGAAGCAGATCTCTGGTTCTGCGTACGGCCTCTCCGATTACCGCAGGCTTTTTCAGCATGGCGGCACCGCCGCCCGAACGATGCACGAATTTGGAAGGACAGCCGAAATTCAGATCAACCCCCGGCGCCCCGCACCTTGCGGCCACCAGTGCGTTTCTGGCAAGGATATCCGGATCGGTTCCCAGGATCTGCACCCACACCGGAGTGCCGTTTGCGGTTCTGCCCTCGTGTCTGAGTTCAGGAACCTCACGTCTGAACACCTTTCCCGGAAAAACCACGTCCGTAACCCTGATGAATTCACTGACGCAGTAATCATAACGGTTGTAATCCGTCAGCGCCTCTCTGAGCGGATAATCCAATACCCCCTCCATGGGGGCCAAAATAATTTCACCAACTGACATAAGCACCTCAAAAATCCGGGATGATTATATCAAAAACGTGACATAAATAATAAAAAACACTGTTTTATCCGGTGATTTTAAAACCTGAAATCAGTCGTATATTACCAGCTTCGAGGTACATGATTTCAAAGAAACCAGACTATAGGAGTAACTCTTTTCTGTTACCATCGTACACCTGTCGACATCCGGGATATCAGGAAAGAATTTATCAGTTATCATTCTGATCTGAAACTGATCCAGAGGAATGCTTATCTGCCCGGCCCTGTCACTTATGAAGCGGATTTCAAACTGATATTCGTCTCCGGTATAGGTTTCACCGTTCCTGCCGCGTGAATAAACCATGTAACGTTTCAGAATGGTTTTTACCCTGACCACTCCATCTCTGGGAATGGTATAAAAATTCACTCCGTCAAACGCATGAACATAATGCCGGCTGATGACCACAATGAAGCAGAAACACTCGAACATGTATCCGTTCAGATATGATTTTATGATATCGTCCTTTCTATCCGCATACTGAGGATGCGCATCCAGCCATCTGCCGAAAGGACGCAGTGAGAGGAAAATCAGCACGGACATTACTGCCATAATCACTGTAAAAGCCGTCAGCATAAAGTTTTCCCAAAAACCAAGACCGAGTATTCCACCGCCAGTGCAAGACATAAAAATTGCATTAACCGGGAAAGCGAAGGCAATAGGAAGGATTATCAGCCAGAGGTATAAATTTTTTAATTTTCTCTTAAGATAGCGAAAACAGAGATCCGTTCTGAGAGAAGAAGCGTTAAGCTGTTTAACAGGGTGCTTCGCGCAGTAGTCTCTGTATTTCCGCTGCCATATCTTTCTGCTGAAATACTCTCCGCTTTCAACAAGCTCTCTTATAAAATTTGACCTGTTATTATTCTTCTGCAGTCTGTAATCCGACCAGATTGAAAACAGTGTTACGAACAGAATAATAACACACAGAAATGACACGCTCTGCAGGATATCTTTAACCCCGTCATGTGCGTGCCAGCTTAATACGCCGCTTATGCAGAGTCCGGATAAAGATCCTGCGAGAAAAACCGCGTTTAAAGTACTTATCCCTCTGCTCCTGAACAATCGTTTATCGTAATGTTTCATGCGAAACTCCTGCGTAACATCATATCGTTACTGAGCATTATCGTCCATTACAGGCTCTGAAATACAATTCCGCATGGAAGCAAAGCTGCTGTAATAAGTTTTTCTCTCAGTAAAAGCAACTCTGTCTTTCCAGGAAACATCAGGGAAAAACCTATCCATAATCATTTTTACCTGAAACTGATCAAGAGTTATGCCGTATTCCTTTAAAATATCACCTTCACCGCAACAGAAAACAATTCTGAAATGATATTCATCTTCAACGTATATTTCACTATGCCGTGAGTGTGTGTAAATCATTAAACGTTCGACCTGAACCTTCACGTCTTTCAGATTATCTTTCTCTTCCGTGAAAAAATCAGTACCGTCGAATGCATGGACATATTTCTTGCCGACAACCACTGAGTTGCATGAACAGGTGAATGCATCTCCTTCAATATAGGAATTTTTGATTTCATCCTTCTGTTCCCTGTACTTCGGATGGGTTCCGAGCCACGAAGAAAAAGGCCTGAACGACAGCAGATACAGAAATCCCATAATTCCGGTGGCAAACATGCAGGCAAAAGCCAATACCGTCCAGAAGAACTTAAATCCGAATAATCCGGCATGACACGGGGCTGTTATAAAAACAGAGCATGCTAAGGATATGAACGGAATCAGAACGCAGATCCAAAAAATCTTTAACAGTCTTCTCAGATAACGGCAGCTGATATCAGACTGAAATGATAAGGCAGAAAGTGATTTGAGAGGATGACCGGCACAGTACGAATCATATTCCTTCTGCCAGGATTCCTTATTGAAATACTCTCCATTCTCAATCTGTTTTCTGAAACCGTCGGCGATGCTGTTGTTTCCTCTGTATCTGCTTTCATTGGAAAGGGATAACGCGATGAAAATAATTATGAACAGACATATAACTGCTCCCAGCATAACCAATTCAGTTCTGACCGCATCAGAACCAGATACATATAGTCCTAACAATACCAGAAAAGCCGCCAGAGTCACGACCATTGCAGTAAACCTTTTACTGCCGATAATCCAGCGCTGCTGTTTTTTGTCATTACTCATCTGATTCTCCTACCGTTTCAATCAACAGGCCTTCTTCAGAATCTGCGCAGGTCTCAGGTCAGGATGCGGAAAAAAACATCAGTCCGGTACAGGCAGACCTTATACCGGCAGGTGATTCCCGCAGTCTGCAGAAACAGTATATCCTTTAATCGATGTTACGAACTTTTTTCGTAAATATCAATTACCGCATATCACTTAAGTGAAATGGTTAAAGTTATTGCCTCTCAGCCTGTTTTTCCCTCATTACCAGTCAGTTTCATGACGTTTCATCCGGAGTTTTCCACATGGACAGCCATTCACAAAATAAACAAAAAATATAATCTATCTGACATACAATGGTATTTTATTTCATAAATGTGCTTTATCCTTGACATAGACGCAAAATCATTTAAATTTATACCTAGGTGTATAATA
>NZ_FOXF01000062.1:4024-11178 GCF_900115655.1 Ruminobacter amylophilus | reverse complement strand
CCGGTAAAGGAAGCGCCGATCTGATTTATGCACCGAAGAGGAACATGAACCTTCCTATCCTGCTCATAGAATTTAAATATGGTCAGAGCGCGGAAGAAGCCATGAATCAGATTAAGGAGAAGGAGTATTTCAGCAGATACCGTGATGGTGATTATCCTAACGATGTGTTGCTTATAGGCATTAACTATAATCCTAAAACAAAGGATCACCAGTGCCTGATTGAAAAGTTGGATAAATAATTCATGCCTAATGATTGCTATACCCGACAGAATCTGAAAGAAGCCAAAATGTGCGCTTTCAAAACTATTGGGAAAATTCAATATCCGAGCTGTCCTCAATGTGGAAAAATCGGTAGTTATACCAGTGGAATAACTTTATCACCTCTTATAGAACTCATAAATCACATTTATAACGGGCATGAAATTCTAAATTTCCGCCCCGGTCCAGTACTGCAGTACTGTGACAAATGTGGAACTGTTTATTTCAATCCGGCAAACACTGAAGTTGCTCTTAGCGGTACCCGCAACAGGATCGCCGTACTGTCAGGATTTTGGTTTATGCTGTTTGCCATCTTACGGGATACATAAATGCCAAACAAGGCATTTTTTTCATCGACAATTCACAACGTCAAGACGACGTATATCTTATAGATAACTACTGTTGCAGTTACTGCGGTTATATGCTCAAACGCCCGTCTCTTTATGAAAAGAGCATCGGTCCCGCGCTAATCAAATGTCCGCAATGTCACATAAATCTTTATGACAACTAGGCAATAACGGTCTTACCAACTCAAACGAACAGCTTAAGACCTACGCCACCATTGCCCACGGTACCGGACGAGACATCAATACCCTGACTGATGCGGTTATTGCTTTCTCCCAGGGTTCTACCAAGGCACTCCGGCAGTTCGGCATTACGGCAAAGGATAACAGTGACACAATTTCTCTTACCTATAAGGGGGCCACCACAGAGATTGAAAAGAACAGCAAGGCTCTGGATTCCTATCTCTCTGATTTGGCAAAGAACAACTTTGACGGTGTTTTGGAAACCAAACTCAACACTGTATCTGCCGCTACTGGGAGACTGGATAATGCCATGGGTACTTTCTGCACCAGACTCATGCAGTCAAACGGCGGTTTCGGTGAACTCATCATCATGGGTAATGACTTTCTGGCCAATACCCTGAACGGCATTTGCCGTAAGGTGGTTGTCTTCATGCTCGTGGGCATTGCCAGCATTCTGGACACGAGAATCTTTCAGACCGGAAGTGTTCTCAGAACCGCAGTGATTTTCTTTTACCTTTCAAACGAAGGCATCAGCTTACTCGAGAACGCTGCACATCTCGGTCTGCCGATACCTGCTGTGGTCAGGAAAGCATTAAACCAGTTACACGAAAAATCAGAAGATAAGGAGAATAACAATGGCAAATAGTCCACTCGTAAGTTACACCAGATTGAGTCCGAACCATTCCGGCAGAAGGACTCATGCAATAGACCGAATCACACCTCACGCTGTTGTCGGTCAGCTCAGTGTTGAACGCATTTGCGACTGCTTTAAGGACAGCAGCAGACAGGCAAGCTGCAACTACTGCATCGGGGCTGACGGCAGAATCGGACTCTGTGTTGATGAGCAGAACCGATCCTGGTGCTCATCATCTCGAGACAACGACCAAAGAGCTGTTACCATCGAATGCGCATCAGATCTGACTGAACCTTACACCATGAAGACGGAGGTGTATGCTGCCCTGGTAGATCTGTGCGTTGATATCTGCAGAAGGCATGGCAAGAAGAAACTTGTGTGGATTGCCGATCGGGATAAGGCTTTGAGTTATTCGGTCAGGAGTGATGAAATGTTGCTGACGGTTCACCGCTGGTTTGCTCGAAAATCCTGTCCGGGAAATTGGCTATTCGGGAAGTTGGGCGATTTGGCTCAAACGGTGAATAGCAGACTTGGGGAATAAGGGAATTAACCTTACTAAATAAAAAAGCCGGTAATTGGGATGCCGGCTTGGTCTATTTTAAATTGTTATTTTGTTATACATCTGTCATTCGAAACTGAAGTGGCTGATACCGGGAAAGTGAAATAAGTGTCAGGATAAGGTTCGTCTTTCAGAGTGAAATGCCACCATTCTTCTTACAAAGGTTTAAAACCATTATTCAACATCGCCTCCCGAAGAATCATTCGGTTGTTATATTGCTCTTTAGTAATATTTTTATAATCCGGATGGCTCAATAAACCAAAGTAATCGAATGTTCCTCCCATATCTACTTCTTTTTCAGTATTCATATCAAAAAGAGTTAAATCTACTGTACTGCCACGACTGTGTCCTGAATGTTCGGCTATATACCCTTGAGGGAAAAGAACGTTCTTTTCAAGTTCAGGATAGAAATACTTTTTCATCGCCACATCGTTAGTATCGAGAGCCCAGCGCATAAAGTGATTAACAGCTTTTTGAGGGCGATACGCATCAAAAATCTTTAAACGGTATCCTTTCTTTTTTAAATCATCACTGACTTTTTTGAGCGCAGTGGCTGCTTCTTTTGTAAGTAAGGCCACCGGTTCTTCATACCCGTCAATTCTGGTGCCCACAAAATTATATGTCGAATAATACCTGATTTCTAAGATTGCATCAGGAACTGCTTCACTCAGTAACACAAAGTCGCTGGCATCATTAGAAAGATTCAACTTAACATCACTATTTGATATTTCATTGATAGTATCTGTCTTTGCAAACTCCGCCTGGTTTGCACAACCATATAAAGCGAGAGTTACGGCAAAAAATAAAGATGTTAGTCCTTTTCCTTTACGCTGATTTTTCATAACTAATTCTCCATCCTTAGTGAATTTTATCGCCTGATTTTTAATTGTGTCCTTTATTTCACCAAACTGTTCTCATAGATTCTAGCATGTTGGTGGCTGTATTTCTGTGCATGAACGACAAATTGAAAATAAAAGCAGATCCACTCCAACAGTTGCTTCCTGAAATCGCCTTCCCACTATTACCTTGACACTCATCTCGATACACAGCTGTACAACTTTTAACCATTCAAAAAATATTTTTCTATAGTCATCGTCAAAACAGTTTTTTCAAGTCCATTGAATAGCAGGAGATCAAAGATTTATGACAGAACAACAGAAATCCATAATCAAAACTCTGCGCGAGCAGAACTTCAGTTATAACGCCATTGCCAAAGCGATGGGTGTCACCGTGGCTACCGTTAAAAGTTACTGCCAGCGTTCAGGGCTTGCCGGTAACCGCAAGGAGGCTTTTCAGTCTCAGTCGGATACACCTTTAGCACTGCCGTCTTTCTGCAGATGCTGTGGTAAGCAGCTCATCCAGAGGGAAAAGGTTAAACAGCGTAAATTCTGCTCTGATGAGTGTCGGGTAACATGGTGGAACTCTCATCCCGAACAGGTTAATCGCCGTAATCCTCACACAGGCAAATGCCTATGCTGCGGAAAGGAGTTCACCTGGTACGGTCCCAAACCTCATAAGTTCTGCTACCACGAGTGCTACATCAAACACAGATATGAAGGAGTGACGCATGACACCGAAGCAGTTTGAATCTGAGATGAACTATCTGGTGGCACGGCACATGGCTGAATGCTTTCTGAAACAGGGATTCCTGACCAAAACAGAGTTCAGGAAAATTGATGATTTTCTTATTGGGGCATTCACCCCGCTTATCGGAAAACTCTTAACACTATCGCTTGATAAGTCAGGCGATAAGAGTGAGTAATAGTGGTATCAAAACGAGGGTATAACTATGAAAACGATAAAGAAAATTGATGTAAAAAGCATAGCCCTGCCTGCCAGAAAACGGGTAGCGGCATATGCACGTGTCTCCATGGAATCTGACAGACTGGCTCATTCTCTGTCAACTCAGATCAGCTACTACAACGATCTCATTCAGAATAATCCTGAATGGGAATTTGCTGGAGTATATGCCGACAGCTTCATCTCCGGTACAAGTGTTGAGCGCAGAGCTGAATTCAAACGAATGCTTCAGGATTGTGAGGACGGTAAGATTGACATCATTCTTACCAAGTCCATAAGCAGACTGGTATTTGAGAACTGCATGTTTTTACCTCCCATCTTGGAGTTCAGTTTGTTACAGGCTCCTATAAAACCGTCGTAATCCCCCGTATCGCAGGCTCGGCTGATTTCAGTAAAGCCTTCATAAAATGCCTGTTTATAAAAATTCAGTCTGTCATCGAAATATTTCTCCAATTCTTCCCGACACTGTCTGATGAATTTGATATGTTCCTGGCATTCGCGTTCTATCCTTATTCTGTTTTCCCTGGATAATTTTGCGTCCTTAAGAGAACTTACAAGACAGCCGTAACATGCTGATGACAGGGCATAACCGAGAGCCGATCCGATTACAGCTCCTACTATCGGAATCGGAATGACTACCTGCCCCACCGTTGCCGACATCGAAGCCACCACCATTGAAAAACCACTCTGTCCCATCCGTTCCAGACATTCGGCACCGTCTATGGTACCGTTAAGATAGGCATGAAGGGACTTACCCGCTTCCAGAGTCATATTGACCATGGCAGCAGGAAGATTGGTTTTTGAAAGGTTACGCAGAACATCATTCCCTGAATTCTGCATTGTCCCCTTAAGCGCAGAACCGAAAAAACCTACGGCATATCCTCCGGCGGCAGCCTTTTCCGTTGTTTTTGCTATGTCACAGACGGCATCCTTACCGTCAATATTCCCTCTGTAATACTCACAGATATTTTTGATAACGGCAACTGAACCACCGATTACCGTGGCATTTCCAGCCTGTAATACAATAAAAATGCAGATCAGGTAATATTACGATTTGAAGTACAGGATGGAATGATAGTTTTACCAAAATCAGTAAATCCTGAACGCATCAGATCAAATCTGGATATTTTTGATTTTAGGCTTACAGATGATGAGATGAACTCTGTACGGGCGTTGGACACAAACAAACCGACCTACAATCCTGATAATCCTGGTAACGGTAAGTGGCTTCTGAAAAATTATCCGATTGAGGATTAACACAGTCATTCCGTATTTTTCAACCAAGGATCTCTTATGAGATCCTTTTCTTTTCAGGAGGAATACTATGAGGCTCATCCGAAAGAAAGGTACAAAGCCGGAATGACGGAGAGCGATTGTGCGATAGAGATTGAAAAATTTAAGAGAATGATGAAGTAATCATTTCTTAAACAGTTCTGAATGGGTACCCAGTCTTGTAAGCATCAGAACCATAATGTCGTTCTGAATTTCATAAATCAGCAACCAATCCGGCTCTATGTGGCATTCTCTCGTTCCTTTGTAGTTTCCGGTTAATTCGTGATCTTTGAATTTGGGATCCAGCGTTTCACCTTCAGCCAGAGTCTCGATAACTGTATAAAGTTTATCAATATTCTTGTTTTGCTTTTTGGCTAACTTCAAATCTTTCTTGAACTGAGAGGTGAACTTTACATCGTATTTTATGAGTCCAATGCCGCCTTGAGATCTTTCATATTGGAATATTTAGGAGAATCAGGATCGTTAAGCAGTCTTTTTCCTTCCTCGATAGCGGCAATTGTAGTTTCATTAGGTACATCAAGGAATAAATCAAAAGGTATACCATGCTTTCTGATGGCTGTCCGCAAGAATAAATTCACTGCGGTTGTCATGTTTAAGCCGAGTTCAGCAAAGATCTGTTCAGCCTGTTCTTTTACATCCTTATCGGTTCTGATATTCAAATTTGTGGCACTCATAATAGCCTCCTTGGTTACTACTTAAAATTATAGTTAAAATTCGTTTATTTGCAATATATTGTCATTACGAAATCATTATTTTGTTATGTGTTTAGCAATTCATATTTTCTAATCTAATCCATATTTAAGGAGATCAAAATGAACGACAGCACCATCAGGCTTTCTGCCGATACCGACGGTGGTCAGAAAGGCATTAAACCAGTTACACGATAAATCAGAAAATAAGGAGAACGAAAATGGGAAATAGTCCGCTTGTAACATACACCAGATTGAGCCCTAACCATTCCGGTAAAAGAACTCACACCATTGACCGCATTACACCTCACGCTGTTGTCGGTCAGCTCAGTGTGGAACGTATCTGCGACTGCTTTAAGGACGGCAGCAGACAGGCAAGCTGCAATTATGCCATCGGGACTGATGGCATAATCGGCCTTTGCGTTGATGAGCAGAACCGTTCCTGGTGCTCTTCATCAATGGATAATGACCAGAGAGCTGTTACCATTGAATGTGCATCAGATTTGACCGATCCTTATGCCATGAAACCGGAGGTGTATTCAGCCCTGTTGGATCTCAGTACAGACATCTGCAGACGGAATGGCAAGCGGAAGCTGGTGTGGATTGCTGATCGGGATAAGGCTTTAATCTATGAGGTTAAACCTGACGAAATGCTCCTCACCATCCATCGCTGGTTTGCTAAAAAATCCTGTCCGGGGAATTGGCTATTCAGTAAATTGGGGATTTGGCTCAAGCGGTGAATAGCCGACTTGGAGTGTAAAAATAATAAAGCCGGCAGTGATGAGGACTGTCGGCTCTACATGACATGACCTTATCTTTTACTATTTAATTTTGTATTCAACTACTCTTAACGTAACGGAATCATCTGGTTCAACATCATATACCCCAGCAGAGCAAAGACCTTTTTCAAGGCAGCTTGACTTTGCGGAAATAGGGCAATCCACACGCCCTTCAGCAACTGAGCAATCATAGATTAATGTTACATTTTCTCCGAAGAAATCAGGTGATGCTGTAATTTTTATTATAGAATCGTCTCCTTCAACACTAACCGTCACATTTGATATATATTTGGAGTTGTTGTTAGCAGGTAATCTCCACCCCATGCCCTGACTTCCATCTTTACATTGCTTTAGAGACCCTGTATCCATATGACACAGCTCTACTTGGGTGCGTGTTCCATTCCCCATAACTTCACGAAGAAACAGTTTTTGCTTATCATTCAATTTTTGAGTGTTCTTATAACCTTCCGAATTATGCTTTTTCTCCAACCTAGCCTTATCATATTCTTCCGCAAAACCTGCTTGAGATTCAACAGCACAAAACATCGGCAGGATAGCCACAGTGCAACATAAAACATTCTTAAATTTCATAGTTTTATCCTCTTTCAATAAACT
>NZ_FOXF01000062.1:0-3524 GCF_900115655.1 Ruminobacter amylophilus | reverse complement strand
GCTTGAGATTCAACAGCACAAAACATCGGCAGGATAGCCACAGTGCAACATAAAACATTCTTAAATTTCATAGTTTTATCCTCTTTCAATAAACTTTCTTTGTAAGTCTACACTCTGTTTTCTTTTCGATCATTTTTAGGCATATTCTGAATTCACATTTGTGATCCAAATAAAAAACAGATACCTTCTAACCGTGTAATTGTCTATCAAATGACGAACCAGGAGTGTAGAAAACAAAAGAGCCGGCAGTGATGATGACTGTCGACTCCACGAATAAATCAATGCATTTCGTGTTCTTTTTCGGTCTTAGTTATGGATATAACATATATCGTAACCGCTGAGACCACCAACGTGTTCTACTGAAACTTCAGAAACTTTAACATTTCCTGAACTAACAATCTGACCATCATCATACTGTTTCCAAGGTTCAGTTTTATCATTCATAGCCATATGAACACTAAAATTCTGGGTATTAAAATCTATATGTGGCGTTTTAGTGTATTTATTCAACCTAAACCTCCCTTGGGCAGACACCTCTCTGCCACGATACAATTCGTTTGCTCTGGCCTCATTTTTCTTGGCTGTAGCACACATTTCTTCTATAAGCGGATTACTAACAATATTAGACTGAGAAGCTGATTTAGTGGTAGCAGTACTATTTGAATTGTTTTCTCCGATAGTCGGAAGCCTGAAATCGGTCATATTACATCCTGCAAGAACAAGTGATAACAGACCAACTGAAATTAACTGATTTTTCATAGTTTTATCCTCTTTCAATAAACCTTCCCTGTAAGTTTACTATTGTTTTTTTTTTGACCATTTTTAGGTATATTCAGAATTCACATTTGTGATCCAAATAAAAAACACATTCTTTCTATCCGTGTAATTGACTGATCGCTAACCAGCCTCATTCTTCCACAAACACATTCGCTCTATTGCCTTGACGCTCATCTCGATACACGGCTGTACAACTTTTAATCATTCAAAAATTATTTTTCTATAGCCTTCGTCAAAACATGGTTTTCACGTCCATTGATATAGTAGGAGGTCAAAGATTTATGACAGAACAACAGAAATCCATAATCAAAACTCTGCGCGAGCAGAATTTCAGTTATAACGCCATTGCCAAAGCGATGGGTGTCACCGTGGCTACAGTTAAAAGTTACTGCCAGCGTGCAGGTCTCGCAGGCAACCGTAAGGAGGCGTTTAAGTCTCAGTCAGATACACCTTTGGAGCTTCCGACTTTCTGCAGATGCTGTGGCAAGCAGCTCATCCAAAGGGAAAAGGTTAAACACCGTAAATTCTGCTCTGATGCGTGTCGGGTAACCTGGTGGAATGCACATCCGGAACTGGTTAAGCGCCGTAATCCTCACACAGTAAAGTGTCTCTGCTGTGGAAAAGAATTCACCTACTTTGGCATCAAACAGCATAAGTTCTGCACCCACGAATGCTACATCAAACATCGTTATGAAGGAGTAACCTGTGACACCGAAACAGTTTGAGTCTGAAATGAACTATCTGGTAGCAAGGCATTTAGCTGAATGCTTTCTGAAACAGGGATTCATGACCAAAACCGAGTTCAGAAAAATTGATGATCTTCTCGTCAGGACATTCTCCCCTCTTATCGGAAAACTCTTAACACTATCGCTTGATAAGTCCGGCGATAAGAGTGAGTTGGAGCAGAAACAGCAAGCTCTCTTAACTGAGATGCAAACGCTCGATTCAGCCTTACGTCAACTGTTCCAGCAGAACGCCACTACGGTTCAAGATCAGAGTGAATACAGGAAAAGCTATGATGAGATTACTCAAAAGTTCAGCAAGGCCGAAGAACAGAAGAAACTAGTCGATCAGAAACTCAGCAATCTTCTCGAGCATCGTGGCATTATCGAGAATTTCATTAAAAAGCTGAAAGAGCAGAACGGTCAGATATCAGAATTCAGCGAAAACCTTTGGTGCGGTCTGCTGGATTACGTCACGGCTTATGCTGATGGCAGACTCGTTTTCAGGTTCAAGAACGGTTCGGAGTTTGAGGGATAAAAGCGGTATAACTTAAAGATGAAAGGTCTGATTACTGTGATGATGGTAGTCGGACTTTTTTTTATTTATCGAAGTAATTTACACCTCAAAAGCCCAAAGTGTAGAAGTAAGCCCGATGAGCCCATATAAGCTGTAAAGCCTTATGCCACAAGGCTCTGTATCAAATTTGGTATAGGGATTTCATATCAGTAACCTCGGAAGTATCCCAGTTGCCGATTGGCTGATTGAAGGATGTTGCACCAAGGAACATCCATTGCATATCAGTAACCCTTCTTTTCCATATCGAACTACTTTTTTATTGGCAACTATGATTCCGCTACTGAATACTTTTTTAGAAAAGAAGGTATTTTTTCTCTTGAAATACCAAATATATTCTTAAAATCCTTAGCGTGCCCTTTACCTCCGTTGGCTCCATCCAAAATGTGTTTTAACACCCTTGATGAGTTACCATTTTCGAGCCACACAATTTTACCAGTCGTATCTCTGACTATAAAAACAATATCTTTTTCTAAAAATTTAATATTGTTTTCTTAATTCTGAAATTAAATCCGCTCTTGATTCTTTCTTGGGGGTATCGGCTAATTCATTATTATGAATTGTACAAAAGAGATTGAAAAATTTAAACGGATGATGAGTAAACGGTAGCATTTTGATGAACGACTTGTTCGCAGATTAAGCTTAAAATAACAGTTGAATAATTTGCTGGTACTAGTTAAATTACTGACATATGAACAGTACGGCTAATTGTTAACAGGAAGTTATGTCCTGTATCACGGATAAAAATTCGGCGCTATGATAAAATGACAGTCGATGGTGTTGAGTTCGAGGTGGTTAAAGTCATGGGAAGCATTCTGAATCCTGACAAGGATAACAGCTTTATTAATCTGGTTAAAGCCAGAGATACCAGAGTGTTTGTTGATAAAACTGATTTTATTGAAAAAACCAATGCACTTTTTAACACTGATGGAAAGCTTTTGGCTGTAACCCGTCCCCGCAGATTTGGCAAAACAGTAACAGCTCATATGCTGTCAGCTTACTATTCCAAAGGATATGCCGGTCAAAAGATTTTTGATAATCTAAAAATAACGAATAATGAATTTAAAGCCTGTTACGAAAAACACCTCAACAAATACAATGTCATTTATATTGATATGAATACCATTGACGGATTGTTTGACGGCTATTCCAACAAGAAACAGAAGGTAGATGGCGTTAATGATCTGGTTGACTATTTCGAGTATTCAATAATTAAAGAATTAAAATCAAGCAGTGAATTTGCAGGGTGTCTCGAAAAACATCAGATTGAAAACACAGGACTTTTGGAAACTTTACTTGCGATTACTCAGGATTTGAATACCAAATTCATTTTTATTATGGATGAATGGGATTTGATATATCGGGAATATTGTAACGATGAAGTTCTACAGAAAAAATTTATTAAGCTGTTAAAAAATTTATTTAAGGCTGATGGTGGACAGGTTTGCTTC
>NZ_FOXF01000084.1 GCF_900115655.1 Ruminobacter amylophilus | reverse complement strand
TCCGGCCGACATACGCAAAGTGATGTATACGACCAATGCCATTGAGTCTGTAAATTCCAGCCTTAGAAAGGTCACTAAAAAGGGATTCTTTGAAAATGAAAATTCGGTATTTAAAATTTTCTATCTCAGAATTACGGGTGAACTTGCCAAGAAATGGAACAATGCTAAAATACAGAATTGGGCAAAGGTTCTGAACCAGCTATCCTGTCTTGATGAAACCAGCACAAGGATAGCTAGGTACATTAGATAATTTTTCAAAAGGGGCTTAACAAGGGTTTACACGGAATCGCGTTCACTCTCTTTATTTTTTGTAGAAACAATGAGTCAAGAGGTGTGAAAAAAGCTGACTGACTACTGTTTCTTTCAACAATTAGCATCTGTGCTATAATACCTAATGATTTATCACAACTGTTCGATAATAAATCTTCGTATAGGCTGTACCTCTCTTCTTTTGTGGGCATTTTTTGAATTAACTTAATAGCAAAATTAGTTACGATATCATCAAACCAATATTGATTATATTTTATTGGTTTTTCTGTTAAATTTATAAAAGCAGAAGTTAACATTTTTAATCGGTGAAGTGGAATCATATCAATATCAGATGTAATTCTTTCTATAACAAATTCCAAATTTCCGTCATTATTTATTTGTTCTATACTTCTTTTTAAATCAAACTTATTTATTGTGTAGATTAAATCATTTATATCAGATCTAGGTACTTTAATTTCGTCGACTGCATAGCTTAAAAATAATTTAAATTGTTGTTTTTGAACGGATTTATTAAAGTTTGCCTTTCTGGAGATACTCATCCCTATGTTGCTGGCAAAGATTGGGAAAAGAGTAGCAACGCTATTGATTGCTTGAGCAGGATCTATTCCTATCGCTTTAAATTGATCACAGAAAAAGCTCTTAACATTATCTTGATTTAACGTATAAGGATCTTTCTCAGTCCATAAGACATTAGTATTATTTGTAATCCATTCAAAAAGTTTAGGATTCAAAACTTCAATTGTAGTGATGCCTATCGTTTCTTCAAAGGGGATTTCTTCACACAAAATGCCATATCTAAAATTAAAAATATTAATTACTCTATTAATATCTCTTATAGTATATAGTATATAGATAAGGAAATATGCAATTGTCGAGTACAGTACACCAATAGTAATTATCCCTTATGGCTATATTTTTGGATACACTACGAATGCTACTGCCCAATTTGTTGTGAAAAATTTCATGCAATTTTACTTGAGAAAGTGGTGGTATTTGGAATGGTATTTGTACTATTTTTTCCAAATATTCATTACCATTATTACAGCAATCATCTTCTAGTGCGTGAGCAACAACTTCTCTGTCCATTGCCAGAATATATGTAATTTTAGGCAAATCTCCAATTTGTTTAACTATTTGAATAATATTTCTTATTTGTGAATTTGTAAGGCGATCTATATCATCAATCAGAACCACTATTTTCTTGTTAGCTTCGAGGAGCGCATCTTTTAGTTTATTTTTACAAGAATATAAATCTAGATTTCCTCTTAAGAGGTTTATCATAGAGGTACAAAAAAATTTATTCCAAGGATTTTCGTATGGAATTAATTCAAAATATTTGGAGTATTTTTTAAGAATTTTTCTGACATTTTTCATTAACGTAGCTACGTTACCACTTGAAATAGCATTTTCCAATAAATTAAAAAAATGGTGTATTAAATTATCTTGATCTGAATAGTTCCATGGTTCAAATTTGATTACGATTGTTTCGTTTTTATTGCTTTCAGATAGGCTTTCTATCTCCTCTAAAACCATATTGGCGATGGACGTTTTTCCTGTTCCCCATTTGCCATAAATTGCAATAACAAGACTATCTTCTCCATTATATTCGTATATATCTCTCCCCAATTGCGCAGAAAATGGTGCTCGACCCAATAAGTCATCTTTTTTGTTTTCTATTGCTCTATCAGCGTTAAACATATTTTACCTAAATATAATTTTTACTTTTTCACGAAATTGGAAGGGGCTTTAATCAGATTTATCGATAATAAGACTCTAATTACTCCTAAGTGATTTCAGTTGTTATGAGGTTACCACATGTACCAACAAGCTCTTTCCTCTTGGTAGATTTCACCTTCAAATTCGTAAAATACAGAAATGCCTATCCCTATTTGAAGTATTATTTATTCCGTTTTGGATTCCAGATCTTTTAATGTTATCCCTTCTGAATTCTTCCACTCAATATTACCATTGGCACTTGAGCCACAAACAAAGCAGGCAGCTCCAGAAGGTGTATTAAAGAGTATATCTTCAAGCAAAACAAAATTTTCATCAATCTGAGCTTTGTACTGTTCTCTCTTTTTCAAACCATACTCAGGACAACTTTTGGTCACCATTCTTGCAATTTTGCTACCTTTCTTTACAACGAAACCATCTGAAGTCCTAATAGCTCGAGCATCGATACCGTTATTCCTTTTGCATACAAACTCTAACTCATCATCTGAAGAATTTAAGTTACTCTTGGCCACTAATGGTTCAAAAACCTTATGTCCCAAGGTACCAACAATTACCTTTGCATAATCAATAAAATCCTCTAGTTCACTCTGTTTTTCTTCAGATGGATTTCCTGGAGTAGGTTCATTTCCGTTTTTCACATCGTATCTGTTCGCCTCTGTAGCAAGCTGGCATAAACGATGTTCCAAATAGCTAATCTCAGTTGGTCCCAATGAATCGTTTGAAGTGGTGATGGCTATAGCTTCTGTCCAGTAGTCCTTTTTTGGATTGCGGTTATGTTCCAGTAAACGGTAAAGTATCCCCTCTCCATTCTTTCGAACTCCTGCCTGGCCGACATAAACAACACTCTTTTCACTCAAATCATCTTTGCCAAATAATAAGTAAACACCGGTCTGCTTAAGCTCTTCGCGATCTTTACATAGGTCTAAAGCAGTTCGAGGTATCTTTATTACGAGACCTGTCCAGTTTGCCAAGGTACATTTAATACGACCATTAACATCGCCATCAATCAAATAAAGACTTATACATTTGCCACGAGTCATGAAACGAACTCCTTATTGTGATATGTGTTACTCTCCGTAAAAACTCTTTGTAAAAGCCTTATCAGTTTCACTAACACCAAATTCCTGATCATCAATGTCACAGTAATTTATATACAGCAAGTTTTTATCAAGCAATTCCATAAGAAAATTCTTTTGATCATCAAGAGAAAGTGCATAAAAATCATCAATATTTTCATTGATCTCTTGTGGCTTAACCTTATTGGAAATAAAGCCTAATTTCATAATGCGAGAATAAATATCTTTTACTTCTTCTTCAGTCGTTACTGATTGGATTTCTTCCACAAAATTTTGATTTAAATTTGCCAGTTCACAATAAACAAACGAGCCTCCACCTTGCCAATCAACATCTGCTGAAATACCGCCATTTTCTCCCGAGATAACCTTTTTCAAACGATTAACAGTCAATGATTTAACATATTCAAGTTGCTCAATTCCTATGTACTGTCTCCCCATTTTGTGTGCAACCGCAGCGGTAGTTCCAGACCCAAGAAAAAAATCCAAAACAAGATCGTTTTTATGTGTTGTTACCTCTAAAATGGCTTTAATCAAATTTTCAGGTTTTGCATAGTCAAATTCATCTCGACCAAATAACATATCGATTTGTGTATTACCATCAGCATTTTTGCAATTATTTAAGACATCTTTTAGGAAAGATTGAATCTGAAAATCAGATATCACAGAACTTAATTTACCATTCTTATCATCATCGGATTTAAATTTTCTAGAATAGGGTTTTGAAATATTTAAAAAATCGTAATCATCTGGGAAAACAATAGCCCCCTGTTTATAGTATTCTTCAAACGTTTCTTTTGTAACCGCCCAAGTTCTCTTCTCACTTGCTGGATATTCTTTTCCAGTTTTAGGATCTACCATGGTAAAAAAAGAATTAGGGCGTTTACTAGCGGGCTGTTGGGATGTCAAATCAGCGAGTCTCCATGGTCTTCCAGGATAATCATCTGTTTCGTAATATTGACGTTCTATAGTACGCCCCATAACATCAGTATTTTCTGAAACGTTGGTATAGACCAATAGCCAATCAAAATCCTGTGAAAAATTAAACGGAACGTCAGATTTTCCGCTCCTTGTTCTTCTTGGAATTGTACCCACAAAATGATCTGCACCGAATATATCGTCACATACTACTTTAAGATAGTGCATACCATCTTCACTGATGTTTATCCAAATCGTAGCCCCTTGACACATTAGTTTTTTAGCAATTTCAAGTCGATTCTTTAAGAACACAAGCCAGCTAGAGAAATGAAAATTCGAATTGTACTTAAATGTGTCTGTTGCACGTGAATTTTTAAAATAATAAGGTGGGTCAATATAAATACATTTTACTTTTCCTTCGTAGCGTTTTAATAAAGTTGAAAGAGCCAGTAAATTATTACCTTTTAAAATCAAATTATCGTCATTACAAAATTCTGACGTTCTACTTTCACCTTCTGTATCGCATCGAACGGCATTAATTAAAACTTTAGGATATAGCAACTTATCTATTTCAGATCTAGCTAATGCCTCGTTATAAAATATTTCCTTTCGTTTTTGTTCCTCTTTTGTCTGTCCACCTTCTAAGACGCAATCTTTGTATGGGAATACTAATTCAACTTTTCCGGAAGCTGATATTAGTTCTCCGTTCTCATCAGCAAGACCTATTTTGTTCTTGAATCTAGTGTAACTGTTATGAAACGACCTTTGTCAAGCAGAAATTTAGGCAAGACATTTTCCTCAGTGTAAGCACGGCATTGGCCACTCTGTTATACGTGGATTGGATACCTCAGGTCAATGGTTCGCCGCGAATTCTATTTGTCTGTCGTCGAGGATCACTGTTCATAGTGCCATCATAGTTACATCGTAGATAATTCAAACCTTCTTGATGAAAAACGTCTTATCTAAATCACTGTCAGTTTCAGATGTTTAAGTAATCACATCCGGCTATAAATTTACTCTAATTAAACAGTTATCAGGCATTAGCTCTCTAACTTCGTTATT
>NZ_FOXF01000059.1 GCF_900115655.1 Ruminobacter amylophilus | reverse complement strand
GGCCGCATTATCAAGGTTAAGCCTGATTCTAGTGAGGTGGAATACCTCTCCTGGTTCAGTTAAGGAGGCTTTATGCTTTATTCACTTGAAGAAATCTACGCTAGTGGCGGCAGGCTCCCCATCATAACTCTCACCATCGAGAATGAAACTATAGGCACCTTGCGTTATGTGCTGGGGTACGAAGACATGCAGCTCTGGGGAGATGAATACAAGAAGTCTGCCTTTACGGTTTCCATGCCGGAACGCTCCGACAGCGGCTTTTCAGATCTCTCATTCGGTGTTGACGGAGTAAGCGGTGAAGCCTACGAATACATGAAACGGGTTATTGAAGCTCAGACGCCGACCTACATCACCGTTACCCAGTGGCATTACGAGAGCCACAACAAGCTCTCGGAACTCACTTTAACCATCACCGGCGGACGCATCACCCGAGAATCGGCAACCTTCACAGCTTCCTTCTGCGACATGCTGAATCTTGAGTTTCCGCGCCTTCGCTATACCGCATCAAATGCACCGGGGCTTAAATATGTGGCTTAACCATTATCTTCTCATCAGACACACACCAAATGGCAGAAAATACCCGTTCCTTGACTGCTGGGGACTTGTTATCGAGTTCTACCGCCGGGAGCTCGGCATTGAGCTTGATGACTATACGGATTTCAGCATTCAGGACGGATACGAGAAAGAAAGATCCTGCTTTTATGAAATCGAACCGCCCCACTACGAATTTGGTGACGTGATTGCGTTCTTCAGGCATGGTCTGATCTTCCATGTAGCAGTGTATCTCGGTAGAGGTGAAATGCTGCATACCGGACTTAACCGTCATTGCCGGGTGGAAAAGATCAAATCAATGCAGTTTGTTGAAACAAAGATCTACAGACATACCAATCTTCCAAAGAGGAAAAATGAAACTTGAAATTGTAACCAGAGAGGACTTAAACAAAGTTCTAGAGCACTTAGATCTGCCGGAATACAGTGGCAGTCTGACCGCCCTTCTGAAGGATCTTATTCCTTCCTATCGCTCTGATCTCCACCCCTATCTGTCGCTTTTTGTTAACGGCAGAAAGGTAGAACAGACTGAATGGCCTTCACTCTTCATCCAGAAAAGCGATCACCTTAAGTTTGTCATCGAACCTGGTGTAACCGGTACAGCCATTGCTGCCATCATTTCCGTGGTGATTGGTGTAGCAAGTGCCGTCTATGCCATGGTGAGTATGCATAAGCTCGGCAAGAACAAGCAGAAAAACACCAAACAGGGAAACTCAATCTATGACGTGAATGTCCAGGGCAACAAGGTAAAGCTGATGGAAATCATCCCGGAGAACTTTGGCTTCTTCAAGAGATTCCCGGATTACCTTGCTGACAGGCATGTGTTTTACCGCAACAACACTTTGTTCTGCGACATGATTTTATGCCAGGGCATCGGACATTACGACTACAAGGCAGATCACTCAGACATCTACATTGGCGAGACGCCAATCAGTGAACTCAAGGGTTGCTCCGCTTATGTCTTTGAGCCGGGAGTAAAGATTACCGCTGAAAACTCACCGGAGGACAAATCCTGGTACTGCTGGTATTCATCAACCGAGGTTACCCAGAGCGGTCATACCTTAAAAAGCGGTCAGGGTAAAATCGACACCTCCTCCATGAACGGTGTGAATCTTGAGTTTAAAGGTAATACCTTCAGCGGCTGCAATTACAGAATTTACAACATCGGCTATGGTGGCTGTTCAGGTGGCGGTACTGAGACGGTACGCATTAAGCAGAACCTTGATTTGAAATGGGCAAACGGCACTATCTTCGAGTTAAGCGGTGCCGGAAATACACGTCTTGTCGGTACTGAGATTGTTGCAGCAGAAACTGACGCTGCCCTTGGTATTGCCACGCTCACACTGAAATGCGCTGATGGATTTAAGCCTGATGGGTATTTCCGGGCAAGAACCACAGAAATTCAGACCAGCGTTGACGAGGAAACCGGTGAAGAAACTGATACCGAGGTGATTACCCGTAACGGCGATTATCTGAAGGTCACACTTTCTGCCGTAACTTCCATTACCTACGATACCATTCCGTCAGGATGCAGCGGCGGTAAAACCGTAACCGAGGATGAAGCAAATACCACCGAGGCTCTCTGTGAAATACTCGAAGTGATAAGGTCCGGTGAGCATGTTACGCTAAAGTTCGACAGTTCAGATTTGACCGTTCCGGAATACCCCGAGGAGGTTACTCCGTCTCAGCCCTACACGAAAATAACTGCTACGGCAAATCACCTGGCAGGCTCTGTGTTTCAGCCGATGCCTGCGGATTATCCTTTTGAGGATAACGGTCTTTATGAAATTCTTAACTACACCAACGGTGTCTACACGGTTAAGCGTCTTAATGACAGCTACGGTGATGTTTCAGACTGGCATGGCTTTTATTCCACCGGAGTAAATCAGGAGCATGTGCTTTTTACTCTCATCAGCGGTCAGGCAAGTGACGGTGGTTATGTGGGATCTTACCGTGCATGTCCATATGGTGCTGAATCAAAAATCTTTGAGCTTGATTTCTCCATGCCGGGAGGTCTTGGCAAGCTTAACGATGACGGTGAGTTCGACAAGCTCTCTATCAGCATTCAAATTGAGTACCGCAGAGCAGGTTCAAATGAGCAGTATACCGTAATTGAGAAAACCTGGACCAACAACACCAATGACCAGCTTGCTGAAACGGTAAGAATCGAACTTGCAACCGCCGGAAATTATGAGTTCAGAGTTATCAGAACCTCCCAGGAGGACGGTTCTACCCGTGCTCTTGAGGAGATTAAATGGGTAGGACTTAAAAGCGTCATCAGCACCATTGACCGGTATGACAACATGACCGTGCTCATCTGCAGGTTTAAAGGCAATGAAACCTTATCCGAGCTTTCCGAAAATCAGCTGGCTACTTACTGGACAAGAAAACTTCCTGCTGTTGGTTATGCTGATTCAGACACAGACAGTCAGTCTCTGCTGCCGACTCGGGATATTGCTCCGGTGGTTCAGTACATTGTACGGAAATCCAAATACCGCAATATCCTTGATGTCGATACGCTGATGGAGTTTGATGAGCTGTGGCGGTCACAGGGAATTGAATGCAACGGTTCCATTGACAGTGACAGCACATTACTTGAAAGTTTACGTGATGTGCTTAACTGCGGTTTTGCGGTTCCGGTGGTTCGTGACAACACCTTATCGGTTAAGAGGCTTCATGCCGGAGCACAGCCTGTGCAGATTTTTACGAAGAGCAATATGACCTCAAGTCCGGTGATCACTTACTCTCTGCCCAAGGACGATGACATAAACGAAGTGGTGGTTAATTTCACCTCTCCGAAAACCTATAAGACCGAAACGGTGTACTGTCACACTGATGATGAAGGAAACAAACGCATCACTGATTATCCTGAATCTGACAATCAGGAAAGACTTGATGCCTGGGGCGTAACCGACAGAGAGCATGCCATTGCTCTCGGTATGAGGCGACTTCGGTATCTTAGAAATACCCGGGTAACCTATGACATCAAAACCGAACTCAACGGACTCAACTGCAATTTCAACGACCTTGTGGGACTGGTGCTGGATGAGAATCTCTCGAACATCACCGGAAGGATAACCGCAATTAACGGTCAGAACATCACTACTGATATCGAGATTCCGGAAGACTGCTGGGACGGAGTTATATACATTTCAAGGAAGGACGGCTCTTATGGTGAATATACCTTTTACCGCAATGACAGCCATTCTCTCTATTTAGACAGTTATCCAGATATCTACTGGGACAGTGAGTTTGGCAAGTCTCTCGAATATCCGCTCTTTGCCATCGGAGAGTTACAGCTCTGCTGGGTTACGGCTGTTAAACCGGAAAGCAATAACAGGTGTTCGCTCAGTCTCATCAATTACTCGGAGGACATTTTCAGAGATGACATTAAGGAGAAAAACCAATGAAAGCATTTGTAGTTCTTGATGAGGGATATATCAATCAGGCGGTGGTATCCCTCAGCTCATTTTTCAAATACAACCGCATAGAGCTCATCATTTATGCAGAAAAAGGCACAGACCTCGAGCGGGTTCTCGCCGTAGTGCCGGAAGAACTGGTGGAGGTTCGCTACGTATCTTTTCCGCAGCATGACCTTTTTGCCTCTGTAGGCGGTAACAGACTTATGGTTCACCGCAGTGCCGTACCTGCTATCGCACAAAGGATTATAGCTCTTGAGGAAGTTTCTGCAGAAACCGACTGTGTCCTGAACTTTGATTTGGACACTCTGTTTCTCGGCTCGGTGGTTCCTCTTCTTGAGGAGATTACGGCAGAGCATAAATCCGGCATCTTCGGAGTCAGCGAACGGGAAAACCGGGACAAGTGGATGAAGCAAATGAAGCTTAAGGAAATCGTGAACACTCCGCTGTATTTCAATACCGGACTTATGTGCTACAAGGCAGACTGCAAAGGACTGTATCAGAAGTTCATCAAAACGATTGAGGAAAAAGGCAACTTCATGTACTGCCCGGAGCAGGACTTTGTGAATCTTCACTTCAGGAAAAAGCATCGGCTTTCAGGTGAGTTCAATGCCATCTGGTTCAATCCGGGGTACAAGGAAATGGCTCCGCTGATGGTGCATTACCTCTCAATGGAAAAACCATGGAACAGGTTCATCTACCTTGATTTCCGGGCTTATGCCTACTGGCAGAAATACCTCTCTGCCTGTGAACGGGTGGAAGGATATCTTGACCGGGAGTTTCTGGAGCGGGTGCGAAGTAACGTAAGAAGAGTTAAATAACAGGCGGCTTAAAGGTCGCCTTTTTTATTGGAGAAAAAAAAACATGAGAGAGCTTTGGAATATGCTCCAGGCAATGTTTACGGGAATCGGCGGATGGCTCGGTTACTTCCTTGGCGGTTGTGACGGACTGCTCTATGCCCTGATTGCCTTTACGGTTATCGACTACATCAGCGGTGTGATGTGCGGGATTGTTGACGGGAAACTGTCTAGTTCCATCGGGTTTAAAGGTATCTGCCGTAAGGTGGTTGTCTTCATGCTCGTGGGCATTGCCAGCATTCTGGACACGAGAATCTTTCAGACCGGAAGTGTCCTCAGAACCGCTGTGATTTTCTTTTACCTTTCAAACGAAGGTATCAGTCTTCTCGAGAACGCTGCACATCTCGGTCTGCCGATACCGATGGTGGTCAGAAAAGCCTTAAACCAGTTACACGATAAATCAGAAAATAAGGAGAACGAAAATGGCAAATAGTCCATTAGTGAGTTACACCAAATTGAGTCCGAACCATTCCGGTAAAAGGACTCACACCATTGACCGCATTACACCTCACGCTGTTGTCGGTCAGCTTAGTGTCGAACGAATCTGCGACTGCTTTAAGGACAGAAGCAGACAGGCAAGCTGCAACTATGCCATCGGTGCTGATGGCAGAATTGGACTTTGCGTTGATGAGCAGAACCGCTCCTGGTGCTCATCATCAAGAGATAACGACCAGCGAGCAGTTACCATCGAGTGCGCATCAGATCTGACGGAGCCTTACACCATGAAGCCGGAGGTGTATGCCGCCATGGTAGATCTGTGCGTTGATATCTGTAGAAGGAACGGAAAGAAACGACTGCTGTGGATCGCTGATCGGGATAAGGCTTTAATCTATGAGGTTAAATCTGACGAGATGTTGCTGACGGTTCATCGCTGGTTTGCTCGAAAGAGCTGTCCCGGAAACTGGCTATTCGGGAAGTTGGGCGATTTGGCTCAGGAAGTAAATAGCCGACTTGGGGAATAAGGAAAAAGCCGACAGAAAGGGACTGTCGGCTTATAAAAATAATTCAATTTTCAAAAGGCATTTGTTTCCTACTAATTTAAAAGCAGACATGCTATTCGTCTAGCACATATAACGAAAACTCTAAAGTACTCGTAAGGTCTTCAAATTTTTCTTGGTTACTTAAACTCTTTCATAATAAAGGGAGAACTGAATTATATATTCATAAAATACCTTCTATGTGCTGCACAGCAAGAGACATACACGCAACGGCGACCGAGCAACAGAATCCAAGTGCAATTGGTCTGCCACCATTCCGTAGGAGATCCCAAATTTTAGTGTTCAATCCAATTGCACACATTGAAAGAACAATTCCGAATTTACCAATATTTCCTAACATCGCTGATACTTGTTCTGGCAATATCCCAGCAGTGTTAATGACACTAGCAACTACAAACCATAGAATAAACCAAGGAAAGATTCTTCTAAAGTTTAAATCTTCTCCATTATTCTGACTTCTTGTTGTTATAAATGAGAATAACAGACATACAGGTACAATCATGAGTGCACGGGTAAGTTTTACAATAGTGGCGAAATACCCCGCCTCAGGACTGTATGAATATCCAACGGCTACAACTGAAGAAGTATCATTCACTGCTGTTCCTGACCACATGCCAAAGCCAAAATCAGACATCCCTATAGCATGACCAAGAAATGGAAAAATGAAGACTGCAATTACGTTAAAAAGAAAAATTGTTGAAATCGACAACGTAATATCTCTGTCTTTTGCTCCTATAACCGGTGCAACAGCAGCTATTGCCGAACCGCCGCAGATTGCAGTACCGGCACCGATGAGAGTAGAGATCATGGTATTCAGTTTAAGCAGTTTTCCTATCCACCATGCAACACCAAAGGCTGTAATCAGCGTAAATAACATTACGGATAATGACTGAGATCCAACCTTCATAACATGAAACAGGTTCATTTCGAATCCAAGAAAAATTATGGAATACTGCAGAATCTTTTTCCCTGTAAAACTTATTCCTGCCTCAAATGAAGTAGATCGTGGTAATAAGGCAAAGAGCATCCCGATGAGAATTCCAAAAACAGGACCACCAATAATAGGGAATGAAATCCCAAGATAATATGAAGGAACAGCCAGTATCAAAGCAAAAATAACGCCTTTAATCACATCATGTTTCATACCACCAAACTCCAGAAAAATTTATTTATCCTTATGTGTATGCTAGATCATACATCTTGGACTCCCCATTGTTAAATACTATGATTTTATGATATATATAGGTAAAAGCCTATGTATGATAAGGGGATGAGATGACTTTTAGGCACTTTAAGATTTTCCTGCAGGTATATGAGTCAGGAGGAATGACAAAAGCTTCTGAAGCTTTATTTATTTCTCAGCCTACAGTAAGTCAGGCGATTAAGGAACTTGAAGAACACTATCACACAAAACTTTTTGAACGCCTTGGTAAGAGACTCTATCTTACTCCCGCAGGAAAGAAATTGCTCCATTATGTAAAACATATAGTAGGATTAATGTCTCAGACAGAATCTGCACTAAGAGATTATTCTGATGTGAGCCCGCTTCGAGTTGGGGCTACGCTAAGTATTGGAGAGAGTGTTTTTATACCGCTACTCTCAGAGCTTAAAAGTAAATTTCCTAGAAGGATTATATACTCAAATATTCACAACACTGCCATACTTGAAGAACTGCTTCTTAAGGACGAACTCGATGTGGCACTAATAGAAGGAAAAGTTCAGTCTGAATTTCTCCGAAGAATTCCTTTTATGGACGATGAACTGATTTTTGTTGATGCTCCTTCAACACCAAAGATAAGAAAATTATCTGACCTAGAGAAATTGTATTTCATCACACGTGAGTTCGGCAGTGGTACAAGAACGTTATTTGAAGGGGAATTGAATAAACATAATATCTGTCCTCATATTATAGGTGTATACAACAATTCTGAGAGTATTAAACAGGCGGTGAAGGCTGGTTTTGGAGTGTCAGCACTATCTAGACGAATAGTCGAAAAGGATCTTAATGAGGGAACTCTTATGGAATTCACTGTGCCTGAAATTAGTTTTAAAAGAGTGTTTAATATCGTCCATCATGAAAACAAATTCATTACTCCTGTCCTTGAATATTTCATGAGTATATGTTTGAACTATCGAAAATAGTTTAGGTAATTCACAGAATAACTGAATTAAGACCACCTAGGAAAGCAGCCGACAACTAAATGGTTATCGGCTCCAGTACCTTAGAAGGGGAGTGAACAATCTTGCATCGAAAGTAACGGAAAGGTTATGACTGTATAGATGACAAAACTATTGCCCGTGAGGATCTCTTCGGGGGTCACTCTACATTGGGGAAGCAATTTTTACGAACAGGTTGGTAAAGATCTGAGAAAAGAACTGCCTGATGTAAAGTCTTTTTCCGCCCGAAATCTCCGGTACATGCATCAGTTCTACTGCCTTTTCCCAATTTTGCAACAAGTTGTTGCAAAATTAGATTTTAATCCCAAAGCCGACTGCGTTTCATGTGATGAAATCTTTTTGATCCCGTGGGGGCATATTGTTCAAATCATGAATAAGGTCAATAGAAACCGTGATAAAGCCTTATTTTACATACACAAAACCCTCGAGAACAACTGATCTAGAGCTGTACTGATGAACTTTCTGGATACAGACCTCTATGAAAGACAGGGCAAAGCAGTAAGTAATTTTGATCTTACTCTTCCTGCTCCTCAAAGCGATCTTGCTCAGGCGATTACCAGAGATCCGTACACCTTCGATTTTCTTACCCTCCGGGAGAGCTATGACGAAAAAGAGCTGAAGGATGCTCTTATGGATAACATCACCAGATTTCTTCTTGAGCTTGGTAACGGCTTTGCATTTGTGGGACGTGAATACAGGCTTGAAATCGGCAATACCAGTAACTTCATCGACATGCTGTTTTACAACATCAAACTTCACTGCTATGTGGTTGTTGAAATCAAGGTAAAGGAATTTGATTCCGGTGATATGGGGCAGCTAGGAACCTACATGGTTGCCGTTAACCATCAGCTGAAGGGTGAAAATGATGGACCTACGCTGGGGCTGTTAATCTGCAAATCAAAAGATAACGTCAAGGCTCGTTATGCGCTTGAAGCCAGCAGTCAGCCTATGGGAATTTCCCAATACGACATAACCACCTTTATTCCTGAAAAATTCAAAGGAAGTTTGCCTACCATTGAGGAAATCGAAGCTGAAATATCGGCCAATGAGTTATCTGCCCAAAAATAATAGCCAAAATAACGAGGTAAAAGACAAACAGGATGAAATGCTTCTGACGGTTCACCGCTGGTTTGCTCGAAAGAGCTGTCCGGGAAACTGGCTATTCGGGAAGTTGAGCGATTTGGCTCATTCGGTGAATAGCCGACTTAGTGATTATGATTATGATTAAACATAATTAACTGAAGCCTAGAGGGATTGATTTCACTATATAACAAATCCCTCATTCAATAAAATTTTACTTATGATCTTTGTCTTCGATTTTACCGGTGTATTCAATTTGAAAGATATTCATTACCCGAGGATCTGGACAACAGAAAGTAACCGCACCGTCAGGAACTTCCGGACCTCTTGAAAACGTATGACCGTCACGCAATTTTGTAATATACATGTTGGCAACAGTCAGCATCCATGGGCATAATTTTCCGGCATCTTTTGCATAATCGTACACATCACCAACGCGATGACAGTAATCGCATCCGCGTTTCCCTCTCTTTTCAACAACCGTAATTTTGATGTTTTCATTGTTTGCAGGCATCTTTGCATCTCCGGACATATTAAATCTTTAGGATCATACCATTTTGGCGATTTTATCTCTTGTGCATGAATCACTAATCGACAACAAAACTTGTTCACCAAACAGCCAATCAGCCACATTCCCCAAAATAAATCCGCTCAAATCCGCCTCTGATGTCCAGTACATTGTAGGAGGCAACGATTTATGAACGAGTTAATGACAGCACCTACAACTGACGAAATAATCCGCAACGCCCAGTACCATCAGGCGCAGAGAGTAGTGGAGTTACTGCTTTCCAAGGGACTTATCACCCCCGTAGAGTACGAGAAAATCACAGACATCAACCGTATGACGTATCACCCTTTTCTTGAGGAAATACTTCCAAAACAAGTTGATATAAGTGTTGATTAGAGTGATTTATATACAAGGGAGGACGAACAGTGAAAACAGTAAGAAGAATAGAACAGAATCAGTCAGTTCAATGCTCCAGACTGCGAGTGGCGGCATACTGCAGAGTATCCACTGACTATGATGCCCAGCTTGAAAGTCTGGAAACGCAGAAATCACATTATGAAAATTACATCCGTATGCAGGATAACTGGGAGCTTGCCGGGATTTACTTCGATGAGGGGATATCCGGTACCAAGTCGGACAGCAGACCGGAACTGCAGAGACTGATGGCAGACTGCCGGGCAGGAAAGATTGATTATATCCTTACCAAGTCTATCAGCAGATTTTCAAGAAACACCACGGACTGTATTGATTTGGTGAGAAGTCTTTTGAGGCTCAACATTCCGATTTACTTCGAGAAGGAAAATCTGAATACCGGTTCGATGGAGGGAGAGCTTATTCTGTCAATTCTCAGCTCAATGGCCGAGGATGAATCACGCTCAATTTCAAATAACAGCAAATGGAGTTTGGAGCGGAGGTTTCAGAACGGAACCTTCAAATCAAGCTCTTTACCTTACGGCTACAAAAGAGAAGGTGAAGACATTGTCATAATTCCTGATGAGGCAGAGATTATAAAACGTATTTTTGCCGAAGCCTTGGCTGGCAAAGGAGCTTATACCATCGCAAAGGGGTTAAACAGTGATGGAGTTCCGCCCATACGAAAAAATGAATGGAGCTCTACAACGGTATTCTGGATTCTGAGAAATGAATTTTACATCGGAGATGCGGTTTTTCAGAAAACCTTTACGGATGAATCCTTCAGCCGGCACCTCAACAAAGGCTACCTAACTAGATACCGGAGCAATGGTCACCATGAAGCCATTATCAGCAGAGCGGATTTTGAAGCAGTTGCCTTCATCATTGCTCAGCGAGCTTCAGAAAAAGGCATACCGGGAGCAAAAGCAAAATTCTTAGACCGCAGCGCCCTGTCAGGAAAAATCGTCTGCGGAGAATGCGGCGGTATTTTCAAACACCGGATTCACCATTCCTTATCAAGCAGAAGTTATTCTGCATGGTGCTGCAGTACCCACCTCCGAGACAAAAGCAGATGCTCCATGAAGTTCGTCAGGGATGAGACGGTAAAGTTTGCATTTTTAACCATGATGAACAAGCTCATCTTTGCCAAAGAGACCATTCTGATGCCCTACCTCAAAGCATTAAAGGGAAACTCTGAAAACAAGGATATGCAGAGAATCAGCGCTCTTGAACAGCAGATTTCAGATATTGCCGAACAGCAGAATACCATCACCATGCTGATGGCGCAGGGGTGCATCGACCAGGTTCTTTTCAATCAGGAAAACAACGAACTGAAAGCCAGAGCAGCAAGATGCAGGACTGAGCTTAACGCCATCAAACAGAATTCCAAAGGTGAATGCTCCATTATTAGAGAAACCTCAGAGCTTATCGCCTTTGCATCTTACAGCGAAATGCTCACTGACTTCAGTGACGAAGTGTTCAGCAGATTTGTTAACAGCATTACTGCAGTAACCCGAAACGAAATCAGTTTTGAACTTAAATGCGGTCTTACACTAAAGGAGGAAATTGAATGAGGAGTACAGCTCTCGGTTACAGAATTGTTAATGGTAAGGCGGTTATTGATGAGAAAGAAGCCAAAATTGTCAGAGAACTTTACCGTAATTACCTTGATGGTATGTCCCTGTGTGCCTCTGCGGAGAGAGTCGGTTTTAAGCTTCCGGCAAGCTCCGTCAGCAGAATTCTGCAGAACCGCCGTTATCTGGGAGATGATTTTTATCCGCCTCTCATTGATGAAGAAACCTATTCTCGAACTTTACAGGAAAGGGAACGACGTATGAAGGCGTTAAGCCGCACCAATCTTCTTAAGCCTAAGGTACCAAAAAACGCACCGGCTGAATTCTTCTTTTCAGATAAAGACAGTCTGCACAAAGGTACTCCGGCTGAAGTGGCTGAATACCAATACTCCCTGATTAGAGTTAAGGAGAAAACGAATGGCTAACGTAAAGATTATACCGGCAGATCCGCACAGAACAAAAAGCAAAGCCCGTATTGAAGAAACTCCGAAACTGCGCGTTGCGGCCTACTGCCGTGTAAGCACCGACACTGATGAGCAGGCCACCAGTTATGAAACTCAGGTGGAGCACTATACCGAGTACATCAGCAATAATCCTAAATGGACTCTTGCGGGGATCTATGCCGATGACGGCATCTCCGGCACCAACACAAAAAACAGAACCGAGTTTAACAGAATGATTGAAGCCTGTATGGCCGGTGAAATTGATATGGTAATCTCCAAGTCCATCAGCCGCTTTGCCAGAAATACTTTGGACTGCCTTAAATACATAAGACAGCTCAAAGCTCAGAACATTCCTGTTTACTTTGAAAAGGAAGGAATCAACACGCTTGATGCCAAGGGCGAGGTGCTGATTACCATTATGGCTTCCCTCGCCCAGCAGGAATCTCAGTCCTTAAGCCAGAATGTCAAACTGGGACTTCAGTACCGTTACCAGCAAGGCAAGGTGCAGGTGAACCATAATCACTTTCTCGGCTACACCAAGGATGCTGACGGCAATCTGATCATAGATCCGGTTCAGGCTGAAACCGTAAAGCGCATCTACCGGGAATATCTGGAAGGCTACAGCATGGACAAAATCAAGGCCGGACTTGAGCGGGACGGCATTCTGACCGGAGCGGGCAAGACCAGATGGCACACCTCGACCATCAACAAAATCCTCCGTAACGAGAAGTACATCGGTGATGCCCTGCTTCAGAAAACCTACACCACCGATTTTCTCAGCAAGACCAGAGTCAAAAACAACGGCATCGTACCGCAGTATTATGTGGAAGGTAACC
>NZ_FOXF01000058.1 GCF_900115655.1 Ruminobacter amylophilus | reverse complement strand
CTCTGCCTCGCTTAACTGCGTTAACAACAATGGTCCGTTATGGTCGGTGCAGTGCCGCCTTGACGTAGAACCGGGAATTGGCGGTGATGAGGTATGGATTGATCCGGAAGGCTGGGATGAGCTTTATGCCTATATCTGGGTTGCTTATTACACCAATTACGAGTGGCCGGGGATTAAGCTCAAAAAGAATAGATTCGGCTATTACGTTTTTAACCTGAATCTTCTCAAAGGTTATCCGTATGACGGGTATGTGGAATTCAACGATAACAACGGCAATTCCACCTGGAGTTTTTATTCCTACGAAATCGATGACTGGTGTGGCCGCATTATCAAGGTTAAGCCTGATTCTGGTGAGGTGGAATACCTTTCCTGGTTCAGTTAAGGAGGCTTTATGCTTTATTCACTTGAAGAAATTTACGCGAGTGGCGGCAGACTGCCGATTGTTACGCTCACCATTGCAAACGACACCATAGGCACCTTGCGTTATGTGCTGGGGTACGAAGACATGCAGCTCTGGGGAGACGAATACAAGAAGTCAGCCTTTACTGTCTCCATGCCGGAAAGGTCTGACAGCGGCTTTTCAGATCTCTCATTCGGTGTTGACGGAGTAAGCGGTGAAGCCTACGAATACATGAAACAGGTTATTGAAGCTCAGACACCTACTTTCATCACTGTTGCCCAGTGGCATTACGAATATCACGACAAGCTCTCTGAACTGACGCTCACCATCACCGGAGGTCGTATCACCCGGGAATCGGCAACCTTCACCGCATCTTTCTGCGACATGCTGAATCTTGAGTTTCCGCGACTCCGCTATACCTCCACCAATGCACCGGGACTTAAGTATGTGGCTTAACCATTATCTTCTCATCAGACACACTCCAAACGGCAGAAAATACCCGTTCCTTGACTGCTGGGGGCTTGTCATCGAGTTCTACCGCCGGGAGCTTGGCATAGAGCTTGATGACTATACGGATTTCAGCATTAAAGACGGGTACGAGAAGGAATCGGAGCGGGGCGGTTTTATGGAAGTATCCGGGAGCGAGGCAGAAAAGGGCGATGTGATCGCCTTTTTTCGTCACGGGCAGATCTTCCATGTTGCCGTGTATCTCGGCAGAGGAGAAATGCTGCATACCGGACTTAATCGTCATGCCAGAGTTGAAAAGATCAAATCAATGCAGTTTGTGGAGAGCAGATTCTACCGATATCGGGACATCTCACTTACGGCTTGTCCCGAACCGCAAAACTGTCCTTGCTAAAAATACCTCTTATAGGACGGACAGGACAAGAAACTCTATATAGAGTAAACAGCCTTTAAATAGAACCTTATAGGGCAAATATGCACGTATACGCATTAATAGGAAAAATGAGCATTGTCCGTCCTTTCTGTCCTGAACTCATTAAGGAGAACCATGAAACTTGAAGTTGTAACCCGTGAAGATTTGAATAGGGTGCTTGAGCAGCTTGAACTGCCGGAATACAGCGGCAGTCTCACCGCTTTGCTTAAGAGCCAGATTGCCTCCTATAATCCTACACTTATGCCATATCTGTCTCTGTTTGTTAACGGCAGAAAGGTAGAACAGACTGAATGGCCTTCACTCTTCATCCAGAAAAGCGATCACCTTAAGTTTGTCATCGAACCCGGTGTAACCGGTACCGCCATTGCTGCCATCATCTCCGTGGTGATTGGTGTGGCCAGTGCCGTTTATGCCATGGTGAGTATGCATAAGCTTGGCAAGAATAAGCAGAAAAACACCAAACAGGGAAACTCAATCTATGATGTGAATGTTCAGGGCAACAAGGTAAAGCTGATGGAAATCATCCCGGAGAACTTCGGCTTCTTCAAAAGGTTTCCAGACTACCTTGCTGACCGGCATGTGTTTTACCGCAACAATACTTTGTTCTGCGACATGATTTTATGCCAGGGCATCGGACATTACGACTACAAGGCAGATCACTCAGACATCTACATCGGCGAGACTCCGATAAGTGAACTCAAGGGTTGCTCTGCCTACGTCATTGAGCCGGGAGTAAAGATTACTGCTGAAAACTCCCCGGAGGATAAATCCTGGTACTGCTGGTACTCATCAACCGAGGTTACCCAGAGCGGTCATACCTTAAAAAGCGGTCAGGGTAAAATCGATACCTCCTCCATGAACGGAGTGAACCTTGAGTTTAAAGGTAATACCTTTAGCGGCTGCAACTACAGAATTTACAGCATGGGTTATGGCGGCTGTTCAGGTGGCGGTACTGAGACGGTACGCATTAAACAGAACCTTGATTTGAAATGGGCAAACGGCACTATCTTCGAGTTAAGCGGTGCAGAAAATACACGTCTTATCGGTACTGAAATTATCTCTGCCGAAACTGATGCTGCCTCTGGTATTACTACGCTCACGCTGAAATGCGCTGATGGCTTTAAGCCTGATGAGTTTTTCCGTGCAAGAGCTACAGAAATTCAGACCAACGTTGATGAGGAATCCGGTGAAGAAACTGAGACCGAGTTAATTACCCGTAACGGTGATTATCTGAAGGTCACTCTTTCTGCCGTAACCTCAATCACCTACGATACCATTCCATCCGGTTGCAGCGGCGGTAAAACCGTAACTGAGGATGAGGCAAATACCACCGAGGCTCTCTGTGAAATTCTTGAAGTAAGCTCTGATGAAGCCGGTCATGTTACGCTAAAGTTCGACAGTTGTGATTTAACAGTTCCGGAATACCCCGAGGAGGTTACTCCGTCTCAGCCGTACACGAAAATAACCGATACGGCAAATCGCCTGGTTGGCTCTGTGTTTCAGCCGATGCCGGCGGATTATCCGTATGACGATAACGGCCTTTATGAAATTCTTGATTACACCAACGGTGTCTATACGGTGAAAAGGCTCAATGACAGCTACGGTGAAGTATCAGACTGGCGTGGCTTTTATTCCACCGGAGTCAATCAGGAGCATGTGCTTTTTACTCTGGTAAGTGGTCAGGCAAGTGACGGTGGTTACGTAGGACCTTATCGGGCATGTCCTTATGGTGCTGAATCAAAAATCTTTGAGCTTGATTTCTCTCTGCCGGGAGGTCTTGGCAAGCTTAACGATGACGGTGAGTTCGATAAACTATCCATCAGCATTCAGATTGAGTACCGCAGAGCCGGTTCGGATGACGAATACATGATTATAGAGAAAACCTGGACGAACAACACCAATGACCAGCTTGCTGAAACGGTAAGAATCGAACTGGAGACTGCCGGGAATTATGAGTTCAGAGTTCTCAGAACCTCGCAGGAGGACGGCTCTACCCGTGCTCTTGAGGAGATTAAATGGGTAGGGCTTAAAAGCGTCATAAGCTCCATTGACCGATATGACAACATGACGGTGCTCATCTGCAGGTTCAAGGGTAACGAAACCTTATCTGAGCTTTCTGAAAACCAGCTTGCTACCTACTGGACAAGAAAGCTTCCTGCTCTCGGGTATTCAGATAATCTGCCGCTGGTGGCAACAAGGAATATTGCTCCGGTGGTTCAATATATTGTACGAAACTCCAAATACCGCAATATTCTTGATGTCGATACGCTCATGGATTTTGATGAGCTCTGGCGCTCCCAGGGACTTGAGTGTAACGGCTCCATCGACAGTGACAGCACTCTTCTGGAATCACTCAGAGATGTGCTCAACTGCGGCTTTGCAGTTCCGGTGGTTCGGGATAATACCTTATCGGTTAAAAGGCTTTATGCGGGAGCAACTCCAACGCAAATCTTCACCAAAAGCAATATGACCTCAAGTCCGGTAATTACCTATTCGCTGCCGAAGGAGGATGACGTTGATGAGGTGGTGGTAAATTTCACCTCGCCTAAAACCTACAAGACCGAAACGGTGTACTGCCATGTTGATGCTGACGGTAATAAACGCATCACCTCCTATCCTGAATCCGATAATCAGGAGCAGCTTGAAGCCTGGGGCGTAACTGACTATGAACATGCGGTAGCTCTCGGCATGAGGAGACTTAGGTATCTCAGAAATACACGAGTTACCTATGAAATCAAAACCGAGCTTAACGGTCTCAACTGTCAGTTCAACGACCTTGTTGGACTGATGCTCGATGAGAACTTATCTAACATCACCGGCAGGATAACCGGAATAAACGGTCAGACCGTTACCACGGATATTGAATTACCGGAAGATATCTGGGAAGGCATCGTGTATATCTCAAGAAAGGACGGTTCCTATGGAGAATATACCTTTTACCGTAATGACAGCCATACGCTTTATCTCGATAGCTATCCCGATATCGATTGGGACAGTGAGTTCGGCAAGTCTCTCGAATATCCGCTTTTTGCCATCGGTGAACTGCAGCTCTGCTGGGTTACTGCCGTTAAACCGGAAAGCGGCAACCGCTGTTCACTTAAGCTCATCAACTACTCAGAGGACATTTTCAAAGACGACATTAAGGAGAATAACCAATGAAGGCTTTCGTAGTTCTGGATGAGGGGTACATCAATCAGGCGGTGGTATCCCTCAGCTCTTTTTTCAAATACAACCGCATTGAGCTCATCATTTACGCGGAGAAAGGTACTGACCTCAGTAAGGTTCTTGCCGTGGTTCCGGAAGAGTTGGTGGAGGTACGCTACGTATCATTTCCGCAGCATGAGCTTTTTGCCTCTGTGGGCGGAAACAGACTGATGGTTCACCGCAGTGCCGTACCCGCCATTGCCCAGCGTATCAAATCACTTGAGGAAGTTTCTGCAGAAACGGACTGTGTCCTGAACTTCGATTTGGACACTCTGTTTTTAGGCTCAGCGGTTCCTCTCCTCGAGGAGATTACGGCAGAGCATAAATCCGGCATCTTCGGAGTCAGCGAACGTGAAAACCGGGACAAGTGGATGAACCAGATGAAGCTTAAGGAAATCGTGAACACTCCGCTGTATTTCAACACCGGTCTTATGTGCTACAAGGCTGACTGCAAAGGACTGTATGAGAAGTTCATCAAAACGATTGAGGAAAAAGGCAACTTCATGTACTGCCCGGAGCAGGACTTTGTGAATCTTCACTTCAGGAAAAAGCATCAGCTTTCAGGTGAGTTCAATGCCATCTGGTTCAATCCCGGATACAAGGAAATGGCTCCGCTGATGGTGCATTATCTCTCAATGGAAAAGCCTTGGAATAAATTCATCTATCTTGATTTCCGGGCTTATGCCTACTGGCAGAAATACCTCTCTGCCTGTGAACGGGTGGAAAGCTATCTTGACCGGGAGTTTCTGGAGCGGGTGCGAAGTAACGTAAGAAGAGTTAAATGACAGGCGGCTTAAAGGTCGCCTTTTTTATTGGAGAAAAAACATGAGAGAGCTTTGGAATATGCTCCAGGCAATGTTTACGGGAATCGGCGGATGGCTCGGTTACTTCCTTGGCGGTTGTGACGGCCTCCTGTATGCCCTGATTGCCTTTACGGTTATCGACTACATCAGCGGTGTGATGTGCGGGATTGTTGACGGCAAACTGTCAAGTTCCATCGGGTTTAAAGGCATCTGCCGTAAGGTGATCGTCTTTATGCTCGTGGGCATCGCCAGCATTCTGGACACGAGGATTTTTCAGACCGGAAGTGTTCTGCGAACCGCTGTGATTTTCTTTTACCTCTCAAACGAAGGCATCAGCTTACTCGAGAACGCTGCACATCTCGGTCTGCCGATCCCAACGGTGGTCAGAAAAGCCTTAAACCAGTTACACGATAAATCAGAAAATAAGGAGAATGAAAATGGCAAATAGTCCGCTTGTAACTTACACTAGATTGAGTCCTAACCATTCCGGGAAAAGAACCTGTTCCATCAGCAGAATCACCCCTCACGCTGTTGTCGGTCAGCTCAGTGTGGAACGCATCTGCGACTGCTTTAAGGACAGCAGCCGACAGGCAAGCTGCAACTACTGCATCGGGGCTGATGGCAGAATCGGCCTCTGTGTTGATGAAGAGAACCGTTCCTGGTGCTCATCATCCCGGGATAATGACCATAGAGCTGTCACCATCGAGTGCGCATCAGATCTGACGGAGCCGTACACCATGAAGCCGGAGGTGTATGCCGCATTGGTAGATCTGTGCGTTGATATCTGCAGAAGAAACGGCAAGAAACGATTGGTGTGGATTGCTAATCGGGATAAGGCATTGAACTATTCGGTCAGGAGTGATGAGATGCTGCTGACGGTTCACCGCTGGTTTGCTCGAAAATCCTGTCCGGGAAACTGGCTATTCGGGAAGTTGGGCGATTTGGCTCAAGAGGTGAATAGCCGACTTGGGGAATAAAGGGAATTTGGCAGACTGCCAGAGTTGCAGTCTGCCTTTTGATGTTTATTTTGCTCCTTTTGGTTTAGGGTATGAGTAAGATGTTGCCCCTTCGAACATCCCATCCATATCGGTAACCCTAGAAGTATCCCAGTTGCCGATTGGCTGATTGAAGGAGATTGCTTTCCTGAACATATAGCTCATATTCGTAACCTTGGAAGTATCCCAGTTGCCGATTGGCTGATTGAAGGATTTTGCCCCCCCGAACATACCGCCCATATGGGTAACCTTGGAAGTATCCCAGTTGCCGATTGGCTGATTGAAGGCTGATGCTTCACAGAACATTGCCCACATACTAGTAACCTTGGAAGTATCCCAGTTACCGATAGGCTGATTGAAGGCTGATGCGTCAACGAACATCCATGTCATATCAGTAACCTTGGAAGTATCCCAGTTGCCGATTGGCTGATTGAATGATTTTGCACTAGAGAACATAATGCTCATATCAGTAACCTTGGAAGTATCCCAGTTGCCGATTGGCTGATTGAATGATTTTGCACTAGAGAACATACCACTCATATCGGTAACATTGGAAGTATCCCAGTTGCCGATTGGCTGATTGAATGATTTTGCACTAGAGAACATAATGCTCATATCAGTAACCTTGGAAGTATCCCAGTTGCCGATTGGCTGATTGAATGATTTTGCACTAGAGAACATAAATCTCATATCAGTAATATTGGAAGTATCCTTAATATTCACATATTCCAGATTTTTAAAATCTTCAAATGCACATGCGAGAGAATGAACCCCCGAACCAAGCTTGACCTCAAACTCAATGCGTTTTATAGGAGTAACGCTATTGGCTCTCCAAAAAGGATTGTTTCGATTTCGTTCATTTTTCCATTTGTCTGAATCTTCTTTCCATTTGTCTATATCTTCATTTTTATTTATACATCTTGTAAATTCATAATTTATCGTTAATGAATCAATCTTGTTATATGCAATCTTTTGAACTAAATCATCTGTAATATCATGCGGGTAATTAATTACCGGATTTTGCTCCTTCCAGTATTTAAAACCTTCGAAAACTCCAGTTCCGGCAAAAATAACAAGTCCTGCAATAATCCCAATTTTCAAAACGTTTGATTTACCTTTAGTTGGTGATTTTATGGTCGTCCCACAGTGCTGACAAAAAACAGAATTATCGGGTATTTCTTTGCCACATTTATGACAATACATTTAGTAATCCTTGTTAGTATGAATTTAAATGTCATCATATCATTAATTATATTTGCAATTTGTATTACCTTTTGACAATTTTGACTCATTTCTCTTTTTGTAAAACACCTCTGTTTCTAAGCATAGTGAAGCGAAGGAAATTTTTTTGTAAAAAGCGCCTACTTCTGGGCATTAGTAGGTAGGAGCAATAGTTTTACAGGAGAATCCGCTATGCAAGTAACCGAAGTTACACCCACCACTACCCAGCATACCGCACTCAGCCAAATTACCCATGAGCAGCTGCAGCATGAATTCAATTTTCTGCGGGCTGAACATCTCACGAAAACCATGCTCAACCAAGGTCTTATAACGGCTGATGAGTACCGGAGAATCATGGTAGAGAACGTGGTCACTTTCCCGACATTTATCTCGCAAATCCTTTGATTATTGAGTTGATAGTGTTCCAACACAGAGCAAATATGTTACCGACAAAACGGATTGCGAGAAGCAAACACTGATCACTTTAAGGAGCAATTATGCACATAAAACAAATAAGCAGTTATCCGGAACTGCACTTCGAGCGTAACCACGATGGTTACGATCTTCAGCAGGAGTTCAACTTTCTGAGAGCAGAGATTTTCACCCGGAAACTTCTCAGCCAGGGACTCATCAGCCGTGATGAGTTTCAGTTAATCATGCAGGAAAACAGACGGACTTTTCCGACCTTCCTGTCATCAATACTTTAAGGTGACTGCACATGAAGAAGGTTATCACTATCGAGCCAGCCAATGCGCATCAGCCAAAGAAGAGACTCCGGGTTGCAGCATACTGCCGAGTGTCATCAAGCATGGCTGATCAGCTTGTCAGTCTTGAGACTCAGAAGGCTCATTACGAAGAATACATCGCATCAAATCGAGAATGGGAGTTTGCCGGACTCTACTACGATGAAGGACTGTCAGGAACCAAAAAGGAAAAGCGTCCGGCACTTCTGCAGATGATGACGGACTGCGAGAACGGGAAGATTGATTTCATTGTCACCAAGTCTCTGAGCCGATTTGCCCGTAACACCACAGACTGTCTTGAACTGGTACGCAGACTTCAGGAACTTCACATCCCAGTTTACTTCGAGAAGGAGAATCTCAATACCGGTTCGATGGAAACAGAACTGTTTCTTTCAGTAATGAGCAGTCTGGCAGAGAGCGAGTCAGTTTCTATTTCCGAGAACAGCAAGTGGGGAGTACGGCACCGCTTTGAGAATGGCTCCTTCAAATTCAGCTATGCGCCATACGGCTACACTCTCGCTGACGGGGAACTTGTCATTAAAGAGGATGAGGCGGAATGGGTGCGGTTTATTTTCAATGAGGCTCTGACGGGGAAGAGCGCACGTCAGATTGCTGCCACGCTAAATGAGAAGAAGGTTCCAGCCAAGAGAAAAGGCACATGGACTGCAGCCTCTGTGCTCTGGATCCTGCGAAATGAGAGGTACAAGGGAGACTGCCTTTATCAGAAAACCTATACGGACTTCCGTCTCAGAAGGCATCTGAATCATGGGGAAGTAGACCAGTTCTATGAGGAAAACCACCATGACGCCATTGTCAGCAGGGAGGTTTTCGAGGCTGTCGGCAATGTTATCAGTCATGAACAGCAGGAGAAGAACAGGTCTGAAGGTAATTCAAAATACCAGAACCGCTATGCCTTTAGTGGAAAGCTGATCTGCGGCGAATGCGGAGCGTTCTTCAAACGCAGGATCAACATTACCGGAAGGCTCAAATATCCTGCATGGGTATGCTCAGTCCACCATAAGGACGGGAGCCGGTGTTCAATGAAGTATGTTCGAGAGGCTGCTCTTGAGACTGCCTTTACCACCATGATGAATAAGCTGATTTTCGGCAGAAAGGAGGTGCTGCAGACACTTCTTGATAACCTCACTACCCAATCTCACAAGTCACGACTCAGCAGAATTGACGTGGTGGAAAGAACCCTGAATGAAATGCAGGAACGCAGACGTAACCTCACTTCCATTATGACAAAGGGCTATCTTGATCCCGCCACTTTTACTCGGGAGAGTAATGAAATCATGGTTGAGACTGAGAAACTCACAGCAGAACGGGATCAGCTGAAATCTGAAATCAACGGTGAGCTGACTAAGACCGAGTCCTTGAGAGACCTCATCAGATTCACGGGCAAGAGCGAAATGCTCTCCGACTTTGATGCCGGGCTTTTTGAAAGGTATGTAGATCATGCGGTTGTGAGTTCCAGAACGGAACTGGAACTTCATCTGAAATGCGGAATGAAGGTTAAGGAGACAATTGAATGAGACTGAATAATACTTTTTTCGGATACAAGATTGTGGACGGCAGGGCGGTAATTCATGAGAAGGATGCCGGTAAAGTCAGATTGCTTTACAAAGGATATCTTTCCGGGCTGAGTTACATCGATGCGGCAAAGGCTGTGGGGTTAAACTTGCATGCCTCATCGGTAAAAATGCTTATGAGGAATGCCCGCTACACCGGAGATGATTTTTACCCCGAGATCATTGATCGCACCACATTTGATGCGGCTGAAAGGGAACGCTTACGCAGATGCTCTGTTCTCGGGAAGAAGGAAGGGCAGAGCAAAGAACAGGCATCGGGAACTGCACCACAGCACTTTTCCTTCAGACAGTGTTTAAAGCAGTTCAGAGATCCGTTCAGACAGGCTGAGTACATTTACAGTTTAATTGAGAGGAAGGCTTAAACATGGGAACAATTACAATGATCCCTGCCAAGAGACGAATCGGCAGCAGGGTTGTTCAGGACGAAGTACCAAAGACCAGAGTGGCAGCCTACTGCCGTGTGTCTACTGATACTGATGAACAGGCAACAAGCTATGAGGCGCAGGTGGAACACTACACCGAGTACATCAAGAAGAACCCAGCATGGGAATGCGCCGGAATTTATGCGGATGACGGCATTTCCGGCACCAATACCAAAAAGCGAGAGGAGTTTAACCGGCTCATAGATGACTGCATGAATGGCAAGGTTGACATGGTGGTAACCAAGTCTATCAGCCGTTTTGCCCGTAATACACTAGACTGCCTTAACTACATCAGAAAGCTCAAGGATAAGAACATCGCCGTTTATTTCGAGAAAGAAGGAATTAACACGCTCGATGCCAAAGGCGAGGTTATGCTCACCATCATGGCATCACTGGCTCAGCAGGAAAGTGAAAGCCTTTCTCAGAACGTCCGCCTTGGTCTGCAGTATCGTTACCAGCAGGGCAAGGTGCTGGTTAACCATACTCGGTTCCTTGGTTATGACAAGGATGAGGACGGTAACCTCATCATCAATAAGGAAGAAGCCGAGGTGGTGAAACGCATCTTCCGTGAATATCTGGAAGGGCAGAGCTTTTACGGTATCGGCAAGGGACTCGAGGCTGACGGCATCAAGACTGCAGCGGGAAGTTCCCGCTGGCTGAATTCCTCCATTAAACTTATCCTGACAAATGAGAAGTACATGGGTGATGCACTTCTTCAGAAAACGATCACCACAGACTTTCTGACTAAAAAGCGGGTGGCAAATCGCGGTATCGTTCCGCAATACTATGTGGAAAATAACCATGAAGCCATCATTCCGAAGGAACTCTTTATGCGGGTTCAGGAGGAAATGCAGAAACGGTCAAGGCTTAAAACCACAACGGGAAAACGCAGACAGTACAGCGGTAAGTTTGCACTTTCAAATCTTGTTGCCTGCTGCCATTGCGGAGGTTTTTACCAGAGAACTCACTGGAACATTCACGGCAGAAAGAGCATCGTGTGGCGGTGCCTTTCACGGCTCAAGCAGAAATACTCGGAGGTTGAATGCCACTCCCGAACCGTAAAGGAATCGGAACTTCAGAACGTTGCAGTTAAGGCAATCAATGAGGTCTTTACCAAACAGGACACTTATATGTCTCAGCTGAAGACCAATATTGAGAATGCTCTCAGTTCCAGCAATACGGATGCGGTAGCGGAGATCGATTCCAAGATCGCATCCCTGCAGAAGGATCTTCTCAAGCGAATAAAACAGCGGCAGGACTGCGATAAGCTCGGTCAGGAGATTACTGAACTTCATGAAAAGAAATATCAGCTGCAGCTCGATGATGCCAAAAAGGATGGAGTCCGACAGAAGATTTCAGACCTTAAAGCCTTTTTGGATGAGCAGGAAACTCAGATTGTCGAGTACGATGAGGCATTGGTCAGACGTCTGATTGAGCGCATCACTGTCCATGATGATCACTTCACCGTGGAGTTCAAATCCGGGGTGGAGGTTGAGGTTAACGGCTGAGTTTACACCCTATGCGCCCACAGAAGGCAATCTATCTTCTTGATGTTACTTATCAATGCGTAATCCGGGAGCATTAAATCGAATACTCTGATGTTCTCCTTGCCCTCGGATGAATTCAAGTATGAGTTGTACCAGCTTTCAATCTCTGAGTATAACTCTACAGCTTTCTCCAATCTTTCTTCCCCTAGCCCCTTTAACTGAAGCCCCAGGTTTTTAAGCACATACTGATCCCATATAGGTTTAGATGGATCAATGGTTGCCAGCATCTTGGAACTAAATGATGCCTCTATCATTCCTGTTTTTTCATACAGTTTTCTAAGGATTCGTTCGAAGGTGTAGTTTTCCGGATTCTTTTTAGCTTCAGTGAAAATGGCATAATATTCTTTTTGCCAATTTTCATTGCGGCGCACCTTATAGTAGCCATTGAACATCCTTTGAAATTCTGATTTGTCAGGATTTCCTGCCATTATCTCTATGTAGCGGGGCAATCCGAGGCTCCTGCTCAAAGCTTCTTCAAGTATTTTTGTTGCGTTAATTTTGTCCATCATGATCCCTTTTAGCGTAATTATTGTCGATTCATAACCGATAAAATTGTAATATGAAACACTGTGGTAAAACAGTTGAAGGGAGCAAAGTATGAGTTTTTCGTTTAGACATTCAGCAGGATTCGGCAAAAGAGTTGAGTACAACCTCATTGGAAAAATGCTGATGGAGGGACTTGATGTTTATGTTCCTCTGGTTGACGATCATGGTGTTGATTGTGTCATCAAAAAAGAAGACGGAACCTTCATTGAGGTTCAGATTAAGGCAAGATCAAATGAGGTCAAGTTCGGAGACGGTGCTCTGTTTTCGGCAATTACGCATGAACCGTCGAAAAACTTCTACTTCGTATTTTATTCTGAGAGAATTAAAAACGATGATGGTTCTGAAGGAGCAATGTGGATAATGTCATCAGAGGAATTCCTTCAAGAGTGCGTAACCAACAAGAGTGGAATTAATGAGGGAAAACGCAGTATTTGGTTTAATGGCAAACGCACTAATAAGCAAACTGGCGAAAAAGAGGAATACTGCAAGCCTCAATTTAGGAAGTACCAGTGTGAAGATTTCAGCAGATTTCACTGAATATGTTTCCTGTGCTTATTGGTTAATATGTTCTTTTATGCCTGTTGTATAAACCATAGTAGACGATCAGACACCGCTATGCACTGGTCGTTGCACGTCGAGACGGTTGTACTGCTGTCACGTGATAAAGCCTAAAGAAACCCAGTATTCATGCGGTTTCGGCGATATCGATTAAAATTTACACAGTG
>NZ_FOXF01000061.1 GCF_900115655.1 Ruminobacter amylophilus | reverse complement strand
CAAGCTTCCTGCTGTTACCGTTCGACTTGCATGTATTAAGCCTGCCGCCAGCGTTCAATCTGAGCCATGATCAAACTCTTCACTTTAAATTAGTTGAAGTTTTTTCGGCTCTCTTTGAATGACTGTCTTTCTAATTGCTCTTAGATTTGACACTCAGCTTCTTCAAGAACCATCTTTTATTTCAGCTCATGAATTCAGCGAGTGCCCACACAGATTGTCTAGATTCGTTTTTAAAGAACTTTTTGTTTTTCGCTGTGCTCAGCGAACGATGTGTATTTTAGGTTTTTTATTTTTTTCGTCAACTGTTTTTTTAAATTTTTTTCAAATTTTTTCGTTTTTGGGCAAAAAATCGCTAATGAACACCTATCCATACATCTATATGGAATTTTTATTAAAATTTTGCTCCTGTGATATTCTTTTTGCGTTTTTTGAGGTTTTACGTGATTTTTTAATCAATTATTCCTGATATTCCATTTATTTTTCTTTAACCGCATCCATCGAAAAAAACAAACCCCGTTATCAATCAGGTGATCAATAACAGGGTTCATACTAATTTGCGGGGATTGTTTAGGCATTTTCCGGTTTATTCATCAGAGGCTTTCTTTGCTTTTCTTCTGATGACCATATCTCCATGACCATTGATATCTTCCATGTCTTTGGCCAATTCCATTAAATCCTTGTATACTTTGGTGGCTTTCTTTTCATCTTCCGGTGATATTGCATATCCGGTTCGGACAAGATAATTGCGTTTGATACCTGCATTTTTGCCACATTCTATATCAGTAAGCCTGTCACCGACCATTACAGAACGCTTCAAATCAATATTTAACTGTTTTGCAGCATCGAATATAAGTCCAGCCTTAGGCTTTCTACACTCGCAATCCACTTTGTATTTACCTATTCCCTTTTCAGGATGATGAGGACAGTAATAAATTCCGTCAAGTGTTACTCCACGATCTATGAGACACCAGTCCATCCACTCGGTGAGCTTTAAAAAATCTTCTTCAGTATAGTATCCTCTGGCAATTCCTGACTGGTTGGTTACCACAACCAGAGCATATCCCTTGTTCTGCAGAATTTTTAATGCTTCTATAGCATTTTCAACAAACTCGAACTCATCAATGGTGTACACGTAATCTTTTTCAACATTGATTACACCATCGCGGTCCAGAAAAATCGCAGCTTTGCCCATTGTCTATCCTTAAGAGCTTTCGCACTATGTTAAAATTAAATCATTAAACTTCATACCACGCATTATATCAAAATGTAACACCTGTTTTCCTCATAACATTTCAGGTAAGCCGGAATAAAAGCATATGCAGACTAGAAAAGTGCTTATTATAAATACCGATGATACGGTAACTCAGAAAAACAGATATTCCATCCTGTCAGAAATTAACAAATCTCTGGGTTTTCATCCTCCTGTATTTTCTAACGATAAATATCCTGTTTCATCAGACTCAGAACACTCATCATCAGTTCATACAGACAAATCTCCTGAAGATGGAGCCTCACGATCCCCCATCCAAACCATTAATCTCAATAATATTGCACATTATCTGGGATGTACAAGAGACTCTGCCGTGCTTGTTCAGAATCTTTTCAATGTCGATCAGATTTATTCTCTGTTCGGTTCTTTAAGCACCTCAGGCCTATTGATAATCATCACCAGCCTTCCCAGATGTTTTAATGATTTCTTCAATAGTTGTACACAGAAAAATATTTTTGAAATATTCACAGCTAAGGAAGTTCTTACACACCCTCAATACATTTCAGATTTCATCACTTCCGGAGACGCCGGTAATTACTGTCTGAATTTTCATAATTCAGCGATTCCTGACATTCTCGATACCCAGCAATCATCATATATCGATATTGTTACCAGATATCTTCATGAGAAAAAGAATTTCGTCGTACATCTTGATGGACCAAGAGGAACAGGCAAAACCACGGCCACTGTAAAACTTGTTGATACTCTTGTGCATAGTATGTTTAAATGTGGGGTATTAAATGCAGGGGCCAAAGATATAATCCCTAGGTACACAGCGATTTCAGATATTTCACTCATTACAACTGAAAACATGTGTGAATATGTGGATAAAATTGATTTACTTATTATTGAAGAAGCCGCGGCACTTCCAATATCCCACCTGTTTGAAATATTAAAAATGTTTCCGCGGACAGTTTTGGTCACAACACTGTCAGGCTACGAAGGATCTGCAATGGGGCTTCGCCACCAACTTTATCAGAGCTTCTCCATAACCAGAATCGCGTTGCACAATCATTATCGAAACAACTACGACCATGCAGCAAAATGTCTGGATACACTTTTCTTCAATTCACCAGTTAATGACATAGTTATCAATAGGTTTAATCACAACAGATTATCTGAAAATCCATCAGAAAAAAGCAAATGCATATATATCTCTACCAGAAACAATTCTGACAGTATATCAGTCTGTACTACCGGTATAGAGCTTATGAAAAACAATACAGGGAAATTTATCCTGTACCTCATTAATAGTCTCTTAAAATCCAACCATTATGAACAGACTCCCCAGGACCTTATACGCTGGATAACTCAGGAATATACATGTCTGACATTTATACTGGTAAAAGCTGCAAGTATAGACAGCCGGATCCTGAAGTCCCTTCATCCCTTCTATATTAATAGTAGAGACCTGCAGATGATGACAGCAGACCACAGTGTTAACGCCTTTTTCTCATCCCCTGTCCAATCTTCAGAAAACACCAATACAGTATCAAATTTGCAAAAAAGTTCAGAAGACTATGTAATGTCAGGAGTCACTATTTCCACATGTGAAGGAATGATAGAACCTGAACTTGCAAAAGCAATAATGAATGGTACAAGACAGCCGAAAAACAATCTGTGTCCGCAGACACTTATAACACAGGCCGGTTTTGCCGAAGCAGGAAACTACAGATATCTGAGGATTGAACGAATAGCCGTACTTCCAAAACTCCGCAGAACATCATTGGCCACATCCATGATAAAGGCAGTGGAAGGAATGGCTGCGATGTATCAGTTCAACTTTCTTGGGGTTTCTTTTGCTCTCAGTCTGGGAACAGCAAGATTCTGGCTAAGCAATGACTTCAAACCGGTAAATATCAGTTTTACCCCTGATAATGCCAGCGGTAAACGTTCACTGCTGATGATGAAAGACATTACGGCAAATTCTGAATGTAAGCAACATAATTCCAAAACACTTGTTGTAAATAGAACCTCTGACACATTCAATACCGAGAATGCTTTCAGACTTTTTAAACTGAAACTTCCCCATCTTATTATCCCGTTCAGTCTCGACAAGGAATCAGAAATCCTTTCACAGCTGAATATTTCAGGAATATCTGAACTTTTTCATAAAAAAGAAAATCTCAATAATATAGATGAAAAGTTGTATAAAATAGAATCTGAAACACTTTATGATAAAATATCAGATAGCACTATTACTGATGATCAGATGTATCTGCTAAACGATTTTTTTAATACACACTTTAAAAACACTATTGATAGTATAGTGAATGGTCACCACAGTCTTATTCACAGCATCTACGAAATAAAGATTCTGTTTGATAAACAATATTGTTCTGACCGGCTGTCCAGTGATGAAAAAAAAGCATTAATACTTTTTTTAAATAAAGGTCTTATACCAAAAAACGAACTTCAGTCTCTATTGAAGACAGATGGTGTAAAACAGATTCTCAGACAGCTTCGCAACATTATCAGCAAAATTCAGGGATAAATAACAATGACAGAATCAGTTAATATTTTGGTAGTTGATGATCACGCAGATATCAGAGAACTAATCAAACGATTTCTCGATCAGCACTGCTTTAACACCTTTACAGCCTGTGACGGTGATGAAATGCGAGCTATTCTTAAGAATAATCACATTGATCTGATCGTTTTGGATCTGATGTTGCCAAAAGAAGACGGATTATCAATCTGTCGCAAACTGAGAGAGAATGGTAACAACGTACCTATTATCATGCTTACGGCAATGATAGGTGAAACAGACAAAATCATCGGTCTGGAACTGGGAGCTGATGATTATCTTACCAAGCCTTTCAATCCTAGAGAGCTCCTTGCCAGAATCAAAGCTGTTCTGCGTCGCAGCGACAATATTCAAAAAACCGAAACCCAAAAAACTCTTAAACATTACTTCTTTGATCAATGGACACTTGATGTTCTAAAACGCGAACTTATAGATCCGAACAAAACTATAATTTCCCTGTCCACTGCTGAATACGAACTTCTTATTACTTTCCTGCAGCATCCTCATGAAACTCTGTCAAGAGACCAGCTTCTTGATCAGGCCAGAGGCAGAGAAGCCCAGGTTTTTGATCGTTCCATAGATACTCTTATCAGCAGACTTCGCAAAAAACTGAAAACCGAAAATGATAACTGCAATGAAATAATCAAAACAGTATGGGGTGGCGGATATTGCTTCATAGCAGAGGTAACCAATGATCAGGAGCAGTAAAATCATTCCGCAGACGCTAACCTGGAGACTTATTCTTACCTCAGTTAGCGTACTGATGGCTGTTCAGCTTATAATTATCGTTGTCTTTGTATTGGACATGCGACAGAATTTTGCCGAAAATGCCCACCGAATGACTTTACTAAGATTAATCAGTTCCGTAAGAGTACTGGATCATAACGATCCTAAAATTTACCATGAATTCATCAAAACGAGACTTACTCACGGACTGTTTGCCAATATTTCCACTAATCCCGTGATTCCTGAAAATAGAAATGAGGATTACGAAAACAAGATAAAGAAGGAACTTGACGATTCAGACCGCGAAATCTACATTCAAACCTTCACAAAATTTGATGTAAATACTGAAAACCTCAACATTCCAGAAGAAGGCAGTTTAAAAAATTTCCGTTATGTAGCAAGTAACAGGAAAAATACAGTGTCTTCTACTGATCCTGCCAATAATCAGACTGATACACAGGTCAAAGAACTGACCGATACATTACATCCTACTCAAATGGAAAATATGAATAATGTAATTTCAGGTACAGATAATGACAAGTCAAAGTCTCATCAGATGAATGGATGGCGCGATATTTCACAAATGCCTGTCGGAATGGGACCTCACGGTTTTCCGCCTCCTCCGCCGCCACCGGGGGCAATGAGAGGAATGTTTGGTTTTCCACTGCCTCCACCACATCATGGAAGAATGCATCACCATCATAACAGACATTTTATGCCGGGAACGTTTCAGGTAGTACCGCATAAACATGATATGGAATCCAAAATATCCACTATAGAAAATAATAACCCGTTTGATAATAAAGTTTTGCCTAAAGATGCGCCCTTAGATACTCAGGTTTCTCTCTATGGCTCAATAAAACTTAAATCAGGTTACTATTTTACTTTTGCCTGTTATGAAAATAACACCCTTATTCCTCACCTGTCATCACTTACGGTACTGGCAATCTCTTTTGCCACAATAATCGGCACTCTGCTTTTCTTTCTGCTATTCACTGAACTGACGCGACCGCTGAAATTACTCATGCGACAGGCTGAAAAATTAAGCTCAGACTACAAAACTCCACCTTTGGAAACCAAGGGACCGAAGGAAATTCAGGATCTGCAGCGTTCATTTAACAGAATGCAGGAACATCTGGCAAGCTTTATTGATGATCGCACACGTATTCTTGCATCAATATCTCACGACCTTAAAACACCTCTGACAAGTCTCAGGTTGAGAACGGAATTTCTGGAAGAAAATGAAGACACGGTAAAGCTTAGGGAAACAATAGACACAATGACTGAAATGGTAAAGGCAACATTGCTGTTTGCCAGAGGTGATGAAAACACGGATGAATCACGAGAAATTCATCTCCCAAGCCTGCTTGAAAGCATCTGCAACAACTATACTGATGCAGGCAGGGATATATCATATGAAGAAAGCGGAAAATTCAAAAGGGTTAACAACTTTTTCTGCAGTTCAATGGATATCCACAGAATACTTCAGAATCTTATTGATAATGCATTCCAATACGGAACAAAAGTTAGAGTAAGACTTGAGGAAACTAACGAACAGATCAGCATTTCTGTGTGCGATAATGGTCCCGGAATCCCTGAAGAAAAGCTGGATGAGGTATTTGCACCTTTTATGAGACTGGACGAAGCTAGAAATACACAGGAAGGACATGTGGGACTTGGACTGTCCATTGTCAGAAACATAATCCTTAAACAGGGCGGTAAGATTCATTTACAGAATGCCCACCCTCACGGACTGGAAGCTGTCATCACGTACACTATCCACAACAGCTGATTTAACCGGAGCAACAACCCCGCATCCTTGCTGCAGCGGCGTGAGAATATGGCGAAACAATCAATTAATTTTTATAAACAAGAAAACAATATGAACCTGATAATACTCTTAGCCATTTTTGAATCTCTTTTTTTCACAGTTTTGGGATTTATATCCTTACCTGTTCCGTACAGAGATTTTCTTCCCTCCATGTATACTGGTTTTGCAGGATTTACAAACACATTCCTAATATGTTTTGTAATCAATATACTGCTGGTATATCCGTTTTATAAATTCAAAAAAGTAAAGACATCCTTCGCATCAGCCTTGATTGTACTTCTTGTTCTCTCTATTCTAGCCGTAACGGATTTCAAGGTTTATGCCATCTACAGATTCCATCTTAATAAAGCCATGCTTGATCTGTTTATCAATGGCGGCGGAGACGTTATAGCCTTTTCAGATACCATGTGGTTATCAATCATCGGATACTGTCTTGGACTGCTTCTGTGTTCTCTTACTATTATTATCACTGCATATAAATTTCATGACAGAATAATCACAGGACGAAAAACAGCCATAATATCAACGATTATTGTTCTGTTTATCTTATGTAACCTGGTACATGCGTACAGTAAAGCCAGAGGCATCCCTTCCGTTTATCGTAATTCTGAAGTAATTACACTGTACTATCCGCTAACTGCAAACAAACTACTGGGCGGAACAAATACCTATATTCCCGACGAAACAGGCAATGCCATCAGTTATCCTTTGCACCCTCTGACATATGCTGCTGACAAAAACGATGGTAAAAAACTCAATATCTACATGATTTTCGTAGACAGCTTAAGAGCTGACATGCTCAATAGTGACAACATGCCGTATTTAACTGAAATTGCCGAAAACAATCTTAAATTTACACATCATTTATCAGGTGGCAATGCTACACGAAATGGGGTTTTCACATTATTTTACGGACTTCCGGGAAGCTATTGGAACAGAATTCTAAATTCAAACGTTCAGTCCTCATTAATCACTGGGTTGCAGGAACAGGGCTACAAAATAAATGCTTTCGCAGGAGCTCAATTGTACAAACCTGAATTCAACAAAACCGTATTTTCAAAGGTTAAAGACCTGCGTATTGAGTCTCATGGAAACAATGTGAGTGAAAAAGACCTTAATGCCATCAGTGACTTTAAAAAGTTTGTCACTGACAATCAAGGTTCCCCAAAATTCGCCTTTGTTTTTCTTGATAAACTGCATTCAATGGAATTGACCCCGGAGGAACAGAAGAACAAAAAATTCCCTACCCCATGGAACAGCCCCGACTATCTTGCCATAGATAAGAATTTTGACAGAAACATAATATTCAATCTGTATAAAAATGTAGTCTTTGAAATGGATAAACAGATTAAAGATATCACCGATTTCCTCAAGGAACAGGGAGAATGGGATAACAGCGTAATTATTATTTCCTCAGATCACGGAAACGAATTTGATGATAACGGACACGGATATTACGGTCATAATTCCAATTTTACCGATGCTCAGATTCATATTCCTTTAGTAGTTCACTGGCCAGAAAAAGAACCTCGCGAGTACAATTACACCACAACATCATATGACATAACCGCCACCTTAATGCCTGATGTACTGGGTGTTACTAATGATACGGCCGACTATACAATAGGCAAGTCTCTGTTTGACGGCAGTGAAAGAGACATTATCATCAGTTCAAGCTATCTTGAGGATGCAATAATTAAAAAGGACCACATCATTATCAGCAGTTCAATCAACGGACTAAGCATCAAGACCAAGAACTTCAGTGATTCTGAAAATTCTTTGAGCGCCGAAGACAAAAAAGATATTGAGAGGAAACTTGAAATAGACCGCACATACGTGCACCATGATTAACTGATAAATAAAGCTGATACATACAGGTATCAGCTTTAAGTTCTATAACTATACAAACTGAAGAATACTATTCTTCATCCTCAAACTGAGTTCCCCATCCGTCATAAGCAACATTAAATTCATTACAGATTGAAACCAGTTTGGTAATTTCATCATATATGGCCTGAGCATCCAGCTTTGGATGAGTAATGATAATGGATACACTGAAAAATGTTTCCTTATATTCTTCATCGAAGCATTCATCAGGATCCTCAATATAAATCTCATCACCGAAAACATTGTTCACTTCCACAACAAATTTTTCAAGATTTGCAAAGTTAAGTGAACTAAAGTAATGGATAATATCATATTCCTCATCTTCCGGATTGCCGTCAGCCAGGATCTCTCCTACAATTTGATCAGTCATATGATAGAAATTGTCCAAATCATTGAACTTTGCATAATCCTTAATTGCGGATAATGGACCGCGATCTTCATAATCTAAAGACATAAATAATTCCTGTCAAAAAAGTAGTAACCGACATCTGACTCTATGAAGATTTGTATAATCAGATGCAATAATAAACCATGGTAAAGTATCGTTCCGTACTCTTAACCAAACAAATTAAAATATCTATCTGCAGTCAATTACAGACACAAAAACAACAGTTTTACTGCAAACGGATATTCTTTTGTCAAATACATATACGATAAATCTTTGTCACCGAAAAAAGATTATAATTTCAGTGACATTAATAAATCAATTACGTTATCAGACACATTACGTCCTGTAACAGTTAAAATTTTATAAATCGCAGTTTCTCAACTGCTTCGCATAGCTTCCTGCCGTCTTTTCAACTCTTCTGGCCAACTGCTGAAGGCTCTTGTTTTTAGCATGTGTCTTCTTTTTATAACCGCCCCATCCCTCGTGGTAATTCAGATACTGATTATAAACATCATTGATCTTGACATTATTTACCTTGTTTGTTTTGAGAATATACCAGCTGATAAAATCAAGAGAATCTGCAAAATCGTCACGGGATGAAAAAAAACCACCAGCTTCACTGACATAATCGTCCCATACAGGATCCTGGGCCTGAGCGTAACCATAAGCGGAGCTGCCTCTTCCGTAAGGGATGAACAGGAACCAGCGCATAGGAGGTCTGGCATCATCAACATAACCGGATTCATGGTACATAAATGCCATGGCTATATTGATAGGAACCCCGCGACGCTTATATACATCCTGTGCATCATCATACCAGTTATCCTTTTCCTTAAAAATTTCACATAAATCATTGGGCTTTTTTGGGGGAGTTGTACTACAGGCACATACAGTTACGGAAATTAAAAGTAAAGCAAATAATCTTCTAATCATGCCACACCCAAAAAGAAAACACCTGTGAACGATATATTCTATGTATACTTTTCAGAATAAAAAAGCAATCATGAACGTCAAATACGTTTTTCGCATATTGAACTAAATCAAAAAACATACTTTAACTTAATGGACAAATAACACGAAAAAATCCCTGTACACAGCAGTATACAGGGATTAGCGGACTGTTCTATACTCACACATTCCTTATGACGAAGCAAAAGCACTAAATAGCTTCATCGTTTTCTTCGCCTGTACGGATTCTTACTACTCTATCAACAGAAGTAACAAAAATCTTGCCATCACCAATCTTGCCTGTATGAGCCCCCTGAGTAATTGCTTCAATACAACTGTCAACATCTTCATCTTTAACTACAATTTCAAGTTTGCACTTAGGCAGAAAATCAACAACATATTCAGCTCCACGGTACAATTCAGTATGACCTTTCTGACGACCGAACCCTTTAACTTCAGTGACAGTCATACCGGAAATACCTTTAGAACTCAAAGATTCTCTTACATCATCCAACTTAAAAGGCTTAATAATGGCAGTAATTTTTTTCATATATAATCCTTAGAGAATACAACCTATGTTACTGATTATACTTTGATGCATAAAAAAAATAAATAATGAACTTATTCATAAACAGCAATCAGGTGAATTAAATACGTTAATAACAATTATTGGTAATCAGATGTAAAACATGGATAAGGAAAGAAACAAAAAAGCTCCGTAAAAACGGAGCTTTTAAATTATCTAGAAAAAACTATCAGTGAAGTTCAGATTATTCGATAACCTTAGCAACAACACCAGCGCCTACAGTACGGCCACCTTCACGAATTGCGAAGCGTAAACCCTGTTCCATAGCGATTGGGTGAATTAAGGTAACGATCATCTTAACGTTATCACCAGGCATAACCATTTCTGCACCACCTTCTAATTCAATAGTACCGGTGATATCGGTAGTTCTGAAGTAGAACTGTGGACGGTAACCCTTAACGAATGGAGTGTGACGACCACCTTCATCCTTGGTTAATACGTATACTTCTGATTCAAACTTGGTGTGTGGAGTGATTGAACCTGGCTTTGCAACTACCTGACCACGTTCAACTTCTTCTCTCTTGGTACCACGTAATAAGATACCTACGTTATCACCAGCACGACCTTCGTCCAGTAACTTACGGAACATTTCTACACCGGTACAGGTGGTCTTTGCAGTATCACGGATACCAACGATTTCAATTTCGTCGCCTACGTGAATGATACCACGTTCAACACGGCCGGTTACTACGGTACCACGACCTGAAATTGAGAATACGTCTTCGATTGGTAATAAGAATGGGTGATCGATATCACGTACTGGGTCAGGAATGTAGCTGTCGAGAGTCTTAGCTAATTCGATAACCTTTTCTTCCCACTTAGCTTCACCGTTTAATGCACCTAATGCAGAACCACGGATGATTGGGGTGTCATCACCTGGGAAGTCGTATTCAGATAATAAATCACGTACTTCCATTTCAACTAAGTCTAATAATTCTTCATCGTCTACCATATCGCACTTGTTTAAGAATACTACGATATATGGTACACCTACCTGACGTGCTAACAGAATGTGTTCACGAGTCTGTGGCATAGGACCATCAGTTGCAGCTACTACGAGAATAGCACCATCCATCTGTGCAGCACCGGTGATCATGTTCTTTACATAGTCAGCGTGACCTGGGCAGTCTACGTGTGCATAGTGACGGTTTTCAGTTGAGTATTCAACGTGTGAAGTGTTAATGGTGATACCACGGCTCTTTTCTTCTGGAGCGTTATCGATCTGGTCGAATGCTCTTGCTTCACCACCGTAGGTCTTTGCTAATACAGTAGTGATAGCTGCAGTTAAAGTAGTCTTACCATGGTCTACGTGACCGATTGTACCTACGTTCACGTTAGTCTTTGTACGTTCAAACTTTTCCTTTGACA
>NZ_FOXF01000057.1 GCF_900115655.1 Ruminobacter amylophilus | reverse complement strand
ATGCCATGTCTAATGAATGGGGTAACTTGAATTTTAGTTGTCCGAAATTATGGATAACTAAAATTTTAAATGTCCTTGACAAAGGGTACAGTTCAATGATAACGGCGGTTGCGGATCATGTAGTGAAGGTAGATGTCCGGAATATCCCTGTTCACGAAATCAACCGACAGAGTAATGTTCATTCCCTCCGTTACCATTGCATGGATCCCCAGATATCTAAGAGGATTGTCATTGGGTATGCGATCCGTAATTTTCATCATTTCAGAAGTGCTGCATCTGAACAGTCTGTTGTCACAGTCCAGGTTGTTGAAGAGAAGATAAAGGTATCCCAAAGCCTTATTGGACTGCTGAAGAAGATTAAGACTTCTGAGATGACAGATTCTTCTGAGCGGAATCGGACATGCAATGAAGACAGGTACAAGCTTTGGGTTTTTAACCAGAATCCCGAACAGCGGAAACGAACAGTACGAAGGTTCCGAATTTTCTTCTGAGTTTCGGGCACAGCTTTCAAATGCTCTGCAGAGATAGGAGTTCAGAAATCTAAGATTCAGAAACTCAAGTTCATTCTCCGTCCTGCCTGAGCATGATTTGAGTTCCCTGAAGCATTCGTAAAGGAGATGTCCTTTTCTGACGGTACCGGAATTTCCGGCATCAAGGAGATTATGGAGAGCCTGATTTCCGGCTTCGGCTTTCCAGTCGGCATGTTCCTTTCCGATACAGCAGGAACCTGCATCAGAGAGAGTGGTGATCCCCTTAAGGTACTCGCTCATGAAATTGCCTGACTTAAGATGATTTATGTAGGCCAGTATTTTCCGTCTGGGATCTTCGGAGTAAATGCCTGCAGAGAGCTCCGACATACCGCCTGCAGAACGTGCAGGCACTGAAGATTTTTTTTCGGGGTCAGGTACCCCGCTGTTAAGTCTTGAGTCTATGGTGATGCGGTGGGCTTCATTGTGCAGGGCATAGAGCTTCCGGATGTCGCAGAGAGGTGTGGAATCAGCACCGGTATTTTTTCCTGAAACAATGCGACTTTCTGTTTTACCGCGGAAGCATTCCCGGTTCCTGTTGGTCTTTGCAAGATCCATGACCGCCTCAATCAGAACCTCTCGCTTGTCATGAAGAATCTGCGACGCTATGTCGCTGAAGTCCTCAATGATTTCATCCTCTTCGGTACTGTCCTCATCAAGATACATTTCCACGTCTGAAGTTCTGAGATCGCTGATGTCATCAACGTCGCCGTAATCATTCCGACTGCCTGATTCTGCGTTCCTGAAACTGCGTACAGCCTCGTTTGCCGCTCGTTCGTCAGCGTTAACTTCAGAAGCGTTACCCGGTCTGGCGGTGCGTCCGTCCGAATTCCTGACTGATTTTTCGTTTTTATCGTTCATTGCTTTCGATTCCCCGATTTTTTCATGTGTTAAACAGTACCTGACTTAACAGGTGTGCGTGCAAGGTATGACACCTGATAAACGTGTGGCAGAGCTTCAGACATATGTACGGAATCAGCAGGGCTGAAACAGACATACGGCATCAGACAGGAAAACGGATACGACGGAATGATGAGACGGGAATAACCGGTAACGATCGGACGGAAGGGCTGTTCCCCGCTAACGGCAGGGAAAAAATAAATGAACGGCACTGTAGTGAAGTCTCTGAAGTCTGATGAACTGATTGTTCATCCGGGAGACTTCAGGCAATAATCTGACGGGTGCGAATTAAAGCACAACAGTTCAAAAACATCCATAATTTTTTTTGAATCGCGGTTTTGTTGATTATTATTTAAGCAATCAGAATGTAATATATCAGCTATAAAAACTATGAATAAGGATATATTTTATCGACACGGTGCGAATACCCCGTGCGTTTTCTGAAAACGGCCCTGAATTTCAAAATCGATTGATTCATGGGATTGCTTCGCCGATTCGAAAAGTAACAGAAACGCGAATAGTGATTTTGAAAAAATGAACTGCTGTACAAAATATCCTCAGGAATCAAAAAAATTCCCAATAATTTAGCGCTTGAAACAAAAAATATGATTGTGTAAATTTATGTGCATCAAGTCACAAAAACAAACGTGTAACCAGCCAGACAGTCGGAAGAAAATGACTGACGGAAAATGCACACGGGATAAATACAGCATAACGAAAGGACCGGACGGCATTGTTTTAAGGCAATATCTGACAGTATTGCATGCCTTCAGCATCGATAATCATAACCGACAGCAGACAGCGTTACAGGCAGTCTGTAATCAGGGACTCATGGATTGATAATGTCATGTCTCAACGGCATGGTCATGGACAGACGCATAAATATAACAACAATAATCAGCTTTTTAGAATCATCACTGAAATTTGAAAAATAAACTTTTACTGGCTACTTGATAAAACGGGATCGTAAACATGAGTATTGATAAAAGTTTATCAGATATTGAATCCATACAGGCTGCTTCGGGAGAAGACGGCATCCTCAGAGACGGAGATGACGGGAATATGAATTCCGCAGTCGGACTGTTTTCCGAAATCCTTCCTGAAAATTTCTCGGATACCGTGTTAAGCGAGAATTACGGCGAGGTTTCGGCTCTCTCCAAAATCATAACCGATGAACCCGGACTCATGCTTCTTGCCGCCAGGGAATCCATTCTGAGCGATATTGAAAAGTGTGTGTTCGACAGCGTCAGGAATGAATACGGCTGCGAATGTCAGAGCAACTTCAAAGGACCTGAAAATACCGCAGAAGATTCATCCGAGAATAAGGCGTGGGAACCGGAGGATTCAGACAGAGTGAAGTGTGACGGAAGTGATTCACTTAACGCTTTTTGTCACGATGAAAGGACAGATGAATTCGGTACTTCATATGACGGGTTATACAGTGAAGACTGTTCGTTTTATGAAGCCGAAACGGAAATTTCAAGCAGCGACATTCTGAAGCTTCCGGCTGACGCATCCTCATCTGATGAGGTGGAAAATTTCAGAAGCAGTGATGTATTCGCTCTCTTCAGAGAAGCTGAAAAAGCATCCCTTGCGGAGAAGAGTTCCGCGGCAGACAACTCGGTCTGGTGCGAATTAAGTACATCCGTTTTCAGCAAGAATACAAGGAAGAAAAATTATTCTGACTATAACCGCACACTGCAGAAGGTACTTAATTCCCTCATTGCAAACGCAAGGGGAAGAGGCACGGATTCGGTTTCAGCAAGGGACGGGAAAAAGCATTCGGTATCTCAGCATGATTTGATAAGACTGGATTCATCAACTCTTTCCATTATCAGGGAATACCTCATGGCTGACGGCCTTTCAGTGTCTGCCTACAGAGGCATAAAGTTTGTTCTTGACTGCATGTCCGTGTCCGCATGCGAAGAGAAAAATGATTCACCTGCAGGAGACATCTTTTACAGAAGCAGGGATCCGTTTCTTGCCATAAAGCTTGATGAATACCTGACTCATGCTTTTGCCGAAGATTTCTGCAGTGATGGTTCTTCCGATGCTCCGGACGGCAGTCAGTCTGACTCTCACACCGGGAACGGAACAGGGGAGCCGGGCAGATGCATCCTCAACAGAATCTATCATCACGTATTCAGGGACAGGGTGATAAAACCCAGAAATCTACCTGAAAGCGCAGACGTGGAATTCATCAACGGATATACGACGGAGATTGTTCTTGCCAGAGTCGTGTTTGCGGTTATGTCGGCAGCGGAAAGAGCAGGAATGGACACCGTGGAGTATCTGGATTTCATCGGTACGTCCGTAAAGGATTACGAAAAGCTTAAGACTGAATCTCTTTCCGTATCGGATTCAGGTTCAGAGACGGATGTTTCAAGGGTAAGAACTCTGGAAAATCTGCTTAAGACCGATATTACCGGAATGACGTCCTATATGAAGCTTAATGCCTCCGCACCGGAAAATCTTCTCAGGCTCAGGATTATGGATCGCCTGGTTGATACGGAAATCTCCGGCAGAAAGTATGACGGCGCCATGTATGAAATGGCGGGGAATCTGCAGAAGAAGGGACTTCCGGTTCTGTGGGCCATCAAGCTGCTTCTAAATTCTCAGACGGGCGATATAAAGAACAAGACCCGAACACTCAAGAACAATCTGCGCCTTCTTTTCGACGACGGCAGGTTCCGTGACATGACCGGAATACGCCGCCGGAGTAACGAGACCGGGCAGTCGGGGAATTCATCTCAGAAAGGCAGAATATTCACCAACAGAAAGGCTTTAACCGTAAGACAGGAGAGAAGATTCAGTCAGCTTGTCGAAACCTCGGCTCTCATCATGGCGGTGTCTCTCTTTGCCTTTTCTGAATTCGAGCTGCTCTTTAATGACAGAAGCACATTAAGATATCTCATGAATGCCATTCATGACTTCAGGATCATTAAAGGCGGAAACTCCCCGGAGGATTCGGAAAATCACGCCAGAAAATATTCAGTAAAGCTTCGTGTTGCAGAGACATCGGAACTCAGTGAAAAAATCAGAGGTCTTGCTCTGAGGATTGTTTCCGCACCGCGCATAGAACTTCTGTATCTTGCGGTATTTACCGCCATGACCATGACGGAACCGGAGGAGTGCTACGTGGAACTTCTGGCAAAGGAGTTTGACCGGATTATCGGTGAACTTACTTCCGGAAGGAGCATGCTGGTGATGCAGTGGAGATTTGCAGGAGCATAGTCAGAAATTCGCGCAGCCATTGTCAGTAAACACCCGGAGCCCTGTGTGATTTTTAATGAAATATCTTGAAAAAGATCGTTTTGGTTAAATTTCTGTAAAAAATATGTAATCAGATTTATGTGTTCATCAGACAGAGATTTATACTTAAATAACGTACTTTTTTATAAGTTTTATTATATAAATCAATCATAACAGCAAAGGTGTTGTGCAAATGCATCATAACAGGATAAATCAGATTTCCAGAGCGGTTCTCACGGCGTGTCTGCCTGTTGTCTCAATGGCAATCTTTAATGTGGCCGGGGCTCAGAACTACGAGGAAGAAATGGTTATACTGCACCCGTTTCAGTGGTCGTATAACAGTATTGCAAAGGAATGTACGGAATATCTGGGCCCAGCCGGGTTTGACGGCGTGCAGATTTCCCAGCCTGCCGAACATATCTCCAAAAAGGGCGTCTGGTGGGCGGTTTACCAGCCGGTGAATTTCAAGAACTTCACTACCATGACCGGTAATGAAAATGAACTCAGAGCCATGATCAGAACCTGTAATGATGCAGGCGTGAAGGTCTTTGCCGATGCTGTGTTCAATCAGCGTGCCGGAGGTTCCGGTACCGGCCTCGGCGGTTCTTCCTATCAGAAGCGTACCAGATATGCCGACGGTTTCACTTCGGATGACTTCCATCCGGGGTGCAGGCTTTATGACTACTCCAGTGCAGATAACGTGCGTCTGTGCGACCTGAACGGCATGCCGGACATCAAAACCGAAAGCAGCAGTACTCAGGAAAAAATCGCCGACTATCTGGCCACTCTGATGAACATGGGCGTACACGGCTTCCGTATAGATGCCGCCAAACACATGAAGTACACCGATATTGATTCCATCATCAGGAAGACTGCCAAAAAGACCGGCAGAAGACCTCCGATTTATATGGAGGTTATCGAAGGCATCAACGAAGCTGCGGATATCTATCCTGACAAATACACCTATATTGAAAATTCGGTGGTAACCGATTTTTCCTATGTCCAGAACATAAAGAATGTTTTTGACAGCCGTAAGTTCGGTGATGCGCTGAAGCTTAAGGCAAAGTACAGGGGGAATTCTGAAGTGTTTGTAAACAATCACGATGATGAATACAAGCGCTGTTCCGCAGGTTCCTGCTCAATGTCCACCCAGAACAATCCATACTATCATCTGGCTCAGTCCTGGATGGCGGTATGGCCGGAAGGAACCGTAAGACAGATTTATTCCGGATATTCATTCTCATCTCACGATCCGGCAGGTCCGGTTTCCGCTTCACGCTGTACCGGCGGATGGCTGTGTCAGCACCGTGAACCGATTGTTCTTAACGCTCCGCGCTTTGCAAGAGCCACCCGTGGCAAAAAGGTTACAACCAAGGGATATGACAGCGGTATTCTGTGGTTCAACCGCGGCAGTAAGGGCTTCTATGCCATGAATCCTTCCGGCAGTGATGTTAAGCATACCTTCACCGTGGAAATGCCTGACGGAGACTACTGCGATATTCTCGGAGCAAAGGATCCTGCCAGGGATCCATGCGGAAAGGAAGTAAAGGTCAGGAACGGCAGGGTTACCCTGACTATCCCGGCAAAGAGCGCCATGGCAATCTGTACCGATGAAAACTGGTGCGGCAGGCACAGGGATCCGTGTGAGACTGATCCATACGGCGCAGCCTGTCTCTGTAAGGACCAGACCGTTGATAAGAACGGCGTCTGCGAATCATTCTGTTCGGCAAATCCTTCAGATGAAAAGTGCTTCTGTCTCCTTAATCCTGATAATGAGGAATGCGTGAATCCGATAGAGAAGACCAAGGGCCTTCTCTGCTACACCGGTACCAGCAATTCCTGGAAATTCGAGGAAATGGCGTACAGCAAGAAGACGGGACTCTGGACCACCGAGGTTACTCTTTCTGAAGACAGCGGTCAGAGCTTCAAGATTGTTGACGGCTGTGACTGGTCTGCCGGCGTCATTTACGGCAAGTCCAGTACTTCCGGCAAACTGAAGGTGAACGATTCTAAGGAAGGCAATGTTCCGATTGATCTCAGACAGGGCGTATATGAGCTCAGTATCAGGGATGCCGATATGACATATGAGTTCAAGGATGTAACTCCCGTTCCTGAACCTCCTGTACCTCTTGCGGCTGATTTCACCTGTACCGTTTCCGGTTCTACCGTGGAATTCCATAACAAAACCGCTTTTAATCCGGAGGACGACATTGCGTACTTATGGAATTTCGGCAACGGGGAAACTTCATCGGTGGAAGAGCCTGTTGTAGTATATGATTCCCTGGGCAAACACCTTGTTTCACTTCTTGCATCAAGTCGCATTTCCGAAGAAAGCAGCAGGGTGACAAGATATGTTGAAATCACCGAGCTTACCGGGAATCCGAAAGGTGAGACCTTGTGTTATTCCGGTACTGATACTGACTGGAAGATGGAGCCGATGATCTACAATTCCACCGTAGGCTACTGGATGAGAAAGGTTGAACTGGACGGATCAGGCAGTCAGAGATTCAGAATTATCAGCGGCTGTTCATGGAATGAAGGTAATGTTCTCGGCGGAAACGGAACATCAGGAGTTCTGATTAAGAGTGACAGTTTTGCTCATGATGCGGTACACGATCCTGAACTGAAGGGTACCTACAGACTTCTGGTAAAGGATAATGCTCTCGAATACAGATACAACAGATATCCGGACAGATAATCCCGCCTTAAGAAAATCAGCCATCAGGTTCTGCTGATGACTGATTGAAAATGAAAAAGAGGAATGAGCGTGAAGTTCATTCCTCTTCTTTTTGGCGATTAATCAGATTTGTTTCGGAATGGCTGTCATGTTAACCGGAATATGCCGGCTCGCAGTTTTTTCGTGAGATATACCGAGCTCACGGTTAAATGCAAAAAATGTTTTTTGAAATCAGAGCTTATTAATTTTATCAAGCTGATAGGTCAGAATTGAATCAAAGATATAAGGACTGAAAAAGAATAACAGCAGTATCATGATGGATATAACTATCAGGATTATCTGTCCTGGAGTCGGAGTGGATATATGTATCGGCCATCCGCATTTACGGCACTCAACCTGTCGCCATGATGAGCTGTATTCTTTCCAGGCATGACTGCCGCAGTTCGGGCACGGTCTGTCGTATCTTGTACCTGCAAGACTGTTCCATGCAGGATCTTTTTCGTTTTCTTTAGGGTATTCGTTATTCATTTAAATTTTCCAGAAGGTCTGTTTCAGACTCTGGTATTACTGCCTGTATTGGACGCATTTTATAACATTGTACAATCCCTGTATATTGTTTTTAGTGTACCATCAATTAGTTTATTATGAAGTAATGATTATTTAGTAAGAGATAAAGTATTTTTAGTGTGATGTCTGATAAGAGGAACAAAGTATGTAGCCGAGTTACCTAAGAGATGAACAAGGATCATTTAACTGAAGTGATGTTTATCAAAATATGGTTAAAAATTATTCGAAATGTGTGAATTTTTGACTAAAGTGCTTTAATCCGCACAAAAACTATGATCTGGTTGTGATATTATCCTCAGAGCTATAAGTTGTCATCTTTTGAACAACCGATAATGGTTAGGTTAAAGTAAAAGAAGGATGTTGTCATGAATATTGAACTGTTGCAAAATCTGCAATAGTTCAATTAACCACCACTACCCGCAATACTCGCATTCCGATCCGGCGAAGACCATTGCATGAGCATTGACCGGATAAGCATAGACTTTAGAAATCAGAACCGACATGCTTATAAAATACTAATGCACAATTGCTAAATTTGAGAGTGATATGAGAAGAGACATACCAGATGTTGTTTTAAAGGATATTACTATGTTTGCTGAAAGAAATTCAGTAAATAAGGTTATTCTTTTTGGCTCTCGTGCCAGGGGAACAAATACTGAAAGAAGCGATATCGATCTTGCTGTTTATGGCGGCGACTTTGATGCGTTTTATTGGAATATCCATGATAGCGTTAATTCGCTATTATCTTTTGACATCATTGATGCCGATAAAAACATTTCTGAGAAATTAAAAATGGAGATTGAAAGGGACGGTATAGTAATTTATGAAAAAGTTTGAAAATTTCTCCAATTGCTTAAAAGTGTTGAAAAAGGCTGATTTTGAGCAGGCCTCAGAAAGCGAAATATACAGAACCGGAGTAATAGCTCAGTTCAACCTAACATTTGAACTTTCCTGGAAAGCCCTCCAGGAAGTATTGAGAATTCATGGCGTTGAAGGGGCTGATGTTGGTTCTCCTCGGGAGATTCTCCAGCTTGCCTATAAGGTTGGTTTTATTTCTGATTCTGCCACGTGGCTACTGATGCTAAAAAAGAGAAATCTCTCTGTTCATGTATATAATGAAGAAGAGGCTGATGAGCTCGTGTCACTGATACGTGATAGTTTCATTTCGACATTTACGGTTCTCGAAGAAACGTTGAAGGCCAAAATCGAAAATACAGATAATGAACTTTAAGTCTACTACCCGCAATACACTCATTCCGAACCGGCAAAGACCATGCCATAGGCTTTGACCGGTTTGTCCTTGAATTCCAAAAGGGGAGGTGTAGACCTGTTCCATTTTCCCTGCCAAGGAGAAGCCAATTTGCGAGAGGTGAACCATCACTTGGAGGAGGATATTTCACATATCAACTATTGCCGTACTTTTCAATTATCCGAATAACCCTAATGCGATAATTGATTTATGTGTAGTAAGTAGTATGGTTTTATGATGCTTTTCACATTAGTGAACCCAAAGAAGGCTCTATACTGTGCATAACTCCTTACAAATCAACGTATTATGCACATTTTTACCTCGTATCAAAGACGGCGTGATACTAGAGCCTTGTTGTGCTAGCATTATTTCTTTTTTTTCGGATAGAGTACTATTCTTCTGGTACTTTCATCAGTGCTGAATGACCTGTTACTGAAAATAGTTATAACCACCTTCGTAGCCTTGCCTCCATTTATGCCATCCGTTGCAGAATAAACAACATCCGTATTTCCCATTGGATACATGTACAGCCATTTCTCGTGATATTCGCCGTTTCCTTTCAGATACCATGTGCTGGTGTTCCATGGATTCCCTCCGGGAATCATTTTGTATTTTACTCCGTCAATGGTCAGAGTATTAAGCTCATAAGTGAAGTATCCTGAAATCTTTTCCCGCTCATTGGCCCAGTTCTTTTCTTTTATTTTGAATCTGAAATTGCCGTGAGGAGCATGGAATCTGATTTCATTCCTGTAAATCAGATTGTCTTCCGAATATTCTGTATCAACTCGCTCTGCGTGGTAGACATTGCTTAAACAGGTGCCGTCAGGTTCTCTGGTAATCATGATTATCTTGCGGAATGGATTGAATTCCTTAAGTTTTTCGGGACAGAAGTTTACGTCTTTGTCAGAACAGTCGATATTTTTAATTTCACCGCTGCCTGTATTAAGAAGATTGTAGTTGTCGCCGACGGCAAAATTCATGACCAGTCTGCCGGTAGGTTTTTCCTTTCTGTTTGGTGTAATGTTGTAAATAGGAGCACCTTCAAGTGAGTTGTTCACCCGGTAGTAGAATTTCATTGGTTCCCCGGCCCAGGTTATGGAATTGTACATCCAGTCTACCAGCGGAAAGCTTCTTGAATTCATGTCATAGCTTTTACTGACATAATTCGTGTCGTTTACTCCGGTAAGAATCTTCGGAATGTCATGAACGTATATGTGGTTTCTGGTGTTATGGATTACATAGTAGTCAATGGCACTCTGAATTTCACTTTCAGCACAGAAGTTGTCATATACGGTCTGTACTTTGTCTTCCGGAATTGATGCCTGATAATCCGAGGTTATGGCTGTAAAAAGATCCTGAATTTCATCAGAGCCTGCGGGAACGTCAGCATGAGCTCCGAGACACATGAGCATACCTGAAAAAGCGCAGCAGATCTGAAGAATTGTCTTTTGTTGGGTTTTAGCTGTTTTCATATGCATTTTCTCCATATCTGTTGTTCCTACTTAACCTTTTTATCTGCTTTTTCAAGAGGCATGCGTTCACACTTTCCTTCGCTGTCCCTGATGAACAGAACCATTCTTTCGTCCGGCGGAATACAGGAGTTTTCCTCAGAGCAGGAAAGGTTATCGAAAATGACGTTGCTCTTATCATAGTCACCTTCGGCTACTGCAACTATTTCTCTGTCATCTGCAGTAAAGTAAATTAAAGGATTTTCCGTTATTTCGGTTTCGTAGGTACTGCCGCTGTAGGTAAGAACAGCCATGGCAGCTTTTTTGTCATAGGTTCCGCCACCTTCCTCATCAGGAATTTCTATTTTAATGGTTCTGGATTCGAATCTTAATGAGGTACTGCCGTCAGTGCCTGCATAGGAATCCATGCCTGAAGCCACCTGTTCAGGATTAAAGGAGAATCCTTCCGTATAAAGACGGATTTCACTGCTCATGTTTCTGTCAAACGGGCAGAAATTTAGAGTAAACTTTTCAGCAAGAACCAGTTCTTCAGCATCGCAGGTGTCAGAACCTTTTGCTCTTGAAAATACATGAATGAACGGTACTGGTCTGCATCTGCCCGGATAGAAGCAGTAGATCTCGTTAAATTCTCCGGGGGACAGAATCATGTATTCACGTGTTCCGTCCGTATATACGGGAGCTTCATCAAATGACAGGGGATCTCTTGTCAGATTCAGTTTCTTTCCGTTAAGCGTGAAATCAACGGCACCTCCGGCTGTATCCTCAAGCGGCGTCATTACAATCTTTGAATACCCTGTATCAGAAAAGTTTTCGTAAGTGCCTCTGTTAAAAAATACAGTGGAGTTGTGTGCCATCATGTTGATTTTGGCATCTTTTTCTCTGTCTCCGCAGAATTTCAGTTTTGGAAATGTCGAACCGTTGCATCCGGCATGTTCTATTCTGTATATGCCGTCCCCTGTGAAGTTTATGGAAACGTATTGGGCATCGGTTTTCTGCTGAGTTATGTTGAATACCTGTCTGTTGCCGTACGACACTTCCGCAGCTTCGGCACCTGCCTGATTATTCAGATAATCTTTTAGAATCGGAATGACTTCACTGCCTCCGAGCAGTTCTTCCAGACTGTATGATCTTAGTTCATCTGCACTGCGGAATCTCGAAATTCTGTTTTTAACGCACATGGTTATTGGATACTGCAGAGAGTTAAGTATTGGCCCGGTACTGTTGTCATTAAGAGATTTCTTCAAAGCTTCAATAATGCTGCTTTCAGATGTATCACTATCAGCAGTGGCTCCGTTGAGAAGAACGGCAGACAGCAAAAATACAGAAGTCTTCAGAACTGTTTTCTTCAGTTTCATATACATTCCCGTGTGGTAAATATCCGTGAGATCATCGGAAGAGGCTTAAAAAAAGAGTCTCTTTCCGTGTATAGAATCTAATCAATAATAGGTAATTATGACAGTACGGACGGGAGTCTTCTATTTTTAACATTCTTTACTTCTGAATAATTCGGTGTCATTCACAGTATTGACTTTAGGACTGTTGCGCTGGTTCCTTTAATTTTTGTTCTCCAATTAAATCAGTTAGCAGTACTATGAAATATAATTGGTGAACAGAAATAATTATCTACCATTTACTGGAATAAAAATAAAAAAGTTAGTCCAGATTGTAGATCTAAGTTATCACCAGTCGCATACTGCTAATGAATCATTTGAGAGAGCTCGTTGATGAATTCATTTTCTGCATCTACTATGGCAAATTCATCTGAGTTATTTGAATTTTCTTGAATGTTACTTTTTCCCTTACTCTGTTTATTCTTGTTATTAGGTAATACAATTTCTGTAGCTTTCTTGCCGACATAAATCCCGGTAACACATAAAGAATCTCCATTGTTTCCTAGTGGGAACAAACCAGAACAACGTTTCTTTTCATCAGATAGTTTTTTAGATAACGGGTATACCAGAAATGATGTTGAGGAAGGCAAATCTGGTGTATTATTGGAATATCTATGTTGAAAAAAAGAATGATAGTAGGCGATCTGATAAAAATCATCACGATCAACATCTGTAGCATTAAATCGCATTTGCTTGAATTTTGCGTCGAGTACCACTATCTTTCCGCTACCTATATTTTTAAGTACAAAATCCGGTATGATTTTTCTTTGGAAAAAAGAATCATTACAAGTATCGTAGCTATATTGTGATAGTACTTCCCATTGTTGCAGATTCTTTTTAAGCAGTTTTTCCAAATATTTTTCCCATAGCGCAGAAACATCCACAAGAAAACCATATGTGCTTTTTGTTTCAATAGAATCATCAGTAAGACTACCTTTATTCTTTAATATGATTTCTGCGTATTCAAGAACTTTTTTATATCCGGAAAATAATGGATTTGATAGCACCTTGTGATTTTTAGCTTTATTTATAATTTTGTTTGTTATGACGGTCGTGGTAGAAGACTCTGAACTAAACAGACTCGGATCTATTCTTGAATAGCTTTTAATTTTATGTGTTTTTATTAATGTTAATGTGGAGTGGATAACCTCACATATTTCTTTTACAGGAAGTCTTTTATTTAATTTCTGAGTAAATGAACATGATCTACCAAGCTCATTTTTTATGTATTTCGATAGACAAATTTTACCTGATAGTCGACTGCTTTTTTGCTCTATGATTTGATACTCACATGGAATTCCATTTATTAGTGCTTTATTAAGCGTAGAAAGAAACAGATATTCGATAATCTGCTTAGGTAAATCTCCAAAATCAGAGTTTACAAACTCAGCATGATGTTGAGTTATGTAGATGTCATTTGATACATCCAGCATTCTATACAGCAGTTCAGGGTTGTATCCGGTATTAATCGTTATTTTGGTTACTGTATTATTTACTTTGTGTGACAGAATACCTATATATTTTCCAGTATAAATTTTACCCTGTTCTTTATCAAAATCAATTACGGGAAAATCGTCATTATCAGTAAATGTAGATGAATTGTTTTTTTGGAAATGTTCAACATAAACAGATTTATGTCTATCAAGATCACTTTCGTATATTCTTGGTATGGACACTTTAGTAAATTCTGGCAAATTAACCTTAATAATGCTTGTAGCAGGTAAAATAACCTGTTCTGTTGTAATTTTTTGCTTTTTTACCATTTAATGACTCATTTATTACTGTTTGCTATCTGGATCTTTAGTAAATTTGTCTTTAGCTTCGTTCAATTTCTTTTCAATTTCACATTCTTCGGTATAAAAAGCTCTCAGATATTCTTTTAAAGTGAACTGTACCCTTTGTCAAGGACATTTAAAATTTTAGTTATCCATAATTTCGGACAACTAAAATTCAAGTTACCCCATTCATTAGACATGGCATAAATTAAGTGCCCATTCTATTGGACATACCTTTAAATTATGAGGTAGGTACTCTCTGTATTTACTACGGGATACCCCCGTACTTGTCCTCGGTTACCCATTAGCGAAAGTAGCATGCTGAGAGTACCGAGGGAATCTATATCACTCCCTAATTAGGGAATCCTCATGTCTGAGTTACGTTGCTGATGTCTGTTTCTACTTGTTCTGCTCCCAGTTCCGAGGCTGT
>NZ_FOXF01000055.1 GCF_900115655.1 Ruminobacter amylophilus | reverse complement strand
ACATTATTAATATAAACAAACCCCGCTATTAAGCGGGGTTTAAATCAGATACTTAGAAATTTAATTACTAACTTATTAAATTAGCAAAGATTCTGAGCGATACAGGTAGAAACTGTATCGGTGTCATTTCTTCTCCAATCGATGATACCATTATCTACAGCACCAAAGAAAGGCTGAATCTGAATGGCTGCACCATTTAAACCATTACCACCAATTGCAGTAGCAGTGATTACACCGTCACCAGTTACAGTAATGTTATTAACATACTTGGTAGCATAGTCAGTTGCAACACCGATGCTCCAACCGTTACCATTCTCACCATTAGCACAACCAGCATTGTGGCCAGTTGCAGTCTTATCTACTACAACTGCAGCGTTTGCGGCAAAAGTAGCACCTAAGTCAAAAATACAGATTTCAACCTGCTTCTGAACACCAGCCATTGCAGTGGTAACTTCAGTGAAACGTGCACGAGCCATGTAACGAGCATATGCAGGAAGAGCGATTGCAGCTAAGATACCGATGATAGCGATAACGATCATTAATTCGATGAGGGTAAAACCTTTAGTCTTTTTCATGATAATTTCCTTTTATCTTAATTTTGAATCCATTTAAAATGTTGCTTGGGAGTAGGAAGTTTCGTATTTCTCGTTGCTCCCTCCCAACGCTTTTAATTGTAGCTTGAATAATTTTAAGAAATTGCAAAAATATGATTTTTTGTGATTTAGATCAATTTTTGACTTGGTTTTTAATAAAAAAGCCATATTGTCTCACGAGCAATATGGCTAATGTCTCACAAGCGGTTAACGCTTACTTGTTGTAAACCGGAAATCTGTGGCATAAATCCACGATCTTGGCCTTAACAGATGCTTCTACTTCAGCATTACCGATGTTATCCAGTACGTCACACATTAAGCTGGCAAGTAAAGTAACATCATCTTCCTTGAGACCGCGACGGGTTACAGCTGGAGTACCGATTCTTAAACCGGAAGTAACGAATGGAGAACGTGGATCATTTGGTACAGAATTCTTGTTTACGGTAATATTTGCTCTGCCGAGTGCCTCGTCAGCATCCTTACCTGAGAATTCACGACCGATTAAGTCAACGAGGAATAAATGGTCATGAGTACCGCCGGAAACAATCTTGTATCCGCGATCCAGGAATACCTTAACCATTGCCTTTGCGTTCTTAAGGATCTGAGCCTGATATTCCTTATATTCTGGTTCCATGGCTTCCTTGAATGCAATAGCCTTAGCTGCGATTACATGCATTAAAGGACCACCCTGGCTACCTGGGAAAATGGCAGAATTTAATTTCTTATAAATTGCTTCATCACCGCAGTTTGAAAGAATAATACCGCCTCTTGGACCGCCTAAGGTCTTGTGAGTGGTTGAAGTTACAACGTGTGCATGTGGTAATGGATTTGGATAAAGGCCTGCGGCAACAAGACCTGCAATATGAGCCATATCAACAAAAAGATATGCACCTACCGCATCAGCGATTTCTCTCATCTTTGCCCAGTCTACGATTCCGCTGTATGCAGAAAAGCCTGCAACGATCATCTTTGGCTGACATTCTTTAGCCTTTGCCAGTACGTCGTCGTAATCGATGTTGCCGTTATCGTCAACACCATACTGAACTGAATTGTAAATCTTTCCTGAGAAACTTACGCTTGCACCGTGAGTTAAATGACCGCCGTGAGCAAGGCTCATACCCATAATGGTATCACCAGGCTTTACCAATGCCATGTAAACGGCTGCGTTAGCCTGTGAACCTGAATGAGGCTGAACGTTAGCATAATCAGCACCAAAAAGCTGCTTAACGCGAGCAATAGCTAATGCTTCAACCTGATCAACATATTCACAACCGCCGTAATAACGCTTTCCAGGGTAACCTTCTGCGTACTTGTTGGTAAGCTGAGAACCCTGAGCTTCCATTACACACTTACTAACATAGTTTTCAGAAGCGATAAGCTCGATATGGTCTTCCTGACGACGGTTTTCTCCGTCAATGGCAGCCCATAATTCAGGATCATACGCTGCAATGTTTTTTGCCTGATTAAGCATGAAAAACTCCATTATTAACAATTAATAAGAAACAAATCGGGGAAATCCCAAAATCAATGCTCGTATTTTACTGTTTTTGTGGAGAAAATAACAGTTAAATATGATAATCAGCATGCTTCTGAACTGAAAGATACGGTTTTTTTCGTTGTTTAGAAACTAATCAGTTATGAAAAACGTTATTTTGTTTAGAAAATTTATAACCTGTTATAAATTGAACAAATTTAATCTGGTAGCTTTTTTCATAATTCGCAAATCCTTCTATATTTTTAGTAAATTTCTTTGCTTATCAGTCCATATCGAAAAATGAAAATCAGACACCTGATTCTACGTAAAACAACTTTAGAAAATCACAAGAATACATTTTAAAAAATCTAGCAGTTTTTTCAGTTTTTTATGATTTTTTACCAAAAACTGTATCAAATTCATGGAAAATTGCTAATTTTAAGCAAAAAAAGAGTCTTTTTGATAATATTAGGGTAAAATGCCTTTTTTAGAGTATTGGAACTATAAAAGTCAAAATTATCGTTTTACTACACATTAATGATTTGAATTTGTCTAAATTCTGCTTTAAATGATTTAAAACGTTAGTGTAACTACTGACTTAAATTAATAGGATTGTTATGTCTAAGATACTAGTTCTGAACGGACCTAATCTAAATCTGCTTGGAGTCAGGGAACCTGGAATTTACGGTTCAACAGGTCTGAAAGAAGTTAATGAAAAGCTTTTATCTATAGCTTCCGAGAATGGCGTTGAATTGGAAACCTTCCAGTCAAATGCAGAATTCGAGATCATCAACAAGATTCATAGTGCTATGGGAAATGTCGATTACATCGTCATTAATCCTGCGGCATTTACACACACAAGCGTTGCAATTCGTGATGCATTGCTCGGTGTGAAAATTCCATTTTTTGAAGTCCATATTTCCAATGTGCATGCCAGAGAGGAATTCAGACATCATTCATACTTGTCTGATATAGCAACAGGTGTGATATGCGGATTTGGTACTGATGGCTATGAGTACGCTCTTCGTGCTGCCATTAAGAAAATTTTAAAGAATTAACGGATAACAATAGAGAAGTAATTAATATGCAAATAGATATCAACAAAATTTCCAGATTGATCAAGATCGTTTCTGAATCTGACATTGCTGAACTTGAATTAAAGGAAGGTGAAGAACAGATTAAGATTACCCGTACCAGCAATACTGTTTCCGTACCGGTTCCTGTAGCACAGCCGGCCGCTTATGTAGCTCCTGCTGCTGTTCCTGCCCCTGTGGCAGCTCCGGCTGCTGCCGAAGCTGATGACAGTGCTGATACCATTTCTGGTCATGTAATGAAATCACCAATGGTTGGTACTTTCTATCGCAGACCAAGTCCTGATGCATCTAATTTCGTTGAAGAAGGTGCTTCTGTTAAGGAAGGTGCAACTGTTTGCATCATTGAAGCCATGAAGACCATGAATCAGATTGCAGCTGACAAGACTGGTGTTATCAAGAAGATTCTTGTTGCAGACGGCGAAACTGTTGAATTTGACCAGCCTTTATTCATTATCGAATAACAGCAGGGGCGTGATATGGCAAAAATTGAAAAGGTTTTGATTGCAAACCGCGGTGAAATTGCCTTGCGTATCCTGCGTGCCTGTAAGGAGCTTGGCATCAAGACTGTTGCTGTTTATTCAACTGCTGACCGCGATTTGAAACATGTAAAACTCGCTGATGAGGCAATCTGCATCGGACCTGCAGCGGCAAAGGAATCATATCTGAATATTCCTTCTCTTATTGCTGCAGCGGAAGTAACAGGTGCTAATGCAATTCATCCTGGCTATGGTTTTCTTTCTGAAAATGCTGAATTTGCAGAAATTGTAGAACGTTCCGGTTTTATTTTTATCGGTCCGAAGTCAGATACCATAAGACTTATGGGAGACAAGGTATCTGCAATTGAGGCCATGGAAGCATCCGGTGTTCCTTGTGTTCCGGGGACTGGTGTTCTTACTGATGATATTGAAGAAAACAAGGCTTTGGCAAAGAAGATTGGTTATCCTGTCATCATCAAGGCTGCAGGCGGTGGTGGCGGCCGTGGTATGCGCGTTGTATACAAGGAAGAAGATCTTGCGGACACTATTGCTTTAACCCAGAGAGAAGCTGATTCATTCTTCAACAATCCTAATGTTTTCATGGAAAAATTCCTCGAAAACCCAAGACACGTTGAGTTCCAGTTACTTTCAGACGGTCAGGGAAATTCCGTATACCTTGGTGAACGTGACTGCTCCGTACAGAGAAGAAACCAGAAGGTTATCGAAGAAGCTCCTGCTCCTGAAATCACCCAGAAACAGCGTGATGACATCGGCTCAAGATGTGCCAAGGCATGTAATGAAATCGGATACCGCGGTGCAGGCACCTTCGAATTCTTATATGAAAACGGACAGTTTTTCTTTATGGAAATGAATACCCGTGTGCAGGTTGAACATCCTATATCAGAACTTGTAACCGGTGTTGATATCGTGAAGGAACAGATAAAGATTGCTGCCGGTGAGAAGCTTTCATTCTCACAGAAGGATATCAGTCTCAAGGGCCATGCAATCGAGTGCCGTATCAATGCTGAAGATCCTAGTACATTTATTCCTTCTCCAGGAAAGATTGTCAGATTGCATACTCCTGGTGGTCCTGGAATTCGCTGGGACTCTCACATTTATGAGAACTACGTGGTTCCACCATACTATGATTCTATGATTGGCAAGCTCATAGCCTACAATGATGACCGTTCATCAGCCATTGCAAGAATGAAGCAGGCTCTGCATGAACTGGTAATTGATGGTATTAAAACCAATGTTCCCCTTCTTCTTGATTTGATGGATGATGCCACCTACAACAAAGGATGTTTCGACATTCATTATCTCGAGAGAAAGCTTGACGGCGAGTAATAAAGCTATCACCCAAAAGTTAATGTTTTTTTAACTTTTGGGTTTTGTTTTTTGTGATTTATAACACTATAATTTTTGCCGTAAAATTATAAAATCATATATAACCTCAACATTATCAAAGGAATTGACATGTACAAGAAATTATTATTAGCAGCTATTGCAGCTGGCTCTTTTGCTTTAACAGGTTGTGCTAGTGACGGCGCTTCAGCAGGAGCTGAAGGTGGTGCTGATGTATTCGGCGCTCCTATTTATCTTCGTGGCGAAATGAACGACTGGAACGCACAGCCTCAGTACCTCGTAAAGAAGGTTTCTGACGGTGTTTACGTTGCTACCGCTGAATTAAAGGTTGACTGGGCTCCATATAAGTTTAAGTTTGCTGACTCTGGTTGGAGTGCTGGTACTAACTTTGGTTACAGAGACCAGCCTGGTGTATTCGAAATGGGTGGTGAACCTGTAGCTCTTAATCCAAAGTCTGTATTCGAAGAAGTTAAGGTAACTCCTGATGCAGATGGCGAATATGACTTCTACCTTGATGTAACTGGTGAAGCTCCTGTTACTTACGTTAAGAAGCACTAATACTGTAGCTGATTAAACGTATTTTTATGAATATATAAGTCCTAAAGATTTTTCTTTAGGACTTTTTTTATATAATAATAAAAAGTTTAATCGAGGGGGAGTTTATGCGTTGTCCATTTTGTGATGCTGAAGATACAAAAGTAATTGATACGCGAGTGTCTTCTGAAGGATTTCAGGTAAGAAGACGCAGGCAGTGTCTTTCGTGCAACGAACGTTTTACCACATTTGAGCAGCCTGAAATAACAATGCCGACAATAATCAAAAGCAATGGAATAAAACAACCTTTTAATGAGGAAAAGATCCGTGCTGGTATGTTGCGAGCTCTGGAAAAACGTTCAATTGGAACTGAACAGGTTGATAATGCCATAAATCGAATTAAAACTAAACTGAGGTCCAGCAAATTAAAGGAAATCCCATCAAACCTTATAGGTAAAATGGTCATGGAAGAGCTGGAGAACCTGGATCCTGTGGCATATATTCGTTTTGCTTCAGTTTACCTGAGTTTTAAAAATCTTAAGGATTTCAGCAAAGAAATATCCAAACTGGAAAAACAGATGTAGATATATTCTGTATCCTTTTCAGAAATTAATCCGATAACTAATCCTGAGTACCGAGTTTAATATGACAATCTCAAATTTACAGCAAGAAACAGATCAATCTTTCATGTTACAGGCTCTTGCCCTGGCTGAAAAGGGAAAATATTCCACTCTGCCAAATCCATGTGTGGGATGCATACTTACCAAAAACGGAATAATTATAGGCTCCGGTTTCCATAAAAAGGCTGGTACCGGACACGCTGAAGTTAATGCTTTGGCAGATGCACGTAATAAGGGAAATGATACCAGTGGTTCAACAGCGTATGTTACATTAGAACCTTGTTCTCATTTTGGTCTGACACCGCCGTGTGCAGTTGCTCTTGTAAAAGCAGGAGTTAAAAGAGTAGTGTGTGCAATGACGGATCCGAATCCTTTGGTAAGCGGTAAAGGATTTGACATTCTCAGAGATGCCGGAATTGAAGTCATTGTAGGCATCTGTGAACATCAGGCCCGCCGGATTAATGTTCCTTTTCTTTATGCCATGGAACATGAAATTCCCTATGTAACACAGAAAATGGGGATTAGTCTGGATGGTAGAATTGCTTTAAAAAACGGAGCCAGTAAATGGATTACCTCTGCGGAATCCCGCGCAGATGTTCAGACACTCCGAGCACAGCATCAGGCAATTCTTACAACAGCAGCCACCGTTATTGCAGATGACCCGTCGATGAACGTAAGAACTGATGAGTTTCCGAAAACAGTTAAGTTATCCGTACCGGAAGAATATGTTGTCAGACCATTAAAGGTGATAGTTGATAAACGTAAGGTTTTAACTTTAAAAGAAAAAATATTCAGTTCATCAGGTGATGTTCTTCTGGTGTATCCGTCGGACAATCGGGATGTTTCAGAGAAAAAACTTACAGAAAAAATCAATGTTCTGTATGTGCCTGCCGTAAATAATTCTGATGATCTTGATATAGAGCAGGTTCTGAAGTATCTGCATTCAATAAAAATTCGCAATGTACTTATTGAATCAGGTCCAAAATTCTGCAAATTTATGCTTTCCCATAATTTAATAAACAGTCTTATTTTATATATAGCACCCAAATTACTTGGGGATGATGCGATTTCATTTTGTAAACTGGAAGGTTATGAGTCTATGGATGAAATTAATTCATTGAAGCTTGCAAAATGCACACAAATTGGTAATGATATTAAATTAGAGTATATTATTAAGGAATAGGCTGTAATGTTTACCGGTATAGTTCAAGCACTAGGAACAATAACTTCCATTTCATTCAACGGGAAAGGCGCTGAAATATCCATAGAATCAAAGGATCTTGATTTTTCTGATGTGGCTATAGGCGATTCTGTTGCCTGTAACGGTGTATGCCTGACAGTGGTTAAGCTAGGAAAAAACAGCTTTGTTGCTGATGTTTCACATGAGACCATTGAATGCACAATTTTTAAATATCTAAATCCTGGTGCCACACTAAATTTAGAAAAAGCACTTACTCCAACCACGCATATGGGTGGGCATATAGTTCAGGGGCATGTTGATGGCGTGGGTACCATTAGCAGCATGTCCAGAACCGATAATGCTGTGGATATCTGGATAAATGCCCCGGAGGATATATCCAGATACATAGCAATAAAAGGATCTATAACCATTAATGGAATAAGTCTTACCGTTAATGAGGTTAAAGGTGATGCATTCAGACTTACTCTTATCCCACACACTCATGATATAACCAATGCTACCATGTGGAATGTAGGTGATAAGGTCAATATTGAAGTTGATGTACTTGCAAGGTATCTGGAACGTCTGTTGAATCATGGGCATGACAACAAGAAGAAAAGTACCATGACAGCTTCATTTTTAATGGAAAACGGGTTTATGTAACCTATTAAATCAACAATAACCAAAGGAACTGGTGAACATGTATAAGAAAATAAATGTCAGAGCTGCTAACCGCCTGCTGTGCGGGGGACAGATTATCAATATTTCATCTGTATCTTCAGACGGAATTCATGATGTCATGACGGCTGCGTGGAATTGCCCTTTTGATGCCGATCAGGTTCTGGTTGTGCTTGATCGCGGTCATACCACCACCGCAAATATTCTGGCCAACGGTAAATTCGTAATCTCTATTCCTTCAGAAAAGGACATTGAGATAATTAACAAGGTCGGTTCTGTTCATGGTCGCGACGTTGGTGATAAATTTGTTTGGGCTGGAGTTAAGCCTGATTCTTCACCTGTACTGAATTTACAGGTACTTCCTGATGCGCTGGCGTACATAGAATGTGAATTAACCGAAAAAGAAGTTTTTGAAAAAACAGGTGTCTGTATAGGTAAAGCTGTGAATATTTACGTTAAGGACGGTCTGTGGAATGATGAAGGAAGCCATTTTGCTGAAGGAATGAAGCTTACTTTAAGCTATGTACATGAAGGGCTGTACAGAATTAATGGTCGAGAAGTAAGTATCTAACCGCAAGAACATGATACAAATGAGGTTACGTTTTTCATTCTCAATATTTGTTACAGACAGAAGGCATGTAACATAGTAATAAAATCTGTCTTTTATGGTAGAATAGACTTATGTTTTTCAGGAGTAAGTGAAAAACGTAATTTGTGTTTTGATGAGGTTATAGAACATGCAGGAAATCCAAGGAAACTTAGTTGCAGCAGATGCCAGAATTGCAATTGTTGTATCACGCTTTAACAGCTTTATAAACGAGCATTTAGTATCTGGTGCTCTTGATGTTTTAAGCCGTATAGGTCAGGTAAAAGATGATAACGTAACAATTATCAGAGTTCCTGGTGCCGTAGAGATTCCTTTAGCAGTAAAGAAAGCTGCCAAAACCCAAAAATATGATGCCATTTTAGCTTTAGGTTGCGTAATCAGAGGTGATACCTATCATTTCGAAGTTGTGGCCAATGAAAGTTCTAAGGGACTGACTCAGGTTATGCTTGAGCAGGAAATCCCTGTAGCATTCGGTATTCTTACAACTGAAAATATTGAACAGGCTGTACAGCGTGCTGGATCTAAGGCTGGTAATAAAGGTGCTGAAGCTGCTTCAGCCGCTCTTGAAATGATTAATGTTTTAAAACAGATTTAATGTTAGCGGAGATTTTATTGTGAATCCAGGTCAGAGACACAGAGCCAGACATTTTGCCATGCAGGCCCTTTACCAGTGGGAAATCACCAAGGAATTGGCTTCAGTAATTGAAGAACAGTTTCTCGAAGATCAACCTGTTGACGACAAAACTGATAAAGAATACTTGCATCAGTTGATTGTTGGTACTATTACTCACGTTGATGAAATTGACAAGACATACAAACCTTATCTTAATTCAAGAAGTATTGAAGATTTGGATATGGTTGACAAGTCAATTCTGCGTCTTGCCACATACGAACTTCTGTTCCAGAGCAAGGATGTTCCGTATCGTGTAATCATCAATGAAGCAATTCTTTTAGCAAAGGATTTTGCTGCTCAGGACAGCCACAAGTTTGTTAACGGTGTGCTTGACAAGGTTGTTAAGAACATGCAGCTTCAGGAAACTGAAAAGCAGTAATTTCGAAGACAACTGTAACTGAATGCTGTTATTAATGTGTTAATAAAGAATCTATAATCCGAGTTATAGATTCTTTATTTTTACCAATAAACAACTTCTTCAGTTTTATACGTTATAAAGAGTTCAGAATGGGTGAATTTGAATTAATCAGAAAATATTTTACGCTTCACTCCAATGAAGTTAACCTCGAGCAGAATTGTGTACAGCTGGGGATAGGAGATGACTGTGCCCTTATAAACATCCCGCATGGTGATGTTCTGGCTGTTTCCACGGATACTTTTCTGGAAGGAACTCATTTTTTTAAAGATACCAATCCTTTTGCAATAGGTTTCAAATCACTGGCTGTTAATCTCTCGGATCTTGCGGCAATGGGAGCGGAGCCGGTAGCTTTTACTCTTGCATTAACACTTCCTGACAGTAACGAAGACTTTATTGCTGAATTCTCACGAGGATTGTTTACCATTGCTGACAGATTCAGAATTTCTCTGGTCGGTGGAGATACAACCAGAGGTCCGTTATCCGTAACCATAACAGTTATGGGAAAAACTCCATGCAATGAAGCGATTAGGAGATCCGGGGCAAGAGATAATGATGTAATCTGCGTTAGCGGTGCTCTGGGAGGAGCTGCTTACGGTGTGGCATTAAGATACGATAAATCAAAAATACATGGCAATCCTGATTCGGCAAAAGCTTTTAATCTTCTGGACTATCCTAATCCGAGAATGGATCTCGTTCCTTTCATGCACAAATATCGCGTAAATTCAGCTTTAGATATTTCTGACGGTTTTCTTGGTGACCTGAAACATATTCTGGACAGTTCAGAAAAATCAGCAGAAATTGATATTAAAGATATTCCAATATCCGAAGCTCTTCATAATCTGCCTGCAGACGAACAGTTGAATTATGCTCTGAACGGAGGAGACGACTACGAAATCTGTTTTACTCTTTCTGAGAAAGACTATCTTTTATGGCAAGACGACTACAAATCCGGCAAAGCCCCGAAAATATACAGGGTCGGCACCATCAAAGAGTTGTCAGATAACAGAATATCCAAAGGAAACAGAGTAACTTTTACAGAAAACGGAAAAGCTGTATCACGTCATATCGACAGAAACTCTTTCAGTCACTTTTAGTTACCTGTTTCCAGTATGCTAATAATGAGGCGGAGGCGTTTCTTCGCTTCTTGATGCAACGTTGGTGACTTCAACAGCCTTTAATTTGTTTGCCAGGAAATTAATCTGAACTTTCTGTTTTTCTATTATCTGTCTCAATTCATAAACTTCGTTACTGATATTTTCCAGGTTATATTCAAGGTAAGCAATTTTGGATTCGAGACTTTCAACTAAATCAGGTTTAATTAACATATTTGGATTATATTTAATTAAAAATTTGAAGATACACTAAAATGAAGTACAATACATTTTAGCAAATTTTATGAAATAACAAAAATTTGTCATTGGTTAAATGCTTTTTTAAGTTTAGATAATCCGTACCAGTGTTTAACTGATGAAATTAATTTACCATATAGGACTATTATAAATATGAAAAAGTTATCATTATCAATTTTAGCATCTCTTGTTGCATTATCAGTTAGTGCATGTGATTTAGACGATTCAAAGGCACAGACTGCTGATACCGCTACCGCAAACAACACAGCGGAAAAGACCGCTCCGGCCAAGAAAGAAGCCTCAGATTTAACCTTTAATGACAAGGTTGCAGTTTCCATGGGGTATTTTTATGGTCAGAACATTGCTAAAGGACTTGACGATCTTAATAAGGAATTCAGTGTTTCCATTGATAAAAACCTTATCGCCAAGTCATTCAATGAAGCTATAAATGGTAAGGAACCAGCCTTGTCTGAAGAAGACATGCAGGCAACCATGCAGGAATTTGACCAGATTATAAGAAAGAAGGCAGAAGAAAAGCGTGTTGCTGAAGATGAAAAGAATCTTAAGGCAGGTCAGGAGTTCCTTGAAAAGAATAAGGCTAACGAAGGTGTAGTTGTAACTGACTCTGGCTTACAGTACAAGATTATTACCAAGGGTACAGGTGCAACCCCAACAGTTAACGATACCATTAGAGTAACCTACCGCGGTACCACCATTGACGGTAACGTATTTGATGAATCAAAGCAGCCTGTAGAATTTAAGTTAAGTCAGGTTGTTAAGGGATGGATTGAAGCCTTCCAGTTATTCCCTGTAGGTACTAAGGCAACACTGTATATTCCAGCTAACCTTGCTTATGGTGATCACAGCCCATCTCCTGCTATTCCAAATAATGCTGTTCTAATTTTTGACGTTGAATTACTTGATATTGTTTCTCCTGAAAATAAGGAAGCCAAGTAATACCTAAGCGTATCTGATTTTTCTGTTGAAAGGCGAGAACAGGTTTGTTCTCGTCTTTTTATATTATGTATCATATCAGTTTTCCTAAAACTTAAAATCATAAGTTTATGGTAATTCTTTAAGGATTAATAACTCATCTCAACGCATATATTTTACATATAATAATATGATTTTTATTTTTGTTTAATAAAAAAGTAAACCCATATTACTCAAAGAATTGTTTATTAAAATCTAAATAGAAATCAGGTTATGTTTAATTATTATATATGTCAACCAAGGAAAATTGACTATGTTAAGAAAAATAGGTAACGAAAATATGACAGAGGGGCTGAGTACAATTAGTCATAAAGTCAGTAATTCCAATCCTTCTCTCAGAATTTTATGTGAGGAATTTTTAATTAGTCGCTCTCACAACAGTGAATCTACTCAGAAGACTTACGGTCGTTTAATCAGGAACCATATTGCACCGCATTATGATTCTTTTAATTCTGTTGATGCTATGACAATGAGCAGACTCGGCCACATCATAATTATGCCAATTTTAAATAAGGGGATGAATTCAACTGCTTCAGCTGCAATTTCCTTACTTATAATGATAATGAACTATGCAACTCTTGCCCATGAAGATGTTAGTTTCAAAAATATTCGAAACCTGGCCAAAATAGTCAACATGAAAAAGAAAGATGAGTACGAAATTCCTCAGAGGGCAATGGTAAATAAGAATATAGGTAAAAATATTCAATATATTTTCAGAGTTTTTTCTGCAAGACATCCTAAGAATAAGCAGGTCAATAACCTGCTCCTTCTTTCTTTTTACTTATGTCTAAGACAAAGCGAGATTTTATCCATAAAGGTAAAAGATATTAATTTTAAAAGACACAACCTTCATATAGCCAAAACAAAAACAATAAAGAAAGCTGGCTTTGATATTCCTATGTGTCCGATTCTCGAGGAGTTACTCGTAGAGATAATTGCTTCATGTCCAGGAAATCCTGATGATTATATTTTTACCAATAGAAATAAAGGAAAACTGCATACATCAACATTAGAATGTTACTTAATCAAGACAGAACTACGGGGAATTCAGACTGCTCATGGTATAAGAGCTATTTTCAGCACATGGGCCTCCCGCAACAATAAAGACAGTCTAACTTCCGAGTGTGTTCTTACTCATAAAACATGGAATCGTGTACAGGAACTCTATAACAGAGATCTGAGTTCGTATCTGTACAATAAGAGAAAAAAACTTATGAAGGAATGGATTACCTATGTTCATGATTTGATAAAAACAAAGGATAACTAATCCTGAATTTCAGTTCATAAATCATTATTAAATTCGCATTAACTTTTTGAAAATTCCTTTAATAATTTAAAGGAATTTTTTATTGTAATTTTTCAGATAAAAGGAAATTATCATGAAAAAGACTAAAGGTTTTACCCTCATCGAATTAATGATCGTTATCGCCATCATCGGTATCTTAGCTGCAATCGCTCTTCCTGCATATGCCCGTTACATGGCTCGTGCACGTTTCACTGAAGTTACCACTGCAGTTGCCGGTGTTCAGAAGCAGGTTGAAATCTGTATTTTCGATTTAGGTGCAAAATTCGCGGCCTCTAAAGCAGTTGAAGTAGATAGTGAAACAGGTTGTGCTAATGGCCAGAATGGTAACGGATGGAAGATCGACACTAATACTAACTACAAGACCAAGTATGTTGCTCAGATCGATGTAGACAAAGATGGTGTAATTACGGCTACAGCTATCAAGGGTAATGGTTTAAATGGCGCTGTAATCCAGATCGAACCTTTCTTTGGCGCTGCAGATAACGGCATCATCGATTGGAAGAGAAATAACACCAAGACCGTTTCTACCTGCATCAAGGAAAACCTCTGCTAATTTGATTGGTTAGAGTATAAACTTATAAAAGTTTAGTTCAAGCCCCGCCTCTAGAGTGCCCCCCGAAAGTTGAACAAAACTTCGGGGGTTATATTTATGAAGCTTACGTACGAAGATAAAGTCGAGATGTATCGACTTTGGAAAGAAGATCATTACAGTTCAATAAGACTTGCAACACTATTTAAATGCGACAGAACCTCAGTGACCTACATAGTAAAGCTAATTGATATTCATGGAATATCTGTAGTTCAGAAAAAGAAAAATAGGGAGTATTCAGCAGAATTTAAGGAAGAAGCAATCCGGAGAGTTTTGATACAACATGAAAGTATAAAACAAGTTTCGTTGTCTCTGGCGATTCCGAGCAAAGGTACATTGTCATTATGGATTAAGTCTTACATAGAAAACGGTTATAATGTCATCGAAAAAAAGCGAGGACGTTATGGCCAAAAAGAATCAGCCGAAGACAGAATCAGAAGCAGAATTACTGAAGCGGATACAGGAGCTTCAGAAGCAGAATATGAAACTTTTGATAGAGAACGAATACTTAAAAAAATTAGACGCCTTAATTTCGGAAAGGGAAAAGCGAGAGCAGAAGAGGTAGCACAGGCTATCACTGAGTTAAGGCAAGAATTGAAATGCTCTTTACGTTTTATATTAGCAACCATCAACGGTATACCTGATATCCCGCATATGACTCGTTCTGATTACTACTATACGATAAATAAAATCGACAAAGACGAAAAGAATCAAGAGCTTATAGAAAAGATCAAATCAATATATGCTGAACATAAGAAGCGCTACGGCTATCGTCGTATCAGCCTAGAATTGGTTCGCCGAGGTTACAATGTAAATCATAAGAAGGTTCAACGCTTGATGCAAAAATATGAGCTTAGGGGTATTACTCCCAGAGCAAAGTATAAGTCATACAAAGGCGATTTCAATGGTACCGTTAAAAATCTGCTTCTTAACAAGGTTATCGACACAGAAAAACATAAAACATATTACACAAGGAATTTTGCTACTACAGACGTAAATCAGAAATGGACCACCGATGTATCTGAATTTCACATCGCAGCGGGAAAGCTTTATCTGTCCCCGATTTTGGATATGCACAATGCAGAAATCGTATCTTTCAATATTTCAAAATCACCGAATTTCATTCAAACAACGGATATGTTGAAAAAAGCGTTTCAAAAACATCAAAAACTTGAAGGGCTTATCTTTCATTCTGACCAAGGATGGCAGTACCAAATGTTCGAGTATCATTCCATGCTCAGAGAAAGAGGTATCATTCAGTCGATGTCTCGCAAGGGTAACTGCTATGACAATAGCATTATGGAAAATTTCTTTGGAAAGATGAAAAACGAGATGTTTTATGGACATGAATATGAGTTTAACACTCTAGACGAACTTAAAGATGCGATGGAGAAATATATCCATTATTACAACAATGATAGAATACAGAAAAAATTAAAAGGCCGAACTCCTTGTGAAGTAAGAAATTCAGCCTTAGAATAAGCATAAGTTTTATTTGTTCAACTTATGGGGGGCACTCCACTCTGGCGGGGCTTTTTATATGCAGTCCACTAATAAAAATTTAACCTACAGTGATCTGAATCGGTATTCCTTCATTAAAAAAATACAAAATAAAACAGTTTGATGAAGGTATAACATTCAATGGAAAAGCTTACAATATTTTATTCCTCGACAAAGTT
>NZ_FOXF01000024.1:17267-34975 GCF_900115655.1 Ruminobacter amylophilus | reverse complement strand
TGATGAATACCTTCATGGGCTATGTACAGGCTCTGCGTGACAGAAAGTATCTGAAAAAAAGCTGTTACGAAAAGGCAATGGTACTGGCTTTCAAAATGCTCAGCAGCTGGTTTACCGAACAGATTGCTTATATTCAGGATTTCGTATTAGGTCTGTACGAAGAATTCGCCACCAAAAAAACTCCAAAATTGTCATAAAAATCAATACATGTTTTTAAAAAACACCTAAACCGCATGGATTAAGGTTGCGCTATGTTTTTTCACTCAAAATCATGTGGGAAAGTTGAGTTAATAAATGAATGCGTGCTTAAAGGAATCGAAAAGTCCCGTTCAGGTAGGACAGGCCCCCGTACACACTCTGCAGCGGCTGCATCCGTGAATTCTGCGTGAAGTGCTTTTGACGTCAACACCTTCCGCCCTGAGTCTGCGTATTTCTCTGGCGGTTTTGTTCATGAGTTCAGGAGCCTCGTTGGGATTTACGGATTTATCCCGAAAAGCCGCCTTCTGCTTTCTTGATTTACGGACAATTTCCTGATTCATGAAAAAACTCCGATGGGTTGACAATTGAGTCTGATAAATAATAACTGACACTTTCCGCTCAGTTCGAATTTTCAGAAGGATCCTTAGGTTATTTATAGCACAATACGGAATTTTAGTACACAGGATTCTGATTATTTAAACACCTTTACATCCAGGCTATCCGTGCAGCCAGGAATAAATCTCCTCGGCAAGTTTTCTGCTGATGCCGGGAACCTTGCTGATTTCATCGGCACTGGCACGGACAAGCTCCTGCATGCCTCCCATGTGCTTGAGGAGGGCCTGTCTTCTGACAGCACCTATTCCCGGAATGTCCTGAAGACGTGACGTGACCCTGCTCTTTTCACGGCGGTGTCTGTGTCCCGTTATGGCAAAACGGTGTGATTCGTCGCGGATATGCAGCACCAGCTGAAGAGCGGGATTATCAAGTGTAAGATTGTATTCCTCATGGCTGTATCCTGTAATAAGCGTTTCGAGCCCAGCCTTTCGCCCTTCTCCCTTGGCTACGCCTATAAGAAAAGGAGGCATAACGTCCGTCACGTCTTTAAAAAGCTCGCTGATTATCTTTTCCGCCTCATGGAGCTGGCCCAGTCCGCCGTCGATGAACAGGACATCCGGAACCTTTCCGTCTGCGGAAATTCCCCTGAATCTTCGGGTCAGAGCCTGATGCATGGCTGCAAAGTCATCTCCGGGAGTAATACCGTCAATGTTGAAACGGCGGTATTCCTTTGTATTCGGTCCGTCCCTGTCAAACACCACACATGAGGCCACTGTCAGTTCTCCCATGGTATGGGATATATCGAAGCATTCCATGCGTTCAACGCCGCTCAGCCCGAAAAGTTCCTCAAAGCCTTCAATTCGTTCGGCCATGGTGTTCTCATGGGCAAGTCTGGCCTTAAGCGAGGCATGGGCATTTGCTTCCGCAAGACGCAGATATCCAGCTCTTTCGCCGCGTACAGAGGTCGTGAATCTGATTCTGCCTTCGGGAACGGCGTTTAACGCTTCCTCGATTTCAGACAGATTTTCAGGAGCATGCGCCGCTATGATCTCATCAGGAAGCGTTCTGTCCTGTCTTGGTATGAGATAGAACTGACCGATGAAGGATTCAATAAGGTATTCGTATGAATTGTCAGCCGGAAGCTTGGGAAAGTAACTCCTGGTTCCGAGTATCTTGCCCGTTCTGATGAAAAGCACGTGAACACAGGCAAGTCCGTCTTCTATGGCACAGCCGAGAATGTCAAGATCAGTGGTAATGTCTCCGCTTACCGTCTGCTGTTCCTGTACCTTTCTGAGACTGGTAAGCTGGTCGCGGAATTTGATGGCCTTTTCAAAATCAAGACTTTCCGAAGCCCTGTCCATTTCCGCTACCAGATCATTTAAAAGCTGCTGATTCCTGCCCTGAAGAAAAAGGCTGCACATATGCACCTGTCTTGCGTATTCAGCGTTGTCGCAGATTTCCTGAATACACGGAGCCATGCATCTTCCCATCTGATACATGAGACACGGACGGCGACGGTTTTTATAGACGGTGTTGCTGCACTGTCTTACGGGAAAAATCTTCTGAAGAAGCCGCAGGGATTCACGAACGGCTCCGGAACCCGGATAGGGACCGAAATAGGTGCCCTTCTCCTTTCTGGCTCCGCGGTGCGCGGTAAGCCGGGGATGCTTTTCCGATGTGAGAAGTATGAACGGGTATGATTTGTCATCCTTGAGCAGAATATTGTATTTCGGCTGATACTGCTTGATGAGATTACACTCCAGAATGAGCGCCTCGGTTTCGGAAAATGTCACCGTGAATTCAATGTGATCAATCAGTGATACAAGTCTTTCGGTCTTGGCGTTCGGCAGATCCTTCATGAAATACTGCCCCAGACGTTTACGGAGATCTTTCGCCTTACCGATATAAATAATTACGTTATCACTGTTAAACATGCGGTAGACCCCGCTTGAATGGGGAACCGTGGCCAGAAAGGCCTCACTGTCAAAACTCATTTACAGATAATCATCCGGAATAAAAAACATGTCATACGGCAGCTGAAAAAGAATATTTCAGAGACCTCTGACCTAATGACTGAACCACATATAACAGTGTTATAGCATAAGAGAGGGATTTAGTACAGAACGATCAGGCTTTATTGCCGACAGGATGAATACAGTCCTGAACATCCATTGAAAAAAAGAGGTCGCATAATGAAATAACGGATTTTGACAGACATGCATAATTCAGAAATAATAATAAATGCGGTTTATCCGGCATAAACATAATACGGCATGAAAACTTATGTACAGCACCAAGAATAGAAAATTAAAAAAGAAATCTAAAGCTGCCCCCGGAAAAAGTTTTATATTTGCGCAGGTATTATCGAAATCAGTTTCTGCATAATGATAACGGCATTATCCTTAAGGAACATGCTTAATCTGAGTAGAGAAACTGAGCATATTATTTTCTGGGGCTGCGCTTTTGTATCTATGGCATGTCTTCCTTTTACCTCTATTTATGATTGTGAATTGAATTTACCAGAGACAGATGATCCTGAAAAAATGTTAAGGAACGGAACTTACTTCACAAGAGACGTCTGGCAGAGAAAATACGGAGAATTCAGGAAGCGTCATCAGGTTCGCAGAATATTTCTGCAGTCCATGACAATGGATCTGAGTTACCGTTTCATACTGAAACGACTGGCAATTGACTATCTTGCGTTTTTATACCTGATTCCTTTTCTGTCATTACTTCTGTGGTTTGGAATTATATACTTTGCACCGTCCGGAATGAGTACAATCAGTATATTCCTAATCCTGCTTGCGACAGGAGTATCGTGTGAATTTCTCTATCTGACCACTGTATTTCTTTTTTCCCGAAGCATTTTCCCGAAATGGCTGGCAGAGCATCCTGAATACAGAAACCGAGCCAACGACATCAGGCTGTCATATTCAAACGGAAAAGCTTTTATTTCAGGCTACAGCTGTGTGATTATAGGTGATAAATATCTTCATGCATTCGATGGCAGAAGTTTTTATACCGTTCTGCGAAAAGAAATACAAAGAACCGGATGGCATATCGTAAGGAAGGTTGTCAGAAGGAGAAGCGATGATAAATATCTGTTCAATATTCATTTCTCATCCGCAGGTCAGAAAAGACATGAAGATTTTAAGATAACTCTGGATCAGTTTCAGATAAAAATGATTATGGACCTTTTATTTCCAGGCACTTCTGATGATAATGAAGTAATTATGGAGGTGAATTACTGCTCAAGGCATGAATTACAGTTATTTGGCGATAATTCCCAACCTGTAATGGACGATGAATAATCCATTAATAAGGACAGCAGAAATGACTTAACAGCGCAGTCAGAATTTCATTTCGGGAAATACAGATGATGTTTTAATTGTGTTAAGGTCCCCGTTTTACTGCAATCCATCACGTCAGCTCTCATTAAGGACCATACAAATGAGAGCTCAGCAACAAAATTTTTTTCTCCAGTCCGAAAGTATTATTAATTCATAGTAATAATCAATAGAATTGATAGTACAAGGTGGCTATGATTTTTAGACTGTCCTGTCTGTTTCCGGACATCCCGTGCATATTCATCATGAAATGAAGTATTCACTTCATACTCCGTACAGTCAAGAAAGGCATAAGAGAGGTACGCATATGAGCTTAGCTGATAAACTCGACACGACTCAGATTGAAAGCAATCTGGCTCAGGAAATGAACAGTTTCATGAAAAATCTGGATAAACCAAACATTCTGCTTGCCGGCCCTACCGGCTGCGGTAAAAGTACCCTCTGCAATCTTGTTTTCGGCAGAGAGATCTGTAAAGTCGGCTGCGGAACTCCGGTAACCAGAGGCATAAATAAAATCACCGATCCTGATATTCCGGTTACCGTTTTCGATTCCGAAGGATATGAAACCGGCGCCGACTTCGGCGACGGCGGTCAGGACAGTTCTCAGAACTACTACGGCATAATCACCGGTTTTCTCGACTCTCAGCACGATGCAGGCCATCCGGTTGATGTTGTCTGGTATTGTGTAAGTGCACCGTCCGAACGTATTACGGATGCTGATTTCAAGGTAATCAGGGCCTTTCAGGACAGAAAGATTCCCGTAGCACTGATTCTTACTCAGATTGATGTGGCAACAGAGGAAACCTGCGAAACACTGAAGAGGATAAGCATCAGTGAACTGGGTGAAAACTTCAGAGAGAATATCTTTGAAAGCTCCATTGACTACCTGAACATTCCGGTGCCGGCCGGTATTAAGGAGCTTCATGAATGGACTCTCAGACAGCTGCCTGAATCAAGAAAGGAATCATTCATCATCTCCTGCAACAAGAATTTTGATCAGAAATTTGAACAGTGTCTTAACTATACAAAAATTGCAGTTGCCGCAGCCGCCACGGCGAGCGTATCTCCAGTTCCATTTTCCGATGCGGCCATAATTACACCTATACAGATCGGACTTATCAGTAAAATTCTTACGGTCTGGAATCTTAACCAGCTGGAAAAACTGGCCGGATGCGTGGCTCTCGACACCATCCTCCCTTCCATAGGCAAATCAATTGCCGGTAATCTGATTAAGATGCTCCCCGGATTCGGAAGTTTCGCCGGAGCAGTAATTAACGCCGGGGTTTCCTCATCAATCACATACGGACTCGGTTATGCTCTCAGCAAGGCATGCAAGGAGATTCACCGTCACGTTCTCGACGGTTCAAACATAGATCTCAACGAAGTATTCAATTCTCAGTTTGCCAATGCCGTTTTTGAATATGCAAAGCAGTACAAAAAAGACAATTACGGTAATAAGTAATCAGGGAGCCCTTTTTCAGATGTGGCAACAGCCGGTTAAACATGAATTTTTATGTTCAGCCGGCTGTTGAGAAAGCATCCCGGATTCATCGGCAGAGACTGTTCAGTTTCATCTGTAACCGTGGAAGCTTGGAAACAGGAATTCAGCCTGTCATGCTTCGCTTCAAGGTGACAGCCTGAATACTGCATCCGCAGCCGGACACCGGCTCCTGTCCCTGACTGACAAAAATGCAGGAAAATAAAAATGCATACAGACATAACCAATGTTCACGGCTCAAAAAACCGGCAGACCACGAAAAACTATAATACCAATATTCTGATACTCGGTAAAACAGGCGTAGGCAAATCCAGTCTTGTCAATTACCTGTACGGACAGAACATTGCAATTGCCAAATCAGGAAAACCCGTGACTGAACGAGGTTTTCACAGACACGCCCCCTTCATGTACAGAAGCCTTACGGTTACCGTTTATGATTCATGGGGACTGGAATCCGATAAGGTTAATGAGTGGCGGAGAGACCTGACGGCAGAGCTTGAAAGAACCGATACGGACAATATCGCCGACTGGTTTCATACCGTAATCTACTGCTATGATGCAAAACGCTCCCGCCTTGATGATTATGAGAAAACCCACATACTTGATGAACTCGTAAATAACGGTGTAAAAATCATTTTCGCCATGACCAAATGGGGGTTGTGCAGTGAGCGTGAAAAAAGCGCGGCCAGAGAAACGCTGAATAAATTCTACCCCGGGTTCAGTCTGATTCCAATAGAATCAGTCAGTCAGAAGCTGCGTAACCAGACCACTACCGTTCAGCAGGGCCGGGAGGAGCTTTTTAACGAAATATGTATCAACCTGCGTGATAACCTGATAGCCAGACTCATATCCAGAACGAGGGAACAGAACCTGAACACCCTGAAAAAGTCAAAAGAAGAAGTTCTTGAATATTATGACAGTAAATCAGGTTTCTTCACGATTTACGGTGAGAATTTAAAGAACGCCATCATTAAACACACCTCTGAAGTATACCGGGCAAATCTTAAGAGAGATTATAATGATTTTTCCGCTTTTTACGATCAGATTAATGACATGAGCAGACAGGTAGTCAGAGCGTATACCGGGCTGAACATTGATACTCATGGTAAAATCATTGATGATATTGTTTCCCGCTACGCGAACATTGTCACGGGATGGGAGAACAGTTTCAGAGAATATCTGTCCAGCATTCTGATGTTTTTGTCCGGATTGCCGTGGCTGATTATACAACGCTTATGGATTACCAGATCCTACAGAAAAAAGATTGAAAACAAACTTGATGAATTAAACAGAAAAGTATCTGACGACATTACAGTATTTCTGGACAGCGTACAGAATACCGAAAACCACATAAAAGAGAAATTCCTGAACACAATGCGTGCCAGAATGAACTCCGGAAAACATTAAATAACCGTGAAGCAGTATCCTCCTGTAAACGTATCCGCTGATACCCGTCGCCTGAATCATACCGTGTTTTCGTATCGGACAGCGTAAATTTACGTGTCATCCAGAAGAAATCAATATCAAAAGTCAGACGGTCGGTTCAGCGCCGGAAACTTTACGCGGGCATATCGAAGAGACATCAACCGCAGACACGGATTAAGGACAATGAAATCATACTGTTCCCGGCCGCCGGTCTGATAATAAAAAAGTCCGTATACCGGGCGGTATAACGGACTTACAGTATCAGAGCCGGGGAATAAATTTTATTTTGTCATCAGCAGCTGACTTACCATGATCAGCAGAATCAGAGCAGGAACAATGAATCTGATTATAAACAGAAATACCCCCTGCCATCTGAATGAAAACATTCCTGAACTGGTAACCTCGTCAACCACGTCTGCCTTCTTCATTCTCCATCCCAGGAACAGAGCTGAACCGAGACCGGTAAGAGGAAGAATAAGCTTTGAGGTGGCGTAGTCAAGAAAATCAATCAGATTCATGCCGAACACCTTAAGAAAATCCCAGGGCCCCAGAGAAAGTGATGACACGAAAGCGATTACCAGTGCGGAAACTGATACCAGCGTGGCTGAACGTCTTCTGGAGTATCCTGTTTTTTCAGCAACAAAGGCTGTGGCAACCTCATGCAGAAACATTGCCGAGGTTACGGCTGCAACAAACAGTATGCAGTAGAAAAATGTCGGAACCAACCACAGAAGCACTGAATTATCCCTGAATGCGGAATTAAACACTGAAGGAAGTGACACGAATACCAGACCGGTACTTTCGGCAGGAGAGAGTCCCGGCACGGAGAATACCGCAGGGAAAATAATAAGACCGGCAAGAATTGCCACAAAGGTATCAATGAGCCCCACCTGAAGAGCTGTTCTGCCGAGATTTACTTCCCGTCTGAAATATGAGGCATATGTTATCAGCCCCATGCCGATGGATACTGAGTAGAAGCACTGTCCCAGCGCGGATAGACATACCTCGGGGGTAATCTTTGAGAGCTGAAAATCAAAAAGGAATTTATAGCCTTCACCTGCTCCGGGCATGGTTGCGGCAACGCCTGCAAGGATCAGCAGGATAATAAACAGAGCCGGCATCAGCAGCTTGGATGATCTTTCGATCCCCTTTTCAACGCCGGCGCTGATAATGAAATGAATGATTCCCATGGTTATGCCGGTGAATACCAGAGGCTTCCAGGGATTGGTCACGAAGTTTCCGAAATGAGATTCGAAACTGTTGTTGCATGCTTCAAGGGTAAGATTCCCGGCAACACTTTCGCAGAAATAGAAAAGCACCCACGCTACTATTATCACGTAATAGGTAAAGATAAAATAGGCAACCAGCGAAGATGCGGTACCGATCCATCCCCACGGTGACCCCGGTGCCAGCTTTCTGTAGGCAAGACCGACATTGGCTTTTGCCCTGCGCCCTATTATAAATTCAGTAAGCAGAAGCGGAATTCCGAAGATCAGAATAATGCCGAGATAAACAAGCAGAAAAGCAGAACCTCCGTTCTGTCCCACCTGTGTCGGGAAACGCCATATGTTTCCCAGACCGACGGCGGAACCGGCAACCGCCAGCAGTCCCCCGAATTTTGATACAAAGGCAGATCTTGCCATAAATAAGCTCCAGAAACACAGTCAGATTTATACATAAAGACATGTATGCAAAAGATAATTTCGTACGGTTTTACCGAACGCGTGTGGCTATTATATAAAAAACAACAGTGCAATTGTATATTTTACGGCAGGAAGTGTCGGTATTCTCCTAAAACATCACTGGATGAATGCTTTCATCCGAATAAAATATTCATCAGCGCAATTCCGTGAATTACAGCATTTGCATTTAGATCAGCCCTCAAATAGAATAGGAATATGTACCTGCGAAATCAGTACAGAGAGGAATCATGATAGGAATTACCGACTATATCCGCAATGATCTTGAAGGCGTTTACACGGCTGAACTGTTCCGAGGAACCGTAAGCATGTTTCTTGCCGTGATTCTTACGCAGCTGGTAGACCTCGGTGAAGCCCGCGCCTACATTCTCATTGTGGCACTCAACGGACTCAGATCCATGACCGGAGAAACTCTTCCGCGGAGACTCTTCAACATTATGGTCAGTCTGATGCTGCTTGTAGGTACCATAGGACTCAGCATCTGGTACGGTCACAATCACCTGTACATTCCGCAGATTATCACCTGCATAATTCTGTCATCAGCCACCGTATATGCCCTGGCAAAACACAGGCAGGCATCCGGAACAGTCATGTTCATGAGCGTGTTCAACATCGTGAACTTCGGTATGGGCCTGCTTGACGTGAATCACGAGGTTACACCGTACAACTTTTCTATAGCCGCCGGACTGGGATCACTGTGCGTGATTTCCGCAGTCCTTGCCGTGCCCGTTCTTAAATTCCACTGGTGTATTCTGATAAATCACTGTTTCTATCATGATCTCCGGCTCTATACGGGTATGATGAGCAAATCCAGTTATTATGATTCATTCTCTGACCTGAGTGAGAAAGCCAAAAACAGACTTCTTATGCTTCAGAGTTCCCTCTACAATATCACCAGGCACGTTGATGATCCGGAAAGACGCCGAAACTACATCAGCATTCTTAACGGTATAGTGCTCATTACCTACTGGCCGACATCCAACACCGATGAAAATCACGTGGCGCACATCAACAGCTTAAGGAACAGAATATTTTCGCACCTTTATGAACTTCTGTCCGCCAGAGGTAAAAAACAGACCGCGACAGCTGTAGACAGCATCAGAAACTTCAAGACCAGCATGGCCGTAGGACCCGCCGATCCGTTCTGCAACGGAGAGATGCAGAGACATGCGGCCGAAGTTATTGATGCCATTACCGACCTGAAAATCAGAGAGTACGACCATGAAGAAAAACAGTAACCGGATTCTTAAATCCCAGATTAAGGTAATGGCCGTCTCCATGCTGACAGCGGAACTCGCGGCCTGGGCATATCCCGTGGATCAGAGCTTCTGGATTCCGCTCACCACATTCTGCGTATGTCTTTACATAGACACGCCCCTTACCGCTCTCAGAAGAACAGTACACCGCATAGGCGGCAGCATTTACGGCGTTATCGTTGCAGGTATCGTGTGTCTTCTTTTTCCGACCGAAGCCGGTCTGATGACATTTCTGGTAATCTTTGCGGGACTTACCCTGTGGAGTCGGGCCTTCACCTCACTGTATTACCTCTTCGTCTCCTGCATTACCGCGGCAACCATCATGCTTCTTGCCATACTGATGCGGCATACCGCGCTGACTCCTGATTATCTGATAACGGAAAGAGTAATATTTACGATTATCGGAGCCGTTATTTCTCTGGCTGTCAGCGCGGCTTTCATGCCCGCCTCCGAAAAACCTGACATGCTTAAAACATACAGGCACTATCTCACCAGATTCTATTTTGAATACCGCACCTGCATCTATTCCATGCAGGATCACAATCATGCCGACCGCATGAAAATGCAGCTTCGCGTAAATGAAATCCTCAACAGCAGCCGGGTATATCAGGAAAAACTTCCTATATGGCGTTATGCCCTGTTCTTCAACGTCTTTATTTTCAGGGCGTTCTCCAGATTTCTGCACCGCATTCACAAAATGAGAATACTCAACATGGTGCTGATTTCCGGTATCAGAAATCTCCCCGGAGAACTGGTATTTGATGAAAGAATCAGAAAGCTTCTGGAACTCAACAGAATTCTTACCAAGAGAATTCTGCTTAGTCTGATGAGGCTGGATAAAAACAGAGCCGAATATTATCTGAACGACCTGCACACCGTTAACAACAACCTTGAACTGAGCCTTCGTCAGTTTGAATCCTGCACCACTATCCTTATCTCCATAAGGGACCTTGAGCAGGATCTGGCTCATCTTAAAAACGGTGCCGTTCAGATCTATTTAAGTTACAGAAACAGAAAGGTTTAACGCTGACAAGCGTGTCGGGAATTACCGTTCTTCCTTTATCCGACCGTTTGCTTCACTCTGTTTTTCAGTTCCTTTAATTTTATCAGAGCCACGGTTAAATCAGATGTATAAGAATGCCAGAGAATGTATGTCCGGATAAAATCATCACACCGGAGATAAAAACTTTCAGAAAGACAATATGAAAACCGAAAGCACTAAAAACACGCTTTCGGTTTTCATCTCTGCATACATGCAGAACAGCACCTGACCGGACAATGCGCCGCGTTTTTACCGGAACACTATTTCTGTCCGTCAAGTCCGTATCTTAAGGCAAGTCTGGTAAGTTCAACGTCACCGTTGATACCAAGCTTCTTGAACACCCTGTACCTGTAGCTGTTTACGGTCTTAGGGCTTATGGCAAGTCTGTCAGCGATTTCACTGACCTTCATTCCCTGAGAAATCATGGTACTAATCTGCAGTTCACGTTCTGCAAGTATTCCGAAAGGATTGCCGTCATCACCGACCTCTTTCTTACCGTTCCCCGGAAATCTGACGAGTGCCATCATCTGAGCAATATTGGATTCCAGGTATCTGTGACCTGAGAATACTTCGTGAATGGCTTTGAGCATTTCCTCAGCGGAAGCACCTTTAGTAAGGAACCCCCATGCTCCTGCTTTCATCACCTGACTGGGAATCGGATCATCGGTATGAACGGTAAGCATAATGATTCGGGCCCCCGGATTGTATCTTAAGATACGTTTTGTGGCCTCTATACCGTCGATGCCTGGCATATTCATATCCATAAAGATAATGTCGCACTGATGCTGTCTGCACCATGAAACCGCTGCTTCACCGCTTGACGCTTCGCCTACGACATTAATTCCCGTACATTCCTCCAGTATCTTGCGGATACCTGTACGAACCAGGTCATGATCGTCTACTAAAAAAATATTTATCAACTTCTCAGCACCTTACCATAACTGTTCCGATGTTGACACAGAACAGAAATGAAGTTTGTTATAACACTGCTGGAATATCACTTTATTATAATCAGTTTATTAATATCCCACACATAGCAAGCATGTAATAAGTCCTATAATAAGGATAACTTTTTACAGATTTTCATTAAACCTGCGAAACATATTTTTTTGAACTTTAGCAAAATAAAAAAAACGTTTGCACAAGATTTAAACGCAACTATGCGAATTACGGCGTATTTTAGCAAATTTCACAGATAAAAGCCTGTTATACAGTCTAAACAGTGACCTAAAAGCTAAATAAATTTAATTTTGTACAAATATTATCCTTTAAAATCACTGTTCAGAGACTTTCCGTCATTAATTTTATTATTAAGTCCGCGGTTTCTGTTCTTTATTTCGGGATAACTGAGCACCGTCCATACCAGAACGGCCGCTGCAATGGAATTAATTCCCGCGCATCCGAAATCAAGCGAATTACCTGCCACAAGGCCTGCAACAGTACCCAGAAGAGCAGGAATGCAGCTTCCTGATTTTGTGTTTTCATCCGTATATTTATACGGAAAAACAAAATAATCAGCTATGAGGATTCCGCCGACGGCAGGAAGTGTTGCACCAAGGAAAACCAGCCAGTGTACAAAATTATTGAAAAGCCAGAATGCCGCTATCGTTCCCAGGAGTCCTCCGGCAATAACCATAATTTTCTTAGGTACCAGAAAAATGCTCGAAAGACTCAGACCGCTGGAATAAAGAGCGTTATCGTTTGTGGTCCATATATTGGCGCCCAGAACCACAAAAGCGGAGAGGACCAGTCCCTGAGACATCATGACGTAAAAAATGTCATCACTTCCCGTGCAGTACGCACCTGCAGCTCCGAAGACAATCATCAGAGAATTTCCGAACATAAAGGCGGAAACGGTGGACACAACCGAACTGAACGGACGGGCTGCAAACCTGGTGAAATTCGGAGTTGAGCATCCTCCTGAAATAAAACTTCCTATAACCAGAGCAACCATGGAATTCATGTCATAAACAGGCACGTCCGGACCGGAACTTAAGGATGGAGATAAACCCTTAACGCTTAAGGCAAGATAAAGGGAAAGACTGCCCAGGATTATAATAAGAGGAACCGCAATGTAGCTTATAACCTCAAGACCTTTGAATCCTATATAGGCAGAGGTTGTCATGGCAAGACCTGCAATGGAAATGGTAAGATACGGAGAACATTCGAAGAATTCCGCCGCAGGAATGGCAAACATTGCGGAGCATACTCCGAACCATCCAATCTGCGTGACGGCAAGCATGGCTGACGGAATGATAAAGGCCTTACTGCCGTAAGCTCTGCGGCACAGCTGATCATAGGTCATGCCGGTACGGCTTCCGATATAACCGAGCACTCCCGTAAAGGCGGACAGAAACAGACCGCCGAGAAGCATTGCAGTTATAAAACTGTGAGGATTGGTGCCGACACCGATTTTGGCTCCGACAGCCATGCCGGTGGAATTGAAGGCGAATCCGACCATGACAAACAGAAGCGGCCAGAATCCCTTTCTGGCATTTAAAGGAACCGGTGTAAATGAATAGTCGGCGTCTGACGCTTCCGGGTCTTTTTTAAGGATATGCATATTACCTGCTCCTTCCGGTCAGTTGAAGATAAGAAGAATAATTACTTAATGTTCCGCAATTACTCCCCCATTAATAATTATATTTTCATATACCCGGACATACGGGCAGAAAATCATTACCGGTCTTCAAAAAATGTGCATTGGCGTATAAGTTTACGAATTGTCCGGTTGAAAAAATGCATTACTGAAGTTCGCCGAATAGGTATCCCGGACAAAAAAAAGAGTGTTACTCAAAAAAGTAACACTCAAATTGCTGGTTATATACCTATTACCTACTTACTGATAATAGTTCCTTCAGACTTTGCCTCGACAGCTTTCTTCTTTTCGAGTTCAGTCTTAAGACAGTTCTGACATCTTGAGTAGATTTCAGAACCGTACATCAGTTCGTCACCTTCAGTTACCACGTAACTTCTGTGACATTCATGACACTTGCTGATTGATTTGGTGTGCATGAACTTGGTCTTGCATGACTGACAGAATTTAGGACTGTCGTTGCCGGCAACCTTTATGTCTCTGTAGCTTACCAGGAAGGTCTTGCCGCAGCATGAACACTTGGCCAGACGTCCGCGCTGGTTGAAGCAGTGATGGCAGAATCCGTCGGTTACGGCTGCATCAATCTTTGATACTGCAGAACGGCAGAACTTACATTCAACTGAATATGCTGAATCAGCTGATGAGGCTCTTGACGGAGAAATTTCAAGTGCCATAGGCGCAACTGCAGGACTGGTGATTTCAACCATGAACTTTTTCATCAGGGTAATCCATTCATTTACGGTCTTGCGGCGTTCAGGTTCATGATAGCCGGCAGACAGAGATGAAATGAATGCTTCCTTGATATACTGAGGCAGATAACTCCAGATATAGAACGCTTCATCCTTTGGCGGAACCATAGGGTCAAACACGTTTTCAGGGAATCTGAAAGCGGTAAGCTTATCAACCGGTACGCCCTGCAGATGACTGGTTACATACGGACTTCTGCCGAGGAACACCAGCTTGAACAGAGTATGTGCAACCACGTATCTGTCACTGATTTCACTGGCCATATTGGCTGAAAGTTCACTTGAAAGCTCAGGTGCGGTAACTGCATTGAGCTGCGGCAGATAAGGATAATCGCCTACCTGCATCTTTTCAATGTTGAGGAATGACAGCTTCTTGGAGGCATCAATTGCCAGAGAATTAAGGTCTTCAACACCGAGGTAGATGTTCAGTTCATGCAGCTTGGCCACCTTGGTGAGATAGTCAAGAGCAAGCTTAACGATATCAACACGGTTGTAATCGTGGAAGAAGTAATCCTTTGAATTGCACATTACCTGCAGAGAAGTGGTATTGAAGCTTCTCATTACGCAACCTACAATGTCACCTGCTTCATTCTTGACAAGAGCTCTAGGCCATTCAACACCGTCTACGCTTACCATGTTGTCCATCATTGTTTCGAGCTTGGCAATCATGGAAGCGGTAAGAGAGTCACGACCGAAGATCTTGATAATGGTTCCGGGATCCTTGTCGTTTGCATAGATTGCAAGGCTCTGACTCATAATGATTGGCTTGATGAGCTTAACTTCACTGCCGTTAATAAACACACTGTCGTTAAGCTTAGGAATATTTACGATTCCGAGGCCGATGGTAGTCTGATAAGGATTACCTGTTCTTGCAAACGGAACAGGAGCGACATTATCAGTTACTGCAACTTCAGATTTGTCTTCAGTAACCCTGGTAACCTGAGCAGTTTCCTCAACCTTTGAGGCTACGGTCTTAACCGCTTCAACACTCTGGCTGGTGCCGGTCTTGAGTCCGTCCTGACTGCTGATTACGATATCAACGGTCTGTGACTGGGTTGAAGTGGTGTCGGTACGGGCCTGACCTACCTCTTCCTTCTTGTTCTCAAGATCTTTGTAACGCTGTTCAATCATCTGATTCACGCGCGCATAATCCTGAGAACTTCTTTCAGGATTTGTCCTCTGAGCGGTTGATGATTTAGGCTTGTCACTGAACAGTGAACTGTCGAAACCGCGTACGTCGGATACCTTTCTGGAAGCCTGACCTACCTTGTTTGCGGCATTACCGTAATTGGTCTTGCGCTTGTCATTGGCATTATAGAAGTTGGATGATTCCAGATTTCTCTTGACGGATACTTCTGAACGCTGGCTTACCTCGTAGTTACGAAGCAACTTCTTGCGTTCTTCAGTCATTTCAAATTCAGAAATAGGAGTTTCATCCTTGGCCTTGGCTGTTGGAGAGTATACGAAATCGGCATTTTCACCTTCAAGATCAAATTCTTCAATAGCCTTGACGGTGTTAACCTCGCGGGCGTAATCCTCGGCTTCCTGTGCCTTGCGGCTCTTTTCAGCCTTCAGAGCTTCAACGAGACCGATGCTGTTGATACGATGACGTTCCTTAAGCTCGGCAGCCTTTTCGGCATTCACGTTAAAGCCGCGATCTGTCTGTTCGAGCTTGAAATCCTGAGGCACGTGTGAAACCTTGATCTTGCCGAGTGCGATGTCTTCTTCACGCTGCTTGGCTTCACGTTCAAGTTTGGCCTTCTTTTCAGCTTCTCTTTCCTTCTGAATCTTTTCCAGATCCTTGCTTGAAAGATTGAATCCGGTGGCACTTGGCTTAAGATTAAGAGCAGCAGGAGTCTTGTCCTCTTCACGAATTGCATCAGACTGACCGGCTGAAGCGGTTGACTTCACCTGATCAATTGAGGAAAGCATTGAATTAACGATGGACTTGCCCTTGGCGGCATACTGTTCCTTGGTAAGCTTTGGATTAACAGGAGTCAGGTTCTTAACAAGATCCTTGATTTCCTTGCTCTTCTTTTCAGCACCGAGGTCGTTAACTTCTGCAGCCACTGAATCTTCAGACTTCTTTTCGGCGGCTGAGGCATCAATGCCTGACTTAATCTGTTCTGAAGCAAGTTCAACAGTCTTTTCAAAAGTCTTTTTGATTTCCTCTGATCTTTCAGCCATGGCTGAAGCACTGCCGACATTTACGCTGTTTTCAACCTTTGTCTTCTTTGCCAGTTCTGAAACCGCATCCTTGTAAGATGAGGATGAGGCGGCGGTGATATTTTCACTGCTTTCAGAAGCTGCTGCAGCACCGCTGTTTGAACGGTTAACAATGTTGCTTGCAATATCGGACACACGGAATCTGTTTAACCCGTTGTCTGCAGGAATTCTTCCGTCTGCAGAAACACTGTTTATAGCGTCCTTTGCGGAAATTGAAACCTTTACATCGGTCTTGGCAACTGCAGTATCAGGTGAATGCACCTTTATCGCATCAGCCAGGGAAACGGATGCTCCCTTGCTGTCAAAGTTTGAACTGTCTGAAACCTGAGGCTTTGAAGGAACATCCGTTACCTTGGCTGTTCCGGAATCAATTGCACTCTTTGCGGTTTCGTGACTTAAGTTCAGAAGTTCTTCAGTAGCGGCTTCATCAGCTTTCAGATCGCCCTTCTTTGAAGAAGCGTCATCTGCAGAAACCTGAGACTTGGCGGACTCATCATGATGTTCATCCGCTTTCTTCTTGGCAGAGAACATGAAATTGGAGGCACCAGACTTGAATGAGTAGGTCTTGTGTTCCGGTTCAGCGGCAGCGGCGACACCTGCAGTGGCAGACGCTATGGCAGAAGCCACGGTCTTTTCAGTGGCATTTGCAGGTTCCCTGATGTCACTCTTCTTCTTAACAGAGAACATAAAGTTAGGACCGCCTGACACGAATGAGTGATTCTTATGCTCTTCATGCTTTTCCTGAACTGTTTCTTCCTTCTTCGGTTCCGGCTTCTTACCCTTTGTAAAATTAAAACCGAGACCGGAAGACTGGAACTTAACCTTCTTGTTATGATCTTCTGAATGTTCGGCGCCGGATGTCTTGGCTGTATCACCGACAATAGCAGCAATGGTATCCTTTACGCTCTTTACCGACTTGCTTTCTGAAACAGCATCCTTAACTTCAGACACCTTTTCAGCAACAGCATCCTTAACGTCTGCGACTGTTTCCTTTACTTCGGCAGCCTTGTCAGCTGCTGTAGCCTTGACTTCCTGAGCCTTTTCGGAAACTGCTTCCTTAACCTCAGCTATGGTTTCTTTAGCTTCAGCAACCTTGTCAGCTGTTGCAGTCTTGACTTCCTGAGCCTTTTCAGAAACTGCTTCCTTAACCTCAGCAACGGTTTCCCTGGCTTCAGCAACCTTGTCAGCTGCTGCAGTCTTGACTTCCTGAGCCTTTTCAGAAACTGCTTCCTTAACCTCAGCAACGGTTTCCTTGGCTTCAGCAACCTTGTCAGCTGCTGTGGCCTTAACTTCCTGAGCCTTTTCGGAAACTGCTTCCTTAACCTCAGCTACGGTTTC
>NZ_FOXF01000024.1:17046-17257 GCF_900115655.1 Ruminobacter amylophilus | reverse complement strand
ACGGTTTCCTTGGCTTCAGCAACCTTGTCAGCTGCTGTGGCCTTAACTTCCTGAGCCTTTTCGGAAACTGCTTCCTTAACCTCAGCTACGGTTTCCTTGGCTTCGGCAATCTTATCTGCAACGGCAGTCTTAACTTCCAGAGCCTTTTCGGAAACTGCTTCCTTAACCTCAGCTACGGTTTCCTTGGCTTCAGCAACCTTGTCAGCTGCTG
>NZ_FOXF01000024.1:0-16911 GCF_900115655.1 Ruminobacter amylophilus | reverse complement strand
TTCTTTAGCTTCAGCAACCTTGTCAGCTGCTGCGGCCTTAACTTCCTGAGCCTTTTCGGAAACTGCATCCTTAACCTCAGCTATGGTTTCTTTAGTTTCAGCAACCTTGTCAGCCACTGAGGTCTTTACTTCTTCAACTTTGTCGGCTAACGCAGCTTTAACTTCTTCCTTGGCGTTTTTCTTTCTGCCAAAAAGTGAACCCAGACCAAACAGACCGCGATGCTTCTTTTCGTCATGGTGTTCAGATTCATTTTCTCTGGCGGAAAGAATATCTTCGTTTTTATCTTCAGCCTCAGCAACAGCCTCTTTTACTTCTGCTGCGGTTTCAGAGACGGCTGACTGCACTTCATCGGCCTTTTCAGCTGCTACATCCCTGACGTTTCCCGTGAGTGTGACTGTTTCCTTCTCAACATTCTTGTCTAAATCGATAACAACAGTTTCTACTGTTTCCGCGGCTTTTTCAGCCATAACGTCAACTGTTTCCCTTACCGGAGAAATCACGTCATCAACGGCAGGCTTGGTCTGCGGAGCGGCAGGAGCCGGCTGAGCTGTTTCTTCATCCTTAACGAATTTCAGTGTGGTTCCGGTACTTACAGGTTTGATAATTCTGTCATCAGATGAGGAAACCTCCGGATTTATGGTTGAGGCACTTACTGATGCTGTCTGCAGAGGAGGAACAACCTCACTTGATTTCGGCTGAATCACAGTCTTTGCAAAATCCTTGGACTTTGCAAACATCATGTCATTGTTTCTGGTAGCTTCAGATTCGACAACCAGATCAGAGAAGTCAGAGTTGTTTACCTTAATGATAGGGTCGGCAATGGCCTTCTTGACTTCATCACAAGTTTTGGCGGAGGCTGGAGCGCTCTCCATTTCCTTCTTCTTTTTGTCTTCCTCTATGCTGGCTGCGGTCTGAACCTTTGAAAGCTCCGCATACTTAGCAAAGGAATCCTCATTAGAGTTCAGAAGTTCCTTAACTCTTTCAAAAAGTGAGTTTATATCTTTTTTCCACGGGCTGGACGGATAATCGGTATTTGCATCTCCATCCTTGATTTTGAACGGACAGACCCAGCGACCTGAAAGATCAGGTTCGTTCATATTGAAAAATTCACTTGCCCTGCTGTCATCAAAAGTCAGAACACCGACGTTCTTCTCGGTTCTGAATTTTCTGATGGTTGCACTGTCATCTCTTCCCGCAAGATCAGGGTTGTAGGTAATCGCGCCGAATTCACGATCAAGTCGGCTGTAACTTGAGTCGGCAAAATGGCTGACTTTTGCACTCTGATAGAATTTATCGAGATCCCTCTTGCAGACGTATATCTTGTACGGATAGCTTGGATTATTGTAAAGATTCAGGTCTTCAAGGAAGAACGAAGTGTTTTCATAGAAGATTGATGAAATGTCAATAATGATGGTGTTGACGCGTGCAGCTTCTGACGGGGCATTACCAAGGCTGGCATATTTATTTCGAATGCCCTTGAAATAATCCAGAGACGCTTCAAGATTAATTTTCTTGATAAACAGATTGTTACTGTCAAAAGCATCCTCACCGCTCTTTACGGAAACAGCCATCTCTTCAATCTGGGTAATGAAAAGCGTATTGGCATCTGAATGATGCTGACTGATCAGATCTTCAATACTGTCGCAGTCAACGATGTCGAGTCGACCGCTTTTTTCCATGATATCAAGATTGGACTTAAGATTCTTTTCTTTAGACAGTACATCACGAACATGCTTGATATAATCGCAGTTTACATTAAGCTTTTGATTATATTTGCGCAAGGTTGGAACAACAAGATCGGCAAACGGAGTAAATTCTTCCGGCTTATTGAAGCATTCCTGATCTATATAGATGATAAAGTCTCTTACAAGCGAGCTAATTATCTTCTGTTCGTTATTTTTTTTGTTTGTATCGTTCATAGATCGCCTTTTTTAAATATGTATAACCAGCCATACTGAACAGCCCCTCCTCAAAAGAAGGCTTTCCGGCCGGACTCTGATCAGAAATCCTCCGGACAATCCCCGACGTTCAATCGGTTTGAATGCCTGAAAAGGTGTTTTCAGACACTCCGTGACCCGTTCTCTGGAAAAGTTAAGAACGGGTCGAGTGAAATCATGTCAAATCCGACAGCCTGATCCGGCACGATGATTACTGCAGGAATAATCAGACGGACATAATCCGAACCGGACACGGTTACATTGCTTATCGGAACTGAGAGAACTGTACGACTCATGATGAGTGTGTTTTATCCTTGTTCATGCCCTGTCGCAGTGAGCAGCGCATTAGATATATTTTAAATGTTTATCTGACAAAAAACATTTAAATTGACATAAAAAGAGCAATCATCACGGGATGGACAATCTGTTTGCCCAAATAATAATCGCACGTTATCCCCCTATCTTTAATATCATTGCATAAAGTAAAGATTTAAAAATCACGCTTGATCACTATAATGAAAAAAAGTTTTCTGATTTTACTTACTTTGTGACGTATTTGCTTTTCTTGAAAAAGGCGCAGAGGTGTGTCACCGGACATTCATGACATTTCGGGCGCTGGGCACGGCACACATATCTGCCGTGAAGAATGAGATGATGATGGGCGTTTTTCAGAAAACGTTCGGGAATACGCTTAGCCAGCACGTCACTCATCTGATTGGGAGTTTTTGCATGGCTCAGACCTATTCTGTCCGCAACCCTGAATATATGCGTATCGACAGCAATGGTCGGCCGGCCGAAAGCCACGTTAAGAACAACTCTTGCCGTCTTGAGTCCCACGCCGGGCAGTGAGACCAGTTCATTTTCAGACTGAGGTACTTCTCCTCCGAAGTCTGACACCAGTTTTTCACTGAGACCTTTCAGATATCCGGCCTTGGCCCTGTAAAGACCTATGGAGGAAATGATCTCCTCAATTGCCGCGGTTTCCATCCGTGCCATGGTCTGCGGATCGGGAGCCCTGGCAAAAAGGACGGGAGTAACTTTGTTTACGGAAGCGTCGGTGGCCTGGGCCGAAAGCACCACGGCGCAGAGAAGCTCAAAGCTGTTATGATATACAAGCTCCGACCGAGGATTGCTTCTTACGGATTCAAATATCTCAAATAGTTCAGTTATCTGTGTCCTGTTCACCGTTGCCGTCCATATTCAGTTCTGAATTTAAAAACCGTGGTAACTCCGCGCGCTGTACGCGAAGACATAGACTTATGATAACAGTAATCAGTCCTGATTAAAACCTTCAGTTCGCCTGTTCATCACGATTTAACTCAGGAGCGATTACGCACAATTATGCAGAAAATTACAGAATATATATTTTATTCGTTATGTTTTTCAACAGAAAACAGGTATAATTGAAATAAAACCCACCATGCGAGAATTTTTCATCTGAATAACCACCGGCACAAGACAGAACATGAGCATCATCAGGTATACGGATCCGGACAAGGCAACTCCGGAGGATCTGCAGAGACTTAAGGCATATGAAATGAATGCCTCCCGCAGTTATTTTGCTCTGGCCGACTGCAACAACTTCTTTGTTTCCTGCGAAAGAATGTTCCGTCCCGATCTCAGGGATCGTCCGGTAATCGTGCTTTCAAACAATGACGGATGCGTAATTTCCCGTTCAAACGAAGCCAAAAAACTGGGGATTCCCATGGGGATTCCTCTTTTCAAAATAAGAGATCTTGTGCACCGGTACAACATTGCCGTTTTCAGTTCCAATTTCAGTCTTTATCTGGATATGTCCAACCGTGTCTATACCATGCTGAGCGGATTTGCTCCGGAGGTTGAAAGATACAGCATAGACGAGGCCTTTCTGAACCTCACCGGATATTCACGAACCTACAATAATTTTGATTACTGTCTTGAGATCCGTCACCGGGTGACACATGACATAGGCATCCCTGTATGTGTGGGAGGAGCTTCAACCAAAACCCTGGCGAAGATTGCCAATCACTGCGCCAAGAAAGGTATTCTTCCGGGAGGAGTCATGACTATAGATACGGATGATGAGAGAATTTTCGCCCTGAAAAACACACCCCTTGACGATATCTGGGGAATAGGCAGAGCCCTTAATGAACGATTTGGCAGAGAATACGGCATCAGAAACGCCTATGAACTGTCACTGCTGAATCCTGCGGAGATAAAGAAGAAGTTCAACATCACCACTGCCAATATCATAACTGAACTTAACGGTATTTCCTGCATTCCCATGGACAGCCAGCCGCAGCCCAGGAAACAGATTATGTGGAGCCGAACCTTCGGTCATCACATTACCGAACTTACCGAACTCAGCCAGATCGTGGCTGATTTTATAGTAAAGGCAGCTGAAAAGCTCAGGGAAGATCGTCAGTATGCCGGCATCATCAGCATATACATCCAGACCAATCTGGCTTCAGCAAGAGACCGTCACTACAGCAGACAGGCCTATGCCAGACTGAATATCAGAACCTGTGACACGACAGAACTGCTCAGTGCGGGACTTCGCGTGCTTAACGGTATTTTTGCACCGGGATACCTCTACTACAAGGCAGGAGTCATTCTTGAGGATCTGTCTGCATCACGCGAAAGCCAGATGGATCTTTTTGATGCAGAGCCGGAATCCGAGGAGCTGAGAGAGAAACGCGCAAAACTCCAGATGGCTGTTGACCGGCTTAACGCCAGAAAACAGAATACGGTCTTTCTGGCGGCTCAGGGCATGTATGCCCGGAGCGGCATATCCAGACAGGAAAGAAAATCACCGGCATACACTACCTCCTGGAAGGATGTTCCCAAGGTTAAATAATTTCTTTTTTTTCATATTTTCCGTCATTTTTTGCACAATCGGTATTTCTGTGCTTTTGAATATTCACATTTTTCATCATCAGAACACTTAACTTATTTCAGTCAGACAATGCCCGCGCCGTCGGCATTTCAACCCCGTTCATGATGTTAAATTATTCGTTGGCGCTTGTTTGTAATATATATATTATATTGATATAAATCATTTAAATATAAATATTATTATTTTACTATTAAGAATAAATTTGATATCATGACGTTGAAATTCAAGCAGACTGTAAATTATTACATGCACATTACAGGAAGTATTTAATGACAGGAAAGAAAACCAGGGTTACAGTACGCGGGATAGAATTTCCCTCAATCGCATCCATGTGTGAGCACTATGGCATCACCAGATCAAGATGGAACGATGCTCTTAAAAGGTGTCAGAACCCGGATGAAGCCCTTAACAGGTGCCTCGAATTTGTGCCTGCACGTACAAAAAAGGTGATCATCAACGGACGTGAATTCAGTTCAATCGACGAGGCGGCATGCTGCTACAGGCTTAATCCGTGCAGCGTATACACCAAAATGAGCAGAAACAAGGTATCAGCAGGAGAAGCTATAGAACAGCTTGTAAAAGCCAAAAACAACCTGAAAACCAAAAAAGTGAAAGAGAACTCTTAAGTTTCTCATAAAAACAAGAAGGCATCCTCAGGTGCCCTGCCGTTATCAGCAATACCGTCTGATAATCCGGAATATTAAAAGATAATAAACAGAATAAATCTACAGGCAAGGTACATAAACAGACCTTTCGGCACACCGGATGAAATTAACCCCCTGATCATAAAACTAAAATCAATCACTGTCACAGAAATTCTTTCATCACATTATCGCAATAAATTCAGATAATCATTCATAAAAAGAAAGAGGAACATACCATGATGTTCCTCTTCCTGTTTCACTTTTAGGAATTTCAATCCGCAGAATGAAGCTTACTTGAGATTAAGCACGTCCTGCATGTTGAAAAGACCGGTAGTACGATCACTTAACCACTGAGCAGCTCTTACGGCACCGTTGGCGAAAGTCATGCGGCTTGAAGCCTTGTGGGAAATTTCCACGCGTTCACCGATGTCCGCGAACATTACGGTGTGTTCACCTACAATGTCGCCTGCGCGAATGGTTGAAAAACCGATGGTTCCCGGCTTTCTTTCACCGATGATGCCGTTACGTTCCTTTACAGCAATGTCATTGAGGTTCTTGCCTAAGGCCCTGGCTACGGCTTCTCCCATGCTTAAGGCTGTTCCTGATGGAGCGTCAACCTTATGTCTGTGGTGAGCTTCAACAACTTCGATGTCGGAATAATCCCCCATTACCCTGGTGGCCATTTCCAGAAGCTTGAATACCAGATTTACACCAACGCTGAAGTTGGATGCAAATACAACTGCTGTCTGCTTGGCAAATTCAGCAATCTGTCCTTTCTGTTCATCAGTAAATCCGGTGGTACCGAGTACAACCTTTGACTTGCGTGATACGCATTCCGCCAGATTATCAAGAGATGACTGAGGACGGGTAAAGTCGATCAGTACATCAAAGGCAGCCGCATCCCTGAGTGATGGAACTACAGCCACACCGAGCCTGCCCACACCTGCGATTTCGCCTGCATCGGCACCGATAACTGAAGACTCCGGATGTTCGGTGGCGGCAACCAGCTCGCACTTTTCACCGGCAGCCGTTACAGCCTGTACAAGGCAGCGGCCCATTCTGCCGTTAACACCCGCAACTGCAATACGTAACTTACTCATGATTCAATCTCCGAAAAAGTCTTAATTACTTAACGATATCGAGGAGTTCAACTTCGAATACGAGCACGCTGCATGGAGGAATTGAACCTGCGCCGTTTTCACCGTAGGCAAGTTCATATGGAATGGTTAAACGGTACTTTGAACCAACCTTCATCAGCTGAAGACCTTCAACCCAGCCCTTGATAACCTGATTTACGCCGAACTGGGCAGGTTCACCTCTTAATACTGATGAATCGAATACGGTACCGTCAATGAGAGTACCGTGGTAATGAACCTTAACAACGTTGTTTTCATTAGGGGTAGCACCGGTACCTTCATTAAGAACTTCGTACTGAAGACCTGAAGGAGTTACTACAACTGATTCCTTCTTTGCGTTTTCAGCAAGATATTCAGCGCCCTTCTTCTTGGCAACTTCAGCAAGAGCGGCCTGTTCCTTGGCGAGCTTTTCATTTAATACTCTGAATGCGTCATTGATTTCCTGAGCATTAATCTGGAGCTTGCCTGCAAGTGAATCTCTGATGCCTTCAATAACGGCGTCAACATTGAATGCAGGGAACATGCTGTGTCTTAACTGATCACCAACCTGAGTACCGATACCGTAACAAACCTTATCTTCAGTAGTCTTGAATTCCATTAAAATAAATCCTTATCAATCTTATAAATGGTGCCCGAACAGGTGTTTCCTGCAGGAAACACGCAAAGCATAAAACCTTTATTCAGAAAAACCGGCCCCCGACTTTCAGATTCCAGTCAGAATGAATACGCACCGAAGGAATTCAGGTGTTTCATCGAACGGGAAATACCGGTACATTACTGATAACCAGTGTATTATACCTTGATTTACGGATTATTCTTCAAATTTAATTACTTATATCCATAAAAAAATCACCGTTTCGCCATAAAAACGAAACGGTGACCTGCTTTAATACTCAGTCGGATGAATTCATCCGGTATTTATCAGTCTTCAGATGAGTCTGAAGAACCGTTTAAATACTTCTTGCTGAGATTGTATTCAATCTTGGACTTGTCACGTGCTGAATTAATCAGAACAACGTTGTCAGCCTTTGACTTCATATTGGAAATCTGCTGAGTAAGGAAATCATCACGTGAAGCATCAGGTTCACTGCGGATTTCCACGTCATTGAGGATCAGGATGTATGCGTTGCCGTCCTTGTCCTCATACTTTCCGTAGTTAATATTACCCTTGTCGGCACGGGCGAGCTCGAACACGTTTCTTGAAACGCTTTCGTCAACCTTGTTGTCAAGACGGGAAATGGTCTTAGGCTTATCAATGGTAATCTTACCTGAAGCGGCTTCGCCATCAATTGATTCACCCTTTGCAAGAGTTGCAATCAGGCCGTCAACATAGGTGTTTACACCGGCCCTGGAAGCATCGGCACTGATGTCTGCAATAATAGACTTCTTAACTTCATCAAGCTTCTTCGGAGTCTTTGGAACATAGTCTTCGATATGAACGACAACAAATGCGTTAGGACCGAGTTCGATAAGATCTGAGTTCATGCCTGATTCACGGAGTTCCTGATCGAATACCTTGTCAAGAACAGCCTTTTCACTGAACGGGAACTTGAGATCCTTTGCATCAGAAGCAAGGAAATCATAAGTCTGAACCTTAACGGTGTCAGAAGGATGATCCTTGTCGGAGCTGTTGGCTTCCTTGGCGGCAAAATCAAGAGAGTCTGGATTTTCAAAAGAAACGTCGGCAACAATCTGGCGCTTGTCGAGGAATACTTCCTGGCTCTGCTGCTTTACGAATCTGCTGATTACGTCAGACTTTGACTCTTCAAAGGTCTTTGAGGTCTTAGGAACAATCTTGTTGAGTTTGATGATGTGAACACCGAAATCTGATTCTACAGGTTCTGAAACATCACCGACCTTTTCGAGAGCGAAGGCAGCGCTGTCAATGCTCTTGTCCTGATGGCCTGAAGCGAATGCAGGAAGCTTACCGCCGTTCTTTGCTGATGAAGGGTCCTGAGAATACTGCTGAGCCAGGGCCGCGAAGTCTTCGCCGGCATCAAGCTTGGCCTTTACTTCCTTCGCCTTTTCCATGGCGTCGTCACCGGTAAAGAGGATGTGCGAAATCTCGCGCTTTTCCGGAACGGTATAGAGTTCGGTATGCAGATTGAAGAAATTGGTAAGATCTTCATCGGTATAGTGAACATCAGCTTCAACATCATCAGTGGTCAGATAGATGTAGGTGAACTTAACCTTGTCTGCATTGAGGTAGTTATCCTTGTGAGCTTCATAGTAGTCTTTAATCTGCTCTTCGGTAACCTCAACGTTGCCGATAAACTTGCTCTTGTTGATGTTCACCATGGTATAGGTACGGTTTTCAGTCAGAAGATCGGTAAGATGACCAACTTCACCCGGAAGAGCAAACTCACCTTCAATAACAGGCTTTAGGAAGGTTTCCTTGGCAATATCGTTTCTTAAAGCTTCACCGAATGCATCAGGACTCTGGAAGCCTGCCATGGACAGAACCTTCTGATACTGATCCTGATTGAATTCACCGTTAACCTGGAATTCAGGCATGCTTCTGATTCTGGACTTTACGAGAACTGCAGGAATGTCAACTCCGTCCTTTTCAATAAGCTGAGAGAGAGTTTCATCATTGATCATTCTTTCAAGAATGCTGGCCTTGAACTTGTTGTTGAAGTTGTCATCAATAGCCATCTGCTGTTCAAAGAACTTCTTGCCGAACTGTCTTTCAAGCTTGGACTTTTCGATACGAACCTGATTTTCAAGTTCATATTCAGGGATTTTCACCCCGTTAACCTTTACGGGTTCATCGTTACGATCCGGAATCAGGTAGGAACCTACACCGGCAACAGCGAAGGAAACGATTATTATGCCGAACAGAATCTTGGCTGCCGGTCCGGTTGAACCTTCGCGGAGTTTATCAGTAAACATGTATCTTTTACTCCGAAATATACACTAGGTAAATAAATTCAAAACACAAAAGTTAAAAAATTGTAATTATTATAAATGAAATTACCGTAATAATCTCACTATTATTATTTCATTTTTATTATAAGTCACGCGGAATGAAGGCAACTGCTCAAAAAATGACGGATCTTCACCTTAGGAATGAGCAGCTTCACTCTTCCGGCTGATTCTGGCATCCGGGATCCCGATACAGGTCTCCATAAATGAAAAGCACACATTAAATGTGTGCTTTTACAGACTTAGAATCAGCTGATGCCCTATCTTACTTTAAAGCATCCTTTAAAGCCTTACCTGGACGGAAGCGAGGCACCTTGCGAGCTTCAATCTTCACTACTTCACCAGTCTTTGGATTACGACCTTCACGACTCTTGCGTTCGGTAGCCTCAAAAGTACCGAATCCAACAAGGGTAATGTTGTCATCGCTGCCAAGAGTTTCAGTTACTACAGATTCGAATGCCTTAAGAGCTTCATCAGCCTTCTTCTTGGTGATACCGGCTTTCTCAGCAATCTTCTCAACTAGCTGGGTCTTATTCATCTCTGCCCTCTTAATTAACACGTTATTGTTTTAGACTTTCCTCTTTAGCCCCGTAATATCCGAGATATCGGCGTTGCTAAACGTTTTCAATTATCAATAACAAACAGCTTGTGAGCAACTCGCAAAAGGCAAAAATCTGTTACCGATCACTAAATTCAAAGGCTTTTGACGATTTTTTCACAAGTGTTACAGGATATTTACTGTTTTTTTGTATGTTATTTATTCATTTATGAACGTGTTTTTTTGTGTATTACATGTTTTTAAAGGCCTGCCGCGAGGGTTCCGCAGACCTTTCAGAGCATTCAGTGAATGAGGATCTGCAGATGTGTATTTACAGCAGCACGGCACATTACAGGAAAAAGCATTACTGCAGAACCTGAAGCATTACCTCAGCATTCTTGAACCGTGCAGCGTCTGAAATCAGGAAACCGCATTATCCGAAAGGAACATGATAAAGAAACACACGGCTGAGAGAACGGAAGGATGTATCAGACCGTTTTTCGTTTTCTCTGCCGTCTCACTGATTTGTAAAGAATGCCGCTTTCTTGATTGAGTTCAATATTTCAGACCGTCTCAGCGCACATTTCAATAAATTTATGGCTGAGCACTTTTTTTTGCTGTCATAATAGGTAGTTGGCAACTGTTTCAAAACATCTGGATATGGCGGCCGTTCAGCCCCGACCCCGGTTTTTTGAGAAGCTGTTTTTTAATTTTAGAAAATTACCGGCGGACAGGAATATGACGGACAGGACACTGGAATACTATAAAAACAATTGTCAGTCATTCAGTGACTCAACATTCGGAGTTGATTTCAGAGATACTCAGGAACGATTCCTGAGGGAGCTTTCCCCATCGGCACACATACTCGATTTTGGATGCGGTTCGGGACGCGACACTCTCTATTTCCTCGAACGCAGATTCAGGGTAACCGCCACCGACGGAAGTCCTGAAATGTGCCGCACGGCCTCGGCCAACACAGGTCACGAGGTAATCAGACTTCTGTTCAGTGAGCTGGATAACCGCCAGGAGTTTGACGGCATCTGGGCCTGTGCCTCCATTCTGCATCTTTCCAGAACAGATCTTGGGGATGTTTTCAGACGCATGGAAAACGCCCTGAAGCCTGCCGGCACGATATATACCTCCTTCAAATACGGTACTTTTGAAGGGATGCGCAACGGCAGATATTTCACTGATTTCACGCCGGAGAGTTTCAGGGAGTTTCTCGCCCGTAATTCAAAGCTTCACATAACTGACTACTGGATAACCGCCGACGTAAGACCGGGGAGAAGTGAGGAAAAATGGCTCAATCTGCTTCTGAGGAACTGATAAAATTTTATGAAAATCCTGCCGACCTGACGTTTTACACGGATAACAATGTCTGTACCGGCAATGACAGATACCGGGATCATCTGCTCGGACATATTCTGGTCTCCATGAGAAAAGCCGAGAACATGGACATCATCGTATCGTTCCTGATGGAATCCGGAGTAAGACTGATCCTTAATGAGCTGAAATCCGCAACAGAACGTGGAGCGGCCATAAGGATACTGACAGGTTCATACCTCGACATCACCCAGCCTTCAGCGCTCTGTCTTTTAAGAAAGCATCTCGGTGACGACATTGAACTGCGCATGTTTAAAGAAAAAAACAGGGCATTTCATCCGAAAGCCTGCATCTTTCACCACCGTCATGATTTTCATGAAATCTTCATAGGCTCATCAAATATCTCAAGAAGCGCGTTGACCTCCGGAATAGAATGGAACTACCGCTTCAACAGTGCAGCTGACGATCGCGGATGCCGCAAATTCATGCATACCTTTGAGGACCTCTGGCTTAACCACTCCGTAACCGTTGATGATGAATTTCTGAAGGAATACTCAAAACACTGGCATCATCATCCGATACTGAAATACGATGAAGAAAAGGTAACTTCCTTTTTTCAGCCGAGAGGTTCCCAGATCGAAGCGCTCTATGCCCTTGAACACTCAAGAAAGGAAGGAGCCGACAAGGGACTGGTTATTGCCGCGACAGGAGTCGGTAAAACCGCCCTTGCGGCGTTTGACTCAGTGAAGTTCGAGAGAATCCTCTTTGTGGCCCACAGAGACGAGATACTTAAAAAGACGGCCGGAACATTTGCCTCCATAAGAAAGACAGCCGACATCGGTTTTTTCAATGCCGGGGAAAAATGCACGGACAGATCGGTCATAATGGCATCTGTTGCCACTCTCGGAAACGACAAGTATCTTAACGACAAATACTTCAGCCCCGATTTCTTTGACTATCTCATTATTGATGAAACACATCACGGCGTGGCTTCGCAGTACCGCAGAATCATGAACTACTTCAGGCCGAAATTCATGCTTGGACTCACGGCAACTCCCGAGCGCATGGATAAAAAGGACATATTTGAACTGTTCGATTATAACGTTCCTTATGAAATCTCACTGTGTGAAGCCATCAACAAAGGATACCTGGTACCGTTCAAATACTACGGCATCTATGACGACACCGACTATTCCGGACTGCATCCGGTTAACGGCAGATACGACAACAGAGAACTTAACGAAACCTACATCGGCAATGTCAGAAGACACGATCTCATTTACGGCAACTATCTCAAATACGGTTCACGCAGAGCACTGGGTTTCTGCTGCTCCAGAGAACACGCCGAGGAAATGGCGCGTGAATTCAACCGAAGAAATATCAAAGCCGCGGCTGTATACAGCAATGCCGGCGGCGAATGCCCGGAAGACCGCGGTACCGCCGTTGAAAAACTTCTCAGAGGTGAAATCAGAGTCATATTCTGTGTAGACATGTTCAACGAAGGTGTAGACATCACCTCTCTGGACATGGTTATGTTCCTGAGACCGACCGAGTCCCCCGTCATCTTCATGCAGCAGCTCGGACGCGGTTTAAGAACCTGTGCAGACAAGCAGTTCCTTACGGTACTTGATTTTATCGGCAATTATGTCAGAGCCGAAAAGGTAATCAGATACCTTACCGAAGGTAAATCGGACAGCCGAACCAATCCGTACGGACAGAATAATCTGCCTGACGGCTGTCAGGTAGATTTTGATTTAAGGCTGGTGGATCTCTTCGCCTCTCTCAACCGCAGAAACACTGTGCGAAAGGAGCTTATCAGACAGGAGTATTTCAGAATTAAGGCCGAAACCGGAAAGGTTCCCGACCGTATTGAACTTTTCAACGGCATGGAGAGTGACATTTACCTTGAAGCCGTTCAGCACTCAAAGGATAATCCTTTCAGCAACTACTCCGGCTTTTTAAAGGAGATTGGTGAACTATCTCCTGAAAAGGAGGAGATTTACACGGGATTTGCAGGTGATTTTCTGAGAATGGCGGAAACCACGGCAATGACAAAGGTGTACAAGATGCCGGTACTCACAGCCTTTCTTGACGGCTCCGCACTCAAATCAGCAGTGACAGAGAAGGACCTTCTGCAGAGCTGGCTGTCATTCTTTTCCGGCAACAGAAACTGGATAGATCTGGATAAAGACATGACATATGAAAAGTTTCTGAAAATCAGCAGAAAACGGCACGCTGACAAGATATTCGACATGCCCGTAAAATTCCTGCTGAAGACAGAAAATATGTTTTTCAGACAGGAAAAACCGCGCACTCTGTCACTTAATCCAAAACTTTCCGACATTCTCTCCAGACCGGAATTTGCTGCTGAATTCAGAGATATCATAAATTACCGCACTGTTGAATATTATCGCCGGAGATATGAAAAGGAAACAGAAACTCGCTGATTCGAATTTCCATAAAATACATATTTTTACTGTATTTACATATTTTTAACAAACAGGCATATCTAATTTTTAAATACAGGTGTATTATTATCACAGCCTTTACCACGGCGTTTATTACAACTGCAGTGTCATACAGACTTGAATTGTCGGCAGTGACATATGATTTTTAGTGGAAACAGGAACAGATAAATGTTAAAGAACAGTTTTTTCCCCCTCGCACTTACCTCTCTTTTTATGATTTTTTCTTCAGAAGCTCTTGCATGGCCTGCCGGTCTTGAAGAATTCTCCAAGTCTGGAAATCCTAATTTTAAGATACTTGCAAATAAGAGTACCGGAGAAATTGCCGTGCTCATGAGAGCTCCTGCAGATAAGGAATCCTTTGATGACGATACTGTTGCGAACCTCAAACAGCAGATAATCTGTGAAAACTACACCGTAACCGATGATCGTAAAGCCATTATGGGTGAACAGTGCGAAAACAAAAACAGTAAGCAGAATAACAAGCTTAACATGTATACAAACATTGCCGATAATATGTTTAATACTGTCATCTATTCACCAAGCCTCAGTGTAAATGACGCAAAGGCAATAAGCAGTGCCAGGTAGTCTTTACCTGAATCGCAGCTATTCAGAATTAAGCAGTACAGATAAACCACTGTCCAGACAGTGGTTTATTTTTAACGGCATTTCTGCCCGTCCTGAAATCAGTTATCATTCATGCCGAATTTCCTGCTAAGAAGCTTGCTTTTCCATAAGCTCTCAATATCAGTAACATCTCTGTCGGTCACCGTTTTAGGCAGGATCTGAAGTATGGAAAACTGGAAAGAATGATACCTTTCAGTATAACTGCAAACAAGCTGCTTCATTTCCTTATTGTTGCCGTGATGAGTTTCGACATACACAGACCAGCGCCCCCAGAGACCGTCCTTTCCGTAAGCGGAACCGACATACTGCCTTCCCGTTTCAGAATCGACTATGAGATATATGGCATAAACAGAAGATAAAGCTGTACGCCATGAATCGTAGACTTCAGGATTATCAACGATTTCCTTGAGCTCATCAAAAGAAAGAACCAGATTTTCAAAACCTGAAAACACCTTCTTTTCATTCGGCTGGATTGATACCACTGCTTTTTCTGTAGTACCTTTCTGATGCCACATTCTGGCCGAATTTCCCCATTCAATGGTGAGTTTTCCTTCAAATTCACTCAGAACATCAAGTCTTTCAAGGTCGTAATACGCATTATTGCCTTTAAAATGTGAGGCCTCGGAATCAGGAATTCCTTCAGGTATGATATCTTCGGTATCCGGTCTGGAATCTCCGACTCTGTAGATGGAATGAAACCTGGCAAGAGTACCGGAGCCGCTGATAAATGTGGCCCAGTAATCATAACCCTTACTGAAATTCTTCTTCTGATGGCACGTATACTCAAATACTTTACCGGCCATGTAGCAGTTTCTGAAATTACTGTCGGTAAGGCTGTGCCTTATCAGTTTTACCTTACCGGGATCAAATCCCGCCTTTTTTAGGATGTCGGAAAAATTAATCAATGCCATAAACAACTCCAGTACATCGTGAATAACATTTAAACCGAACCGGCCAAAAAAGGCCCGATATGAACAGAAAACAGAGACTCCGGTCAGAAGACGGATAAAAATTCAGTGAATCTGACTGCAAACAGTACATTCCAAATCCGTTCATTTCAAAAACTCATTGCATCCCGTTAATACAATTTGTTATCCTTAAACATCCATTCTAATTAAACGGTTTATGAATAAAACATCTGTTTTTATCGATTATCACATATATTCTACAGGAAATATAAATGAAATGTCAGTTCTGTAACTTCGAACTCCGGGATAAAGCCAAATTCTGCCCATTGTGCGGCAGGGATGTACCTCCTTTCTATTCCGATTACCGGAAAAAAGATAATTTTTCCAGCCGACAGTCAGACATCTTCAGTAAAACCGGAAAAAAAGGAAATAATGCCGGCAGTAAGCGTTTTTCTGAAGAAAGAAAATCAAATACTGCATTAAAAGTAATAGCCTGTTCTGCAGCTCTGATACTTATCATCGCCGGCACTGCCGGAATCGTTCTTTCAAATTACGTAAGCGAGGATGTTACCTATAATGGGCTGCTTAGTTACCTGAACGGAACAGACAGAAAATACAGAGAGCTGTACAATAAAACATATGAAACTGAAATAAACCTCTTATCGCTGAATATGCAGCTTAATAATGTCATCTACGCCAAAACTGATGACGAACTGACAAGTCAGATAAAAATACTCAACAGTTCCAGAAACGAGTTTGAGAACAGCCTCAACAGGTTGACTGATTTATCAACCGATGATGAGGAGGTCATTAGGGGAATGTCCAAGGTTGCGGATTTATCAAGAAGTTACCTTGATATTATCGATACCATCGCTGATCTGAAGAGACAGAACATGGAGCTTACCATCAAGGCAAACAAGAGTCAGGCTGACTTCATCGCATGGCGCCCCGTTTTCAGACAGATGATCCAGGAACTCAAGCTTAAGGCTACTGATGACTACGTTGATAATGTAATGCTTAACCTTCTGACCTACCAGTCCCTGGTTGAAAAGAAGGTGCTTGAAGCCCTCGGTTCCGACAACTATGACGAAATCGTCAAGGACCGCAAGTCGGTGGGCGTGTTCATTGTTGAATATGAGGAATGGGCTGACAATCTTTATTCCGAAATGCCTGAGGCTCGGGATGAAATAGGCGCGCTTATTGCCAACTTCAAATATTCATGTTCAGATGACAACGGCGTGGTAGGTCAGCATGAAAATCTGGTAAAGACCACTAACGATCTTGCAAACAGCATGTACAATGCCAGTAAACAAATTAATTATATAAAGGCTGAAATAAACCGGATACAGGAAAATTTGGAATATCTTAGTAATAACTTCTCATAAAAAGTACATTTAAAGATTCTCTTACATTACTGTAGGAGACTCTTTGCTTTTATCCGAAACTTTGTTGTTTTAAACATATACGAAAAATAATTTAATGGAAGTTGCAGAAAATACAAGACTTCCATAATTTTTTGCGGTATAATATAA
>NZ_FOXF01000080.1 GCF_900115655.1 Ruminobacter amylophilus | reverse complement strand
CATCAAATAAGAAACACCTTAAAATACGTTCCGGAAAAAGACCGTAAAGCATTTGCCAGAGACCTAAAAACAATCTATCAGGCAGCGAATGAAGAAGACGGCAGAAAGGCCCTGGACCATGTTACGGCGAAGTGGCAGGATAAGTATCCAAGAGCCATGAAACGCTGGTATGACAATTGGGATGCAATATGCCCGATTTTTAAATTCTTAGCTGAAGTCAGAAAGGTTATTTACACCACCAATGCCATTGAAAGTCTTAATGCGTCTTACCGCAAACTGAATCGCCAGAGAAGCGTATTTCCGAGCGACCAGGCCTTGCTGAAAGCACTGTATCTTTCCACCTTTGAAGCAACCAAAAAATGGACCATGCCTCTAAGAAACTGGGGAGTAATCTACGGTGAATTTCAGATAATGTATGAAGGCCGATTACCAGACTGATTTCTGGGATAAACAAAAGACGGAAGCTGAAACTTCCGTCTATTGATTATTTTGTTTTTTAATAAAAATAGTAAATTTCAATAGAAATAATTGACTATTTTATTCATAAAACATAAATCTTGACTTATAAAAACAAACAGGTAATATTAATAACACCAAAGCAGTGACCTTCTGGTTACTGCTTAAAAATTTTCTCAGGATATTTTTCTATTTACAGAAAGATTTTAACATGCTCGTAAAAACAGGGCATAAGCCCTGTTTTTCTACTTTTCAACTGAGTTACATCTTACTCAGCTTTCTTTATTTCTGCATTAAGTTCTTCTTCAGTAAACTCAGGAAGCGGCTTGTGGTTTTCACCGACAAATGAGTAAATAACCGGAAGCACAAACAGAGTGAACATGGTGCCGATTGACAGACCTGCAACGATTACGAGACCGATTGAAAATCTGCTTTCCGCACCTGCACCGGCAGCTGTGAGCAGAGGAACCAGACCGGCAACCATTGCCGCGGTGGTCATCAGAATCGGACGAAGTCTTACTGAGGCTGCTCTCTTAACTGCTTCGATCTTTGAACATCCGTTCTTAAGCTGTTCTTCACGGCTAACTTCACAGATCAGAATACCGTGCTTTGAGATAAGACCCACAAGGGTTATCAGACCTACTTCGGTATAAATGTTCAGAGAAGCCATGCCTACGGACAGGAAGAGCAGAGCACCTGAAATTGCCAGAGGAACGGCAATCAGGATAACGCAAGGATCTCTCCAGCTTTCAAACTGACATGCAAGTACAAGGAAGATTATGAACACTGCGAGTGCGAAGGTAGAAGCAAGTGAACTGCCTTCCGTAGTGAACTGTCTTGATTCACCCTTGTAGTTATGAGTGTAACCGGCAGGAAGTGTAGGTACGACTTCGTTTTCAAAGAAGCTTACGGCTTCACCCATGTTAACTCCCGGACTCAGTGCAAAGCTCAGGGTGGCTGCGTTCTGCTGTGACATTTTTGAAAGAGTGGCTGGCACAGCCTTAACCTTTACGTTAAGAATTGATCTTAATGAAATCATGTCTCCGCTCTGAGATTTTACAAAGTATTTGTTGAGCGAATCTGGATTCATTCTTTCAATACGTTCAGACTGAGGAATAACTTCATATGATCTGCCGTCGATGGATACGCGGTTTACATATCCGTCGGCGATAATTGTTGAAAGAGTCTGACCGATATCACTCATGGTAATACCGTAAGCACCTGCCTTTTTACGGTCAACATCGATGTAAAGGGTAGGGGAGTCATAGCTTAAGTCACTGTCGAAATATACAAAGAGACCGCTTTTTCTTGCTTTTTCCATAACCTGTTCGGACACGTCATAGAGTTCTTCGAAGCTGTTCGGAGTCATGAGTACGAACTGCATAGGAAGACCGCTTGAGCTGCCAGGGAGAGGAGGCATCTGGAATACGGTAGCGTTTATGTTAGGACTCTTGGTAAGTAAAGGTGAAACTCTCTTGATAACTTCAGACTGCTTTTCACGTTCATTGAATTCCTTCAGTACGAGAATCGCCATACCCTGGTTTGACGCGGGGGTACCGATCATGCCCAGAGTGTTAAGTACTGCAGGATCCTTGGCGGCTTCGTTATTAAGCTTCTTGATACCATCCTCGATGTAGTCAAGGTTTGCGTTGGTAGGAGCCTTACCCATCATCATGAATGCACCGCTGTCTTCATACGGAGCAAGTTCTGATGAACAGTACTTGAAGAGCAGAGGCAGTGATGCCATGATGACAATGGCCACAATTACGATAGGGGTTCTTGTGGTTAATACCGCATCAAGCATTCCGGTATAGATTTCGGTTATCCTGTTGAGGATTCTGTTCACGATGCTTTCAAATTTACCAGGCTTTTCTTCAGCCTTGAGCATCTTTGAACACATCATAGGAGACAGGGTAAGGGCAATGATACCTGAAATCAGCACGGAACCTGCCAGAGTCAGTGCGAATTCGGTAAAGAGCGAACCGGTGATACCGCCCATGAGTGCTATCGGTGAGTATACCGCACCGAGGGTTATGGTCATTGATATTACGGGAATTGCTATTTCTCTTGTACCGATAATGGCAGCCTTGAACGGTGAAAGTCCGTTCTTGATGTGACGGTCGACATTTTCAACCACCACGATGGCGTCGTCCACAACCAGACCGATGGCAAGAACCATTGCGAGCAGAGTCATCAGATTTATTGAGAATCCGAAGAGACTCATGAGCATGATTACACCGATCATGGACAGAGGAATTGTGATGATAGGTATTACAACGGCTCTGAAAGAACCCATGAAGAGGGTGATGACCACGAGTACGATAATTGCCGCTTCAACGATGGTGTGAATAACTTCGTTGATTGATTCATCAATGGAAATGGTACTGTCGTAGATGGTGTTCATCTTAAGAGTGCTTGGCAGTCCCTTTTCCAGGGTAGGCATAAGGGCTGTTACGCCTGCTGCGATATCCAGAGGGTTGGCTGTTGGGGTTGCATCGATTGCGGCTACGACACCTTTCTGGCCGTTGGCGATGGATCTGAAGCTGTCATGGCTGGTTGCCATTGAGATCTTGGCAACATCCTTCATTCTGACTACGGCACCGTTCTTGGATGCAACAATAAGTTCAGACAGTTCATCAGCATTGGCAACCTGAGTATTGGTGTTGGTGTTCATCAGGGTATAGTAATTGTTGATCTGTCCTGATGAAGTCTGGAAGTTGTTGGCCTTCAGAACATTTACCACATCCTGTGCCGTAAGCTGATGAGCAGCCAGCTTGAGAGGGTCAATCCATATTCTCAAAGCATATTCGTTACCGCCGTACAGGTTAACCTTGGCTACACCGTTTACGGTAAAGAGCTGTGGGATAACCACACGGTTAAGGTAGTCGGTAATCTGCGGACCGTCCATTACATCGCTTGAGAAGGCGATGTACAGCACTGATGTGGTGGATCCTGTAGAAAGGGATATGGTCGGATCCTGTGCATCGGAAGGAAGCTGTGATTTTACGGAGTTAACGCGTGACATGACGTCTGCGAGGGCTCCGTTAGGATCGGTATTGAGCTTCATGTAGATCGTAATGGTGGATGAGCCCATTTTGGAGCTGGAAGTCATGTAGTCAATATTGTCCGCCTGGGCAACGGCCTGCTCGATAGGAGCGGTGATGAAGCCCTGAATAAGATCGGCACCGGCACCGTAGTAACTGGTGGTTACGGTGATTACGGTGTTGGTCATGTCCGGATACTGACGCACGGCCATGTTTTTCAGGGACTGCAGCCCCAGCAGTGTTATAAGAAGACTGATACATACTGCGAGTACCGGTCTTTTAATGAAGATATCAGTAAACATTATTAGAGCTCCGGTACTTTTTCAACCTTATCAAGATTGTATTTGTCGTTTTCTTCGATATAGCTGCCGTTGGAGAGTCTTACCAGACCTTCAGTAACTATTACGTCACCGGGATTGAGGCCGGAGGTGATGACAACCTTGTCTCCGTTTTCGTTACCGGTGGTTACGTTTACCTGTTCGGAAATCTTCTGTCCCTTGTCATCAGTCTTCACGCGGTATACGGAAGTACCGTAAAGGTTGTATGAAATCGCGGTCTTTGGAATGGCAATCTGTTCTTCTTCCGAAGGCAGAATTACGTTAACCTTTGCATACATGCCGGTTATGAGTTTTGACTGAGGGTTCGGAATGGTGCCCTGAACCTGCAGAATACCTGCTTCATAATTCATTACAACTTCAATTGCGGAGATTTCACCTTCGAATGTTTCATCAGGGAAGGCGTCAACATTAAGCACAACCTTCTGACCCAGTTTGATTTTTTCAACATCATTCTGTGATACGGTAAAGCGTACCTTTACTTTTGAATTATCTTCAAGGTGGGCTATCTTTGAACCGGGCTGAACATACTGACCGACGTATACGTTACGGATACCCAGCTTGCCTTCGAAAGGTGCCTTGATCTGCAGTTTTTCAATTTTTGCCTTGATGGACTTTGCATCGGCAATGGCCGCTTCATAGTCTGCCTTGGCATTGTCCAGATCCATCTGGGATACGTTTCCCTTCTTGATGAGGGCTGAGTAGCGGATGAACTTCTTTTCTGCCACGTCCGCCTTGGCTCTGGATGCTTCGTAGTTCGCTTTTTCAACGGAATCGTTTACCTGTACAAGTACCTGATTCTGTTTTACCACGTCGCCGGAATCAAAATAAAGTCCTGTGATGCTGCCGGATACTTCAGATGATACGTCGATACCCTGGTTAGGTTCGATGAAACCTATGGCGCTTACGGCTTCCTGCCATGGAGCTTTGTCAATTTTCATTGTGGTTACCGGATTAACCGGAGGCTTCATGTTTGCCAGGTATTCCTGTATTTTCTTTTCTTTGTATATGTTGAATCCTATTACGGCACCGAAGACCAGTATGGTTGCCAATGGTACTGCGATCTGCCATTTACGCATTTTTTACCCCCTTGAAAAATCAAATCTGTATAAGCGACAATTCTACGCTATAAATCTGTTTTTGAAAAATTTTTACACATACAATACTATCATTGGACACTGATAAATCATATGAGTTCAGATATCAGTGTTTTCATACTGTGAATCATATTATGTATAATCGTTTAAAACACTGAAAATTTAAATAATGACTGAAAAAAAAGCACTGAAAAATGAGATTTTCAGTGCTTTTTTTCAGTGATGAATTTCAGAACTTACGGTTCGGAACCTTCAAGCCAGAGTTTCGCCATGATTTCGATATCCTCTTTGGTCAGAGCTCCGCCGGTAAAACCTGTTTTGTGCACGAAGGTTGCCGATTTGATGCCGATAATTCTGTTGAGTTCTTCAAGCTCTTTGCCTCTCCACGCGGTAGGCGCACCGCAGCGGTTTTTGAATCTTGATGACTGGGAGCCCGGAAGAGACTGGATTCTGTATCCCTTTTTCTTGTGGTCAGGGTAGATGGCAATCCTGCATTTTTCAAAGCAGTTCCAGTTGTTGAGCACTGCTTCAAACCATGGAAGCTTGTCATCAAGACGCAGAATTTCGGAACCGTCATAGCTCTTGAGCACCTTTTCCTCGTCTCTGGCGTTGGTCAGAGTGTTGATGAAAAGCTTCTTGTAGAGAACCTTGAGACTGTCCACGGTTTCAATGAAGTTCTGATACTGTGTTTCTTCGGTGCCGTTGAGATCATTCTGCATGGCAACAAGATAAGGAACTACCGGTATGTGCATGTAGAATCTGTTGAGGTTGGCGTAAACCTGATTTTCCTCGGACTGATTCAGACTGCAGAGGCTTCTGGTATAGCTGTCCAGCTGTCCGTTGTCGGTAAGGTCGGTATACTGCATTATATTGCGGTCAATGGTTTTCCAGGCCTTGTTGATTACGGTATCCGAAATTTCATCAGGGTTGGGCAGACAGCGGCGGATAAGTTCCAGAAGTTCACGACCGAACCTGTCCCAGATAAGACCGGCCGTGGCATATCTGATGCCGTTGCTGCGGGAGAGATTGAACTCTGCCGGATGATGATCGAAATGCTTCTGTAAATCAAATTTTCCTGAAACGTCAATAACGTAGTCTGCTTTTTCAAGTTCTTCAGGATCCCTTGATCGGATGATCTTTGTCGTGGCATCCAGAAGCTTGAAAATCACGCATGCAGTGACTTCATCAGCATGAAAGGAGCCACTGTGAGTTGCAATTATCATTCTTTATTTCCCAAATATTATACACCTAGGTATAAATTTAAATGATTTTGCGTCTATGTCAAGGATAAAGCACATTTATGAAATAAAATACCATTGTATGTCAGATAGATTATATTTTTTGTTTATTTTGTGAATGGCTGTCCATGTGGAAAACTCCGGATGAAACGTCATGAAACTGACTGGTAATGAGGGAAAAACAGGCTGAGAGGCAATAACTTTAACCATTTCACTTAAGTGATATGCGGTAATTGATATTTACGAAAAAAGTTCGTAACATCGATTAAAGGATATACTGTTTCTGCAGACTGCGGGAATCACCTGCCGGTA
>NZ_FOXF01000054.1 GCF_900115655.1 Ruminobacter amylophilus | reverse complement strand
GTACTAATGACCCGAGAGGCTTAACCATACAACGCTCAAGAAGTTTTAAGGCGCTTGTGAGTATTGAGAAGGGCTCGGATAAGTAAGCTGATAAATTGTACAGGATACGCCTGGTAAAGATAGTGCTGTTGAACCACCTGTTCCCATTCCGAACACAGAAGTGAAAAGCGGTCACGCCGATGGTAGTGTAGCATTCGCTATGTGAGAGTAGGTCATTGCCAGGCATTTTTTTTATGCGGAGCGGTAGTTCAGCTTGGTTAGAATGCCTGCCTGTCACGCAGGAGGTCGCGGGTTCGAGCCCCGTCCGTTCCGCCACTAATTCAGAGGACCGACTTTTACAGTCGGTTTTTTTGTTTCTACTGTATAGCTTTTATTTTCTGGGCTTAGTATATTCTCAGTAACTTATATGAATTTTCCAATTTAACACGGATAGACAACGTCTGATGAATTAACTTGTAATGGTATGGTTCAGTTCGTTGATTTGCTTTAGTGGCGCTTTTTTTGTACATATAAAGCAAAAAATCCAGTCGAATAGTAGACTGGATTCTATTTCAGTTATTCTGTATGTTATGAATCGTAGAAGTTAAGACCTTTGTCTGTTACGAGTCTTGTTGTTTTAGGATACTCAAATGTTTCAGATTTATCTGCGTTAGCTTCCAGATAGTCTGCAAATCTTGCTGCATACCATTTTGCCATGTTGAGATTGTGTAACAGGTAGTTACCGCAGTTTTCTGCTGTTGCTCCTGGTACTTCTTCATAATTTTCGACGGATCTGAATGCATTGAGAAGTAAGTTGAAGATTTCTTTGGAAGGTCTATTACCTTTCAGAATAAGGTAGAAACCTGTAAGACATCCCATTGGTCCCCAGTAAATAATTTCATCTTTCCACTGCGGTTCATTTCTGAGGTATGTGGCAATGACGTGTTCTAGCGAATGCATTGCTGACACATCTACAGCAGGTTCTCTGTTCGGTCTTGTTACTCTTACATCATATGTTGTAATTACGTGATCGCCTAATTTGTCCTGGCGACTGATGAATATTCCCGGTACTATGCGGGTGTGGTCAACGGAAAAGCTTGGTATAAGATCCATAGCGATTTCTCCTTTTATACGTTTTTGAGTATATCCTGAATCAAATATTCTGGAATATACCATATTATCTTGATTGTAACTTGTCGGTAATAATATCAAATTATGATTAACTCGGCCACATACATCTATGATAACTGCATGCGTCTTCAATCAGGTATTTGATAAGGTTTAATTTCGTAATGTTAAAAAAAGAGCTGTCAATATCGGATGACAGCTCTTGATAAATGTGGTTAAACAATATGTGCAAATAATTTATGCATTCTGATTCAGAGTCTGATATATCTGTTAGTTATCAAACATCTGAGTAGAAAGGTATCTGTCGCCGGTATCAGGTAAAATTACAACAATGCGCTTACCTGCATTTTCAGGTCTCTTGGCTAATACCTTGGCGGCATGTAAAGCTGCGCCTGAAGAAATACCTACTAACAGACCTTCAGTTCTGGCAATTTCTCTGCCGGATTCAAATGCGGCTTCATTTTCTACAGTGATGATTTCATCGTAGATCTTGGTATCTAATGTGTCAGGTACGAAGCCTGCACCGATACCCTGAATCTTGTGAGGACCTGAAGTTCCCTTTGATAAAACAGGGGAAGATGCAGGTTCAACAGCAACAACCTTAACGTTAGGATTCTTTTCCTTAAGGAACTTGCCCGCACCGGTAAGAGTACCACCTGTACCAATACCAGCTACGAAAATATCTACGCGACCATCAGTGTCTTCCCAGATTTCAGGACCGGTTGTTCTGTAGTGAGTTTCAGGGTTGGCTGCATTGGTGAACTGACTTGGAATAAAGCTGTTCGGAATAGTTGCAGCTAATTCCTGAGCCTTGGCAATAGCACCCTTCATGCCTTTGTTGCCATCGGTTAATTCTACCTGCGCACCGTAAGCCTTAAGAAGGTTACGACGTTCGATACTCATGGTTTCAGGCATTGTAAGAATTGCCTTGTATCCCTTTGCTGAGGCGAAAAGAGCCAGACCGATACCTGTATTACCGCTGGTTGGTTCGATAATAACAGCGCCTTCCTTGATTAAGCCTTTCTTTTCGGCATCTTCAATCATTGATAAGGCAATACGATCCTTGATAGAGCCAGAAGGATTGAAATATTCAACTTTGGCTACAATTTCTGCTGAAAGATTGTTGAGCTTCTCAACTTTGTTCAGACGAACCAGAGGGGTGCGTCCTACTAATTCGGTTACATCATTATGGATTGTCATTTTTATTTCCTGTTTTGTTATGTTTTTGTAAATTTGATATAATTCATATCGGGAAGATATGAATTATTCTAAAACTGATATTATTAAATGTCAATAACTGTTTTATATTTATTGTAATCTTCTTGGGTTTTATCTAAATAACTTATGTCCTGTGAATCATTGAATCATAAAAAACTTCTTTTTAAATAATGATTTCCATAAATATCAGTATGATTTCAGGTGGTCATACAAGAGTATGTGATAAACTGTTAAACTGAAAAATTTATTTACAGTTTCAGATGAAGCGGATTCAGAATGAGAATGTGTTTTATCTTATTCTGTAAGGCATTGTCACTAAAGCTTTGAAAACATTTATCTAACAAATAATATATAAAAATAATAATATTTTTCATCAAATCTTAAATATTTATCTCTGATTGCTATTTACAGAAAACTTTTTTTGGCAAAATCTCAATGCGTAATTGCTAAAATACACGTTTAAGTGATAATATTAGCAAGATGAATGAAAATTCTTGAAATTGGATTTGTATCGCAGTCTTAGGTGTTTACATAAGATTGTGCGTTTGTATAAAACGACTTGCGTATACTTTTTTATTAGAACATATTAGTGAAGCATATCTATGAAAAGTTTAATTCTTGTAACCTCTCCTCCAGCTTGTGGAAAGACTTATGTTTCAAAGTCTATCGCCAAGAGACTCGATCATGTTGTTTATCTTGATAAGGATACTTTAATTGTTCTTTCAAAGCAGATCTTTAAGGTAGCAAATCAGGAATACAACCGCAGTTCTGATTTCTTTGAAGAAAACATTCGTGACTACGAATACTATGCTGTTCTTGATTTGGCATTTGAAGCATTAGAATACGAAGATAATGTATTAATTAATGCTCCATTTACCCGTGAAATCAGAGATCCTGCATACGTTGCAGATTTAAGAGCTAAGCTTGCAAAGATTGGTGCAAGATTAGTTATTATCTGGGTAGAAACTTCACCTGAGACCTGTCATCGTCGCATGATTGAAAGAAACTCAAGTCGCGATACCTGGAAGCTTGAACATTGGGATGAATACATTTCCCGTTGCAACTTCAATATGCCAAAGGATATTGGAGAAGTGCACGTATTCAAGAACAATGACGGAGCTGAATTTGACGAATCATTAGAGGAAATTGCCAAGTTATTAAATTAATTCTTTAATTTAAGGCTGGTATTGAATTTTTTTGATATGTGTCTGAAGAGAAGACTGTATGTATTATATACAGTCTTCTTTTTTTTTATGTGTAAAGCATTGTCTGCAAATGGTGATATTTGCAGGTACTAATGATTTATCGTAATTATTTTTCTGGAATAATTGAAAAAAACCGGAAAACATTCGTTTTCCGGTTACTGCCAATGTTTGATATTAGTTGAACGATTCGCTGGCTATATCGTTTGATATATCCATATAATTGTTTTCATAATTGTAGTCAGGGGACTCTGTCAGTGCGAGTGAATTAACCGCAATAAAAAATACGGCCAGACAGCTCAGGCAGATAACATGACCTTTGAATGATGAACTGCTGAACTTTTCAATCAGATTAAGCACAGGAATGAGGGCAAAAACGTAGCAGAGTGACAGCGTATTGCTGTAGAGTGTATAAGGACTTACTGCTACGAATAGCACGATGGCCGCCAGCATTATGAGACATATGATTTTCAGATATGACAACTGACGGTCTTCTGAAAAGTTTCTGAAAAACAGAGGTTTTATTTCCTTAATCATTACATAGTTTGCAATAAGACTTATAAGGATTGATGCAATTCCGATAACAATCAGAACAGAACGCCATATGTTCATGCAGACATTCTGAATGTTTTCACTGTCACTTGCCCATGAAAAACCTGTCTTGAACAGAATTTCACTCTGAAATATTGTTGAACTGTAACGTACCCAGTATATAAGGCTCTTGAAAAGCGGGTATACGTGTATTGTGCCGTAACCAGGATAGTGATAGGTATGATTTACGTATATAGCTGATTCCTCATCCAGATTTAACTGCTGTACGTAAGGAACCATGATTACGGCAATCATTGCCAGAGAAGTTATAAGACCGCTTATATTTAAATGTATGGTCTTTTTAATCCATAGCAGTATGGAGGTGAGTAACAGTACTCCCCACGCCGGGCTGAGAGCGAGACACCACAGAATTGAAAATGTATGGAGAACTGTCCACAGGAACGTTGAGCTTCTCGGCTGTCCGCTTCGGGTTAACTTCATAATGCTTACCAGATATCCTGCAACACCAAGCTGGATGTATGCATCTGAACCTAACCCAGTGTTGTAGAGCAGCCAAGGGGACAGCAGAAACAGTACCGTAAACCACAGCATTGTGCTCGGGCTGAATAGCTTTCCCAGTTCTTTATATATTATAAGGAATGCCAGTAATCTCAGGATTATCAGCAGAATGACAGGTGAAACCGTGTTTTCCCATACATTCATAGGTGCTGAAACAAGCACTGTTTTCAGTGAATCACTGGTAAGATCCAGAGTCTGTTTTGAGTAATGATTGTATACCCCTTCAGAAAGCATGAGATATCCTTCTGAATTTGTATCAAGCTCTTGATTCAGACTGTAGAAGCAGGCCAGAATTATATGAAATATAACGACTGCCGTAATGACAGTGCGCGTAGCTAATTTGTTCATGACTTTGTAGTGTGTTTATGAATGTTATTACGACAGGTCTTCAAAATAAGGATAGCTGTGTCTGTAATCCATGTTTTTAAGGTACCGTCTTATTGTATCCAGGGCAATGAAGGAAATAACCAGATATTTTCTTCCCGATAACCCCTTGTAGAGTAATTTTCGTTTAAATTGCTCTTTTTTGTCAACATCAAAAAAGCTAATAAATATCATGTTTTCATTATGTGAATCCGTATCTATCGTTACAACAAATCGGCATGTCCCGTTAGTAAAAAAATCCCTGTTGTTAAAAAGATGAACGGATTTCTTCATAATGTCGGTAAAACAAGACTGTTTGCTATCGGTTGAGTTGCTGAAATCGAAAAAATTATCATTTTTATTTTGGGATGCAGGAATACTGCTGCTGACGACTATACATCTTCCCGTGAGAAATTTTGATACTTCTATCGGTAATCTCCCTTGTGTGACATTATCAATAAAAAAAACTGCTTTATTGTTATCTGTAAGATATTTCTTAACATCGCTGAAGAGCTTATCCTCAGATTCCGCGCCTATAAGACAGTCACCGGCATGTCTGATAATAAGATTTTCCGTTTCTGAAATTTCATCTAGGGTTGCATTTCTTCCGATTGCTTTTATTTCCACAAAACCAGGGGTGGCTCTGTATCCGATGGTAATACTGTCAGGAACAGGTTCCCGGCTTAGTGCTCGGCCTATTGTTGATTCGGAAATGCCGTATACAAAAAATCTGTTTACGGACATGACTGGCTGCCTGTTTTCTGTATCTGAGAATACTTCATGAATAATATCCGGCAGAATGTGATTATCCAGCATTTTTGTGTACTCGGCAGGTACACCTGGTGTGAAGTAGAATAATGCCTTACCTATTTTCATTTTGAATCCGCATGCTGTGCCGAATGGGTTGGGTATTACCTCGGCTCCACGCGGTAAAAAAGCCTGTTTACTGTTGTTATCAGTGAGTTTTATGCCTCTGATTTTCTGCCATTGTTTCAGGTGCTCGAGGCATTGATTGCTGATTTCGAGAGGCTGACCTGAGACAATTGATGCGGCTTCCGCGGTAAGATCATCAGTTGTCGGTCCGAGTCCGCCGTTTACCAGAACGATATCCGCAGTTTTTGATCTTTCCTTAAAAACCTCGGTCAGCTCGTCCATGCTGTCTCCGACTCCAGTATGTCTTGTCAGGAAAAGTCCAGATTCCAGCAGACGTGATGCAAAGAAACCTGTGTTGGTGTCAGTAACAAAACCTGTCATTATCTCGTCTCCGGTGGAAATCATTTCAATTCGCATATTCAAATCCTCTGAAATGTATAGGGAACCTGCTTTTTATGATCTTATTTTACGCTTTGCGATAGAAAGTGTTCCATGAAAAAATTTATGCTTTTTTCGGGGGCGTTAATGGTACGAAAAACATGCTATACATCACATTAACTGTATATTTAGTGTATAATTGCTGTCATTACTTATTTGTTGTTTTTTAGCTGGTATACAACGGAAGTTTACGGGGATTATTTCTCTGGTAAGTGACTGAGTCCGCTGTTTTCAGCATTACGTGTTAATTGAGAGGTGCCAAACCATGCCTATTATGATTCCTGATGCATTACCTGCTGCCGGTATTTTGACTGCTGAAAAGGTGTTTGTCATGACTGAGAGTCGCGCAGTGCACCAAGATATAAGACCTTTGAAGCTGCTTATTCTGAACCTGATGCCTAAAAAGATTGAGACAGAAACACAGTTTCTGCGCAAGCTTTCCAATACTCCAATTCAGGTTATTGTCGATCTGCTGCGTATAGATGATCATGTTTCAAAGAATACTCCAAAGGCTCATCTTGATACCTTTTATCAGAGATTTGATGATGTACGTGATCAGTACTACGACGGCATGATCATTACCGGTGCTCCATTGGGAAAGGTTCCTTTTGAAGAGGTTAAGTACTGGGATACCCTGGTTGAAATCATGAAGTGGTCAAAGGAACATGTGACCTGCACAATGTTCAACTGCTGGGCTGTTCAGGCTGCTCTGAATGTTTTTTATGATTTGCCAAAGCAGACCAGAACCGTGAAGCTTTCAGGTGTGTACAGACACAGAAGATCTACAAGTTCAGATCCTTTAATCAGAGGTTTTGATGATTTTTTCCTGGCACCTCATTCACGTTTTGCTAATTTTGAAACCAAGTACATTGAAGAAAATACGGATCTTGAAATTCTTGCCGATTCTGATGAAACCGGTGTTTATCTGGCTGTTTCACCTGACAGAAGTCAGGTGTTTGTAACCGGTCATCCGGAATATGATGCGCAGACTCTGGATAACGAATACAGAAGAGATATCAATGCGGGGCTGAATCCTTCAATTCCGGTTAACTATTATCCAAACAACGATCCGCAGAATGTGCCGCTGTGTACATGGAAGAGTCATGCTTATCTGCTGTTTGCCAACTGGATTAACTACTACGTATACCAGAATACACCATATGATCTCGAAACCAAGAGAAAACCGGCGTAACGGAATAAGTTTGAATTTTGATATTGGTTAGATTTAGGTAAAGCAAATAATGAACAGCCTTAGAGAAACAACTTTGACAGAGTCCATTAAAAAAGAACTTTCCGAAAGAATTATGGTTCTTGACGGGGCTATGGGAACAATGATCCAGTCATATGGATTAACTGAACAGGACTACCGCGGAGAGCTTTTTAAGGATTCTGAATGCGATCTCAAAGGCTGTAATGATTTGCTGTGTCTTACCAAACCTGAAGTGATCTCAGCCATACATCAGGCTTATCTTGATGCAGGGGCTGATATCATTGAAACCAACAGCTTTAATGCAACTCCCATTCCTTTATCAGATTACAATGTTTCAGGGTATACCTACGAGATAAACAAAACATCGGCTGAACTGGCAAAGAAAGCAGCCAGGGAAATGACGCTGAGAACCCCTGAAAAGCCTCGTTTCGTGGCAGGCGTGCTGGGACCTACAAACAGAACCTGTTCAATTTCACCTGACGTAAATGATCCAGGTGCAAGAAATGTCTGTTTTGATGATCTTGTGGAGGGATATGCTCTGGCAACGGAAGGCCTTCTGGACGGCGGGGCAGATCTCATCATCATTGAAACCATTTTTGATACGCTGAATGCCAAGGCCGCTGTATACGCGGTGGAAAGTGTTTCTGAAAAGCGCGGTATTCAGATTCCGGTTATGATTTCCGGTACTATTACCGATGCGTCCGGCAGAACTCTTTCCGGTCAGACCGTTGAAGCGTTCTACAACAGTTTAAGGCATGCAAAGCCTGTATCTTTCGGCTTTAACTGTGCTCTGGGACCGGCTGAACTTGAACCTTACGTAGCCGAGATCTCCGCAAAATGCGAGACTTATGTTTCCGTTCATCCGAATGCAGGTCTGCCTAATGCCTTCGGCGGATATGATCTTACTGCTGAACAGATGCAGGTTTATATCAGAAAATGGGCTGAATCAGGCTATCTTAATATAGTAGGCGGATGCTGCGGCACTACACCTGCTCACATTAAAGCAATTGCCGAGGCCGTAAAAGGACTTCCTCCTAGAGTTCTTCCTGAACTGCCTACCGTCTGTCGTTTGAGCGGACTGGAGGCGCTAAACATAACTCCTGAATCTCTTTTTATAAACGTAGGTGAAAGAACCAATGTTACAGGCAGTGCAAAATTCAGACGTCTCATAAAGGAAGAAAAGTTTGATGAGGCGATTGAGGTTGCCAGAGTACAGGTGGAAAACGGTGCTCAGATTATCGATATCAACATGGATGAAGGCATGATTGATGCGAAGGCTTCAATGATTAAGTATCTGAATCTTATAGCATCTGAACCGGAAATTTCCAAAGTTCCGATTATGATAGACTCATCAAAGTGGGAAGTCATAGAGGCCGGTCTTAAATGTGTTCAGGGCAAGGGGATAGTAAACTCCATTTCCATGAAGGAAGGCGTGGAAAAGTTTCTGGATCATGCCAGAGTGGTCAGACGTTATGGCGCTGCCGTGGTTGTAATGGCATTTGACGAAGTCGGGCAGGCTGATACCTATGATCGTAAGATAGAAATATGTACCAGAGCGTACAGGCTTCTGACTGAGGATGTCGGATTTCCTCCTGAAGACATTATTTTTGACCCTAATATATTTGCCGTGGCAACCGGTATTGAAGAGCACGATAACTATGCTCTCGATTTTATCAATGCTGTCAAGACAATAAAGGAAACACTGCCATATGCCATGATCTCAGGCGGTGTTTCGAACGTATCATTTTCATTCAGAGGCAATGAGCCTTTGAGACAGGCCATTCATACGGTATTTCTGTATCATACCATCAGGAACGGTATGGATATGGGTATTGTCAATGCCGGTCAGCTGTCAGTATATGATGATATCCCCCGTGAGCTTAGAGACAAAGTTGAAGCCGTAATACTCAACACGCATAAAGGCGCCACTGATGAGCTGCTTGCCATTGCTGAAAAATATCGTGCAGGCGGTTCGCTGAAGAAGGAAGAGGCTCAGATTGATCTGTCATGGAGAAGTGAACCTGTCGAAAAAAGAATAGAATATGCTCTTGTCAAAGGCGTTACCGAATATATAGATGAGGATGTTGAAGAGGCAAGACAGAAGGCTTCAAGTCCGGTAGAGGTTATTGAAGGTCCTCTTATGGCTGGTATGAATGTGGTGGGCGATCTGTTTGGTGAAGGTAAAATGTTCCTGCCTCAGGTTGTTAAATCCGCTCGAGTAATGAAAAAAGCCGTTTCATATCTGGAACCGTTCATAAAGGAAAGTAAATCAGGTTCCGGTAGCAACGGTAAAATCCTTATGGCAACCGTAAAAGGTGATGTTCACGATATCGGTAAGAACATTGTATCTGTGGTGCTTCAGTGTAATAACTACGAAATTATTGATCTCGGAGTTATGGTTCCGTGTGAAAAAATCATTGAAACAGCAATTAAGGAAAAGGTTGATTTGATTGGACTTTCAGGTCTGATTACTCCGTCTCTTGATGAAATGGTTCATGTGGCCAGGGAACTTGAGAAGGCTGGTCTGAAAATCCCTGTAATGATTGGCGGTGCAACCACATCCAAGGCTCATACCGCAGTAAAACTGGAAAAGGAATACAGTGCTCCTATTGTTTACGTAAACAATGCCAGCCGCGGTGTAACCATTGCGCAGAGCCTTCTTTCCAAGGAACTTAAACCGGCTTTTGTGAGAAAGCTTAAGGAAGAATATGCTTTTGCAAGACATATTCATGAACTTAAATATTCAAAAATTCAGACTGTTTCTTATGAAACAGCCAATAATAATGCCATAAAGCCCGATTTTACCGTAAGCAAGGCTCCAATGCCAAAAGAACTCGGAGTTAAGGTGCTTGACCTTCACATAAGTGATTTAATCAGGTTCATTGACTGGCAGGCTTATTACAGATCATGGGAATACAAGGAAGACTATCGTAAACTGCTCGGGGGACTTTCTATCAGCACCAAGGCTGAACTCGTAAACAGCGACGGGGAAGTGGTAAACGAAATACCTGCCACTGCAAGTGATACTGCCGTAAGTCTATACCGTGATTCAGTAAAGATGCTTTCCCGTCTTGAAACTGAGAACCTTCTGGGAATAAAAGCTGTATTCGGCCTGTTTAAGGCTCATCGTGAAGGTTTTAATGATGTGGTTCTTGAGACTGAAAACGGTGAACGCAGATTCAATTTCCTGAGAGATCAGAGAGATCTGACGTCAAGACAGCAGCCTAATGGTTCTCTGGCTGACTTCATTGATGAAAAGGATGATGCGATCGGAGCGATGGCGATAAATGCAGGTATTAATCTTGAATCTTCCGTCAGAAAATTCAATGAGGAAGGGGATATGTACAGCAGTATGCTGGTGCAGACACTGAGTTATCGCCTGGCAGAAGCGGCGTCAGCTTATGTTCATTATCTGATTCGAACCAGATACTGGGGATACAGCAATGAGTCTTTGAATGTCGACGATATCCTTAACGGCCGTTTTGATGGTATAAGGCCAGCTATAGGATATCCTTCATGTCCTGATCATAAGGCAAAGCTTGCTTTATGGGATGTTATGCAGGTTGAAGAACGAATCGGATTGAAGATTACCGACGGTTATATGATGAGTCCCGTAAGTGCCGTGTGTGCATATATATTTGCCAACAGCGAAGCAAAATATGTTTCCAACGAATGTATTATGCCAGATCAGCTGAGTGATTATTCATTGAGAACAGGAACTGATATTGCAGAACTTGAGAGACTGCTGAGAAATCATCTTGGTTATATTCCGGAAGGTGCGGAGTCTAACGAGGACGGAAACTGATAAAAATACGGCATTTTAGACAGATTGTGGATAATTGTATATTTTTTAGTCATCCACAAAACTGTGTATAAAGTGTTGTGAATATCTTGTTGAATGCCTTGATTCAGTTGGGTGAGAAAGGTATAAAACAACTTTTTATATAGTTTTGTTTAATATATGTATACGTATCAGTATGCTTAAGACATTGAAGCCTGTGAAAAACTTTAATGTTTTTAAGCTGAATAATTAAAGCCGGTTATGTCTATTAAATAAAAAGTGAAACCGGCTTTTTCCTACATGTTATTACTGAACACTGATTTATTTGGCAGGTTCATCCTTAATTTTAAGGTCAGCAATAAGTTCCTTTGCCTTAACAATATTGCAGTCAGTATTGCTAAGCGGGAAGATTGCCAGTTCAATATTGGAGCTTTCAAGATTGTCTGCCCAGCGTTCAATAAAGATGGCTAAAGAGATTGACTGAGGTTCATAACCGGAAACGTCAGCATTCTGTTCGGCATAGTACTTGGCATAGTTTTCATGACACCATACCGGAATGACGTTGGTAGTGCTGTTGTCATCCTCGTCGCTTTCGGTTTCCATGAAAAGAATGCCCTCATCATTCTTCAGAACAAAAAGTTCGAGTCCCTTCTGAACATTCTTAACGAAATACTGATATCTGTAGTCAGCATTTAATTTCAATGCCGCCTGATATTCTCTGTCAGTTAACTGATATGACATTTTATTTTCCTTATGATTGCTAATTAATACTATTTTTTTAAAATTTTTGCCAGGAACTGGCCGGTATAGGATTCCTTGATTTTTGCAACCTGTTCCGGGGTTCCTTCCGCTATGATTTGTCCACCGCCTTCACCGCCTTCAGGACCGAGATCAATAATATGATCCGCAGATTTAATTACATCAAGATTATGTTCAATTACCACTATGGTATTTCCCTGCTCCCTTAATTTGAACAGTACCTGGAGAAGCATGTTGACATCCTGAAAATGAAGACCTGTTGTCGGTTCGTCCAGAATATACAGAGTTCTGCCCGTATCTTTGCGGGACAGTTCCTTTGCAAGTTTTATTCTCTGGGCTTCACCTCCGGACAGAGTGGTGGCCGGTTGTCCGAGCCTTATATATGCAAGACCGACGTCAGCAAGCGTCTGCAGTTTTTTTCTCAGAGGCGGTATGGCCTCGAAAAATTCCAGTGCTTCATCAACAGTCATATTAAGAATATCTGAAATATTCTTTCCTTTATAGGTAATGTCGAGTGTTTCCTTGTTGTATCTTTTTCCGTTGCATTCATCACAGGTAACGTACACATCCGGGAGAAAGTTCATTTCAACCTTGATTATTCCGTCGCCCTGACAGGCCTCACATCTTCCGCCTTTAATATTAAAGGAAAATCTTCCAGATGTGTAACCTCTGGCTCTAGCTTCCTGGGTCTGGGCAAAAAGTTCTCTTATTGTGGTAAAAAAATCCACATAAGTTGCACAGTTTGATCTCGGCGTTCTTCCTATAGGTGTCTGATCAACATTTATTACCTTGTCAAACAGTTCCAGACCATCTATGGATTTGTACGGGGCCGGTTTGATATTTACCGCACCGTTCAGTCTGCGCTGGGCTATGGCATAAAGCGTATCGTTGATGAGCGTTGATTTGCCGCTGCCTGAAACTCCGGTAATGCACGTGAACAGTCCTTTCGGAATTTTTAAGTCTACACCTTTAAGATTATGTCCAGTGGCATTTTTTACGACAAGGTACTGTTTGTCTGATTTTTTCCTTTTTGGTATGGCAATGGAACACTTGCCGCTCAGGTACTTGCCGGTAACTGAATCCTTGCTTTTTATGATATCTTCCACGGTGCCTTCCGCTACCACGGAGCCACCGTGCTCACCGGCTCCGGGACCGATATCTATTATGTGGTCTGCACGTCTTATGGTATCTTCATCATGTTCGACGACAATGACTGTATTTCCGAGATCTCTTAAATGATAAAGAGATTCAAGCAGCTTCGTATTATCTCTCTGATGAAGTCCTATACTAGGTTCATCCAGAACATACATTACTCCTGTAAGACCTGAACCTATCTGACTGGCAAGTCTTATACGCTGTGCCTCGCCTCCTGATAATGTTTCGGCTGAACGCGACAGGGTTAGGTAGCTTAATCCAACGTTAACCAGGAATGAAAGTCTTTCCCTGATTTCCTTGAGGACTTTGGATGCAATCTGTTCCTGCTGAGGATTAAGTGTCAGATTATTAAAAAACTCCAGTGACTCAGCTATGGTGAGATTACACAGATCAGGAAGATTAATATTGTTGACAAATACGTTACGGTAGGCTTTTTTCAATCTGGCTCCGTTACATTCAGGGCATGGGACCGAGGTTAGGAATCTGGTGTATTCATCCTTTTCATAATCCCTTGCAGTCTGATATTTTCTGGTCATCTGAGGTACGATGCCTTCAAATGATTTTGATGACTTGAATTCAGAACCGTTCCTGAATTTCTGCACAACTTCAATTTCTTTGTCACCGGTACCATAAAATATGATATTAAGAATTTTGGAACTCAGTTTGTTCAGAGGAATATCTAGACTGAATCCGTACTGTTTGGACAGGGCATCCATGGTGGCAAAATTAAAGGTTGATGATGCAGACCATCCTTTGATTGCTCCATCCCTGATAGAAGCCTTATCATCCACAATAAACGCTTCGGGAGTAAAAACTTCCTGAATCCCCAGACCGAGACAGCACGGACAGGCTCCGGCAGGATTGTTGAATGAAAAGTTTCTTGGTTCTATCTCTGATACAGAATATCCGCACTCAGGACAGGAGTATTTGGATGAAAATTCGAGAGGTGGAAAATCATCTGTCATGGAAACGACTGAGGCCAGCCCGTCACTTAATTTCAAGGCTCGTTCAAGAGAGTCAGAGATTCTTATTCTGCTGCTTTCATCAGTTTTTATTTTGAGTCTGTCAACAACTACTTCAATGGTATGTTTCTTCTGAAGATCCAGAGTAGGGGGATCACTGAGGTCGTAGGTATCATTATCGATACGTACTCGTATATATCCGTCTCTGGCAAGATTGTCCAGAAGCACTTTATATTCTCCTTTTCTGTTTCTGACAACAGGGGAAAGGATCATTATTTTTGAATCTTCCGGCAGGGCAAGACAAGAGTCTATCATCTGTTTCACGGTCTGTGCTTTCAGAACATATCCGTGTTCCGGGCATCGTGCCTCACCGATTCTGGCAAATAGAAGACGCAGATAGTCGTATACTTCAGTTATTGTTCCTACAGTGGATCTTGGATTGTGCGATGTTGATTTCTGTTCTATTGAAATTGCTGGGGATAGACCCTCAATCATTTCAACATCCGGTTTATCCATTAACTGAAGAAACTGTCTTGCATAAGAAGAAAGAGATTCAACATATTTCCTCTGTCCTTCGGCATACAGTGTATCAAACGCCAAAGATGACTTACCGGAACCAGAAAGTCCGGTTATTACGCAGAACCTGTTTTTGGGAATGCGTAAACTGATGTTCTTCAGATTATGGGTTTTTGCCCCTTTTATTATAATTTCGTTATTCATTGTCTTTGTATTGTTCCTGCGCTTGATAATTTAAAATGCTTCTTCCGCTCTGTGTCTATTGTACATGAGTTACTGACTTTATGTTATGTTCATCAGGAGCTTATGACTGTAACTGCCATTCTTATTCAGTGCAGGTTTTGCCATCATGATAATCACGTCATTCCTGAATCCGGTACCAACAATATATAAATTATCATGATTATTGATCAGTTATATAAATAAGCAATACTTTGTTCTGTACAGCTTTGCTACATTGTATGAGTTATATTGATAATATTCAAGTTTATGTCAAAAAATGTTAATACATGGTTAATTATGAATATGGTACCAGGGTAGTTAAGATACAAGTTGCTGTTTAATGTCTGTTTTTGAATGTTTTTCTGTTTTGGACAGTAGGTGGAGGAATGATGTCAGAGGAGAGACCGGAAGAATAATAATCAGTATAGAATTATTATATTGACGAATATTTCGTCATTTTAGGCTGCTGAAAGGCATCCGTTGGATAAAACAATTAGATGATGTCTGTGGATAATCATGGTGGATGATGCTGGTCTATAGCTGAAACAAGATTATTATTCATTTAGAGTAAGACATTGATATTACAGGATATTTCTGCTCTGCATGTTTTATGAAAGAAGGAAATTATCATGAAAAAGACTAAAGGTTTTACCCTCATCGAATTAATGATCGTTATCGCCATCATCGGTATCTTAGCTGCAATCGCTCTTCCTGCATATGC
>NZ_FOXF01000094.1 GCF_900115655.1 Ruminobacter amylophilus | reverse complement strand
GAAACACCGCTTGATTTTACAGGGACGTAAAAGAAAGAGCGACGATTTTAAAACACACACATGTAAGTCAAGGGTTCGAACAGTTCATGATGAACAATTTGGTTCGAACCTTCTTTTTTTTCTCCTTATATTATTACAGAGCCTCCAGACCCGCCTCATATTCCATGGCGTTTTTTCTTCATTTTCCCGCTTGCAGTCCTGATACTGTCTAAAATTCCTAACCTGTCTGAATGCTCTAAAAAATCACAAAAACACATATATAAAATACAATCTCTCACCCGCATGTGAGACTTTGTCTATAGTAATGTAAGCATAATAAAAATCATAAAACAGACACATAAAAAGTCGTTTTTTCGTAAACGCCCTGTTTTCAATGGCTGCACGATTTTTCAAAGTCTCACAAAGGCTTACAGCCCCAAATAATGTGACAAAGATCAATATTCATAAAAATTCAAATTTTTACAATAGTAACTGTTGAGGGAGACAAGGATGTCCGGATACCTCACGCATCGCAGCCTTTCCGTTTACAGGATGTTGACGAACCGGGGCTGAGGAACAGGATGTTCCTTTTTTCATGGCTTTGTTTATACAGGATGTATGAAGCGGGCAATGATTTTTAAAGTACACACATGCAATGTTTATGGGTTCGAACAGCTATGAGCCACTTTAGTTCGAACCTTATTTTTTTGCGTTCACAAAATTCAATCTTTCCTCCTGAATCCGGTGATTTTTCTTAATATGCTTAATCATACACTTTTACGGGTTACTTACAGGACAGGTATTACTGAACCGTCTGCCTTTATCCGCAGGCCGAAGCTGAATTTGCCCATACCTCCTGCCGAAATACATTGAATCAAACTCCTCTTTTTTACAGCATCGCCAAAAACATCAGCTTAGCTCACACAAATTTTATAAACACAAATTATAATTATTATATATGTCAGCTGATTCCGGTTGACTTTTTAACTCACGCAATACTGATATTTCAGTCATTTCCGGTTGATTATTACGTGCAATACTCTAACCGTCCTGACAGAACCGGAATCATTCGTTTGTCCCCAGAGCAAAGGAGCACTACATGAGTGAAAACAGGAAACTCGATTCCATCATGCGTAAAATTACCAGTGGCTTCACCGGAAATCCCGTAACTGATATGCCATATCTTCAGAAAAAGTGCGCCGAATACAAAGACCACGAGCTTGCAGAAGAGATTTTCATTGCATGCAACAGACTGATGAACAGGATGTTCAGTGACAGCAAGAAAATCCTGCAGAATGATAATCTCGATGAAATTGCCCGTATATGCGAACAGAACCTTGACGGGATTCAGTCTCACATCAAAAGCGGAAAGTACGACACGGCCTGTCAGCTTCTGAAAGGATACCTTGAAGAACTTGAACTTAAAAACATCGTTCACGAAGACGCTCAGTACCTGTATTTCAATTTCAGTGAATACTTTGAGGAAATCATGTACATACGCATGAACAAACCTGCCAAGAGAGTGAAGCGCATTCCGGTACCTTTCGGACGGATGTACCTTATTTACAGCTGGCTGCTCGTGGAACTCAAACAGATAGAAGAAGCCAGAAAGGCATTGCTTAAAGGTCTGAGCTGGAATCCCGTAAACTTCCAGCTAATGGCTGAATATACCGAAACATTCAAGATGGAACATAATACAGATGAATTCTTCAGAAAGACACTTGATGCTTACAGAATTGCGTTCCGTTCGCATGACGTGGCCAGGTGCTTACGCAATATCGCATACTACTTTGTGGAGAATAAGCTTTACAAAGAGGCAGTTGGCACTCTGCTTCTGAGCACAAATTTTGATGAAGAGTCACCTATGGTTAAACAGGAACTCAGTTATATCGAAACGGTAGGCGGAATTTTCGAAGATCCAACGGCTGAAGACATGATGAAATGTTCAGAGAAATTCGGTTTCTGGTGTGGAGCCGATCACGACGTCATTGATATAGCATACAATTACGCACATTATGCTCTTGAGGGTAAAGACTTCGAGACAGCACGATATTTTGCCGCCATTCTCAGCGATATTGTGCCAACAGAAGAGGCCAGAGAATTTCTGGAATCTATTCCTGAAACTGATAAGGAAAAGAATGAAAAAGACGTATAACTGCCTGATGCCGTAATTATGCATTTCATCAGTTTTCTCAAGTAAGCGCATCTTTCAGAAATGCCGTTAATCCTAAACTCCGCACACCCTAGTGTATAACTAGGGTAAATCTCATCACAAATCCATTAAATATTACACTTTTACCCCTGTTTTTTAAGAAATTCTC
>NZ_FOXF01000051.1 GCF_900115655.1 Ruminobacter amylophilus | reverse complement strand
GTTCGTCAAGAAATTCAGAATTCCATTCTATGACACCTTCAGTTCCTCCACCGACAATCTTGCCCACGGTTTTATTCTGCCCCGGCACCCTTCTCGGTTGTCTGAGTGTCTTGTCCCAAGTAATCTTATATGTCGTGACATAAGAGTATTTTCCCTGATTGATAATCATAAGAGGAGGTAATTTCGGAGTGTCTGCTACAGCCATAAAATCATCCATATAAACATATAATATATATGTTTATATTATACCGCAAAAAATTATGGAAGTCTTGTATTTTCTGCAACTTCCATTAAATTATTTTTCGTATATGTTTAAAACAACAAAGTTTCGGTTATTCATTAACTGAATTAATTCTGTATTTATAACTTTTGTTATATTCGTTGTATTTTGCTATAGAATTCGCTCAGATTGTCTTTTACCATAAAATCAGACATCTCATACCTTAATGAATTCAATATGCTCTTGTTTCTCATTTTTCCAGTGGATTTTAAATGTTTTATAATCATTAAATTTGCAACTTCTGGTTCCTAATTTTTTTAGTATGGCCCCAGTAATTTTCTAGGTCATACTAACAGAATTTGAGGCTTGTTTCCTAAAATTAATAGGAGACAGGCCTTTTAACTTTTTACAAACTCTATCAGTGTTATCCCAATTTATATAATATTTAATAGCTTTTTCTAAGTCATTTAAGTCCTTAAATGTCTTTTCCCTACCATAAAACATTTCAACCTTCATTCTGCCAAAGAATATTTCAATCATAATGTTGTCATGTGTAGTAGCTTTACTGGACATGCTTTGGACAAGATTGTGCTCTTTTTATAATCTTCTATGATCTTCAGTTTGTCTTCATAAGTAAACTTCATATTAAAACCCCGTTATCAATCTAGTGATCAATAACGGGGTTCATACTATTTAGCTCGGTTTATTATTTTAGATACCTTGTTTACTTCTTTAGAGTCTCACAGTTTGTCTGCATAGCGCAATCAGTCATTGATTTAACCTGATCTCTAATATTATCTGATTCTTTTTTCAGATTTGCGTTATATCCTGTGATATTTTTACATTCCTCATCTTCTTCGTCGCATGTTTCATACGCAAATGCATTAGCTGTTATCATAAATACTGATACAATTAAGCATAAGAAAGGTGCTATTACCAATGTTATAAGCTTTGATAGTAAATTCACTTTATATAACCTCCAACGTATGAGCCGATTATAATTTTATGTAAAATCAAAAAACGTGCTCTGTTGCTTAAACAAACAAAAAATTAACATTTCTTGTTTTCTTTATGATTAATATCATGTTTTATTATTAGATAGCTTATATGATTTTTTGTTCCATCTTATGTACATCACAATAGAATTTATCAGATAGAAACACCACATTAAAAGTATAGCTACTGGTTGTCCTTCTCCTTTGTAAAAAGGGATTATCCATAACCATATGCTTAAAATATTTAACAGTATCCATAGTAACCAGTTTTGTGAATATCTTTTAATTGTCAGTATCAGTCCTGTAGTCGCAAGTATTGAGGTGGTGGCATCTATATAGGGCCTTTTCCCTCCAATCTGTTCCAGAATATACCCTGTTATTAGAGTTGCTATAATTACGGTAGTAGTGACCAGAATAATTTTATTTTTTCCAAGACTGCGTTTTACCACCTCATAATCTTTTGTACTTATATTTCTAATCCAGCAGAAAATACCATATATATTCAGTGGAATGAATATGATTACTTTTACACATACTTCTCCATAATATTTGTATTTGTAGGAAATATAAGCGTAAAGTACAGAATTGATTAACCCAAAAACGAAAGCTCCTAGTTTCCCTTTTCCTGTAAGTATGGCGGCAATACAACCTGTAACCGCTGCGGTAAGTGACACCAGAAATTCAGTCGTAAATAATCGGTTATTATCAGGATTAAGTTTCATTATTGTTAATAGACTTATGACTGTAACACCACCGATAAGCCATGCTAATTCTGTTCGGTTCCATCCTGAAGTTTCTTCGTGGATAAAATCCCTGAAGCTTTTTATTGATACTTTTTCTGTTTGTTTTGCCTGATTTGTTAAGTTGTTTGAAGTCATTTTAATAACTAATTTTTGATTATGATAAAAAGGGAAGAATACATCTTGTATTCTCCCCCTTATTCTGTATGTTGGTAACTATTTTAGTAGTCTAATTATGCATTAGTCTGAGAAGCGGCCTTTTCTTTCAGGTACTTGATAGTCTTTTCAATTCTGGCAATGCAGCGTTCTCTGCCAACAAGTTCCATGGTAATTCCCATTTCAGGAGAAACACCTAAACCAGTAATGGCAAGGCGTAAAGGCATGCCTACTTTACCTAAGCCAACATCCATGTCAGTAGCAACTGATTTGAATGCTTCTTCAATTGGTTCGAGCTTCCATTCTGGTAAGTTCTTAAGCTTTTCCAAAGAGCGTTCAAGGGCTTCAGCACTGTTTTCTTTAAACCACTTTTTAGCGGCTTTTGGTTCATAGTCGGTATATTCCTGGTAGAAGTATACGGAATTTTCTGCCATTTCCTTAAGGGTTTTGCATCTTTCCTTCTGAGCGTTAACTACGTCTGCAAGTTTTGGACCTTTAGAGTAATCAATTCCAAGATTATCCATCTGCCATACGAGTTCTTCAGCTACTCTTTCTGCAGGAAGGGTTTTGATATAGTGCTGATTCATCCATTTCAGTTTATCAGTACTGAAAGCTGAAGCACTCTTTGAAACATTTTCCAGGGCAAAGTAGTTAATCATTTCTTCTATAGAGAAAATTTCCTGATTGCCATGTCCCCAGCCTAATCTTACCAGATAGTTCATAAGAGCTTCCGGTAAATAACCGTCATCGCGATACTGCATAACGCTAACGGCACCATGTCTCTTTGAAAGCTTGGTACCATCATCACCAAGGATCATTGATACGTGAGCAAATACTGGAACAGGTGCTCCGAGAGCCTTGTAGATATTAATCTGTCTAGGTGTGTTGTTAATGTGGTCTTCACCTCTGATTACATGGGTGATACCCATATCCCAGTCATCAATAACTACACAGAAATTGTATGTAGGAGTTCCGTCGGTTCTTCTGATGACAAGATCATCAAGTTCAGCATTATCAAATTCAATATGACCTCTGATCTGGTCGTCGAAACCTACTTTACCTGATGTTGGATTTTTAAATCTGATGCAGTATGGTTCATCAGGAGAATGTTTGCTAGGATCTTCATCGCGACAGTGACCATCGTATCTTGGTTTGATACCCTGACGCTGCTGTTCTTCTCTAACTTCATCAAGTCTTTCTTTTGAACAATAGCACTTGTATGCAAGTCCTTTTTCCAAAAGTTCATCAATTACCTGATTGTAACGGTCAAATCTCTTAGTTTGGTAATATGGACCTTCATCCCAGTTCAGACCAGTCCATTTCATAGACTCGATAATGGCATCAATAGCAGGCTGAGTAGATCTTTCTCGGTCTGTATCTTCAATTCTAAGTACGAACTTACCATTGTTATGTCTAGCATAGAGCCAAGAATATAAAGCAGTACGTGCACCACCTACATGAAGATAACCTGTAGGACTAGGAGCAAAACGGGTTTTAATTTCCATTTTTTATTCCATTTAATTAACAAAGAAAAAATCACGATTATAGAATTTGGTCATATTCTAACATTTTTATAAATATAAGGTATTCTATTTTTAAGATGGCAAAACAATTATCTTGTGATTATGGGGAGCTTAGTGAGTGTTTTTAAGTTCTGTTGTTATGTTTTTAAAAATTTCAATCATAGGCTTGTAGTTACAAACAAAAGATTCTCTAGATGCTGTCAGCATGTCCTGACGGGAAACTTTTGAGAATTCCAGTTTAAACCCACAGTGTATCGCCCATGACCTCATGAATTCTCTCTGAACTCTGCCGTTACCTTCTCTAAAAGGATGTATGGCATTTATTTCAGAAAAATAAAAAGCACATCTTTCAACAAACCTTGGGAGAGTAAAATTATTCTGCTTGGTTTCAGTCTGAAGATCTTTGAAAAGCTTTGTTGCTTCTTTTTCTATGAATTTAACATGGCAGAACATATTCCCTTTGCCAATGTCTACTGTTCTGATTTTTCCAGCCCAGTCATAAAGATCCTGGAACAGGTAAAAGTGTATTCTGCATAAATGATCAAAATCAAATCTCCCTTCCAGAGGCTTTTTTAACAGCTCAAGGAGGCGGAGCATTGAAAGAACTTTTTCTGTTTCAAAAAGTTCTGTTTCGTCTTTAATTTCCAGTTTGTTTCTTAAAACTTCCGTTCCGGGATAACAGTATGGATCTTGAGTATCATGCATTATTTTTCTTGAAAATTATCTTTGCGATTAATTCTTTGCGTATTTCTTCGCTACTCTTTCTTCCAGAGATGCAGTCATTTAACATAGTTAACTCATCGTCAGTCAGATTGAATCCTTCCATGTGCATTGTTGCCTGAACTTCTTTTACTGAAGCTTCGGACTGATAAATCTCAATAGGGGTTGTGATATTATTTTTCATAATTTTTTTATATTTATTAACGATGTAATTTTCTCTAAAAATATAGATATATTTTATCATATTTCATATGTTTTGAAAATGAAACTATGAGTGAAAAAGGTGGCAGAATATAAGATCGTAAAAGCCTCCGTTTATTCGGAGGCCTTAATTTAATGAAGTATTACAGAGAATATATTCTTGCACTGAATCCCTCAATGCATTTTTCGTCATGATTGTGATTTACTTTTGACGAAATGAGCATTTTTTTGTCTGATATTCCCAATTCTGTCAGTGACTGGGATTCTTCCCCGAGATTGCATACGGTAATACTCTTTGGTGTTGTAATGGTTATGATTTTTTTATCTTTGTTCAACACTACTTTAATGTCGTTTCGGTTGTGAATGCCTATAACCTTGCTCTTTTTCAAAGCTATGAGAGACTGATAAAAATTAAGAACTTCACTATGTGGCGAATCAGATGTACAGTCCATATCCAAACGACTGTCTATGAATGTTTTTACATCATGAGGTTCTTTTATTTCCACGTCAGGCATGAAAGAAAATTCGCGTTTTCTGCCTTCTCTTACAGCGTCAACAAGCCATTGGTCATTAAAACTTTCAAAAAAGTAGAACGGGTTCATTTCAGCATATTCTTCTCCCATGAAAATCATAGGTGTGTAGGGACTGGAAAAACAAATCGTTGCAGCAAGAAGAGCCTTGTCTATTCCGTAGGTAGTACTCATTCGATCACCATGAGGACGATTACCTATCTGATCATGATTCTGAATGTGTACAACGAGCTGTTCAGGTGGAATGTCTGAACCGTCTTCTCCCTGATAATTGTTATAAACACTGTTTAATTTGGTACCATCGTAGACAAAACCTTTTGTCAGAGCTTTATAAATATCATCAATGGATCCGAAGTCTTTATAATGACGGAATGTTTCATGTGTTAAGTAACTATAAAGAGAATAGTTTAAGTCATCACACCATTGAGCATTAAAACCGAAACCATCTGATGAGGTAACGTGTTTGTCATTGCGAAGGTGTTCTGCAATCATGATTATCTTACGATGTTCTTTCTCTTCTATATCTTTAGCCAATCTGTTTATTTCAGTGAGAATATGTTTGGATGAACTGTCATAAACAAGGGATACTGCATCCATTCTGAAGCCGTCAAAACCAATCTCAGAAAGCCAGTAGTATGCGTTTGCCAGATAAAAATCTCTTATACCGTGTGAGTTTTCTGAATCAAAGTTTATTGCGGCTCCCCAAGGAGTATCAGCATTTTTAGTGAAAGGTGCCAGCATTCCGCTGTAATTACCTTCAGGCCCGAAATGGTTGTATACAACATCAAGTATTACGGCAATTCCTAAAGAATGGGCGAGATTAAGAAAATCTTCCAAATCACGATAGTTGCCATATCCCATATTCAGGGCAAACATGTATGTACCATCATATCCCCAGTTTCTTTCTCCGGGAAAAGCTGCAATAGGCATTAATTCAATTACATTAATTCCCAGCGTCTTTAGATATGAAAGTCGTTTGGTGGCTCCCTTAAGGGTTCCTTCTTCTGTAAATGTTCCTATATGCAGTTCGTAGATAACAACATCCTTTGGATCTATTCCCTGCCATTTACTGAAGTCTGCTTTATGGGGATAGCAGATCATGGATGTGCTGTGTACGTCAAACGGTTGGTATTTTGAATACGGATCAGGAAGATATTCTGTTCCGTTTTTAACCAACCAATATAGGATACCTTCAGGGAGTTTATCGGTTTCGGCAGTAAAATATCCATCATCCTGTTTCTGCAGTTCAATAACTCTATGAGTTCTGTCTAGTTCAACAGCTAATGTATCGCAGAATGGGGCAAAAATTCTAAAACATCCGCGACCTTCATCATTTATGAAGTAACCAACCTTATTCATGATTCCTCCCGATTGTATGTTTTGTGCTTATATTTCTAGCTTAGATTCAAATATGGATAAGGTCTATATTTTGTATGGATAAACAAGGGATAATGCACAAAAAAAGCGATCGTGACCATATATCACGATCGCTATGTCTTAAGCAGTGTTAAAACAGGGAAGGATCCCTGTATTTACTGATATCTTACTTGTTCAGTTCCTTGAAGAAGTTAATCAGACCATTGGTTGAAGCATCATGAGCAGTAACCTTGTCCTGACAGGAAAGTTCTGGAAGAATCTTGCCTGCAAGCTGCTTGCCTAATTCAACACCCCACTGGTCAAAACTGAAGATATTCATGATTACACCCTGAGTGAAAATCTTGTGTTCATACATGGCGATGAGGGCACCGAGAGTTTCAGGGGTAATTTTCTTAACTAAAATAGAATTGGTTGGGCGATTACCTTCAAATACCTTGAATGGAACAAGCTTTTCGTAGTTTTCCTTGCTAATACCCTTAGCTTCGAATTCTGCAATTACAGTTTCCTTTGACTTACCGAATGCAAGAGCTTCAGTCTGAGCAAAGAAGTTTGATAAAAGCTTAGCGTGGTGATCGCCGATAGGATTATGACTGATTGCTGGAGCAATGAAGTCACAAGGAATTACTTTTGTGCCCTGATGAATCAGCTGATAGAATGCGTGCTGACCATTGGTTCCTGGTTCACCCCAAATGATAGGACCGGTCTGGTAATCAACCTTATTACCATCACGGTCAATGTATTTACCATTTGATTCCATGTTACCCTGCTGGAAGTAGGCTGGGAAACGATACATGTACTGATCGTAAGGTAAAATTGCTTCTGATTCAAACTTGTAGAAGTTGTTGTACCAGATTCCGATTAAAGCAAGGATTACAGGAATATTCTTTGAAAATTCTGTATTGCGGAAATGACAGTCCATTTCGTAAGCACCGGCAAGAAGCTTTTCAAAGTTGTCGAAACCAACAGCTAAAGCAATAGATAAACCGATAGCAGACCATGAAGAGTATCTGCCTCCAACCCAATCCCAGAATTCAAACATGTTTGCGGTATCAATACCAAATTCTGAAACAGCCTTTGCATTAGTAGAGAGGGCTGCGAAGTGCTTTGCTACATGAGCCTTGTCTCCGGCGTGCTTTAAGAACCAGTCTCTTGCGGTGTGAGCATTGGTCATGGTTTCCTGAGTTGTAAAGGTCTTTGAAGCAATCAGGAATAAAGTGGTTTCAGGGTTGAGCTTCTTTAAAGTTTCAGCAATATGAGTGCCGTCAACGTTGGAAACAAAGTGTGGAGTGAGTCTGGTTCTGTAAGCTGCTAATGCTTCGCTGATCATGCATGGACCAAGATCACTACCACCGATACCGATGTTAACAACATCAGTGATTTCCTTACCGGTATAACCCTTCCATTCGCCTGAAATAATCTTTGCACAGAATGCCTTCATCTTTTCGAGTACGGCATTAACTTCTGGCATTACGTCCTTTCCATCAACGAGAACAGGCTTGTTGGACTTGTTTCTTAAAGCTGTGTGAAGAACGGCTCTGTTTTCGGTAACGTTAATTTTTTCACCACTGAACATTGATTCTATGGCACCTGAAAGATCAGTTTCTTTTGCAAGGTTGATGAGAAGATTTAAGGTTTCCTGATTAATTCTGTTCTTTGAAAAGTCAACCAGAAAGTCAGGATTGAGCTTTAAAGAAAAGTTGTTGAAACGATTGCTGTCAGCCTTGAAATGATCTGCAATGGTAACATTTGAAATGGCTTTGAAATGTTCATTGAGGGCTGCCCAGGCAGCAGTCTTGGTAGGGTTAATATTTTTCATAACATTTACCTGTAAGTATTAAGTTCGTTGGCTGAATGAATTTTTAAAGAGGTTAATAAATCGTTCAGCCCTGATAAGTAAAATACTTGCATATTTTACACGATACGACTCTTGTTTGTTAAGTAGAATAAATGAGAGGTGCATATTTAAGTATAACAGCTGTATAAACCTGATGTGTTTGCCATTATCTGATGATGTATTAGGATATGTTTTTAAAAGTAAGTTCTTTTGGCATGCAGGTACGAGCAACCTCAATAAAGGCCTTTACGGCTTTATCTTTGTTTTTGGACTGGTTTGTACATAGTCCCACATTGAATGGAGTTATGTCATTGGGACGATCAATGATTTGTACATCTCCGGCGCTTGAACTCTGCATGAGAACAGCCTCGGGAATAATGGCGATTCCCATTCCGAGAGCTACAAGAGATACAATTGCCTCATTTCCTGCCACCTGAGCGATAACGTTTGGTTTAATGTTCTTTCGGTTGAACCAGACATTGATTTCTTTTCTTAGAGCTCCCTGTTCTGATACGACATAGGGAACTGTTGTCATGTCTATTTCCCCTTTTTTCAGCCATTGCTGTGGTATTTTTTTTGGGGCTATGAACACTAATGGTATTTTGGTGAAGCCGTGTGTTATCAATCCCTGCGGTATGTGTGGAGGAATGGCGGCAATTGATAGCTCCGCTTCATGGTTGATTATTTTATCAAGAGCCAGCGCAGCATCACCGGTTTCTATTTTCAAGTCAATGTTTGGGTACAGAAAACGATATTGATTAAGTAATTCCGGCAAAAGACAGACACAGGCTGTAACGGAACAGAATATTTTTAGGTTACCGGTCATCGTTTCGGATACAGCTTTCAGTTCTTCCTTTATTTTCAGGTAGTTCAAATAGTATTCGCTGGCGAATTCTTTAAATTTTTTGCCGGCAGCTGTCAGTTCTACTGTCTGGTTGTCTCTTTCGAAAAGCTTAGCACTAAGCTCTTCTTCCATTCTGGCGATTGCCCGGCTGAGTGTTGAAGGGGTAACGGCGCAGTGCTCTGCTGTACGTCTGAATGACAAAAAATTACTGAGAGAAAGGAATAAATAAAGTTCAGATGTATCCATGATTTTTTAATAATAAAGTTTCTGTACTTAGCTGTTTTTACTTGTGTAAAGTCCCTATAATCAATATTTACTAAAATTTTAATATTGTGTTGCGTATTATGCAACGCAATATTGCATATATATCACTTTTAGCAATAACTACATTTGTGTATAATTACGTTATGTTTATTTTTAATACAATCTTATTTGAATAACGGACAGGATAAAAAAATGTCAAATTACTTCAATACTTTAAATTTACGTGAACAGTTAGCACAGTTAGGCTGCTGTCGTTTTATGGCTCGTGAAGAATTCGCCTCAGGTTGTGATTTCTTAAAGGGTAAGAAAGTTGTAATCGTTGGTTGCGGTGCACAGGGCTTAAATCAGGGTTTAAATATGCGTGACTCTGGTCTTGATGTATCTTATGCATTACGTGCTGAAGCTATTGCTGAAAAGAGAGCTTCTTTCAAGCGTGCTTCTGAAAATGGCTTCAAGGTTGGTACTTATGAAGAATTAATTCCAACTGCTGACCTCGTAATCAACCTTACTCCAGATAAGCAGCATTCTCCAGTAGTTAAGGCTGTTATGCCTTTAATGAAGGAAGGTGCAGCTCTTGGTTATTCACATGGTTTCAATATCGTTGAAGTTGGTGAACAGATTCGTAAGGATATCACTGTAGTTATGGTTGCTCCAAAGTGCCCAGGTACAGAAGTTCGTAACGAATATGTTCGTGGTTTCGGTGTTCCTACCTTAATTGCAGTTCACCCAGAAAACGATCCTAAGGGTGAAGGCTGGGATATCGCAAAGGCTTGGGCTGCCGGTACCGGTGGTCATAAGGCTGGTTGTCTTGCTTCATCCTTCGTTGCTGAAGTTAAGTCTGACCTTATGGGTGAACAGACTATTCTCTGCGGTATGCTTCAGACCGCAAGCTTACTCGCTTTTGATAAGATGGTTGCCGGCGGTATTGATGCTGGTTATGCATGTAAGCTTTTACAGTACGGTTGGGAAACTATCGGTGAAGCACTTAAGTTCGGCGGTATCACCAATATGATGGATCGTTTGAGCAATCCTGCTAAGATCAAGGCTTTCAACATGGCTGAAGAATTAAAGGTTATTATGCGTCCTTTATATCGTAAGCATATGGATGACATTGAAAGCGGTAAGTTCTCTGAAACCATGATGAAGGACTGGGCAGATAACGATAAGGATCTGTTACGCTGGAGAAAGGAAACTCAGGAATCTGCTTTTGAAAATGCTCCTGCATGCAGCACTGAAATTTCTGAACAGGAATATTTCGATAAGGGTATTTTCATGGTTGCTACCATCAAGGCTGGTGTTGAATTAGCATTCGAAACCATGACTGAATCTGGTATTTACCCTGAATCAGCTTACTACGAATCATTACACGAACTTCCATTAATTGCTAACACAATTGCTCGTAAGCGTCTGTATGAAATGAACGTAGTTATTTCTGATACCGCTGAATATGGTAACTACCTCTTCTCTAATGCTTGTGTACCTTTACTCAAGGAAAAGTTCATGGATAAGGTTACCCTTGAAGATATCGGTGTAGGTTTATCTTCTGCTGATACTTCTGTTGATAACCAGACTCTTATTGACGTAAATGAAAAGATTCGTAACCACCCAATCGAAGTTGTAGGTCATACTCTTCGTGGTTACATGAAGGACATGAAGCGCATTGTTTTTGGTAAGTAATTTGTTGCCGGAACAATTATAAAAACTAAAAAAAGGGGAAGGAGCTGTTATGCTTCTTCCCTTTTTCATATACTGTTTTACTCTGTTACAACATTTTTATTTTTTTGTACCATGCTTGTATTCTGGCTTTATGTTCATGGTAGCCTCAGTGTCGTTTAATCCGTATTGAGTTGTACGATTTCTTCCGTGCTCTTTTGAAAAGTACAGGCAGTTATCAGTGCTTACAAGCCATTCCTGTGCACTTGGAATAGTCTCGGAAAGAGTACACAAACCAAGACTTATTGTAAATTTGATAACCATATCTTCATAATATACGGTGTGAGCTTCAACGGCCTTACGAATACGTTCAGCTACCATGAATGCTGACTCTCTGTTTGCATCAACCAACAGAATTGCAAATTCTTCGCCGCCATATCGTCCGGCAATATCTGTGCTTCTTATCTGTTTCTTCAGAATGGCAGAAACTTCTCTGAGAACAGCATCTCCAGCAGGATGTCCGTAGGTATCATTCACATTTTTAAAATGATCTATATCGAACATCATTAATGTTATTGGCATGAGTGTTCTCTTATTAATGTTGTATTGCTGCTTGAGACATTCTTCCCAGTAACCACGATTGTAAAGAGTTGTAAGTCTGTCGGTAATTGATAGCTCATGCAGCCTTTTATTTGCATCCTGTAGGGAGAGTTTTGAGCTTGCTTCATCTGTTACATCGTAGATAATTACCGTTACTTCTTCACATTGTCCGGTTAGTGACATCACAGGAATGAAAGTGAAGTTCATCATCATCTCTGATGATGTGCCGGTAAAAGGACGACTGTTTGCGAATTTGAATACTTCCTTATGCTGTTCCCACGAACTGAATACAAGTGTATCCATGGAAAAAGCTTCAACAATTTTATCTTTCAGCCATGAGTTTGCTAATTCTGGGAAGAATTCAAAAATACTGTGGTCATTGATTTTATAACCTTCAATGCCACTTTTGGTTTCCATAAAACTGTTCCAGATTTTTACTTTAAAATTTTTGTCCAGAACAATAACCCCTACATTCAGATTCTGAATGATGGTTAAGCTTCGATGAAGGTCGTGAATTTCGCTAAGATTATCAAGAATATCCGTCATACCAGTGCCATAATTTCCTTAAGTTTTTCTGAAGTGGAGTGATTAAATAGTATTTGGAACTTTATGTTCATGTTTAAATCTTTAATAACGTATGTCAGCTCAACATTCAGAATCTTACTGTTTATTAGTTCAGGGTTAGTTAGATTGTGTTCAACGTTTGGCGAAACCAAACCCGGAAAATTGAAGTTAATAATATAGTTTATCTGATGAGTAAAATTACGCATCAGAGTACCGGAAATAATACTTGCAAGCTCTATAACCATTGAGTTTTTGGCTTGATCATCAAGTTTCTGATTATCTGTTACAGCCTTTGTATAAGTGTTAATATCCTTGGAGGAGAAATAGATAAGACTTTCACCAAGAATTCCATCTCCGTCAAATCCCTGACTAACGATGATGTTGCCTGTGATATCTAACCAATGTTGAATATCACTTGAAATTTTTCTGCCTGTTTCTATTTTTATATTTGGCAGAGGCATGGTAACGAATAGGTTAAGCATGTCTGCGATTTTGCTGGCTGCCAAACCTGTGGCTATATTGATTTTTTCTCCTAATTCATCAAAAGGTTTAGTTTCACTGTGATCTATTGCTATTGAAGGATCTGTCAATTCTTCAAGATCATCTTCATGACACAGACCATATTTTGTCAGTAGTTCATGCAGTTCATCTGGCACCAGAGGTTTTTTTATGAAAGCAAGAACCTTGTACTTTTTTATGATTTCCAGAGCCTGTTGCTGTATATCGCCTGAAACAACGATAATCATGACTCTGAGACCTTCCTGTCTTACGGCTTCCAAAACTTCGTAACCATCCATAACAGGCATGTTTAGGTCAAGAAACATCAGTTTACCTTTCCCTTCACGCAGAAGCTCCATGGCTTCTTTACCATTAGATGAAGTGTAAAGGTTTTTTACCAATTTTTTAGGAATAACCCGAATAAGCTGATTTCTTGCAAATTTGGAGTCATCACAAACAATAATGTCTAGGGCCATATTTTTGCCGTCCAAATCTAAAAATAATAGAAAAAATTAGAAAGCTACAATTTAAATTCTATTATAAAGGAGTGGTATAGTTGATATCTCGATTATAAAAATGTGACGACTTTAGACAATAAGATAATCATTAAGAGTCTTTGATTTTTTTAATAAGATATAAAAATATATTACCTATGTATAAAATTATTAATAATTCTTATATAAAATAAAAACCGTTACGGCTAATCCATAACGGTTTTACATTGTTAATAACTTTTTAAAAGCTTATTTCTGTATCAGAGAGATATCAGCGATATGAGTGAACATATCTCTCAACTGTCTCAGCAGTGCAAGACGATTATTTTTGACTGCAGCGTCTTCACAGTTAACCATAACCTTATCAAAGAAGTTATCAACAGGCTCCTTTAGAGAGGAAAGAGTTGACAATGCATCAGTATAGTTACCTGCGTTGTAGAACTGAGCTGTAGTAGCAGAAATGTCAGACATTGCTTTATAGAGTGCGATTTCTGCTTCTTCCTTTAACAGAGATTCGTTAAATGCAGGATTTCCTTCAGCCTTGGCAAGAATGTTTCCTACACGCTTGTTTGATGCTGCAAGAGATTCAGCTTCGTTCAGTGTTTTGAACTTTTCTACTGCTTTGATACGCTTGTCAAAGTCGAAAAGATTGGTAACACCGGTGGCCAATACAGACTGAACTATATCTGCACCGATTCCTGATTCCTGATAGTATGCCTTGAATCTGCCAAGAATATATTCAACCACATCGTTTACAACATTCGTATTGGTTAATTTGTCAGCATAAAGTTTAGCAGCAAACTCAATTAAAGGTCTGATATCAAGATTGAGTTCCTTTTCAATTGCAATACGGATTACACCAATAGAAGCTCTTCTTAAACCGAAAGGATCTTTATCTCCCTTAGGAATCTGGTTAATACCGAAGATACCAGTAAGGGTTGTAATTTTCTCAGCAATGCTTACAGCACATGAAACCTTGTTTGAAGGAAGGCTGTCACCTGAAAATCTTGGCATGTACTGTTCATTCATTGCTAACGCAACTTCTTCTGGTTCGCCATCAATTCTGGCGTAGTGCATACCCATAATACCCTGAGTATCAGTAAATTCCATAACCATATTGGTCATTAAATCGCACTTTGACAGGAGGCCAGCTCTTTTTGCATATTCTGGGTTTGCACCAATCTTGTTGGCAATTTCTGTTGCGACTTCAGCAACGATTTCAGATTTATCGGCTAAAGAACCGAGCTGCTTCTGGAATAGTATGGTCTTAAGACTTTCGAATCTGGACTGAAGAGTTTTCTTCTTATCTGTATTGTAGAAGAATTCCGCATCAGCAAGTCTAGGTCTAACAACTCTTTCATTTCCTGAGATTACCATTTCAGGATTTTTGGAAATGATGTTGCTGATAAATATAAAGTTAGGTAACAGCTTACCATCACGGTATACAGGGAAATATTTCTGATCGCCTTTCATTGTATGAACCAAGGCTTCAGCAGGAACAGCAAGGAATTTTTCTTCAAATTTCGCTGTCATCAGAACTGGATATTCAACTAAAGAAGTAACTTCTTCAATCAAGTCTTCATCCATGTCTGCTGTGCCGTTGAGATCTTTTGCCTGTTTGGTGATTGCATCAACAATCATCTTTTTACGTCTTTCGTAATCGGCAATAACCATCCCCTTGGTTTCAAGAATTTCAGGATATTCATCAGCTGAATTGATTTCGAATTCACTTTCACCCATGAATCTGTGACCACGAATAGTACGTGATGATTCTAGTCCTAAAATTGAACCTGGAATGAGTTCATTTCCAAACAGCATTGTCAGAGTATGTACAGGACGAACAAATAATTCTCTCTTGCTTCCCCAATGCATAAGCTTAGGAATAGGGAGGGCACCAAGAGCTGTTTTTACAAAATCAGCAATCAGTGAAACAGTGTTCTGTCCTGATTTAACGGTACGATAGACAAGCCATTCTCCTTTTGGAGTCGTAATTGTTTCTGCCTGAGACAATTCAATCCCCTGAGCCTTGGCCCAAGCCTGTCCAACCTGAGTAGGCTGACCATCCTTGAATGCAACCTGAACTGATGGACCTTTGATTTCTACTGATTTATCAGGCTGTTTTTCGCTAAGACCGATAACTTTTAAAGCTAGTCTGCGAGGAGTTGCATACCATTCAACTGAACTAAAGGAGAGATCTGCCTTCTTTAATTCGTTGGTAAAACCGTCTTTGAACGCAACTGCCAGCTTACGGAGTGCCTTTGGTGGTAATTCTTCGGTACCAAGCTCTACAAGTAAATTTTTATTAGCCATTACTTGCTTTCCTTATTAGTTTTGCAGATAGGGAAACCTAAAGCTTCACGAGCGTTGTAGTAAGCTTCGGCTACACCTTTGGATAAAGTTCTGATTCTGAGAATGTAACGCTGTCTTTCTGTAACAGAGATCGCGTGTCTTGCATCTAGAAGGTTAAATGCGTGAGCTGCTCTTAAAATTCTTTCGTATGCAGGCAGAGGCAGTGGTTTTTCTAAAGAGAGAAGTCTCTGACACTCTTTTTCACTTGCATCAAAAACAGAGAAAAGAAAATCAACATCAGCGTATTCAAAGTTATAAGTAGACTGTTCAACTTCGTTCTGGTGGAAAACATCACCATAGGTAATATCACCAGCTGGAGTATGAGCCCAAACCAGATCGTAAATGTTGTTTACCCCCTGGATATACATGGCTAATCTTTCAAGACCATATGTTACTTCACCTGTAACAGGGAAACATTCAAGACCGCCAACCTGCTGGAAGTAGGTGAACTGAGTTACTTCCATGCCGTTTAACCATACTTCCCAGCCTAAACCCCATGCACCGAGAGTTGGGTTTTCCCAGTTATCCTCAACGAATCTGATGTCGTGTGTTGACGGATCGAACCCCAGTTCCTTCAATGAACCAAGGTATAATTCTTGAATGTTGCTTGGCGAAGGTTTGAGTACCACCTGAAATTGGTAATAATGCTGTAATCTGTTCGGATTTTCACCATAACGACCATCGGTAGGTCTGCGAGATGGCTGAACATATGCACAGTGGTGAGGTTCAGGACCAATGGCACGAAGGAATGTCTGAGGGTGAGAAGTACCGGCACCCACTTCCATATCGAAAGGCTGTGCAATCATGCATCCCTGACGTGACCAGTAATCCTGCAGAGTTAAAATCAACCCTTGAAAGGTTTTGATATCATAAGTGTTAGACATCGAACTAGTTCCTTTGAAGACTCATTAGGAGTATCAGATAATTAAAGTAAATTTACAAATACATATTTGATTCAACATATCAATTTTATTGTGCGTATTGTACTCGAAAATACTATTTTTGCATAATAAAAGATAATACAGGACCATTTAAGTCCTTTTTCAGCATCTTGTATCCCATATGTGTACAGAGAAGTTCAAAATCTCTGTCAGTTGAAGGGTCGTCTGCTTTAATTGATAAGGTGTCGCCGGGAGACAGCTGTCTCATTTCTCTTCTTACAATCATAAGAGGTTCCGGGCATCTGAGTCCCACTGTATTTATTTCTTTATTCATAAGTGCACGCTTAATATAAGTTGTTTGCTAGTGGTGTCTCATGCATGTTGTATGAATTATGAGAACTTATAGCATGAGATTTATATGAATTTGTCAGTGGCGCGTATTCAGCAATTACCATATTCATCATTAGTATTGTGAAAACAGACAGATCATAGATCTCACAGTTGTATTTGTACAGAATAAAATTATAAATAGGGTTGTGTAGGTTTGGTCCTTAAAAAGACGAATTGGTGGATGATAGGAAAACGAAAGTGTGGATATGAGAGGTTTAATCAGAATTTAATGAATAAAAAACATTCAAAAAACAATAAATAAGCTTAATAATTATGCAAAAAGTAAATTTTTTTATTTTTTATGAAAAAAACAGTTGACGAAAAAAATAAAAAACCTAAAATACACATCGTTCGCTGAGCACAGCGAAAAACAAAAAGTTCTTTAAAAACGAATCTAGACAATCTGTGTGGGCACTCGCTGAATTCATGAGCTGAAATTAAAAAATGGTTCTTGAAGAAGCTGAGTGTCAAATCTAAGAGCAATTAGAAAGACAGTCATTCAAAGAGAGCCGAAAAAACTTCAACTAATTTAAAGTGAAGAGTTTGATCATGGCTCAGATTGAACGCTG
>NZ_FOXF01000067.1 GCF_900115655.1 Ruminobacter amylophilus | reverse complement strand
CGTTCCTTACCTAGAATCTCTACAGGATATCCATACTTACACAGAATATTACTAGGAATTTCCCCAGAGAGATACTCTTTATAGAATATCTCTTTGAACTCTTTGGATAACGACAGAATGTTTGCAGTAACTCGAACGGTATACTTGTTGTTTCGCAGAATTTCCTGTTGCTTAGATGAAAACTTTACCTTACTCATGCTATTTCTCCTGTAATTAAAGAATACCACACTCAAGGTAATGTCCAAAACAAGGGATACACTAAAACCCTGGTGTCCACTTCTATGGGGACTCAAATTATCCGTGTCCACACTCAGGGGTACAGTTTAGATATTCCGGAGGATAATTAAGTTCCTCTATTAATTTGAGAGCTTTTGACAGAAAATCAGGTTTATGAATCTGTTTTGCAGAAAGATTAACAGCCACAGGATACATGGTTCCAAACTGCTTTTTCCATTTCAGGTTCTGAACCATTGCCTTACGCATAACCCAGTCTGACATGGAAACTATCAGATCAGACTGTTCTGCTACAGGTATGAAATCAGCAGGAGAAACAAAACCAAGTTCCTTGCTGTTCCATCTGAGAAGCGCCTCAAAACCAAGAATATCATTACCATCTACAGAAACCTTTGGCTGATAGTAAAGACTGAACTCATCGTTTTCTATAGCCGGTTTAAGATTAATTTCAATATTTATACGTTTGAAATTTGCCTTACCGATTTCTTCGTCATAAAAAACGATACAGTTTCTCCCCCGGCTCTTCGCCGTATGGACAGCCATATCAGTCTGTCTCATTAAATCTTCGTAATTATCGCAATTATCCGGATAGATACTTACGCCTACGGATATATTTATGGTAATGTTTGATTCACAGATATCGTAAAATGTATTAATAAGTTTTCTTACATCATTACAGGTCTGATTGATATACTCATCATCTTTGACATTAGGAATAACCACAACAAACTCGTCACCGCCAAGTCTGCCGATAACCATTCCCTTATCACTTGTATACAACTTCAACTTTTGAGCTGTTTTCTTTAAAATCTCATTACCTACACTGTGGCCATACAGATCATTAAGGTCTTTAAAATTATCAAGGTCGATGCCTATTACTGCAAGTTTTGTATTGTTTTCTTTTGCCACAGACAGTAATTTGGTAATTTCCACGGATAAGAACAGACGGTTTGGAATGCCGGTCAGATAATCGTTATAGACCATGGAATGCATCAGGTTTTCACTCTTCTTTATGGCAGTAATATTAAAAGCTATACCGCCCAGTCCATATAAATTACCTTCGTCTGAAATTAAAGGGAATTTAGTTGTTTCAAACCACATTCCTGATTTTTCATTTTCTCTGTATACATAAGGCTTTCTTGATTCCTTAACGTACAGATCATCACGAATGTATCCGTCTGAAAGCTTACTTGGAGAAAGTTCCTTATCTGTCAAACCATAAATGGAAGCTCTGGAACGATCAAACATTTTTGCATAAAACTTGTTAACCCAGGTGATTTTCAAATTTTCATCTTTGAACCATATAGGAGTTTTGATAATATCGCAAAGTGTCTTGAAACTACTGTTTTCCTGAGATATTTTATAAATTCTTCTGCGCAACTTTATGATGTATGCAAGTCCTACAACAAGAAAGACCATCATAAAAATAGTTGCGGACAAAGCGTAAATTAATACCATCGACATAATGTGACCTTAGTGCAATTCATCCGTCGCTGAAAAACCAGGAGAGCAAATGGCTCAGTAAACAAAATACATAGTCATATAAATTACAGCAGACTATCGACGTATAACTTACCACAGCTAACAACACAATTCCGATGGATATAAAAAAAATTGTGAAGTATAAAGGTATGTTTTTTCTGATATTGATAACCTGATTAAAAAAAGAAAGGTTTATCTCAAGAAACGAGATAAACCTTCCCATATAAGTTAAGTGTATTAAACGATACTTATAATTAAGCTGTTAAGCTTGATTACATCATACCGCCCATGCCACCCATACCCATGTTACCAGCAGCAGGAGCTTCATCCTTCTTTGGTAAATCGGTAATCATACATTCAGTTGTGATCATCAGACCTGCAATTGAAGCAGCATACTGCAATGCACTTCTGGTAACCTTGGTTGGATCGAGGATACCCATTTCAAGCATATCACCATACTGTTCAGTAGCGGCATTGTAACCGTGATTACCTTCCGCATTACGTACTGCGTTAGCGATAACAGAAGGTTCCTGACCTGCATTTTCAACAATCTGACGTAACGGAGCTTCCATAGCCTTTAATGCTACACGAATACCTACATTCTGATCTTCATTATCACCCTTCAGATCTGCAAGCTTTGAAGCAACACGAACCAATGCAACACCACCACCGGCAACAACACCTTCTTCTACTGCCGCACGGGTTGCATGTAAGGCATCATCTACACGATCCTTCTTTTCCTTCATTTCAACTTCAGTTGCACCACCGACCTTAATAACAGCCACACCGCCGGCAAGCTTAGCAACACGTTCCTGAAGCTTTTCCTTATCGTATTCTGAAGTAGAATCTTCAATTGCCTTGCGAATCTGAGCAACACGATCAGAAATAGCTGCAGAATCACCTGCACCATCAATAATGGTGGTGTTATCCTTGGTAATAACAACACGCTTTGCTCTACCTAAATCATCGATGGTAGCAGCATCAAGCTTCATACCGATATCTTCAGAAATAACGGTGCCTTCAGTAAGAATTGCAATATCCTGAAGCATTGCTTTACGGCGATCACCAAAGCCCGGAGCCTTAACTGCAGCTACCTTAACGATGCCTCTCATGTTATTAACAACCAGAGTAGCCAAAGCTTCGCTTTCTACATCTTCAGCAATGATAAGTAATGGCTTGCCTGCCTTTGCAACACCTTCGAGAACACTGAGAATATCACGGATATTTGACACCTTCTTGTCAACAAGAAGAATGTATGGATCATCAAATTCAACAGATGCATTTTCAGACTTGTTGATGAAGTATGGAGAAAGGTATCCGCGGTCGAACTGCATACCTTCTACAAGATCAAGCTGATCATCAAAACTCTTACCGTCTTCAACAGTAATAACACCGTCACGGCCAACCTTTTCCATTGCTTCTGCAATTAACTTACCAACAGAAGCATCAGAGTTGGCAGAAATTGTACCAACCTGAGCGATAGCCTTTGAATCCTTACATTCAACTGATAAGGTCTTTAACTGTTCAACTGCGGCGGAAACAGCCTTATCAATACCACGCTTTAAATCCATTGGATTCATACCTGCGGCAACAGACTTCAAACCTTCATTGATAATAGCCTGGGCAAGAACGGTTGCGGTAGTAGTACCATCACCAGCAGCGTCATTAGCCTTGGAAGCAACTTCCTTAACCATCTGAGCCCCCATGTTCTGGAACTTATCTTCCAGTTCGATTTCCTTGGCTACTGAAACACCGTCTTTGGTGATTGCAGGAGCACCATAGGTCTTATCGAGAACAACGTTACGACCTTTTGGACCTAAAGTTACCTTAACTGCATTAGCTAAGATATTAACACCTTCGAGCATTTTTACTCGAGCTTCATTACCAAAAATTACATCCTTTGCAGACATTTTATTTTCCTGTAAATATTTAATTCAAATTCTTGTTGTATCCGAATCAGCAGTTTTTCAGATTCGAACACTAGGTATTCTTAAAAATTCTGAATTTTATTCTTCAACAACAGCGAGAATATCATTTTCAGACATGATTAACACTTCTTCGCCATCCAGCTTTTCTTTTCTTACTGAATAACCTTCGTTAAAAATAACTTTGTCGCCAACCTTTACAGCAACAGGCTTAACAGTACCATTATCAAGAGTACGACCAGGACCTACAGCAATAACTTCACCACGGGTTGACTTATCAACAGCACTACCGGTCAGAACAATACCGCCGGCAGATTTAGCTTCAACTTCAATACGCTTTACAATTACACGATCATTTAAAGGACGAATTGCCATACTAATACATGAGTTAAGGTTTATCCCTCAACAGCCTCCCACATAAATATGTTAACTAATTTAAACTTTCTACCTTTAACATATGGATTGAATTTAATAATTCAAGGCAAATTTAATAAATTTTTAAAATTTAATAAAAATGAAGCTTCTGAAATATAGAAGCCTCATCAACTTATACATCAAAGAACACTTAGATAATTGAAACTAAAGTTCCCTGAATTCAGCATCTTCCACAGTCGCTTTCCTGTTATTTCTACCGGCTGAATTATGAGTACTGTGGGAAGGTTTTACGTTTTTACTTAATTCTTCTTCGTCATCTTCTTCACTTTCGTCAGAATTCCCAAACAAACCGGCATTCTTCAAAAAGTTTTCATCAAACATGTTCATTCCGGCTCCATTGGCATTGAATTGCTTATTTACCTGATTCATGACAATCTTGGAAACTAGTTCAGGATCAGGTTTTAAAAAGGCAAACAGAGCCTTACGCACAAAAGGAATTAGCGAGGCAACGGCCAGCACATCAGAGAAAAACCCAGGAAAAGCAATCATAACGCCAAAAACAACAGCACCTGAGGCAAATGATGACGACTGCATCCCCATTCCCCCCATTAACAAAGAACCAATGCCGTATTTCTTCACGATTGAATAACCTATTATCACTTCAATGCCCAGAATATAGATAGCCACCAGCCATCCAATTTCACCGCTGACATAAATAATACTTGCCAATTCAAGAGCCAAAAAAACTATAGCCGTTAAAACATATTTAATCATTAAAAATCCTTGCTTTCGGAATACAGGCAAAAGAAACGTTTTGCATTTATCAACTGCAAACATTAACTGAAAGAACATTCTGCAGAAACATAATCCAATAAAACTATGTTTCGGAATTAATGATAGTACTTAAAATATCATCTCATCATATTATATAGGTTCTTAAACATTAAAATGCAAGCCACCCCGCATAAAGTACACAATTAAGAACAGAACCCAGATGAATCAGACTTCTTCTCAAATCATGAAAACATGCTAGATTTAATAAAAATAACTCACTTATTATCAGGTCATTAGAATTATAAAAAGCAATTAAACCACCAGAATTATCGCTTAACACAACAGGATATGATTATTTTTTTATTTGTATGATTCCATTCATTTTAATATATTCAAATATATTATCTATAGAACAATATAATTACACTGATTTAACAATCTCAACACTTTATTCACTTATCATAAAAACCTTTTCGTGTTTTTGTGATTAAAACAATATTTCAAAATCAATCGAACAAAATAAAGTAGTATTTTAACTATGTTAGTTCTATCCTATACTGTACGCTTTAATGATTTACAAATGTTCATTTCACATTTTATTGAATGTTGTATATCAATTACAAAAATAAGTTCTAGATCAATGAGAATACAGATCTTCTCTGATACTCATGCACTAGCAAAAATATATTGAGTGAAAAACTTAGGATATAAAAAATGGCTGAAAGTTACGGTATTCTCCGAGTACTCAAGACATACAAGTTAATAACTCCAGAGCAAGAACAAAACGTTATCGCAGAATCCAAAAAAGAAGGAAAACCGATTATCTCTACAATCGTAGATTTAAAACTTGTTCCTTCTGAGAAAATCAGAGAAATCCTGGTAAAGGAATATGCCTATCCATATTTGAATCTTGACGATATTGATGTAAAAGAAATTCCGTCAGCATATATGGATAAAAATCTGATTATCCAACACCATGCTCTGCCTGTGTACGCACAGGGCAAGACATTGTTCCTTGCAATGTCAGATCCGACAAACACGGCAGCATTGAACGCATTCGGTCTGAAATTCTCGATGATGACCGACACAATTCTGGTAGATGAAGACAAGCTTCAGAAAGATCTCAACAAACTGTTCGCAGACGCGATGGAAGAACTTGACGTTGGTCTTTCCGACTCCGATTTTGCCGAACTTGAAACACTGGAAGACAATCAGGATGACAATCTTAGCGGAGCAACCGACGCAAACGCCGATGATGACACTCCTGTGGTTAAATTCATAAACAAACTTCTTCTCGATTCTATCAAAAAAGGAGCTTCAGACTTACACTTCGAACCTTATGAGAAAAAGTACCGCGTAAGATTCCGTATCGACGGTATTCTTCATGAAGTAGCCAAAGCCCCTGTTGAACTCAAAGATAAAATTGCAGCCCGTATCAAAGTTATGTCAAGACTTGATATAGCTGAAAGACGTGTTCCGCAGGATGGTCGTATAAAGCTGAAAATTTCACCAACCAAAGCAATGGATATGCGTGTTAATACCCTTCCTACTCTTTGGGGTGAAAAAATCGTAATGCGTATTCTGGATTCATCCGCAGCCAAGCTTAACATTGATATGCTGGGCTTTGAAGATGAACAGAAAAAGAAGTATCTTGGTGCTTTGGAAAAGCCGCAGGGACTTATTCTTGTAACAGGACCTACCGGTTCAGGCAAAACAGTTTCTCTGTATACCGGTCTGAGTATTCTTAATACTGTTGAAACCAATATTTCAACAGCGGAAGACCCGGTAGAAATCAACCTGGAAGGTATCAACCAGGTACAGATTAATTATAAGGCAGGATTAACATTCGCCAGTGCATTGAAAGCATTCCTTCGTCAGGACCCTGACGTAATCATGGTGGGTGAAATTCGAGACCTGGAAACAGCTGAAATTGCAATTAAGGCTACTCAGACAGGTCACCTTGTATTATCAACACTTCACACAAACTCTGCTCCAGAAACTCTGACTCGTCTTTTAAACATGGGCGTTCCCGCATTTAATATCGCTTCTTCAGTGACATTGATTATGGCTCAGCGACTGGCTCGTAGATTATGTGAGAAATGTAAAATTCTTGACAATGTACCTGAGCATGAACTGCTCAATATAGGGTATACTCAAGAAGATATAGATAAAGGATTAAAAATATACAAACCAAATCCTCAAGGCTGTGAGGCTTGCTCAGGCGGATATAAGGGTCGAGTAGGTATTTACGAAATCTTTGTTATGTCCGATAAGCTGGCCATGCTCATAATGGAAGGAGGAAACTCACTCCAGATTGCAGCAGAAGCAGAAAAAGAAGGAATGGTTCCTTTAAGAAAATCCGGATTAATGAAAGTGGCGCAGGGAGTCACGAGTTTACAGGAAGTATTCCGTGTAACATCGGGCTAAGCAGGGATTAAATTATGGCAATAAAAAGTAACAAAAAAGACTTTATAAATTTTAAATGGAAAGGTACAAACCGTAAAGGCAAACCAGTCGGTGGCTTTATGTGTGCCAGAAGTGCAGAAATAATAAAGTCTGAACTTAGAAAGCAGAACGTTAATGTAACATCTGTTGATGAATATAAAAACCTATTAGGTGATGGTCCAAAGATCAAACCTGTTGACATTGCAACACTTTCAAGACAGATTACCACAATGTTATCTGCCGGTGTACCATTGGTTCAGTCTATTGAGCTTTTAGCCCAAAGCCATGACAAGTTAGCTATGAGAAAGCTTTTGTCAGAAGTTTGTGAAGATGTATCATCAGGTACACCTTTCCATCAGGCTCTAAGAAGACATCCGTTGTACTTCAACAAGCTGTATACCGACTTGGTTGCTGCAGGTGAAGCATCAGGTGCCTTAGAAACAATTTACGACCAGATTGCAACATATATGGAAAAATCAGAAGCCTTAAAGTCAAAAATCAAAAAGGCTATGATGTATCCTATAGTTATAGTTATCATTGCAGTTATCGTTACCGCAATTTTGCTGATTTATGTAGTACCTCAGTTTGAGGCAATATTTGCAAGCTTTAATGCAAAATTACCTGCATTTACTCAGATGGTTGTCGATCTTTCAAGATTCCTGCAGAGTTACTGGGTTATTTTTGCCCTTGTTATCGGCGGTGGTTTCTACGCATTCTTCTGGGGATACAGGCATAACGAAAAATTCCACGATAATGTGGACGTTATGTTCCTCAAAATTCCTGTGGTTGGTGCAATTTTGGAAAAGGGCTGTCTGGCAAGATTTGCGTCTACACTGGCAACAACATTCGCTGCAGGTATTCCATTGGTAGATGCTTTAATCTCTGCAGCCGGTGCATCAGGTAATGCTAAATATAATAATGCAATACTTGAGATCAGACAGGATGTTATGGGCGGTATGCAGCTCAATATGGCTATGCGCGCCACACAGATATTCCCTGCGATGATGATTCAGATGGTTATGATTGGCGAGGAAGCCGGTTCCCTGGATGCAATGCTTAGAAAAGTAGCTAACATTTATCAGCAGGAAGTAGATGATGCAGTAGATGGTTTGTCATCTATGCTTGAACCGTTAATCATGGTATTCCTTGGTGTTATCATCGGTTCATTGGTTATTGCTATGTACTTACCTATCTTCTCTATGGGTAGCATATTCTAATAAACGCATTAACTTTGTTAAAGGGTTTCACAGATGTGAGACCCTTTTTATTTACCGTATGTATAATATTTAATAACTGGATTTTTTATGGATTTTTTACAAAGTGTAGTTCTTGCCTTTCAAGAGTCCCCGGCTTTCTTTCTGATTTATGTGACTATCATAGGTTTTTTAGTTGGAAGCTTCTTAAATGTAGTAATTTACAGACTTCCTGTTATGATGGAAAATGAATTCAAAGATGAGTATCAGGAATATTTTCATCCTGAACAGGAATTACCAGAAAGGCCAACATTTAATCTCATAACCCCAAGGTCACGCTGTCCAAATTGCGGTCATAAGATTTCTGCATGGGAAAACATTCCTGTTATCAGTTATCTAATTCTCAAGGGCAGGTGTCATGGTTGCGGACAGCATATATCGCTGAGATATCCTCTAGTTGAAACTTTTACTGGTCTCATGTCCCTTCTAGTTGCCTGGCATTTCGGTCCTACTGTACAGGTAATTGGAGCCCTTCTCATGACATGGTCACTTATCGCCATAAGCGGTATCGATTTTGATAAGATGCTGATTCCTGATGAAATCGTGCAGCCCTTACTATGGATTGGTATCCTTTTTAATATGTTTAACACATACGTAACTCTTACCGACGCCGTTTACGGTGCTGTTGCAGGTTACATGTGTCTGTGGCTCTTCTATTGGACATTTAAACTTGCGACCGGAAAAGAAGGCATGGGATATGGTGACTTCAAACTGACAGCATGTCTCGGAGCCTGGTTTGGATATCAGATGCTCCCTGCCATAATATTCGGTTCTGCTCTTGTCGGTGCCGTAATTGGAGGCCTCCTTATGTTTATTAACAGACATAAGGAAAGTCAGCCTTTTGCATTCGGTCCATACATTGCAATTATGGGATTCATAGTCATGCTTTGGGGAAATGAGATTAACGGATTCTACCTAAACCTTCTGAGATAATCCATCACAGAACATTTATATTCATTTATTCAAAAAGGGCAATGTTGAAAAACATTGCCCTTTTTTCTCTATAAATACCTTCATTAACACGGTTTAATTTTGTCATCTATTTATCATGAATAAAGGAAATTATCATGAAAAAGACTAAAGGTTTTACCCTCATCGAATTAATGATCGTTATCGCCATCATCGGTATCTTAGCTGCAATCGCTCTTC
>NZ_FOXF01000049.1 GCF_900115655.1 Ruminobacter amylophilus | reverse complement strand
AAAAAGACTACTTTGACTATATCAGGTAAAAACATCCTGTTTAATATTCCTGATAAACAACCCATTATAAGTTAATTATATCTAAAAATCAGTAATTCTCACTTAAAACGCCATCTTTTGCATTTCATTTATTGGGAGACATCTAATTTTTTAAAACAGTTAGATTATCACTTTTAATTTTCTCAAGGTCAAAAATAAAATAATCAACAATACTAATATGTTTGTGTGTTATTTTTATACTATATTTTTGGTTATACACTTGCACAGTTAACATCTAGCACAGGGGATTATTTTGCTATTAACGATTTTACATACATATATTCAAATATATATTTGAAATATTACATCACGTCTCTACTGCTTCCCCTGCATTGCTCCGTACATATCCCACATAGGAGAAAATATACCTAGAGCCAGAAGCCCCACAATAAGAGATACCACAACAAGAAGCAGAGGTTCTATTTTGGCAGTAAGAGACTTTACACCATAATCCACTTCTCGTTCGTAATAATCCGCGCCTTCAATAAGCAGTTCATCAACACGACCGGTTTCGTCACCGACAGCGAACATCTGTAATACCAGAGGTGAGAACATTTGGCTCTGAACAGCTGTCTGAGAGAGGGAAACACCTTGCTCTATCTGTTTCTGCATATTCAGCACCTTCTTTTCCAGATACTTATTATCTAACGCATCAGCAACAAGTCTTAAGGCAGTATTTAATGGCACGCCTGACTGTAGCATCAGTGAGAAACTGCGACAGAAACGTCCCAGAAGAGCCATGTTGAGAATATTTCCAATAACTGGAATCTTTAACTTATACTGATCCCATTTAACTTTCACAGACTCTTTCTTCATGGCATTTTTTATAATAAATGGAACCGCAACAACGACAGCCAGCATATAAGGCCAGTAATTAACGAATATATTTGATGTCGCAATAAGAATTCTGGTGGTTATAGGAAGGTCTACACCAAACTTTGAAAACATATCAGTAAATACAGGAATTACAAAAATGTTAAGAATAACTACCGCAGCAACAATAAATAACATAACCATAATAGGATATCTCATGGCTGCTGTTATACTTTTCTTCGTCTGCAAGTCTAATTCAAAATATGATGCCAATTGAGAAAACACGTCATCGAGCTTACCGGTGTTTTCACCAACGTTAATCATCGCCACAAAAAGAGAATTATAGATTTCAGGCTGTTCCGACATGGATAATGCCAAAGATTTACCACCTATAAGATCTTTGTTGAGCTTTACCAGAGATTCCTTTAGGGCAGGATGTTCCATGGAATCACTTAAGCCGGTTATCGCACGAATCATGGGTACCCCGGCCTTACTCAGAGAAAACATCTGACGACAAAACATTACAAGCTGTTCTGTTTTTACTTTTTTCTTGAAAAACTTGGACATCCCAGCAGGCATTTTTATAGATACAGCCTGCTTTTCTTCTTTGATTTCAATAGGAATCATGCCGGTTTTACTTATCTCATCAATAACATCATACTGACTACCGGCTTCAATTGTTCCAGTTACATATTTTCCGGAACTGTTTTTGGCTTTGTATCTAAATACAGGCATTAATCATTCACCTCACAAAGCTTCATAACCTCTTCAATAGAGGTCACTCCGTCAACTGCAAGATCATAGGCCACTTTAGCTAAAGGCTTGTACATTGGACTCTCTTTTGCACATCTTGCAAACTCTTCCAAATCATCCTTTCTCAAGGCATCCATCATGGCATCATTTAATACAAGCAGTTCAAAAACACCTATACGTCCCTTATAACCACTGAAATTGCAATACTGACACCCCTTTCCCTTATTGCCAAGCTTGAACTTGTGCTGTCTCTGCTCTTCGATCGGAACTCCAAGTGCGGCTTCAATGAAACGTTCCTGTGAAGGTTCGACCTCACAGTAATCACCGCACTTAGGACATACTCTTCTCACCAGACGCTGTGCAAGCACTGCCTTTAGTGAACTGGCAACCAGATATCCGGGAGCCCCCATATCGACAAGTCTCATGGTACTTGATATGGCATCATTTGTATGAAGTGTGGATAATACAAGATGACCAGTCATAGCACCACGCAGACCAATTTCACTGGTTTCCTTATCTCGCATTTCACCTACAAGAATCACATCAGGGTCCTGACGCAGACAGGCTCTAAGAACATTGGCAAAATCCAAACCTATCTTCTGGTTTATCTGAACCTGAGTTATTCTCGGCAAACGGAATTCAACCGGATCCTCAACGGTAATAATCTTAACATCTGGAGTATTAAGTTCATTCAGTGCTCCGTACAGAGTTGTGGTTTTACCGGAACCGGTTGGTCCTGTTACAAGAATCATCCCGTGAGGTCTGTGAATCTGAATTCTCATGCTCTCAAGTATTTTTTCAGGCATACCTGTAGCATTAAGGGAAACAAGACCTGTTGCCTGATTCAGAATACGCATTACTATGGATTCACCATACTGCGTTGGAAGAGTTGACACACGGACATCCACGCCGTTTCCTGCAATCGTAATGTGGAATCGGCCATCCTGAGGCAATCTCTTTTCAGAAATATCCAGACCTGCCATAAGCTTTATTCTTAATGCAATAGCCGCACCTATATCAGAACTAGGCAAAATCTGTTCAGTAAGACTTCCATCTATACGCTGTCTTATTCTCAATACACCATCATCAGGCTCTATATGAATATCTGACGCTTTCCAGTTGATTGCATCTTCAAATACTGATTTAAGTAAATTAACAACCGCAGCATCTGAGGAATCATCGTCAACATTTAATGTATCTGTTGCACCGACTTCAAATGCCGATTTCGTAATTTCACTCTGGAGCTGATCCGCATATTTCGCAATATTTTCAGTATTGCGGTATAACATTGGAAGATATTTAACTATTTCTGATTCTGGAGTTATTACAAAATCAACTTCATTTGGATCCAGTTTATCAACAATATCATCACGACCGTAATAATCGAGAGGATCCGCAATTACAACCGTAATTACGTCATTTCCCGTATTCTGATTCAATCTTTTTGATATAGCCAACGCCCTTTTCTGTCTGGCTATATTTTCAGGAAGCATTTGAACTACATTACTGTCAATATTTAATTTTGACAAATCGGTAAAAACAGTCATCTGAAGCTGTTGCCCCAATGCGGTACATATATCAGCTTCCGTAGCCAGGCCGAGAGCAACCACGGCCTGACCAAGTTTGAGGTTCATTTCCTTTGAATAGTTCAGGGCCTCTTCGACGTCGTTTTCGGTAATTATCCCGGACTGAACTAAAACGTCACCTATACGTAATCTTTTTCTAGAGCTGTTATCTTCCGGCATTATCTCAGTGTCTCCAAAAACTTTATACGACCTTCAACAAACTTACGTGAGGATTGACTTAAATATAGAGACGAGGCTTTCTTATACGCTTCCAAAGCCTGTTTGTGTTTTCCCTGCTTTTCTTCGGCAATCCCTAATCCAAGATACCATTTACCATCAGGTGAATTGGTTGAGGCCAAGGCCCTATACGCCTTTGCTGCCACAGGAAAGTTACCGCTTTCTCTGGCAATACTTGCCATCGTGGCATAATAGTCAATATTTCCAGCAACAGGAGGAGTTACAGTTTCCAAAACTTTCAATGCTTTAGCATCGTCACCACGAGACTTATATATTCTTGCCAAAAACAAGCGATAATCATAATGATAAGGAGTCTGAGCAATACCTCCGTCAAGTACTCTGATAGCATCAACGTAATTATCCTGACCAAAATAAAGACTTGCCAATTTTTCTCGTGCCTCTATGTCTTTAGGATCAACGGCAAGTATATTCCGATAAGCATCTATAGCTCTTCTGCTATCACCTTTTCCTAGAGAATTCAACGCCTGAGTCCGGTAAATCTCTTTCTGTTCATTCGGAGTAAGCTGACTCTTAGCCACCTTTAGTGAAGAAGCCTTGCGACTTACCGGCTTTTCCACCACAACTACATTCGGTTCTTCCTCAATAACATAGTTATCGGCATCGTATACATAGTCTTCTACAACATTATTTTTTTTTGATTCCTTCGCAGACTGACTGTCTGTTTTTACAACTTTATGAATCTCCTGCTTTTCAACTGTCTTAACCTGACTCTGAGCAACTTCATGGTTCTCAGGTCTGTTTCTGATTAAATTTCTTTCCGTCTTCTGATGTACATCCAGTACGGGAACATCTTGATCCAAAGCATGTTCACTGTTAACGGATTCTGTATTCACCGCTGTAATACCGGTCTCAACAGAAGCAATGACGTTATTCTGAGTGTCGGTAACCTCATTTTCATTCTGAGAAACTGTATTTCTTTCATTTGTAATCTGAACATTGTTCAGATTCGGATCTGTGGACACCTCGGCAACAGAAGCTGTCTTTTCAGAAGAGGATTCAACTTCCTTTGAAAGAGTTGCTGTCGGCTTTGTCTTGGACAGATTGTTTTTTTCTCCTATCTTATATGCATAGTAACCGGAACCTGCTAAAACAGCTACGCCAATAATTACAAGAGAAGCCAATGCCAGTTTATTAAAAGACATTCCTGCTTTTTCCGGTGGCACATACTTGCCATATTCGTCCCCGGAATTTCGTTTATTCAGTTCCTTTAAAGCTTTATTTATAACACTCATCTAGTCGCTCCAAAGATATATAGGCCACCTACCACGGCAACAAAGACCAGACTGATAATTCCCAAATTTCTGAGCAGTCTTAAAAATCCTCTTTTACCAGCTCCCGCAGTAGTACCGTTTGTATCACTTACAGCTTCTGATACTATTTTTTTTGAAACTGCATACACGCCGTAGCCATAACATAGCATCAGGGATTTATTTGCAATCACATTAATCAGCCTAGGTATCCCGTGACTTGCCTTGTAAATACGTTGTGACACCTTGCGACTGAAAACTTCTATTCCCTTAAAACCAGAGGCTTTCATACGATAATTCAGGTATGAATAAGTTTCATGTTCATTTAGGGGTCTGAGTGCATATGAAAAAGAAATTCTCTGGCGCAACTGTCTGAAGTTATTCTGCAACAGTTTATAATCAAGTTCAGGCTGGCCAAATAGAATAATATGCAGCATTTTCTCCTGTTCGGTCTCAAGATTTCCCAAAAGTCTGATGGCTTCAAGAGTTTCATCACTTAAAGCCTGAGCCTCATCTACAATCATCACAACTTTCTTATTGGCCTTATTCAACTCCAAAAGGCGATTATTGATAATGTCATTGAGGGACAAACTTGAAACATTATCAACATCCAGCTGTAACTCCTTGGCAATGGAAAGCTTGAGTTCTGCCGGAGTAAGAATAGGATTCGGAATATACACAAGTTCATAATTATCAGACAGTTTCCCCATAAACAGTCTGAGAACCATTGTCTTACCGGTGCCAACCTCTCCGGTTACCTTTATAAACCCCTCTCCATTCAATAATGCAGTATTAAGAACCTCCAGCGCTTCTTCATGTGGAGGTAACCCATAGTACAAACTGGTGTTCGGAGTCAAACTGAACGGTTGCTGTTCTAACCCAAAAAAATCTTGATACACCGCAAAAATCCCTAATTGTTGTTTATTTATTCTATGAAATCAACATCTGAACTCTTCTTCTCACCATCATCGTTCGGGTACCATTTCTTTAATAAATCCATGGACTTTCCGATTTCATTCTTCCAGGTATTGCCATCAACAACAACAGGCTTCAGAAGAATTACGAGCTCCTTCTTGTGATTAAAGTTGTTTCTGTTGGTAAAAAGCTCTCCTAAGTACGGAATATCTCCGAGTACCGGAACCTTTGACACATACTCCCCAACTTCAGATCTCATTAAACCACCAATAAGAATAACGTCACCTGATTTAACCTTTACAATAGTATCTGTTTCTCTTACCTGAGAACTGGCAAGAGGCAGCTGCATGGCTGAGGAGCCTCCTCCGAGGTTAACAGTCTTACTATCTTCCTTAACATCTATCACAGCCGGATGAATATGCATCAGAACTTCATTATTATCATTAATCTGCGGTAACACATCGAGGGATACACCACTGAAGAACGGCTTAAAAGTAACATCTGAAGTAATGTAATTGCTACTTGTAGTAGTGCTTGCTGAGGTATCAACAGAAATATCTGTCAGGAAGTACGAATCAGTACCAACCTTCATTATGGCCTTCTGATTATTCAAAGCAGTAATTCTCGGACTTGACAGAGTCGTTACGTCACCCTGGGTCTTAAGGAAATTCATTAGTGCATTAAAATGGCTGGATTCCGCAGAAAAAGACAATCCACCTCCCATGATGCCGATAATGGCATCACCGGATCCGCCTCCAAAAGCTTTTGCACTCCCAAATTTGAAAGTATGACCGGTTATAGCAGACCAATCTATCCCCTGAGCATAATTCTCATCCAGAGTCACTTCCAGTATCTTAGACTCTATTACAACCTGTCTGTGAAGATTTGATTCAATACTATCCAGATAATTCTTCACATTCTGTATATCTTCCGGCATACCTCGTACGGTAACAACTGCGGCATGAGGATTAACTTTAACTAGTCTGCCTTCATCTGTTCCTACAATTGAACTCAGAACATTTTGCAGGTCAGTCCAGAAATCACTCTTTGCCGTTGTTGTAACCTTAGTGCCACTTGAACTGTTTGACGAACTGTCACTGTCACTTGAAGAAGAAGATGATGATGAATTAGATGAACTGTCACTGTCTGAATTAGTCACTGTATTGTTAACAATAGATAATTTTGTTTCCGCATCTCTTATCATTGACAGATAATTGATCGGAATATTCTCGGTATGAATACCTGCAGGATACACGTAATAAACAGAATTTTTCTTTTCAGTGTAATAACCGTACATTCTATATACAGCATCAAACACTTCATCAGTGGTTACATTATCCAGATTAAGAGTAATGTTACCGCTGACTTCCGGATGAACAACCACCGAAGAATTTGTCTGATTCATTATTCGAGCAAAGAATTCAGAAGCAGGAACATTGTTTGCGGCAATTGAAATACGACTGGCATTACCTATTGAATACTGTTCATCCAACGGATTATCGGGATTCAACTCATTAAGCACATCTTCCGGTACATCAGACAACCCGGCCTGAGACAGAGCTAAAGCAAGTTCATCCTGAGCTTCCTTAGGCTGTGGATGATTATAAACACAACCTACGCACATAGCCAAACTCAAAGCTATTGCAGATTTCAATATCCTACTCATTTTTGCACCTTCGATGTAAACAGTGATAGTTTCACAAGTACAGGATTATTATCCTTTTTTAAAAGAATGTCAGACTTGTTGATAGCATATACTCTATAACCAAAACATTCCTCTGATATGTAGCATGTCCTTCCATTAACTATGGCCCTTGTGCGCCCGTTTCCTCTCATTATTGCCTGAAGTTTGAGTTCTTCTGCAGAATTTTTACTATCGCTACTTGTCGATGTACTCATTCCAGACAGTGGGGTTGTCGGATCATGCAACTGAAAATCTTCAGCATACGCTACTGGTATAAGCATTGCCGATAAAATAATTATTTTCTTAAGCATGTAGAAAATCCTTATTAATGCTAAGAGTATAAACTTCAACAGTCACTTCTGATACCGGATACTGAACCACATGATAGTTTATTAGATGCCAATTGAAGTTATACCCAGAGTTTTCCATTTTCTCCATATGCTTCATGATATCAAGGTAACGACCTTTGAAAGTCATACGGACAGTATGTTGGTAAAGCAGGCTGTCACCATTGCTCATCAGAATTTTAGGAGGTAAATTTTCCATAGATAACAGTTCTATTTCTGATGTTTTCAGCATACCTTTCAATATATCTGACATATGCGATGCATCAACCAGGCTCGTTGCCCCTTTATCAAGCTTTCCAGATATATCAGCAATCTCTTTATTGAGATTTTGCAATTCTTCACGAAGTTCAAGATTAGGGTCTTTCGTAATTCTGGACTGCCACGTTTCAAGTTCAGATCTTTTTTCATCGAGATCCGTCTTCAAAGAAGACATACTTGAATTTATTTTCTTTTCTGCCATGTTATTGGCGTCGATTACATAAAAATAGATCGGGGTAACAAAAGCACAAATACCAACCATCAGAACCATAACGCGTTCACGCATGGTCATGTTGGCTACTTTCTTTTCATAATCTCTATAAGCACTCATTTTCTTTCCCCTTTATCGTCTTTATCATCTTTTATTTTGCTCTCAAGGGAAAAACCTAAGTAATTGTCGTCTCTGTTGTAATTTAGTTTAACGCTGCCGAAAGTTAGATTTGATAAATCTGAATATTCACGGAACTGACCTATCCACTTTGGCACATCTTCTGCCGTTCTGGCTACACCTTCAATATCAGCCTGACCATCAACAATACTGAAACTGGTTATTGCTATACCATCATTTCTAACTGTGGCCAGAGCTTTCATAAAACCTGCAAAGCCATGACCGCTTTTATTTGAATCTCTTAATAAATAGGCGCCTAACTCTCTTTTTCCCTGAGCAATTTTGCGTGCGGTTTCAACCTGAGACTGGAGTTCAGTGTCCAGTTTAAGAGACGAAACTATGACCTGAGTCTGCATCAGCTCATCAGAAACACTCTCATACTCATCATTCATAGTCTGTTGCTGTCGTACAAGCTTTTTCTTCTTGTCATTTGATACATTAGCCCACAACCCCATAACAACAGCAGTTATCAGCCAGATAATAATCATGTGTTTTAAACTAAGAATTACCAGTTTTGGTTGAAATTCCTTGCTGTAGAGATTGATTCTAATTTTTCTCACTTACAAGTATTCCTTCTTTTAAAATTCCCAACAACGGTGCATAGCCCAAATCTTTTTTCAAAATATCAACCAGCTGTGCATTTTTACAAACCGAATATCCCACTGCCTCTGTTGTAGCCACATCATCATTTATAGGCACAACGTCAACAACTCTTCTGAAATTCTGACTGAAACCCGCAGCAATATTCTTAAGCTGTTCTGCGTTCATAACCAGAAGCAGCTTGCTCATCGGCGGCAGACCTAATCGTGATGTAAAAAAATCATCCGTAATACGGAGTATTTCTGTTGTAAGTTTACTGATCGTCGGATCGTCAGCACCGCCAATCAGATCTGTTGCCAGATTTTTATATCCTCTGAGAGTACGCGAATAGCACAGTTCTCCGCCAAAAACACCATAGACCGTAAGATCCCTGGATTTCTGAAGATAAAGAGTAAGGCAGAGCTGAGGAACAAACAGATTCTGTTCCTTGTCCTTAATTTTCCCCATTGACAGAGCCTGATAATAGGAAATAAATTCAGTCATTGCCAAATCAAAAATAGTAATTTTTTCTAGGGAGGCAACGTCATTAACAATTTCAGACAAACCTGCTATAAGCTTCTTTTCCACAAGTACAAAATTCAACGAAGGCTTACTGTTGAACCGTAGGTTCAAGTTCTTTGTTCATTGCTACGCTTTTTAGTTCTTCCTCGGAAAGACGTTCATTTTTCGGAAGCTGAACCACAGTGTATAAGCCCTGCCCCAAAACAACAATCACCTTGCATGATGCTGGAATCTTATATTTTTTGAACAGTCCATCTACAGCATTTTTCCATTCTGTATTACCAGCGCACAACACCTTGTCTGTAATGATTTTAGTGGCTTTTGAGGATGTATAAAGAAACGTTATTTCCTCATTAGCAATACCTAAAATAACTTTGTTTATATTACCTTTAGCCATACAATAAATACACCGATAACAATAAAAAGATACCTAATCTAACTTTATCACGAACCTAAAATTTCAATAATTAAAACCTTTAATCCTTTAGTCAAAATTTGAAATACATTAAGAATAAGCAACCAAAACTGATTTTCCTTTGTTTTCCAAAGAAAATTTTGTAATTTTCCTCACATATTTTTTTTGATTTTTCGACCAAAAAAACTGTAATTATCGTCTAATGTGTTGAATTGTTAGATTTTTATTTATAAAATACTATTTATACTAATACACAAATTATTGCTATCCATACATTTATGAATACCAAACATTGAACTTGGAGATGATTTTTTTGATTATGCTCAAGAACATTGTGCGAAAAAATGATAAAATCACACTGTCTTGACATCGCAAAACGAATTTTCTTTGATAAAGACATTACTTCAAAGGCTAAGGTATCAGTAGCAAATAGTTAAGTAGGAAAGGAAATTAAATCAAGATAGAAGGTAAGTTATTAAGTCGAGAGGTAAATTATTATGGCCGCGCGTGGAGTAAACAAAGCAATTTTAGTAGGCAATCTGGCTGCCGAGCCTGATTTTCGCATGCTGAACGGAGGATCAAACAGTGTAGCCACTGTCAGTCTTGCAACAAACGAATCATTCAGGGATCAGAACGGCAACATACAGGAAAGAACTGAATGGCACCGCATTGTATTTTGGGGCAGACTTGCTGAAATCGCAAGAGATTATCTCCACAAAGGTTCCCAGGTTTACGTTGAAGGAAAAATCAGAACTCGTTCATACGATGATCAGAATGGTCAGCGTAAATACATTACTGAAATTCAGGTTACAGATCTGCAGATGCTTGGAAACAAGCCTCAGAATCAGGACAACAATGGCTACGGAGCCAACAATTACAATCAGCAGTATGGTGGCAACAGTTTGCAGAATCCTCAGAGAGGAAATCAGCAATATAACGGCAACGGCCATAACAACCAGGGAAACTATAACAACAATGGTTTCAATAATAACAATTTTGGCAACAATGGCAATTTCAATAATAATTACGGCCGTTCCGGGAACAACGTACCTCAGCAGCAGAATCCAATGCCTGAACCATCATATAACCAGAGCTCCAGCCAAAACGGCAGTGACAACGCTTACCCTGGATTACCTCCGTTACCATCTCAAGGGGCTGCTCAGACAGCTCCGGGAAATCTGAACATAGAAAAAGCTTCAGACTCAGGGGCAGGAAGCAATTCTGAATTTACTGCCAAGGAACCGGACATGCATTCATCATTCAACGATGATCCGTTGCCATTCTAAGTTGAAAATTTAAACTTTTTTCAAATTATCAAGTCTATAAAACAACGGCCGGAAAGATATAATTTCCGGCCTACTTTATGTCTCCTACATTTGTTTAAATCAAGCTTTTTATTTATAATAGTCTTGGTTGTTTGTACATAATAATTTTCAGGGATTCCTCAAGTGTTGAATCATTTAAAAAAGCTTTCACTATGCATCAGTTCTGTTTTGGTTTGCGCTCCTGCTGTTGCAGACAATGCGCCACTGATGCAAATAACTGAATATGATGAAAGATGCTATGGCTACGTTCCTGAATACGTAGCTCCTGACACTACAGTAGATATCCAGAAAGTGCCGATATCCATCACTGCGGACAGTATGGAATCGAACATTAAAAACAACATTAAATATGATGGAGATGTTGAAATCATCCAGGGAAACAAAAGGCTTAAAGCTGACAAAACAACATTCAATCAACATACTCAGGAAATGACTGCTTCAGGCAACATTCTCTACGAAGACGGCCAGATCACAGTAAGCAGTGATACAACACTTTACACAAACCTTGCCACTAACAGTACTGAACTGCACAATGCCACATATATGATCAATGGTTCAGTTATCCGTGGATCAACTGAAAAAGCTGTGCTGAATAACGAGAATAAAACTATCTCACTGTATGACGCCTCCGTGACTACATGCCCTAAACACCAGCCTTCATGGGTATTAAATTCTTCCGAAGTTAACATTGATCAGAATGAAGTTTTCGGTGAAGCATATCATACTGTTTTTAGATTTCATGATGTACCTGTGCTTTATTTACCTTATTTTAATTTTCCAATTAAAAATGAACGTAAATCAGGTCTTCTTTACCCTAATATTGAATATACGTCATCTGACGGAGGAATGCTCACACTTCCTATATACTGGAATATTGCTCCAAATTATGATTTTACTTACAGTCCTAAAATCATAACACGAAGAGGATTGTTGAATACCGGTGAATTCCGTTACATGCCTTTCAGAAATACATATGGCTCCGTGTATGGTCAATACATAAGTCATGACAGACATTACAAGAATGACGGCGACACGGGAATAAACCACCAAACATTTGACGAACGGTGGATTTACTACATCAATCACGAAACATATTTTTCTGATAAAGATTATGGTTTCCTGATTAATTTTACTCGTGTAAGAAGCAATGACTACAACTACGTTAACGACTTTGATCCCAAGGTTCCTACACTTATTGACAATCAGCTGGTACAGTCAGGAAAGCTGTATGTTGACAAAAACAACTTTGACGCTAATCTGCTTGTTCAAAAATATCAACTCCTGGTACCTAACGAATATATTGTAAATCTGCCATTCAAACTTGTTCCACGAGTTGAAATGAACTACCATGACACCATTGGTTCACATTTGGCATACCGTTCTGGTTTCGAGTATTCTCGTTTCAGGGTTGAAGAATTAAAGGAGCAGAGTTACAAAGGTGACAGGTATCATTTTCAGCCTGAAATCGAATTACCTATTCTCAATAAGAACGGGATTGATGTAAGAGCTATCGGAAGAGGATTCCTTACCCATTATGAACAGGATATTCCGTCCACTCTGTACTCGGGCTACGTAACTCACGGTTTTACCCCTGGCTTAATTAACGAAAAGGTCAACAGATATCTCTACAACGGAGAAATATACAGCAAGGCCACTTTTGTTAACAATACCCTCAGTTTCAAGCAGACACTTGAACCTGAAATCCAGTACATGTATATCCCTTATCGTAATCAGGATCATATAGGTATATACGATTCAACTGACAGAGTATATGATTACTACTCATTATTCGGTTACAGAAAATATGCCGGGCTGGACAGAATTGCCGATACAAACAGAATAAGTTACGGTATTACCTACCGTATGTATGACAACGAATTGAAGGAAAGGCTGAGATTCAATATCGGTCAGGGATATGATTTCCATAGTCAGAAGGTAAAATTCTATCCTAATGAAACCTCAACTACATATCCGAGAACCCCTATTGCCACAGGAATCAATTTGAATTTTCTTGATTATGTATCAGCCAACGGAAATCTGGTATATAACACCGAAAAAGGGGAAACATCAAGCTGGAATAGCCAGCTTAACGGCATGTATGAAGAATTTAAGGTTCAGCTCAGTTATCGCTATCTGAGAGACGGGAACCAGACTATGAATGGCGAGATCAGCGATCTTAAACAACTTGGGGGGGCTTTCAACTTCCCTATTACTGACGATATTAAAGGTGTGGCTGCAATGTACTATGATTTGGAAAGAAGTCGAAATATTGACCAGAAACTTGCTCTCAAGTACGAATCATGTTGCTACAGTATCGGTTTCCAAATCGAAAGATTCAATAAACCGGACAACTACACACTTACAGCTAAAAACGAAACAAAATACGGTGTTTTCTTTGAATTAAAGGGATTGACTGATTCGAATATGAACGCATCCTTCTCTCCGGAAACAAAACTGATTCCATATAACAACGCCGTAAACTTGAATAAATAGGATATTGTTATGCTAAACAGCCTTTTTAAGAAAACAGCAACAATTTCTACCCTTCTGATTATGATGGGGTTATCTCAGGCGGAAGCCACCGATTACATGGTTGACAGAACCATTGCAATTGCCGGTGACGAAGCAATCCTTTTCAGCGATCTGAATTCAGAGGTAATCAAATACAAAAACTTTCTGAAAGCCCATAATCAGGAATTACCTGCTGACGATGTCATTCGTAAGAATGTTTTGGAACAATTGATTACCAAAAGACTTATCCTGCAGTTGGCAAATAAAAACAACATTATTATCAGTGATACAGATTTGGACAGAGCAATAAAACACATTGCTGAAAACAATCACATGACTACTGAACAATTAATGTCAAAGTATAGAACAACAGGTTTAACTGACGTCGCCATCCGAAATACAATCAGAGATGACATCATCATTGACGAAGTGAAGCGAAGTCAGGTAAGAAGCCGTATTCACATATCTGATCAGGAAGCTGAACATCTTGCTTACGTCTTAAAGGATCAGGCAGCGCATATGCTGACATACCATTTGGCAGTAATTAATTTTTCCCTTCCTGTTACACCGTCTCCTGCTGCAACTGATGCCGCTAACCGTAAAGTTAATATGGTAATGAAGGAATTAAAATCAGGAATGTCATTTGCTCACGCCGCTCAGAAGTACTCTGAGAGCAGTAATGCCATAAATGGAGGAGACCTTGGGAAACTGACTATAAATGAAATTCCTGAATATGCCGCCCCCGCAGTATCGAGGGCAAAACCGGGAGATGTCGTAGGACCTATCAAAACAGAAAGAGGTCTTTCTCTTATCAAGGTCTACGATATTGCAAAGATGACACCTCAGCCTCTTGAACAGGTTAAGGTTAGACACATCCTTCTTACAACCAACATCATATTCGATGATGTTGCCGCAGAACAGCGTTTAAACAACATTCGTAACGATATAATAAACGGTGACCATAAATTTGAAGATGAGGCAAGGCGCTATTCTGAAGATTCAGGGTCAGCCTACAACGGAGGTCTGATCGACTGGTCTAATCCTGACATTTTCGATCCTAGATTCAGAGAGGCAATTAAAAGCCTTAATCCAGGTGATATCAGTGAGCCGTTCAAAAGCAGTTTCGGCTGGCATATAGTTGAATTGATTGATAGAAAAATAGACAAAGATTCAATTGAAGCATATAAAATCAAAGCCAGAGAAATATTATCAAACCGCTCAGTTATGGAAGAAAGTGAGAAATGGGAAAGAGAGCTAAGAGATTCTGCCTACATTAAAATACTCGAATAGACATCTCCATATAGAATGACTTGTATTAAATTGATTTGAACATAAACAGAGACATAAATGCACGATTTAGTTACTCAGGGACATACCGCACGAAAAAGATTTGGTCAGAACTTTCTTCAGGATCAGAACGTTATTGCTAACATAGTCAGAGCCATCAATCCGTCAGCTGATGACAACATTGTTGAAATCGGCCCCGGCCTTGCCGCCCTAACAACTCCTGTAAGTGAAAAAGTTAATAAACTTCATGTTATAGAGCTGGATAGAGACCTGGCCAAAAGATTGAGAGAAAATCCGTTTCTTTCACCAAAACTCGAAATTCACGAAGCTGATGCCCTGAAATTCGATTTCTCAACACTCGGCTCAAAAGAAAACCCTGTAAGAGTATTCGGTAATCTGCCATATAATATTTCCACACCGCTTATGATTCATCTGTTCTCTCAGTCTGAAGTGATCAAGGACATGCATTTCATGCTGCAGAAAGAAGTAGTAACAAGACTGGCGGCCGCACCTGACTCCAAAGACTATGGCCGACTGTCTCTAATAACTCAGTATTACTGTAAGGTAATTCCTATCATGGAGGTAAAACCCAACGCCTTCCGACCAGCTCCAAAAGTAACAAGTGCTGTTGTACGTTTGGTTCCTTATGATAAGAAACCTTATGAGGTGAAAGACATAAGAAAACTTGAACAGGTTCTTGCACTGGCATTCAATCAGAGACGAAAAACAATACATAACAGCTTAAGAGGCTTTATTTCTGATGAAGAACTGTTAAATTTAGGAATTAGTCCTCAGCTCAGAGCCGAAAATATAACACTGCAGCAATACTGTCAGCTCGCAGACATGTTACTCGATAAGAATATTGAAAATGTAAATCAGACTCAGTCATAACATTCAGGTTATCAGTATGAGTAAATGGATATTGGGACTTACCGGCGGGATCAGTTCAGGGAAAACCACGGTCTGCAGTTTTTTTAGGGAATTCGGATGCACGATTGTCGACGCCGATGTCTGTGCACGAAAGGTGGTCATGCCCGGAACAGAAGGCCTGAATGAACTGGTAAGTCATTTCGGACAGAATATTTTATGCGAAGATGGTTCTCTTAACCGACGAGCCCTGCGCAATATTATATTTGTTAATGAACAGGAACTGTCATACGTGAACAGTATCCTGCACCCTCTTATCCATGATCAGATTTTAAAAGAGCTCTCCGAAGCAACCGGCTGTTATGTAGTACTCGCAGCCCCTCTGCTTTTTGAAAATAAACTGGAACATATTCCCAATCGTATTTTATGCATGGATATTTCACCTGAAATTCAAATCGAAAGAACAATGCAAAGAGACGGATGTTCCTATGAAATAGCCAAAGCAATGGTTGAACATCAGTTACCAAGAGAAAAGAAAATCAGTGCCAGTGATGATGTTGTAGTTTCTAATTTTCCGACTCTGGAAGAATTAAAAAACAAAATTCATGAACTGCACTGCCATTATCTTGAAATTATCAAAAAAGAGAATGAAAATGACAAAAATTAAGTGTCCAATCTGCAACTGTGAAACTGAGTGGAGTCCAGATAACAAATACAGACCTTTCTGCTCTGAACGATGCAAAACGATAGATCTCGGCGGATGGGCATCAGGAAAATATCATATCAGTTCTCCTCTAACACCTGAAGATATGGAAGACGAAGACACTGCCATTGAAATTGAAAAAGCACTACAGGAGCAGCTGAAAAACACACATGGAAACAGTTAAACTGGCCTCCTGTTAATTATTATTTATCTTCCAATTCCATAGCAGGTATTTCAAAGAGCTTAACAAGCTGTAAAAGTTGAGATACCTGTTTTTCAATAAAATAATAACAATTGTCTGTTTTTTTTAACATTAATTCTTGCCATATCAAAAAAACAACAAACGATATACGCCTAGATATCCACTCACTATGTATAATCTTTAGAGAGTGTGGAGATATTTTATAAGTAAGGATTAATTATGGCTGGAGTCATAGCGATGATTTTGGCCGGTGGTGAAGGAACAAGACTTCAGCCACTGACCGTTACTCGTTCAAAACCTGCAGTCCCGTTTGCAGGAAGTTACAGGCTTATTGATTTCGTTCTTAATAATTTTGTTAACTCAGATATTATAAGAATTTTTGTTCTTACACAATTTAAAAGTCAATCTCTGTACATGCATATGAAAAAGGGGTGGACCGTTAACGGTATACCAGGATGTTTCATAGATCCGATTCCCGCACAAATGAGAATGGGTAAACGATGGTACGACGGCACAGCTGATGCCATATTCCAGAATCTTAGTTTCATACGATACAATTCTCCTGACCAGGTGTGTATTTTCGGCAGTGATCATGTTTATAAAATGGATATCAGGCAGATGCTTGAATATCATAAAAACAAAAAAGCCGATTTAACCGTATCCGCCATCAAAGTGCCTATAAAACAGGCACGAAGCTTTGGTGTTATAGAGGTTGACAGCGAATGGAAAATGATTGGTTTTGAAGAAAAACCAAAGAATCCGAAACCTATTCCCGGAGAACCGGATTACGCACTCGTATCAATGGGCAATTATATTTTTGAGGCAGATACCTTATATGAAGAATTAGCCATTGACTCTGTAAACCAGAATTCAACACATGACTTCGGATGTGATGTAATACCCAACATTTATCCGAAGCGTCCGGTATATGTATATAATTTTTTAGATAATTATATTCCCAACGAAAAAAATAAAGGATATTGGAGAGATGTAGGAAGTATAGACATGTACTGGCAGACAAATATGGATCTTATTGATGAAGAACCCAGTTTTGTACTGCATAATCCTTCCTGGCCACTGCACACAAATTATCCCCCTCTTCCTCCTGCAAATTTCATAAATACAAAAAACAGACAATGTTCCATCTCTCAAAGCATGATATCAGCAGGTTCAGAAATTGTGGGGGCCAGTGTTGATCACAGTATTATAGGTTTCAACTGCAGAATCGAGGAAAATGCAGAAATCTCCGATTCTGTACTTTTAGGAGACGTGGTTGTTGGAAGCAACTGTAAGATAAAGAAGGCGATTATTGATAAACACGTAACCATAGCTCCGGGAACTGTTATCGGAGAGGATCCGGAGCACGACAGAAGTTTCTATACAGTCTCTGATGGTGGCGTCGTTGTTATACCGAAAGGTGCGGGTGTGTGAACCAAACTCTGTAAATTACATATAGCTAAAAATGTCAGAAAAACTCCTGAGATATAATTTAACTTATATAATCAGGAGTTTTGCATTATGGTTAAAGAAAAAAAGTCCGTCCACAGGATCCAGATGACTGAAGGGAAGCATCAGATTATCAAACAGCTTCTTCAGGAATATAATATCGAAACCGTAGCCGACATACAGGCTGCTCTTAGGGATCTTTTAGGCAGTACCATCAAAGATATGATGGAAGCTGAAATGGAGCAGCATCTTGGGTACCAGAAATCCGAACG
>NZ_FOXF01000002.1 GCF_900115655.1 Ruminobacter amylophilus | reverse complement strand
CCCAGGTATTACTCACCCGTCCGCCACTCGTCAGCCAGGAAGCAAGCTTCCTGCTGTTACCGTTCGACTTGCATGTATTAAGCCTGCCGCCAGCGTTCAATCTGAGCCATGATCAAACTCTTCACTTTAAATTAGTTGAAGTTTTTTCGGCTCTCTTTGAATGACTGTCTTTCTAATTGCTCTTAGATTTGACACTCAGCTTCTTCAAGAACCATTTTTTTATTTCAGCTCATGAATTCAGCGAGTGCCCACACAGATTGTCTAGATTCGTTTTTAAAGAACTTTTTGTTTTTCGCTGTACTCAGCGAACGATGTGTATTTTAGGTTTTTTATTTTTTTCGTCAACTGTTTTTTTTAATTTTTTTCAAATTTTTTCGTTTTTGGGCAAAAAATCGCTAATGAACACCTTTCCCTACATTTATATGGAATTTTTATTAAAATTTTTCTCCCATGATATTCTTTTTGCGTTTTTTGCCCTTTTAAGAGATGTTTTTATACCTCATAAGTTCTTTTTCTGAAAACATCTCTTTCCTTCCGGTCTCTGTTTCAGGTCATTACCTGCCGTAAAGTCTTTCTGAAAGTCCGCTGGATCTTTTAACCTTCTGAGCGAATCTGTCATCAAGATTTACCGTGTTACTGCAGCCGTTGTTTCCCACAATCATGCTTACAAAATACCTGGCTCTGGTAATTCCGGTATAAACAAGTTCTTTGGTAATGGTTCTTTCCGTTCCGTTCATCACCATCATGGTATGGTCAAATTCCGAACCCTGTGATTTATGGATGGTCATGGCAAATCCTGTTTCATATTCCGCAAGCATACCGAATGAAACCGATTTGTATTTCTTGTTTTCCATCTGTACCCATACTCTTTTGGCACTGCCGTACTTCTCATCATAACCGCAGATAACCATATCACCGTTTTTAAGACCAAGGTTGCTGTCATTTTTGGTAACCATCAGAATCAGTCCCGGATACCAGGTCTTGTCCAGTGTTGCTATTTCCGGATATTGATCTCTGTCGGCATGTTTTTTCAGCCAGCGGAGTCCGGCCGTGGCTATGCCGTCATTAACATAGCGCACCCCGAAAAATCCCTGTCGTTCAGGACACAGAACTCTGAATGCGTTTATCATACCGAAGGCTTTTGCCACATACGAATCAGCCTGTGCACATTCGCCGTTTTCATTTTCCGTGCTGCTCAGAACCGGATGGGCCGTGGTATATTCAACGAATTTTCTGTAACTGGCACATGCTGATGGCAAATCGAAAATATTTTTTTCATCTGTACCGCTTTTTTCAATATTCCAGCCGGTAACGGCCTTTTCACATAGAATGTCCACCAGCTCCTTACCGCAGCCGTTGATTAAGGCTACTCCCTTGATATTCCTATCGTCTCTGTCTGAAGTAACGGCTCCGAAACTCAGGGAATTTCCACCGCTCAGAGGTTGAAGTTCGGCAGAATTCTGCTTCCGGACGATATTCATCGTTTCAGAATATCTGAAATCCTGACTGTTAACGTAATTTGCAAGAACGCCGATTAACGGACTGGATTCATATCGTCTTGATTTGTGCAGCGAAGCGATTCCGGAAGCAAGTCCCGGAACGCTGAAAAGTTCTTTCTCCGTATACCCGGTCAGCCCTGTAACAACATCCTTTTCATAATCAGTTAGCTTCTGCTCTTTATCCGACATGCCGAGTATGGTACAGATATCACCTAGCACGGAACCCGCCTCCACGCTGGCAAGCTGGTCCTTATCACCTAAAAGAATCAGTCTTGTGCCGGACCTTAACGCCGCCACAACCTTGTTCATAAGAAAGATATCCATCATTGACACTTCGTCAATAATCAGCACATCCAGATTTAACGGATTGTTTTCGTTTACTCTGCTGACACTCTTTCCCGGGAAAATACCAAGCATTTTATGTACTGTTTCCGCAGGAGCTATTTCATCAATGAGATTAGGATACAGTTTGCGGTAGGCCTCGGCAAACGGTCCCGAAAATGCGTCATTAAGAGATTCCTTTACTCTGGCCGCAGCCTTTCCTGTAGGTGCGGCAATTCCGATTCTCAGACTGCTGCATATTTTCTTCAGCAGACAGATAAGAACTGATACGGTATAGGTTTTTCCGGTTCCCGGACCGCCGGTAATAATTGAAAACGGATGACACAGTGACATGGCAACGGCAACCTTCTGCCAGTTGATCTCGTTTTTATCCGCGGAACCTCCGAGTTTACGTTCCACTTCATCAATGGCATCATAAACCTCTGTCCACATGTTGTGGATATTTTTCATGTCGAAACCTGGGGATAACTTTTCAGATTTTTTCCCAGTAGTTATGCACTCAATTCTGACGGAGTTACGGATGTATCCGGCAATAATAAGTTCATAGGCGAAATATCTGGAAATGTAGATTCTCTCAAGGCTGTACACCAGCGGAACCCTCACCTCCCTAATCTGCCGGCCGACGGTCATGCTGTCATGCAGGTTCCTACCTGAATCAGCCACGTACTCAATCACGGAATCATCAATAAACTGCATGCATGATTCTCCCGGCCCGCCGTTATCATAAAATGACTTTTGGGAAAGTTCATTCAGAATCTTATCCAGGCCCGAAACAGCAAGATACCTGCTGAACCAGTCGGAATCCTCCGCATTCACGGCGCCCGTGTCTTTGCCGGACAGTCCCAGCCTGCCGTTAAACTCGGCAATAACCTTAGACCTCTTATACAGAGATATTTCATTATCTATAATGTCTTCAAAAACCTGACCGATTTCCTCGTATTTTATACAGACACTGCCGTTGTTTCGTGCATGCTGCAGGAGCATGCCAAGAACAAATCCGTGAACTTTCTTATCATTTGCACACAGGTTGGACACATAATTAGCCACAGCCAGATCAATATCAGACCATACCGGAATAAGCTTTAAAAATTCAATTGCATCTATCATAAATTCTTTCATCCCATTGAATCGTTACCGGACATCATATAACAGACTCTATTAATATAATGTCCGTACGGTTGTTACTGCTCCCCCGCTCCGGAGAACAGGGCATCCAGTTTTTCAATATATTCACCGGTTATCTTATTGGTGAATATACCGTACCCGGCATATTTATCCGATGAAGACTTCATTCCTCTTAAATAAAGGTAGGCTATACCTCCCATATGACGCTCATAATCGTAGTCCGGAAGATGCAGCTTTAAAAACCTGTGCAGTGCAAGGGTATACAGAATGTACTGAATATAATAGTGATGGTTTATCATATTCTTTCTGATTTCCTTATTGTCATAACTGCCTATTCTGTCCGTAATGTAGTTGGACTTGTAGTCAGCCACGTAATATCTGTCGCCGCATTTGAAAACAAGGTCAATATAACCGTTCAGAAGACCGCTGATATCACTGATCGATACCTCCGGAAGCAGCGGATTTTCCGACTCATTCTGACTTTCATATTCAGCATAATCAATCAACGGACTGCTGCATCCTTCTCTGTCAATTTCCCTTATCAGCTTATTAAAGGCCTTTATGTTGAAACCTGCGTCAACATTCAGCCAGAATTCCATTTCCTTGATACAGTCAGAATCATCCAAATCCTTCAAGGCAACCTGCTTTCCTGATTCTCCGTCCTTAAACAGAACAGATGAAAGAATTTCCATGAACCACCACGTCAGACCTCTGACCGTTTCCGTATCGCTTGCAAAACCATATGCCATCAGTCTTCCCTTCAGTGTCTGATACAGCATGGTTTCATTTACATTATCGGTATTAAGAAAATCGATGACCTTCTGACTGCCACAGTGATCAATAAAATCCGCATAAACTTTTCTGAAATCAATATGCTCAAGAGCATCATGAAGCAGAGTACCTGCCGTGCTCCCCTTAGGAAAGGCAAAGCGTGGTTCCTTTGTTGTCTGATTTCCGCTTTCAGCAATCTCCTCAGCAGAAAGCGAATCATCGTTGTCATTAGTCTTTCCGGAAATTCTGTTAACCGCAACAGCGTTCCCCATGCCGTTAACCATTGAGGAATAGGAAAACACCTTCCATCTGTTATTTATACTGTCGGCATCCAGAATCTGATACTCATACCCGTTCCTGATACCATTACTTTCCTGCCTACTGTAATAAAAGGCTGCTTCGTCGGATTTATACTTATCCTGCCATCCGGCCCTGTAGTCATCACATTTTCTGAAATATTTGGAATTTTCAAAGATACTGTTCTCATCATTGCCATATACGTTTTTGAACAGGATTTCATCCAGACAGAATTCCCTAACTTCTTTCTTATTATATTCTTCAGGATCAATGTACCATATGTATAAAGCATGACAGGCTCTGGTTAAGGCGACATACCATAAACGGTGTCTTTCAACCTTCTGTTCATAACAATGATTATTCCATTTTCCTCCTTCCTTGTCGGTACTACGATTATCTTTTGTTACCAGATAATATGATGTGTCATCATGCTCATCATCAGTTGATTTGACTCTAATCATGTCAACAGACTGAGGGTCAATACTATGTATCATATCTGCAAACGGCATCATTACTATATTGTATTCAAGGCCCTTTGAAGAATGATAGGTAACTATTCTGACTATTTCATCGCAGTCATCTGTCTGTCGCTTACCTGTCATGTCTGATTCATTATCAGTAGACTTAACCTGATTTCCGAGACTTTCAAAACTTTCAACCAGTTCACTTAAGTCCCTGATTCTGTTGCTTAGTCCCAGTGCCAGCTCCGAACAGTGAAGAAGATTGGTAATAATCTCAGCGCCTTCTTCTCTCATTTTCATTTTTTCCATGATATTGAATCTGGTCATGAAATGAGTAAACATGGCCATAAATCCTTGAGTAAGCCATTTCTGTTTGCACTCTACCAGCACACTGTTCAGAGTTTCCATGGTAATACCTGAGTTACCGGAAGTATTCTGCTGATTATCCGTATCGTCTTTTTTATAACTGTTACATACGGCATCAGAATATTCCCTGGCATCCAGACCGAAAACTCTGCTTGCAAGTAACAGTCGCAGATAACTGTGATCGGCAAAATTCACAACTGATTTCATCAGCAGAGATACAAACCTGAATTCTTCGGTATCATAAATACTTCCCTTGTCCGAAAGGAATACCGATGGCACATGTCGGTTCCTGAGACTGTCATTAATGTATTCAGCCTCTTTCCCCTTGCTTACAAGAACAGCTATATCTTTTAAAGTAATGCGCCTGCACAATTCAGGGTTTTCATCAGGATTATTAAGCTGTTCCAGCGTTAAATCAGCACGATCAGACAACCTGCCGTTTTCTAGAAGCTCAACAATTTTATCGGCACATTCCTCTGCTATTTCAGAATAAATGTAATCTTTATTCTTTGATTTCTCATCAATCAGACTGTGCATCAGGTTACAGGCTGACTCTGTTTTGAAATTCTTGTTCCCAACGATATAAAGATATTTCTGTGCTTTTTCACTGTCTCTAGGTTTTACGTTGGTAAAGGAAATAGAATCTTTTATCTTTTTATCTCCAGATAATAGAGATTTATAAAAATCAAACTTAGCTCCCTCTGCATCCCCGGAATTATTCTGTTCATCAGGATGCACTCCCGAAAACAGATAATTGACGGATCTGATTACATTAATATCTGAACGATAATTCACATCAAGCTCAAGCTGGTGACATTTCCGTTCTTTCTCTGATCCGTAACGATCGAGAATCAGCTTCTTGGCCTTGTTGTAACAGTTTAAATCAGCACCTCTGAAGCTGTAGATGGCCTGTTTCGGATCTCCCACTATATAAAGTCCCCAGAAATCCGAAGATTTACAGGAATCCATTTCATCATTTTTCTTTTCACTATCAGTCAGATAAATATTTTTTACGATTTCAAACTGAACCGGATCGGTATCCTGAAATTCATCAATAATGGCTACAGGCAAAATACCGCGGATTTTACCCGCCAGATATTTTTTGCTCTTCACGGTAGTTTCATCATCATTCCCGTTTATAACCAGAGCATCTCTTAATTTACACGGCAAATCATCAGCCTTAACGACTTTTTCACCGGCTTTTAACTGCTCCAGAATCGTGTAGGCTTCACACAGCAGAGCGTGAAGTTTTTCTATTCCCAGTTCTTTAAACGCTTCTGTCGAAACTTGTTTTATCTCAGGAAGATCCCTGTAACTGTTGAAGATATTACATAGATGATTAAACTTTTTTCCGTCTTCTAAAAAAGAGTCGTATATTTTTGAATATTCATTATTTCCTGATTCCGCTTCCGTTACCATAAATCTGCGGAAACTTTCATATAAGGCTTTCTTTTTCAGATCTTCGACATCAGTCATAACGTCAAACTGAAAATTCATACCTGTATCAACGACAAACTTGCTGATAACCTGTCTGCAGAAACTGTGAATGGTGCTTATCTGCATGCCATCCACATTTAACTCAACATGACGCAGGATTCTGATGGCCTGAATCATCTTTTTAAGATAGTCCTCTCGTACTTCTCTGTCTTTCAAATCATCTGATACCTGAGTAAGACCGAGATAGGCACGGAGCATCTCGCTCTCAATGGAGTCATCTGACAGAATATCACTGAAGTCAGCAGGACTTGCACATGATTTTTTCAGCAGATTTTCAATAAATGATCTGAGCTCACGGATTCTTTCACAGATTTTTCTTTTAAGATCATTGGTTGCCGCCTTGGTGAAAGTCATAATGAGAATCTTGGAATAATCCACCGGTTTATTATCTGAAGTACCTATTCCCAGCAGTAATCGGCAAAGCAGCCATGTAATGGTATAGGTCTTACCGGTGCCGGCAGAAGCTTCAATTATGCCGGCTCCATTTAAATTAAAATCCATTAATTTATGTGACATATTTTTCCTCCGTTACTCAGTCTGCTATCCTATTTCTTCCAGATCTATGCCAAATTCCTTCAGCAACTTGTCCATAGTAACAATCTGTTGCTTTTTAGTCGGACACGTCAGAAATCTGATTTCATTTTTATCTGCTTTTCCAGATGACTTCTTATCTTTTTTAACGAATTTTTCCACAAACGGAAGATCCCCTACAAGCCAGTCAATACATGAAAACATCGTCTCCGGTGAGCCGTTGTACATATTGAAATCAGTAACTGATACCGGTTGGTCACCGAACAGCAGATCGGTTTCTGATATGTACGAAGAACCTGTGTATTTATTTTTTGAGTTTATTGTTCCTTCTGTTGAAAAAACACCTGATGAAATTTTCTTGATTAACTCAAAAGGAATATATGCATAATGACCAAGAATATACAGTCTGATAAGATTCTTCAGTTTTTCTTCAAGAAGCTTTCGCAGATTATCATCATAATTCTTTACTATTTTCGGAAGTTCATCTACTGCTCTGGTACCATAAAAATCTATTTGAAATCTGTAATCTTCAGATAATTTCCAAATACCCTGAACGGAAACATCAGCCTTTCCGTTACTATCGGCAAGCTGAAGATAAAGCAGTAACGACTGATACAGAGAAATAAACAAAGAAGTACTGAATTTACTGAATATTCTGAAATTTATCTTTAAATATTTATTATTTATTTTCAGTACGTCATCTATTTTTCCCCTGATTCTCACCTCAACATTTACGGTTTTCCCCGGAGTGTACAGACAGGATTCGTCTTCTTTACCGCTGTTGTTTGCCTGATTGTTCTCATCTTCGTGCTCACAGTACAGATCGGCAATAAAACGTTTCTCCACAGGAACCTTTACTTTCAGGTCAACAGGAACTGAAAAAGGCTCATTAGAAAAATAATAACTGTTACGGAGATTTATAATTTTTCGAATTCTACAGAACGGAGATTCATCACTGTCCGCATCACCAAGAACATTTTCTTTGTAATATTCTCCAATAACCCCGTTCTCAAGAGTTCCTTTAAGCTGGGCATTGTAAATAAAATCGTCAATTCCATTCCTGATGTCATCATTTGTTACGATTCCAGGTTTAAAAAGCCTGTCCATGAGATGTCTTTCAATATCGGATTCTCCAAATTGTAACCTCCATCCTTCGTGTTCGGTAAGACCATGCTGATCCAGAAGATAATGAGACAGCCGCATTACATTTTTTACAAAGAACTTTTTACCGCTTTCAAAGAAAGTCTGCAGTTCATCCGTGGATATATCCAGAACGTAGTCACAGTCGGCAAAGCCATCTCTATGTTCGTCATCCTTTTTAATAAATTTGAGAGAACTTAATTCAGGAGTAATGAAATTCTGCCATAGTTCCTTACCTTCTTCATTCGTACTGTTTTCCTGACGAGGACACCACTGAGACTGATACGAACGGAGTCTTGTCCCGTTGAAATTGCTGGCATCATAAACGTTTAGACTTTCACTCTTAACCAGAGCTTTTCTCAGCATTTCCTCATTTTCAGTACTGTCGGCCTCATTCTGATACTCTTCGTAAGTCTTTTCATTTTTCCCATGGTACAGTCTTTCAAAAGAATCACGATTCAGCATACAGGTGGAGGAGATGTAATTTATCAGCTCACTGACAAGCATTGAAGGATTGAGTTCGTTGTTTTTCACCACATCCTTGCCGACATAGGAAATGTATACGCTCTTTTCCGCAGAAATAAGAGCTTCCATAAACATATAGCAGTCGTCATTACGGACATTGCGATCCCCGTGACGGAAATACGTCTTCATCAGATCGAAATAATCACCATTATCCGATTTAGGATAGTCACCGTCATTCATGCCCAGCATGAATATGTGTTTGAACGGTATTGCCCTCATCGGAATAAAGCTGCAGAAATTAACCTTGTCTCTTAAGAATGCGGAGAATCCGCTTTCCCCGGACAGCTTGTCGGCAAGATATTCCCTGACGATATCCAGGCTGATGACGGGAATGTCTTTTAACTTTTCCAAATCAATCCTCATGCGCTCAAAGTTTCTGGCAATCAGCGTGTACAGATTTACGTTATTCTCACTGAAAGCAAAGAAACGGTTCAGCACCCTGCTGATTATAAAATTGTGCCAATATGAAACAAGCTGAGCCACACTGAGATCCCGTAAAGACATGACAGAAGATCCCGCATAAGAATCACCCATAACCTGTTTAATAATATCTTCAGGTATGGTTAACATTTCCTTATCCGCCGATTCACACTCTTTAAACTCGAGGCGCAGACTTTTAAGAGCGTCATAGAAGGAATAAAGATGGCCCAGAAGTTCGAATGAATCCGTTCCTTCAAGCTCAGTGTTATACTCATGGTCGTCATCACCTTCAGACAGCACCGGCATCAGAGAACCGTTAATCATGCGGTTGAGACCTGACTTGAATGAATTACGATATTCGCTGACAAAAAACGGATTGGATTCAGTGCCACTGTCTTTTTTGTCCGCAGAAACATTTACGTCGTAGATATTCGTGTCTTCTTCATCAAGCCCGAAAATAATGTTATTGTCGTTAAACCATTTCTTTATCTGTTCAAGGTCATCAGCTTCAATTCCGAATCTTGATCTGATGGCATCAATGGAAAGAAGCATAAACAGTGTTTTGTTGTCGATTCTGCCGGAAACAATATTCATGAGCTTATTAAAACCGTCAATTTCCGGACATTCTTCAGCTGTGGTTCGGTCACATATGGTATACGGCAAATCGACCTTCTGCGGTTCGGCATTCTTATCAGCAGCTCCTGAATTCTTTTTGGTCAGAAGTTCCCTGTTGGTTCCAAACACAGCTTCAATATAAGGAGCGTAAACACCTACATTAGGCATGAATACGGCAATGTCTCTCGGACGAAGTGTTTTATCCTCCCTGAATTTTTCCAGCATGTGATCGTACAGAACCTGAACCTCTCTTAAAGGTGTGGCGCAGGAATGAAACTGAATGGATGAATCATCAGGATCCACCATTCGCTGTTTACGGGACACATTCGCCTGTTCCATGGTATCCGGATCACCAGTCATCGGAGTAAAGGTCATGTTAAGAAGATCGTTCTTAATCAGACTCAGCATAGTGCCCGACTCTCCGTTATTTTCCACAAAGGCATGAATATCGTTTACCTGATAGTTTTCATTATCCGCATAGGCCATCAGACTGCTTAAGGTATCCTTTCCTGACTTGCCGTAGGTAAGAAGCAGACGGTTACTTTCAACAAGTTCAAGCATATCGTCACCGTGTTCATAATAATCACGGCTGAAGTTCTGCGAACTGAAATCAGAATAGTCGCCAGTATCCTGAGAATTCAGTTTTGAAAAGTATTCATCAGTTATGTTCCTGTTTTTGATTTTTAAATCAATGCTGTGTCTCTGTTTTATTCTTTCAATAAGCTCATCAATATCTGAATCTGAACTTGAACCGTTATCAGCCTTGATGTCTCCCCAGTAATAACGGCACGGGTTGGTAAACATGAAATGCACGTTTATAAACTTACCAAGCAGTACAAGGAATTCAAGCACCACCGGAGCAATTGACGATATGCCGTAAACATAAACATCACGTGGAATGTCCTTTCCGTTATTTCTTATTCTTTCAAAGAACTCTTCCTGAGAACTGTTCTGCATAACAGCCCTCATTGAATCCATATAATGAATACGATCCTTTCCCTTCAGCTCATCAATCAGATTGTTCCTGACAAACTCATGCCATAATTCGCCAATCCACACAAAATCATTATTGTTAAAATCGGTGTTGTGCTTAACCTTCAGTTCTTCAAGCCAGTCCCTGAGTGATTCTTTATCCGGAGCATCATTCCATGAACGAATCCAGTCCTGACGGTAAACAAGATAGTTTTCGTAAATATATGCCAGGCGGTGTGCCAGACGGTAACACTTTACGTAATTAAGCTTTCTTCCGGATGCGGCTGAATTTCCCGAAGCAGTTTCATCCCTGTCATATATGTAATCAGCCACATACTGATATCTGCATGACGGACTGTCAGGATTAAAACAGTCGGGATCATTTTTTGCGCCTTCAGAAAACGCCTGCAGAAGAATCCAGGCGATGTTGTCTCCGTTATAAACCATTTCATGAGGATACTCATCGGCAAACAGAGCTTCATGAAGACTCCAGATAAACTTCCAAGGAAGATGACACTCAATACGTGCGCACACCCCGTCAAATTCCGCAATTTTCTGTTTGAGATAAAGCTCCATTCCCGAGCTTTGAACAATGAAGTGCGAAGGAGCAAAAGGATTAACCTTTCTGTGGTCTGTATTACTGTTTTTAATAAGGTGAATTCCCAGTTTCACCAGCAATTCAATATCATTTGAATGATAAACCGTAAACATGACGCTCTCTCCTTCTTCTGCCGATCTGTCGAATGAATTATGAATAATACCCGGTATCGAAAACTGTCTTCAGTCTTCCTGCATGACGCTGTATCCTTAAAAATATAACCTATTTTTTATATTTATACAAATATATTTTATACTCTTAATTATAATTCTGTATCTGTGTCACCATCTGAACAACAATATTCATGTCACCATAATTAATTGTGTCTTGTTCAAGGCTTAAAATCAGTTCTCCAATCTGCGTAAATACAGTGCCGGTTTTTAATTTTATAAAGATGAGGGGATTTTATCTGATACTGATGTCAAATCATTACAAGCAGATCTTAAATATCTGCGCGTACGTTTAGAAAATGGTCATACGGATACAAAGCCAGTCACGGATTACGGAAAAAAAAGAAGATACTGCCAGAAACAGTATCTTCTTTCATTATTACGATTAAGGAAAACTAATTCTTACGAATTACTTTTCAGCAACGATAACAACCTTGAGGGTTGACTTAACGTCTGGGTGTAAAGAAACAGTGATTTCGTATTCACCAACTGATCTTAATACACCTTCAGATAAACGAACTTCGCTCTTCTTAACTTCAACACCTGCTGCAGTGATTGCATCAGAAATGTCACGAGTACCGATAGAACCGAATAATTTACCTTCATCACCTGCTTTAGCAGCAATAGTAACGGTTTCTAAAGCATCGAGCTTAGCACCGCGTTCCTGAGCAGCAGCTAAATCAGCAGCTAACTTCTTTTCTAACTCAGCGCGCTGAGCTTCGAACTTAGCCAGGTTTTCCTTAGTAGCCATAACGGCCTTTTTCTGAGGGATAAGATAGTTACGAGCAAAACCGCTCTTAACCTTAACCTTATCACCGAGACTGCCTAAATGAGCAATCTTATCAAGAAGAATAACTTCCATTACCTTTCCTCGGTTAAATAATAAAAAATAGAGTTAGGCCTTACTTAATCTTACTAGCAGTGCTATGTAAATCAGTGTAAGGTAATAAAGCCAAGTAACGTGCACGCTTAATAGCTACAGCAAGCTGACGCTGATACTTTGCACTGGTGCCGGTGATGCGGCTTGGTACAATCTTGCATGATTCAGTGATGTAGTTCTTTAAGGTTGCGGTATCCTTGTAATCGATTTCATCTACCTTTTCAGCAGTGAAACGGCAGAACTTGCGACGACGAAAATAAGCCATGTTGTTTACTCCTTATTCAGCATCAGCAGCTACAGCAGCTTTGTTTTCAACACGTTCTTCACGGTTGTCACGAGCATTGCGGTGAGCTTCCATTGACTTCATGATTGGTGAAGGTTCAGTGAAGGCCTTCTTTACGCGAGTGATGAGGTAACGAAGAACAGCATCGTTGTAACGGAAACGGTTTTCGATTTCATCAATTGCAGACTGTTCAGCTTCTACGTTTAAGAGAACGTAGTGAGCCTTAGAAAGCTTGTCGATGTGATAAGCGAGTGGACGACGACCCCAGTCTTCACGACGGTTGATCTTACCACCAGCGGCTTCAATGATGCTAACGCAACGGTCAGTCATGCTAGCAACCTGTTCTGACTGGTCTGGATGAACCAGGAACACAATTTCATAATGACGCATTTAAATGCCCCTTACGGTTATTTAGCCTCTTAGATTCCGGTCGCATCTTTAAGGCAAGGAACGAATTTATATGACCGGTAAACGGAGCGAATTATATAGATTTATTAACGAATTAGCAAGCGAAAATTTGAACAATCCCAAGAATATCCGTCATACGCCTTCCGTTTTCATATCAGCATGCAGTCCGTGAATTATCATCCGTCACGCAGTGGCATGACCATATTAACCGCTGTATTTTCAGTTTAGAAAAGGAAGGTCGAAAAATTTTATAACGGCTTCCCAAAACGGATACTCCGAAATTCTATTCAAAACAGCCCTAAACTATAATGAAGATTAAGCAGAACAGTCTGCGTATTCTTCAGTTGAACCGCATACAACAAGCACAAAGCATCATGCTGAAGCCGAATCTGACTATATTCCCCATCGGAGTTAATCATGAGTTTTCATATATTTAAAAACATTCCGCATTCGTCTATTCCCAAGGACAAGGACGGTAAGACGATAGATGTGCGTGAATTCAATATTTTTAAAATACTTCTCATAGTATTCATTACCCTGGTAAGCTATTCACTGCCGGTAATCTTTCCGCAGACTTTTCCGTTCACCCCGGTACAGAACATCACCATGGCCATATTCATCGCCGCCGCTCTGATGTGGATACTCGAACCGATGCCTGTATATGCGACATCTCTGGCCATCATCGGCTCCCTGTGTCTCTTTGCTTCAGACGGGGCCATTACGCCTATTAAAAACTATCTTAAATCAGTTGATGGAGAACACCTGCTAAGCTATAAATCTGTATTCAACAGCTTCAGTTCTCCGGTTATCATCCTGTTCCTCGGCGGTTTTGCCCTGGCAATAGCCTCCACCAAGTACAAGCTGGACATCAACCTTGCGAGAGTACTGCTGAAGCCGTTCGGTAAAAAGCCTTCAATGGTTATGCTCGGTGTAATGTGCGTCACCGGTTTTTTTGCCATGTTCATGAGTAATACAGCCACCACCGTTATGATGCTTGCCATGATGGCTCCGGTATTTGCCTCTGTTTCGAATGAAGACAAAGGTATCAAGGCGCTGATACTGTCCGTTCCATTTGCGGCCAACATTGGCGGTATCGCCACTCCTGTAGGCACGCCTCCTAACGCAATCGCACTGGGATTTCTGCATGGAGAACATGCCGTAAGCTTCATGAAATGGATGCTGATAGGTTTTCCGCTTGCAGCTCTCTGCATATTCTTAACCTGGATACTTCTCAGAATGCTGTTCCCTTTCCAGTCCAGGGAAATAACTCTCGACATAAAGAGCCGCTTCAATACCGATTGGAGATCGATTTTTGTATACATATGTTTCGCTGCCACCATCCTGCTGTGGATGACAGAAAAGCTTCACGGGGTTAACAGTTACATAGTTGCCATTCTGCCTCTTATTGCCTTTACCTGTACTGGCATCATCAAGGCACCTGACATTAAAACCATGAACTGGGACGTAATCTGGCTTATTGCCGGAGGTATCGCCATCGGCAACGCCCTGGAAAACACCGGCCTTGCAGTCAAACTGGCAAACATGATTGATTACAGCAATTTCTCAGGCATTATGATTATCGGTATCATAGGTTTGACCGGATGGGTGCTGTCCAACTTTATTTCCAATACGGCCGCAGCCAACCTGCTCATTCCTATCGCCGTTGCCGTGCTCTCAAGTCCGAGCATAACTACCGGCATCGATATTTCATACTCACTGATATTCATTGCTCTGACTCTCTCCTTTGCCATGACTCTGCCAATCAGTACTCCGCCTAACGCCCTTGCTTATGCTACCGGCAAAATTGAAAACAAAGACATGATTAAGGCCGGAGGCATCACAAGCGTAATGTGCATGGTGCTTTCATTCATTCTCCTTTTCATCATCAGTAAAATCTGATGCTGAATCAGGATAAAAGAAAGGCTCCGTACGGAGCCTTTCTAATTCTTATCAGATAACTGAATAATTTACTTTGTCTTAAGCATTCTCTGTCTTAAAGCTTCGTATAAGCATACGCCTGTTGCTACTGAAACGTTAAGACTCGTAACCTTCCCAAGCATCGGAAGCTTAACCAGCTGATCGCAGTTTTCTCGGGTAAGTCTTCTCATTCCCGTATCTTCTGCCCCCATTACCAGAGCCAGAGGACCGGTAAGATCAACGTCGTAAATAACCTTGTCGGTTTCGCCGGCAGTACCGATAATTCTGATAAATCTTTCCTGAAGTTCCTTCATGGTTCTGGCAAGATTGGTAACATAGAATACAGGTACGCTTTCAGCGGCACCGCAGGCAACCTTCTTGGCAGCAGCGGTAAGAGACGCGCTTTTATCCTTGGAGGTAATCAGAGCATTCACGCCTGCCCCGTCACAGCTTCTAAGGCATGCACCGAGATTATGAACATCAGTAACATTGTCAAGAATGAGCAGAAACGGATTTTCCACCTTATCAAGAAACTCGTTCAGTTCGTAGTCACCAAGAACCTTGGCGCTTTTCACTCTGGCAACGACACCCTGATGAACACCGCCGAACACCTTGTCATCAAGTGTCTTGCGGTTAACCTGGTTAACAGTGATTCCGAGAGAGTTGAGAGCAGATACCACTGCATGAAGTCTTGCATCATCACGTCCCTTGAGAACATAAACCTCAATGATTCTTTCTGGCTCAGTCTCAATAAGGGCACTTACGGCATGAACACCGTATACATATTCATTTTTACTACTCATAAATTCTCCGGAAATAAAAGCGGGACGCAGATGGTATATTTCAAGAAACCTTCTGTCCCTGCATGGCGAAAACAACGCATCACTGTTAATACATATCTGTGAAAAACATCAGCGTCTTCTTATATATGCAAATCCTCTAATCAGTAACGGAAATTTACAGGAAGAAGGACTTGCATATATATAATCCGCCGGTCAGAGAACTGGCCGGCGGATTACGGTCATACCATCAATTCAAGTGGTAATCAGTATTCAGAATATTACTTCTGAAGTACTTCGTAAATTGCCTTGCATAAAGCATCGATGTTAGAGGTGGTGATACCTGCAACACTGATACGGCCGTTACCTACCATGTAGATACCGTAATCTTTCTTTAAGGTTGCAACCTGTTCAGGAGATAAACCTGAGAAAGAGAACATACCGTACTGGGTATTGATGAAGCTGAAATCTACGGCACAGCCTAAAGAATTAAGCTTTGACACGAAAAGTTCACGCATGTTCTTGATACGGTCACGCATTTCAGCAACTTCGGCAACCCATTCAGCACGAAGTTCAGGGTTTGACAGAACAGTGGTAACAATCTTTGCACCGTGAGCTGGAGGATTTGAAATGTTGGCACGTACTGCAATCTTAACCTGAGAGAATACGCGGTCAGCAGTTTCCTTATCAGCAGAAACAACGGTTAAAGCACCGATACGTTCATTGTAAAGACCGAAGTTCTTAGAGAATGAACTTGCAACTAAAACTTCCTTGTTGTACTTCAGGAAAGTACGGATACCGAAAGCATCTTCTTCAATACCGTTACCAAAGCCCTGGTAAGCGAAATCAAAGAATGGAAGAAGCTTGAGTTCAGCAACGAGCTTAGCGAGTTCTTCCCACTGAGCAGCGTTTGGATCCATACCTGACGGATTGTGACAGCAGGCGTGAAGTAATACTGCATCGCCGGCTTTGGCATTCTTGAGATCTGCCTTCATACCTTCGAAATCAAGAGCACGGGTGTTCTTGTCGTAGTATCTGTACTTAGCGGTTTCAAGACCAGCCTTGCCGAATACCTGGAAGTGGTTAGCCCAGGTTGGATCGGAAATCCAGATCTTGCCGGTTACGTTCTGCTGCTTTAAGAAATCAGCACCTACTCTTAAAGCACCGGTACCGCCTGGAGCCTGAGTAGTACGGGCACGATCTGAAGCGATAACTTCGCTGTCAGCACCGAAAACCAGTTCTCTTACGAGCTTACCGTATTCAGGAGTACCAACGATTGGCAGATAGCTCTTGGTGGTTTCTTCCTTAAGAATGATTTCTTCAGCCTTCTTAACACACTTAAGAATAGGAGTTACGCCTTCATTGGTCTTGTAGATACCTACACCGAGGTTAATCTTATCAGTACGTGGATCATTCTTAAATTCTTCGGTTAAACCAAGAATAGGATCTGCAGGAGCTGCAACGATTTTTTCAAAAAACATGTTTATACCCTTATAAATAGGAAATACCTGTGTTATTTTTTCTTTCGACTGAAGTCATACTATGCTGATGCCGGTAAAGCTTATTTATGCATTGAAACATAAGGCTGAATGTACCGTTCAAAGATGACACTCAAAAAATTGGTGATAATTATATCACAACATAAAAAACTGTGGGAGCAATGTCATAATTTCATCAAAAATTTTTATCCTGATTAATGCAGTTTTACATTCGTTTAATCCCTACGTCGGGCTGACCGGAATTACGGATTCAGTGATTTGAGGCTTTTACAGGCTCTTTTCTAAAAATTGAGATATTCTTTTCACTTTCATATCATATCTTCATTATAAAAAAGCTCCGTTTCATCTTCTGAAACGAAGCTTTCATACAATCAGACAAAACATGTAATTCGAAACAGTATCATACTTTACAGACCAATTTTTCTTCTCTTCACAGGCTTTGCCGCAACCTCACAAAATCTGTTGAACTCATCAGTTCAGTAACAATATCCTCTGATGAAACAGCCGCAGGGATACAGGATGATTGCGGCTGTCGATGTATACGTGAGATTCCTCCTGTTACTGTTTCAGACCTTTACTTCCGGCTCTTGAATTCCTGCGGTTTAAAGCAGGCTTTCCGCCCTGTGTCTTCTTTCCGGAAGCTGCCGGTTTTACCGTACTCTTAGATTTAGATTTCTTTGTTCCGCTCTCTGTCCCGGTCTTAACCTTTTTGGTAATACTTGCATGTGGAGCGGCCTTAACCCTGCTAACGCTCACAACGGATTCCATAAGTTCATCATCAAGCTTGTCGACATTATTCCATATGGCCATGGATTTTCTTACAGCCTGATTGACTGACTGATTGTCAACAGCATCGGTTCCCTGATACTCGCCTACGGTCTTTCTGGCCTCCTCGTTGAGGGAAACTCTGTTTTTACCGAAAGTTCCCGGTGCCGGAATCATGGTAATCTTGCCGTCATCCGTATTAACGGAAGTTATGACCACGGTTATGGTTTCGCCCAGTCCAACGGAAAAACCGGATCTTTCCGCAACAAGACGCATTGATGATTCATCGAAGGTCATAAAGTTGTTCTTGGAAATTTCCGATACATGAATCATACCGTCAACATTGAATTTTTCAATTTTCACGAACAGCCCGAAGGAAGTCACGTTAACTACCACCCCCGGCAGATTCTTGCCAATGAATTTTTCCATGAACTTGGCCTTCAGCGCCATTTCTACTTCCCCGCTGACCTTGTCCGCACGGCGTTCAGTGGTATTACATGACTCTGAAAGTACAGTCAGTTCAGGCAGTTCGTACTTTTTGGCTCCGAGCGAAGTTGCCAGACTTGAGGAAAACATCCCGTTTTTACCTAAAAGATATTTGATTTCACGATGAAGCTGCAAATCAGGGTATCTTCTGATTGGAGAGGTAAAATGCGCATAATGCCCCAGCGCCAGACCGAAATGGCCTTCATTTTCAGGAGTGTAGGTAGCAAGTGCCAGTGAACGAAGCATCATAATCTGAAGAACGCTCTGATAAGGATTACCTTCTATCTTCTTTGCAAAAGCCGCATAATCACTGCTTTCCGGAACCTCACCGCCGTCAAGGCTCAGACCATACATGGCAATAAAGTTTCTGAATGCGGTCACCTTCAGCGAGGCTGGCTTTGGATGGACACGGAAGAGTGTGAACCCTTTGCTTTTTTCCACGAAATCGGCTGCACACACGTTGGCGGCAATCATACATTCTTCGATAAGCATATGTGCATCATTGCGCACCACAGGAAGGATATCGGTAATCTGCTGATTTTCATCAAACACGAATCTTACCTCACTGCCTTCAAACTCAATGCCTCCGCGATTGACTCTGTTCAGTTTGAGTTCCTTGTACAGATCATAAAGATTCAGGAGATCCTGCTTCAGAGGAACTATTTCAGGATCAGTCACCTCCTCTCCGCTGAGAACTGATGCCACCTGAGTATAGGTAAGTCTTGCATGGGAATTCATTACCGCAGGATAGAATTTGTATTCTCCCAGTTCTCCGCCCTTTTTCACCAGAACTTCACATACCATGCAGAGTCTGTCCACATGAGGATTCAGGGAACACAGACCGTTTGACAGCTTTTCAGGAAGCATCGGCACCACGTAATTAGGGAAGTAGATTGAGGTTCCTCTGTGCTTTGCCTCGTTGTCCAGAGGAGATCCGTTACGCACATAGAAGGAAACGTCGGCTATGGCCACAAACAGTCTGAACCCGCTTCCCTCCCTGCGACAGTAAACGGCATCATCGAAGTCTCTGGCATCCTCACCGTCAATGGTTACCAGAGGCAGTTCCGTAAGATCAACACGCTTATTTTTATCCTTGTCCTTTTCAAGCACCTCGTCAGGAATATTGTCAACCTGCTTTTTAACCGCCGTATTCCATTCGTGAGGAATACCGTTGTTCAGAATGGCAATCTGAATTCTGCTGTCAAGACGGGCACCGTCTTTAAGATCGTGCTCAACCTCAACGATATAACTGCCGGTGGTGGAACGTTTCACGATACGGCAGATAACAATACTCCCCATCCCGATGCCATCGACATCGGATAGTTTTCTGAACGAAAAATGGCGTCCGCCGAAACGTGGATCCTCCGGATAAAGCACGGCATGATCCTTGGTTTTGCGCCAGCGGCCGAGAACAAGATTATGCTCTTCGACAGTGGAAACGTAATATGCTATTCCGGTTCTGCGGTTATACAGGCATTCAACCTTATCACCGTGAAAAACGGAGTTATCAGGCAGATAAAGAATACAGCTTTCCTGATCTTCAGTTTCAAGCTTGTTGGAATAGTAAACAACGTCAATTTCCGGAATTTTTTCGTATTCGATAAACACCTTTCCGACACGTTTTTCCAAAGCGTCAGCCGGAAGCATAATTGACTTGTCGCCCAGAGCAAGCGGAGTAAGTACTCCGTTTTCTACCATTGTCTGCCAGATTTTCTTTATTAATCTTAAATCACAGGAAACTGATGAATTCTGCTTTATGATAATTTTCTTCAGCGAATTAAAGTAATCGCGGTCCGTACTGTTAAGAACATCCTGTGATAAAGCGATATCCTTTTTCGCCTTTATAATTGTTCTTTCGGCGGCATAAACAATAAGTTCACCTAATTCGGCATTTTCAGCGTCGCCAGTAACGGTATCAGCCGGTAGTTTATCCTTTATTTTATCTTCTGAAGAAACAGATTTTTTTTCTGACTCAGACTTCTTTTTTCCGGCCTTTACCCGTGATTTTCCGCTTTCTGATGACTGTTTCCTGTCGAACTTGTCCGCCGCCTCAACTGAATTGGCCACACTTTCCCCGAAATAAAGTGAAAGCAGATCGGTTACTCCGCTGTCGGGCAGATTATTTCCACTATTGTTTTCCGGTCTGTTTTTAATTATTTTTTTCTGATTGTCTTCTTTAACTTTTGCTTCTTTCTTATTGGATTCTTTTTTCACGCTCATGCTGTTCTCTTTGATTATTATTAAGTTGTAAATACAGACATGTCTTACCGATGACATGCACACGGGGTGAAATCATGATTTCATGCCTTCAGCACGTTCCTTTTGTTATTCAAATCATGACAAAGTTATAAATCCGGTCAAAAACACACCGCTGTCCCGGCCGTTGAATAAAATTATAAAACCTGATGACATTGCCTGATTAAACAGAAAATCACCAACAAAAACAGGAAACCATGATAAAAAACGAATGGCTCTCAGAGAAAAAGTAAAAAAATTGTGGATACGAATCTTAATAATCAGCAGAAACGCTCAGGCAGATAAAGACAGTATATACTATCTGTCGTAAAAATAGTCGCTAATCCTAGCAGATTATTTCGCATCTGTCATGAAAAAATTATTAAACAACTCTGTATCACATAATGTATACTTTCTGAAAACTCAGTCATAAATAAAAGGAACAAATAAAAATGCTGAAAGATCTGCTGTTATTTTCCTGCCTGACAACGTTGTTGCTGATAACAGGATGCGGCTCAAAGGAAGTCTGTGAATTTACCTACAACGAACCTTACTCAAGGACAATGAACGGTCATAATCCGTATCACTTCAAAGGTGCGACATTATCTCATCCTAAAACAGGTGCGAGACTTGTATTTTTTTCAACACTGGCGGACTGGTCAGAAATCTACAACAATCCTTTTTTCGAAGCCGCTGTATCACAGGATATGGAAATAGCTGACAAGGATGAAAACAGATATCACCTCGTTTTAAAGCAGGACAGGAACAAGAATTTAATCATATCCCATTATGATGACGGTGAAGTGTTCGGTTACGGATATACCACCTCGGCTGAATTTCTTGTGGACAATCTTCTGAACCACTGCAACGATCTTATCGACCAGCACGTCTACTAATGGTCAGTACAGGCTGCAATGTTAATCAACATATTCGCAGAAGAGGATTAAAATTGCAGCCGGATAAACATAATCCGTTCATATCACCGGCGTCTTTTTCAGCTTCTGTAATTCTCTGTGAATACATCCGCAAAAACAACAAACCGTATCCGACTGTTGTTGTATCTGACGTGAATCGTACCTTATGCTTATAATCACGTATTCCGCATATCACCCGGAGTACACTCTCTCGTGCGTCGATAAAGAAGATGCATGCCCAGACACGATTTTTGGAGATCAATCAATGACGTCTTATAACTTTTTCTGTCCGACAAGGGTTATATTCGGATGCGGTGCCCTGAACAGAATGCATGAACACAAGTTACCGGGAAAAAAAGCACTGCTGGTAATTTCCAACGGCAAGTCCACCATTGTAAGCGGTTCACTTGACAGAACCAGGGAACAGCTCAGACTGGCAGGATGTGAAGCAGTTGTATTCAACGGTATCGGAGCCAATCCGTTAAAGGAAATGGTGGAAGACGGAGCCAGAGCTGCAAAAAGCAACGGCTGTGATTTTGTGGTAGCTCTTGGCGGGGGTTCAGTAATGGACGCGGCCAAAAACATTGCCATGCTTGCCACCCAGCCTTCAGAAGATCTCTGGGACTATGCCTTCGGTGAAACCGGCAAAGGACTCCCTCTCGTAAACGAACCTCTTCCGTGGGTAGCCATAACCACTTCCGCTGGAACAGGGTCTGAAGTTGACGAAGCCGGTGTAATCACCAAAACCGACACTCATGAAAAAATCGGAGTCGGCGGATATGACTCAATGTTTGCCACGCTGGCAATAGTTGATCCGGAACTGATGGTTACCGTACCGCCGAAATTTACCGCCTATCAGGGATTCGACGCTCTCTGCCATTCCCTTGAAGGATATATCTCCTGCCGTCACAGTCTCATGAGCGATATGGTTGAACGTTCCGCTATTGAAAAAATAGGCAAATACCTGGCCAGAGCCGTGAAAGACGGCAATGATATTGAGGCCCGTGAAGCTGTGGCCTTCGCCAATACCATGTCCGGTTACTCCATGCTCTGCGTGGCATGCTCGAGTGAACATTCCATGGAACATGCCATGAGTGCATATCACCCTGAACTGCCTCACGGTGCAGGCCTAATCATGCTGTCAAAAGCCTACTTCCAGTTCTGGATCGATAAGCATGTCTGTGACGAAAGATTTATAGACATGGCCAGATTTCTTGGGATGAACGATGCCGACAAGCCGCAGGATTTCATTACTGCTCTGGTAAAACTCCAGGAGGAATGCGGTGTTGCCGATCTTAAAATGTCTGATTTCGGCATCAGAAAGGAAGAATGCATGACTCTCGCGAAAAACGCCAGAGCCACAATGGGCGTTCTGTTTGCCTTTGACCCGGCTGAAACAACCGATGAGGAAATTGCCGGTATTTTTGAAAAAGCATACCGTTAAACTTTTTTCAGAATAACAAACAGGTCTGAGGAAAACTCCTCAGACCTGTTTTCATGACGATCAGGTTTTACGTTTCAGGATTAGAAACTTTCAAGAGCCTGCTTCAGATCTTCGATAATGTCATCGATATGTTCAATACCGATTGATAATCTGATGGTATTAGGCTTAATACCGTGTTCAAGCAGTTCAGTTTCATTAAGCTGTGAATGAGTGGTTGAGGCCGGATGAATAGCAAGAGACTTTGCATCACCGACATTAGCCAGAAGTGAGAACAGCTTAAGAGAGTCAATCACCTTTCGTGCATCATTGATGTCGCCGTCAATTTCAAAGGTAAAGATTGAACCTGCTCCGTTAGGATAATACTTCTTGTAGAGTTCCTGCTGCTTTGCATCAGTGGTTACTGAAGGATGGTTAACCTTAAGAACCTTAGGATGACTGTTAAGGAACTGAACAACCTTAAGAGCATTTTCCACGTGTCTTTCAAGACGGAGAGACAGTGATTCGAGTCCCTGAAGGAACAGGAATGCGTGGAACGGAGACAGTGTGGCACCGGTATTTCTCAGGAATACTGCACGAGCCTTCACAATATATGCGGCTCTGCCTGCAACCTTGGTGAACACAACACCGTGGTATGAAGGATTAGGTTCAGTAAGAGACGGATACTTACCTGAAGCTTCCCAGTCAAAGTTACCTGAATCCACAATCAGACCACCGAGAACGGTACCGTGGCCGCCTATGAACTTAGTGGCGGAATGAACGACAATATCGGCACCGTGTTCAATAGGTCTGAATACTGACGGAGGAGTAAAGGTGCTGTCCACGATTAAAGGGATCTTGTGTCTGTGGGCGATTTCTGCCAGAGCTTCAATATCAGCAACATCTGAATTAGGATTGCCTAAGGTTTCAGCGTATAAGGCTCTGGTGTTTTCATCAATGGCAGCTTCAAAAGCGGCAAGATCACCAGGATCCACAAACTTGGTCTGCACACCGTAATTAGGAAGAGTATGAGCCAGAAGATTAAAGGTGCCGCCATAGATGTTTGAGGCAGCAACCACATTCTGACCGCCACTTACGGCAGTAAGGATGGCATAGGTGATTGCAGCAAGACCGGAAGCGGTAGCCAGAGCACCCACACCGCCTTCAAGAGCGGTGATTCTCTGTTCCAGGACATCAACGGTAGGATTGGTCAGTCTGCCGTAAATATTGCCAGGATCTCTTAAAGCGAAACGATCTGCGGCATGCTGTGAATCGTTAAATACGTATGATGAGGTTAAGTAAATAGGTACCGCTCTTGCACCGGTAGCACTATCTGGTTTTTCCTGACCTGCATGTAACTGTAATGTTTCAAACTTGTATGACATCTTTATCTCCTTACGGTTCATTCTGAGATTCAAACTGTTTCCTGTGCCTACCATCAACTTAATCAGACTGACCGTAAGTTTCCTGATAAAGCACTTCTCATGTATTTCAATTATTTCTTCTTATTATTCGGACAGGAAGCCAGAATGTCTTTTTTGTTTATTATGTTTATTTATGACTATCTTATTTGAATTAACGTGCAGAAAAACTTCCACTTTAAATCATTCCGGACTTCCTTTATCCGTAAACCTTTCGTGTTGTGCAGGAGTTTTTTATTGTTTTGTTTATTATCTCCTTATTTCCTACTCAACCAATAGGTTTAGTCATACTATACAGAATATTACATAGTAATGCAATAGGAATTATATAATTTTTTTCAAAAATTTTTCATCATTCTAAAAAGAAATCACTGCAATCCCTTGATTATCAAGGCGTTTAGCAAATTTTATCCATTAAATTTTTTTTTGCGTAACATCATTTATTTTCAGAAAAATCCCGATTTTTTAATCAAAAAATGTTAATTCACTATATTTCTGGTATGAAATAAGAAATATCATTTTCATGTCCTCAGCTGACCCCGATTAATATATAAGATATTCTGAATTCATGTTTTCCTGACGTATCCATTTTCTATTACCTCATCCCGCCTCACCGGACATATCCATACACCTGACTTTTATCTGCCTGTTCAGTAACACATTAATCAGAGACGTTTTATGGTAAACTGCAGGCACACACATGACCCAAAGAAGAGAAAAGGCTAAAATAACGACACATTACACATATTTAGGGTAATATTTATACAAACAGCCGTAAAATCACAAAAAAACACAAAAAATATTTGACTTAAAAAAATCATTCTGTAAAATAGCCCCTGTTGCCCAGATAGCTCAGTCGGTAGAGCAGGGGATTGAAAATCCCCGTGTCGGTGGTTCGATTCCGCCTCTGGGCACCAGGCAAATGTGCCGGCTTAGCTCAGTAGGTAGAGCAACTGACTTGTAATCAGTAGGTCAACAGTTCGATTCCGTTAGCCGGCACCATCAGTTATCTTTCTAACGACTCTAATGCCCAGATAGCTCAGTCGGTAGAGCAGGGGATTGAAAATCCCCGTGTCGGTGGTTCGATTCCGCCTCTGGGCACCATTCTCTTACACATCAAAAAAGCTCAAACCAAATCAAAAACACAATGCATATTTGATTTTGTGCATATTGTTCATGTTTTTTATTGTTTAAATGTAAATTTGGTATAAAATCTTAAACACATAGAACTATGAACATTTCTTCATGAAAATATAATAATTACGAGAATCCAATGACAGATAATCAGATTGACACTCAGAATTCCGAGAATACAGAAAAACTTAACTACAAGACACTTGAACAGGCTTTTTCATTAGGCAACGGACAGAATACCGCTCTTAACTGGCTTATGGAAACAAAGCAGACCGTATCAGTTTTTTTGGTCAGTGGCATAAAGCTTGAAGGTGTTATCAGCGGACACGATCAGTACAGCATGGCTTTAACCGATGCCAGCGGAAATCAGCAGCTTATCTACAAGGCTAAGATTTCCACCATCACCATTGCAGGCAGTGCCGAAAAGCCGGCTCACAGAAACAACTTCAGACAGAATAATCACAAACCTCAGAGAAATTATCAGAACCAGAACTAATCTGATGTCTGTTAGATTCTTTTCCGGTCGTCCGATGCGGCTGGATTTTAAAACCCGAACCTGAAGTTCGGGTTTTCTTGTTCTACGGTGCCCTGTCATTTCAGAACACACCGCACTTACTGAAATTCGGGGATACCGTTTATCACCTTTATGAGATCGAATCCACCGTTAATCGCAGCCTCATATCCGAAATATGAATCCTCAAAAACCGCACTTTTATGAGGATCAGCCCCGAAAGCTTCGGCAACCTTCAGAAATGTATCTGGATGAGGCTTGTGATTTTTTACGTCATCAGCAGAAACAATAACTTTTATATAATCTTTCAGAATGGTGTGATTCACGATATATTCAACATTGGAACGCAGCGTCCCCGTCCCTATTCCCATGTGAATGTTATGCTCTCTGGCAAAATTCAGAAGCTCCAGCATCACGGGGTATACTTCCACGTTTCTGATGTTTTCAAGATAGTTGCGGGTCTTGATTGCTGCAAGTTCATGGGGATCATCAAACGGCAGATGATGTTCATCAATCAGGATTCTGGCAATCTTATGACTTGGAACCCCGCCGTGTCTGTACATCCATTCCCTGTCGGGCACAAAACCGAAAGGAGCCACGGCCTTGACCCAGGCTCCGTAATGAAAAGGCATGGAATCCACCAGTGTACCGTCAAGATCAAACACCAGACATTCATATTTCAATAATTTTGCAAAATCCATCATTCCACCCTGTCATCTGTCAACTGTCATATGCCACTCATCAGTAATATATAACTCTGACGAATGCGAGCCTATTCTAACAAATTAATAGTTAACATCAACGAACAACACTCTTTATACTTAAAATCATTGTCTCGGAGCCTGCAATCTCAGTATAATTGAGAACAAAAAAGCTGAGGGAATAACCATGAGACACATCTCTGTTGACACTGTTATTATCGGTGCCGGCACTGCTGGAATGCTGGCCTACAAGGCGGCAGTTGAAAATAACGCGGACACAATCATTATCGAACAGGGTCCTTTAGGCCCCACCTCAATAAATTCAGGATGTGTACCTTCTCAGCTTCTTCATGAAATGGGCAGACAGTATTCAGCCAACAGCACTCCGATGCTTACCATGACACTTTACGGAAAATCACCGGACAAGCATCTGGACAGAAGTGACATTCTCAATACCGTACGAAATGAGAAAAGAGCTTTTCTTGATCAGTACATCAAGGAATTCTATACCATTCCCGAGGACTGCCGTATTATGGGAAAAGCCTTCTTTGTTGACCCTTACACCGTTGCCATTGAAGGAACTGACACCACCATTTCCGCCAGAAGTTTTGTTATTGCAACAGGATCAAAACCCTACGTTCCCGCCAATCTGAAAAAAATCGGAAACAAGATAATAACCAGCGATGAACTTTTTGAACTGAAGGAACTGCCTAAGAGCATTGCCATATTCGGTACAGGAAGCATAGGACTGGAACTTGGGGAATACCTGACCAGACTAAACGTTAAAACGGCTATATTCGGCATGGGAGAAATAGGCCACCTGACAGACCCCAAGGTTGCATCAGCAGCTCTCAATGCCATCAGAGAAAGAGTATTCATCGTACCTTACGGACATTTCACAACCATAGAGCAGAACAACGATTCCGTTGTTATATATTATCTTGATGAAAGCGAACACGAATGTTACCTGAAGGTTGACTGTGTACTCTGCGCAACAGGACGAATACCGAATCTTGACGGACTGCAGCTTGAAACAGCCGGAATACAGCTTGATTCGATGAACTGTGCCTACTGCAATGAAAAAACACTTCAGACCAGCGTTCCCCATATATTCATAGCCGGAGACACCACATCAACAAGGAACAATCTGCAGAAGGCTTTATACCAGGGAAAAATAGCCGGGAGCAATGCCGCCACATACCCGCGTATAACCCAGACATGCGACATGCCTCATCAGGACATTACCTTTACCGATCCGGAAATAACCGTAACCGGACTGTCATTTGAAGAAGTTAAACAGAGAGCGAGATGCGGACACAAGTTCATTCTCGGTGAAAGTTCAACCGCAAACAATACCACTTCAGTCATCAAAGGATACAAGCACGGACTTGTTCACGTGTATTTTGACAGGGAAACACAAATGCTGCTGGGAGCTGAAATATGCGCTCCCTATGCACAGCAGATGTCTCAGTTTATTTACAGTGCGCTGTTCAATCGGCAGACTCTTGACGACCTGATAGGATACAACTTCTATCACCCTTCTGCTTTTGAAATGCTTACCGAAGCGTTTGAAGACGCCAAAAAGAGTTTTAAGCTTTTTGAACCGGTAATTTAAAACAGGCTGTTATTCAAATTCAAAGCCTTTTATTACTCAGACAGATACCTGTACAGATTCGCCAGTCTCTGAAGACTCTGCTGATTACTGTTCTTTTCAGCCTGAGCCGTTGCATATTCAAGTTCAGCGACCATATTGTCTCTTGCGTTGCTGATTCTTGCCGACACAATGTCTCTGTATACCTCATCATATCCCAGTGGCAGAGGATAATCCTCTGAATAGAGGTAATCCATCATGGCGGTGCGAAGTCTGCCTGAGGCTCTGGCAATATGTGCACATACTTCATCTGCAGACAGAACATCCCGGTCCTTCTCGAACCACTCAGACAGTTCTGCAAACATTGATTCAGTACTTCTGTATTCATCTGAAGCAAGAACATCCTCAGATTCATTTTTAATACTGCTTTCAAGGTTATCCATAAGCATGAGGTATTCTGCCGAATCGGTTCTTAAATACGCAGAAGATTCCGCATGAAGCTTCTTTATCTGCTCGAAATCAGTTTTGAGTTCTCTGGCAATGGACGTATTTATTGCCGAACTTACCGTATAACAGACAGCTCCGTTAACAGGAAGTACCAGAGGTTTTATCTCCTTTACTATACTGATTCCGAGTACATATTCGGATGTCACCATTACCGGTGTAAAAATAAAAAAAGAATCCTCACCTATACCCAGTATAATTTTTCCGGATGATTCAGCCGTATCCAGAACAAGGGATTTATTGACAAAATAACTGAGAAGCTTTGGGGCCTTAAGATACAGATCCTTAAAAACAGCATACATGCTTCTGATGTATCTGTTATCGGTGTTTCCCGTTTCAGCTCCGAGCTTCTTTATATTATTCCATGCCTGTGGATAATAAATTCCCTTCAGTGAAACCGCGGCATGAACAATACTTTTAAATGAAGTTATTCTTTTGTTTTTCAGCACGTTTCTCATCTGCAGATTACACAGAAGTTCCCTGAACATCAGATAGGCTCTTTTTCCGGAAAAAACCAGACGTTCGTGATTCTTTATAATCATTGCAAGTCTTTCTGCAGCTGCCGCCGGATTCAGGCCGGTTTTCCTTACGGCTTCAATGCAGTCGCAGTCGAATGAAACAGCATACGTCGGAGACGGGCATATGCCTGCAGGAGGCGTTACCACAATTCTGCTCTGAGAAAGAATCTCAGCATTTTCTGGATTTACGGAAATTATATCCACACACCATGGATAATTATCGCGATTAAACGGAAGAAGATGAATTAATAACATAATTTAAACTGTGGCAATCAGGTGATTATTCTTATTTAATCTGAACGGAGTAGCCGGTAATTCAAAGTGAATTATATTTGAACTGGTTGGTCTCGGGATCGTACTCGAAACCGGCATCTTTCAGTTTCTTCTCGAGTTCTTCCCTGTTAATTTCGTATGTGGCACAGAAGCTGTCCAGATCATGATCATCAAAATCGCGAAGTTTCATGTTTACCATGGACAGTAAAATATAAGGATCCATTTTTGACAAGTTTTCAAAAGCCATAATAACCTTCTTTCAAAATCTGATTTTAAATTACGTTAAAACTGACGCAGGATGTGTTATTCCCTGGCTGACAATAAACGTTTTTCAATGAGCCGATAACAAATTACGGCTATTATACTATGTTTTCTGCACCAGAGTTTTTTTGCTTAATTTATCTCTGATTAACGGACTGAATTCATCATGATAATAAAAACCCGTTATCAATCCGGTGATCAATAACGGGTTCAGATTATTCACGATTCATTCCAGAATTAAACCAGACGTCCGTGACAGTTCTTATACTTCTTTCCGCTTCCGCAAGGACAAGGATCATTGCGCCCCACCTTGTGGTCAGGATCTGAGAAAGCCGCATTCATCTTTTCGATTTCCTTGGCCTTGGATTCAGCTTCGTCATTAAACTTCTTTTCAGCTTCATCAGCCAGTTCCTGACGCTTCTGTTCCATTTCATCAATTTCCTGAACCTTAATCTGGATGCAGCTGAGAATTCTGATTACCTGATACTTGAAGTTCTCCATCATCTCAGTGAACATACGATAGGATTCAAGCTTGTATTCCTGCTTAGGATTACGCTGTGCGTAACCTCTTAAACCGATACCCTGACGGAGATAATCCATTGAAGCAAGGTGTTCCTTCCAGAGAGTATCAAGAGACTGCAGCATAATGTTGCGAATCAGCTGACCGGCTCTTTCCTCTCCGATAAGCAGCTTCTTCGCTTCAAATACATCCTTTGCCTCATCAACGATCTTTGAACGGATGTTTTCCTCAATCAGCTTCTCATCATTATCAATCCAGCTCTGAATAGGTAAATCCAGGGCAAATTCATTCTTGAGCTTTTCAGTAAGGCCAGGAACATTCCAGGTTTCAATTAAAGAATTAGGACTGATGAATTCATTGATAACAGAGTTGTAAACATCTGAACGAATCATGTCGATATTACCCTGATCAACCTTGCCGTCGAGCAGGGAATTACGTAATTCGTAAATTACCTTACGCTGTTCATTTGCTACATCGTCGAATTCAAGAAGGCTCTTACGCAGGTCAAAGTTTCTGGTTTCAACCTTACGCTGTGCATTTTCAATCGCTCTGGACACAAGCTTGTGACCAATAGGCTCACCGCGTTCCATCCCGAGATGCTTCATAACGGTCTTGATTCTGTCTGAACCGAATCTTCTCAGCAGATCATCATCGAGAGAAAGATAGAAACGGGAAGAACCTGGGTCACCCTGTCTGCCTGAACGACCACGGAGCTGATTATCTATACGGCGTGATTCATGACGTTCTGTACCGATGATATGGAGACCGCCGGCAGCTACAACAGCATCATGACGCTTCTGCCATTCATCCTTAACCTGCTGAATCTGTTCAGGAGTTGGATCGGTGAGAGCGGCAAGGTCCGCATCAAGAGAACCGCCGAGTACGATATCAGTACCACGACCTGCCATGTTGGTTGCTATGGTTACTGTACCAGGACGACCTGCCTGAGCAACAATCTGAGCTTCCTGTGCATGGAACTTGGCGTTAAGAACCTGATGCTTGATATCGAGCTTGGTCAGATACTGAGACAGCTTTTCGGAATTTTCAATTGAAATTGTACCTACAAGAACCGGACGGCCTTTACCGATTTCAGACTTGATATCCTTCACAACAGCTTCAAACTTTTCTTCTTCAGAACCGTAAATAAGGTCAATCAGATCTTCACGAATCATCGGCTTGTTTGTAGGAAGCACAACTGTTCTTAAGTTATAAATCTGCTGGAATTCGTATGCTTCGGTATCTGCAGTACCGGTCATACCTGCAAGCTTTTCGTACATACGGAAGTAATTCTGGAATGTAATGGAAGCAAGAGTCTGGTTTTCATGATGAATTTCCACACCTTCCTTGGCTTCAACGGCCTGATGAAGACCGTCACTCCATCTGCGGCCGATCATGGTACGGCCAGTGTGTTCGTCAACAATGATTACTTCACCGTCTTTAACGATATAATCCACATCCTTTTCAAAAAGTACGTGAGCACGCAGTGCAGCCATCACGTGGTGCAGCAGGGTAATACTTGCACTTGAATACAGTGTCTGGTTTTCAGGAAGAATACCTGCCTTCTGAAGCAGTTCCTCAACATGAATCTGACCGTTTTCAGTAAGATAAGCCTGCTTGTTCTTGAGATCACGTGTATAGTCACCATTGCCGTGGTAATCGTCAGAATCTTCCTTTTCCTGTTCTACAAGTTCTGGAATAATCTTGTTCACAGCCACATAAAGATCGGAACTGTCTTCTGCAGCACCGGAAATAATCAGAGGAGTACGAGCCTCATCGATGAGCACTGAGTCCACTTCGTCCACCAGAGCATAGAACAATGGTCTCTGAACTCGCTGTTCAGGAATATAAGCCATGTTATCTCTGAGGTAGTCGAAACCGAATTCATTGTTGGTACCGTATGTTACGTCACAGGCATATGCGGCACGCTTTGCTTCCGCATCCATTCCCGGAATGTTACATCCCACTGTCATTCCGAAGAACTCAAAAAGAGGACGACACCAGTCACTGTCACGCTTGGCAAGATAATCATTTACTGTAACAACATGAACGCCTTTACCGGTAAGTGCATTGAGATATGCAGGAAGAAGTGCAGTCAGAGTCTTACCTTCACCGGTCTTCATTTCAGCAATCTGGTTTTCATTGAGAACCATACCGCCCATCAGCTGAACATCAAAAGGTCTGAGTCCGAGAACACGCTTTGAAGCTTCTCTTACCAGGGCAAAAGCCTCAGGAAGAATCTCATCAAGAGTGCTGCCGTACTGTTTCTTTCCGTCAGCTTCAAGCTTTAAACCTTCAGCCACGCGCTTTTTATAATTCTCTGTATAGGTTTTGAAATCCTCATCCTTAAGCTGTTTGAACTGAGGTTCTAAACCGTTAATCTTAACAACAACCTTATTTAATTGCTTAACTATACGATCATTGCTGCTGCCAAAAATTTTTGTAAGTATTGTCTGAAACATTATTCTAACCAGTTATTTTTATAATTCATCCGTATACAAACGTTTTTTACACATATGGTTCTGTATTTTACAGTAATACATGCTGTTTGTCTTAGCATAATTCGTCAGTAATGGGCTACTGCACACTATATAAATGGATTCTCTCTGTCAATGCCCAAGTTAAAAAAATCTGAATGCTATATTTTAAATATGTTATGCCTTGCGTTTTTTCAATGACATACTCTTTTAAATTTACAAATATATGTTAGAGATCTCATTTTTACGTATGCACAATCGTAAAAATTCCGAGACCGGAGAACTTAAATTACATGAGAGAATCCTGTTCCGTCCTTCGAAACAGAACAGGATAATGATTCACACGTTAAATAAGTGACCTGATAAAATCTTCCACGTCACTCATGTCGGCCGTAGGTTCAAAACGGGCGACAACCTGACCATTTCGGTCTATTACGAATTTGGTGAAATTCCACTTAATATCCGATTTTTTATCCCATTCCGGATCTGCTTCAGCCAGCATTTTTTCAAGAAGAGGTTTCAGTTTGTGTTCATCAAAACCGGCAAATCCCTTCTGGGACTTAAGATAGGTATACAGAGGAAGCTCATCAGGTCCGTTGACATCGGCTTTCTTCATCTGAGGAAAGGTTGTATTGAAATGCAGAGTACAGAATTCATGTATTTCATCATCAGTCCCCGGTGCCTGACCACCGAACTGATTACACGGGATATCAAGAATCTCAAGTCCCTTCTCATGATAATTTCTGTAAAGCTGTTCAATAGGCTCATACTGAGGGGTGAAACCGCATCCTGTGGCGGTATTTACAATCATAATCACCCTGCCGCGATAATCATTGAGATTCAGCTTATCACCCTTGCCGGTAGTGATAACGTAATCATATATCATTCATTTTCTCCTTAATATGTTAATTGAATTCAGACCTTAACAACAAAGGTCACAACAGACAATTATGTTATTATATAAAAAACATATCAGAACATTCCTTCGAACATTCATAATACATAATAACATAAACATATTTTTGAAATACTGAATAATTATATTACTGTGAAAACGAACGTTTTCCGTCTATAAAAACCAAAACTTCAGAATTTTATCTTCACCTGTAAAAAACGAAGTCGTGTACTTTCCTCAAAGGACACGACTCTGAAAGAAGGCTTTACGTCAGGGTATACCACGCAAAGCCTCATTTTGTCACTTATATTTAAAAAGTATTTTTAAAAAAAGAAAATAACTTTATCCAGACAAAAAGAAGAAATCCCTGTATACCCAAAGTGACTACAAGAAGTCCGCTGATAATTACTGTTTCAATAGAAGAAAGATTGGATAAGGCCCTGTTGATAAGTTCATAAGTACTGAACATCATATCAAACGGTTCCATTCCTATTCTTACCGCAATTTTAAATAAAAACATCCCCATGAATAAACCGAACACCTGAAGAACTATATTGGCAACTATGGAGCTGAATGAAAGCAGTCTCAGGAACTCAGGTGCTCTTATATCATCAAGCATTTTTTTTACTTTTACCATTGCCATAAAGTTTACCACCACGGCAAATATCCCCAGAAATGAAACAAGGTATGTGGCCAATGTAATAATCAGACCTCCCATCATCCATGATTTCACATTCTCCACATCATGATTTACCTGTGCAGATACAGTAACACTTTTACTTCTTTTGTTATGATAATCATTATTGTACATACAGCATTCTCTCCTTTATTTAAATAATTACCTGTTCCTGTTCATACCTGCGGTTCATCAATCCTCATAGAAGGAATCCATGGTAAAAATTTATATTTCTTTTTCTGCTGTTAACCAAACAATAATCAGTTAACGCACACTTTTTATTAAAAAGTTTTATATTCTATACAAAAATAAACAAAAATCAAAAAATGTTTTTTAGAACTCAGGGCATACCGCAAAAAACCACTGTAATTATTGAAAACATTAAAAAAAACAGGGAGGCTGTGTCCAGCCTCCCTGCAATATAATTTTTATATACTTTCAAACCTTTTAATAGTATGCCTTCAATGCCTTATGCAATCTCAACCAGGCGTACAGCATGTATAAACTGATTAAAATAACAGCCACAGTGCATAATAACATCACTCCAATTTCCAGTCCGCTTAATCCCTGGAAAACAAAATCATAGACATCACCATCCTCACTATCAGACGAATGATCGAGAGAACTAATAAAGCCTTTCATCATCAGAATAATCATAATTACCTGCACTCCTATTGAGGCCCAGTATGTGTAGGCTGTACCGGCTGCAAATTTTCTGTTTTCCTCAGAATTGACTCTGGTAAAAAATTTTTTTACTTTTGAAAGTCCGATCAAAGTAAACACCAGAGATAAAATGCCGAGTACTGTTGTTGCATCAAGCATTGCAAGAATTACACTTGCAACATTTGACCAAAGCCCCATATGCATGAAAACAGAACAGTTCTGGGCTTCAACACGAATTGACGCCTTTTCTCTTCCGCTCGGCTGAAATCCAAATCTTTCAACATTTCTTAAATTATTCTCTTCACAGGGAAAAGGATTGGAATACTCCTGCTGACCGTTTCTCTCAACACGATTTTCGTTGTTGCGATAATCTCTATTGTAACCGTCATTCAAATCTCCGCCTCTCACTGTTTATTCTCCAATTCAAATGCAAATAAAATGAGGGACACATTACAACCGCCTGCCATGTTAAACATACAGGCCGTTTTCTCTGTTATTCCGCATGCATACCTATATCTGACACCGAAGCCATAATAAACTCAATCAAGAACCTTAACAAGATATTTCGATTTTTTGCAGATTCAAAACATGTCATGTGCTGAAAAGATAAAGATTAGCGGTAATCCTGCTGAAAAAAACACTTCTGGAGCCATCATCTTCATGCAGATAACACTCATGAATACTGTTCATTTCTCCAACAGAAACAGAATGATTTTCATTATCTGTCTCATCTGCATCCTGATTACCCAATACAGGCAGCTTACCTGATTTTACAAAACCAAGCAGAATGACATAAGGCTCCTTATCCTTTTTTGATCTGACCATTACTCTGTCAGCAGCGATCAAACCGCATTTTTGAGCAACAGTTAAATATGATTTTTCCTGCTCGACCGGAATTATTATGCAGGCTCTGCCGTCATCCGCCATTAATCTGGCTATAGAGGAAAACAACGCATCTGCAGACAGACTGACATTGCACCTGGCATTTTTTCTTGAATCATCGGCAAGTTCAGCACTGAAATCAAAATATGGAGGATTACAGATAATGAGTTCATAAACTCTTTTGTCGTTACGGCAATTACCGTAGCTGTTTTCGAGACCAAAAGTTGATATATCCTCTTTTATCAAAGTTAATCTGTCTTTATAGGGGCTTGCGGAAAAATTCAGGCTGGCATCATGAATTGCTCCGTCATCGATATCAACAGCATCAACCTTAGCATTCGTAAAATTCTGAGCCATGATGAGGGCCAGAATTCCGGTTCCCGTGCCAATGTCAAGGATAGCGGAAAATTTTTTATCTTTAAGCAAATCTGCTGTCCATGCCCCCAGAAGCACTGCATCGGTACTTAACTTCATTCCCGCCTTTTCACGCGTGATGGAAAAAGATTTAAATCTGAATACCTTTGCAGCCATAATGCTCGAACCCAACAACAGAAAACAAATAAAACAGAAGAATCTGCAGAATCTGAAACAAGATTGGTTATCTGAAAAAATTTGGAGCGGGAAACGAGGCTCGAACTCGCGACATCAACCTTGGCAAGGTTGCACTCTACCAACTGAGTTATTCCCGCATCAAAACGATAACAAGTTTATCTGAAGTTTCTGGAGCGGGAAACGAGGCTCGAACTCGCGACATCAACCTTGGCAAGGTTGCACTCTACCAACTGAGTTATTCCCGCTGAAAAAACAGGTGCATTATACCTGTATTTCAGACTCTTGCAACAATTTTTTTCCAAATAATCAAAATTTTCTTTGAATTTTATATTTTTTAACCACACCTGATTAAAATTAAATCAAATTTTTACAATCCCAGGCCTATTACGGAAAATACGGAGATTTTTCATCTCATACCATAGATACTTCATGCGAGACAAAGCATCTCGACAACGATTTATCCCGAACACATCCTATCTTTTGTTCAATATTTTCGTTAAACATCAAAAATGAAGTAAAATATGGGCATACGAAATAAAAATAATTTTCAGATATAGGATTCACCATAATTAATGGCAAAAAACAAAATTACCACCAGACAGGCACGCAATATTAAGGCCCGACATGAACGTCTGCTGAAAAACACAGAAGAACTTTTACCCGATGATTCATCTCTGGGGCCTCTGACCGAAGGTACTGTAATCAGCAGATACGGTAAACAGGCTGATGTGGAAAACGATGCTGATTTATCCGTTCACAGATGCTATATCAGAAGAACAATTGAAGGTCTCACCACAGGTGACAGGGTTCTGTTCAGGGCAAACATCAAGAATGAAACCGAACAGAACGGTCTCATCGAAGTACTTAAACCAAGAACAAGTCTTCTCAGCCGTCCTGATTATTATGACGGTGTTAAACCTGTTGCCGCCAATATAACCAGAATTCTTATAGTAAGCACAAGGGAACCTGAGTTTTCCACCAACATCATAGACAGGTACCTCATTGCCTGTATTCACTGCAACGTTCAGCCTGTGCTGATTATAAATAAGAGTGACCTTTTTTCTGAAAATGAAAGAAACGAAATCTCAGATATTCTGAAAACCTATGAGAAGATAGGCTATAAAGCACTCTGGGTAAGTACTGAAAACGGCGAAGGAATTGATGAATTAAAAGAAATCATCAGGGGAGAAACCACGATTCTTGTCGGACAGTCAGGCGTAGGCAAGTCATCCATCATCAACCGAATCATCCCTGAAGCAAACGCTTCAACCAACAGAGTTTCGGATATTTCCGGTCTGGGACAGCATACCACCACCAGCTCAAGACTGTATCATCTTCCGGATCACACGACCATTATCGACTCTCCGGGGATAAGAGAATTCGGTCTCTGGCATTTGACTCCTGAAGAAGTAATCAAGGGATATCCCGAATTTCTTGAGCATACCCCCTACTGCAAGTTCAGAGACTGTAAACATCTGAACGATCCCGGTTGCGCAGTTGTTGAAGCAGTGAAAAATTCCGAAATTGCTCAGTTGCGCTTTAACAACTATCACCGTATAATTGAATCCATGCAGCAGAATGCCCCGACAAGTTTCAGTTCTCCGGGCAAGAAAACAAGGAAATAACCGATATGAACGAATCAGTAAAGACAATCATCCACCGCATGACGCCAAAATACCTGCTTACGAGATTAGCCGGCGTATTGGCACGCAATGAACTGGGCAGCCTCACTACCTGGGCAATCACCAAGTTCATCAGTAAATACGGCATTGACATGAGTGAAGCTCAGAAGGAAAAACCTGAGGATTACAAGACATTCAACGAATTCTTTACCAGAGATCTGAAAGACGGTGCCAGACCTATATGCCCTGAAGAAAACAGACTTTGCATGCCTGTGGACGGAACAATAGCGGAATTCGGCGACATAACACAGGGAAGAATTGTGGCAGCCAAGGGCCAGGACTACAGTTTCAGAGTGCTGGTGGGCGGTAACGATGAAGACGCAGCCGTATTCAAGGACGGTAAATTCATCTGCATCTACCTTTCCCCTGCAAACTATCACTGCATTCACATGCCGATAGACGGCACTCTGAAAAAGATGCTTTTCGTTCCCGGCAAATATTACAGCGTCAACCCGACCTACGTAAAAACCATCAGTGAACTTTTCACCAAAAATGAAAGAGCGGTATGCCTGTTTGACACACCGGCAGGACCTATGGCCATGGTTCTGGTCGGAGCAACAATAGTGGGCAGCATTTCAACTGAATGGCACGGAGAAGTGTCACCGAACAAACTGAAACAGGTTACTGTATGGGATTATTCAGACAAGGATATATCTCTTAAAAAGGGAGAAAAGATGGGGAAATTCTACCTTGGTTCAACAGTAATTCTTCTGTTCGGTCAGGATGCGGTATCTTTCGTTGACGGACTCGAATCCGGCAAACCAGTCAAATTAGGTGAACCGCTGGCGGACAGCACCTCTAACTAATCAGAAAAAGAGCCGGAATATCATTTTCCGGCTCTTCTATTCCGTCCTTTGATGAGTACCTGACAACCTTCATCTTCAGTCATCTTTTCTCAGTATCACCGTCTCAAATCACAGGCATTACCTGAAATCAGTCTCTCAATATAGTCATCTATTGATAAAAACATAAGCCATTCATAAAAAAATCATACACACAGGCTCCGTTCACACACGAAATTTACTGCAAAAAAAGTGAGAATTTTTAGCTGATTTTTGGTAAAATAGCGAACAGCATGTCAGTCATAAACGGCTGTCTTATTTTTTAACCTTTTAACTTTTTATTTTTGTACCTTTTTAGGAGAATAACGTGGAGATTATTAAGACCGACGTCGCCATAGTTGGTGCAGGTGGTACTGGTCTCAGAGCAGCTATTGCTGTTGCAGAACAGGATCCAACCACTAAGATTGCACTGATTTCCAAGGTATACCCAATGCGCAGCCACACCGTGGCCGCAGAAGGTGGTGCTGCAGGTGTAATTGGTGAAGACGATACCCTTGAAAAGCATTTTGAAGACACTGTTGCCGGTGGTGACTGGTTGTGCGAACAGGATGTTGTTGACTACTTCGTAGCTCACACCACTGAAGAACTGTTCCAGCTCGAACACTGGGGTTGTCCTTGGAGTAGAAAACCTAACGGCGAAGTTAACGTACGTCGTTTCGGTGGTATGAAAGTACCACGTACCTGGTTTGCCGCAGATAAATCAGGCTTCCACATGCTCCACACCTTATTCCAGACTTCAATCAAGTACCCTTCAATTCAGCGTTTCGACGAACACTTCGTTCTCGACCTTCTTGAAGAAGACGGTCAGATCAAGGGTGTTGTAACCTACGATATCCAGAACGGTGTATGCCGTACCATTATTGCCAAGTCTGTTATTCTTGCTACCGGTGGTGCCGGCCGTGCATACAGCTTCAACACCAACGGCGGTATCGTAACCGGCGACGGTATGGCTCTCGCCTACCGCCACGGCGTACCTTTACGCGACATGGAATTCGTTCAGTACCACCCTACCGGTCTGCTCGGTTGCGGTGTATTAATGACCGAAGGCTGTCGTGGTGAAGGCGGTATCCTTGTTAACAAGGACGGCTACCGTTACCTCCAGGACTACGGTCTCGGCCCTGAAACTCCTGTAGGACAGCCAAAGAACAAGTACATGGAACTTGGTCCGCGTGACCGTGTTTCACAGGCTTTCTGGAACGAACAGAAGAAGGGCAGAACCATCAAGACTCCGTTAGGCGATGCAGTTCACCTTGACTTAAGACATCTTGGTAAGGATTATCTCCATGAACGTCTCCCTCTGATCTGTGAATTAGCTATGGCTTATGCCGGTGTTGACCCAGCAGAATCTCCAGTACCAATTCGTCCAGTAGTTCACTACACCATGGGCGGTATTGAAACCGACGGCAAGACTGCAACCCGCAAGCCTGGTTTATATGCAGCCGGTGAATGTGCTTCTGTTGGTATTCACGGTGCTAACCGTCTCGGTTCTAACTCTCTTGTTGAAACCATCGTATTCGGTAAGGTTGCCGGTATTGAAGCTGCCAAGTACGCCAAGTCAGTACAGTTCGGCAATGAAGAATTCCTCACCAAGCAGGCTGAAGAAGTTGTTCTCAAGGCTACCAAGCTGTTTGAAAACAGCACCGGTACTGAAAGCTGCTCTAAGATTCGTCATGAAATGGGCGATTCCATGGAAGAAGGTGTTGGTATTTACCGTGAAGCAGAATCAATGCAGAAGACCATCGACACCCTCAAGGCTCTGCAGAAGCGCTACAAGAACATCAAGATCAAGGATACTTCAGGTCGCGTATTCAACACTGAATTCCTTAATGCCATCGAACTCGGCTATACTCTTGACGTTGCAGAATGTATGGCTAACTCTGCTATCAACCGTAAGGAATCCCGCGGTTCTCACCAGCGTCTTGACGGTCCGGACGGCGCATACAAGAAGCGTGATGACGTAAACTTCTTAAAGCACACTCTTGCATTCAAGAATGGCGACGACGTTCCAACCATCAGCTACAGCGATGTTAAGATCACCCGCTTTAAGCCTGCTGAACGTGTATACGGCGCAGCTGCTGAAGATGCTGAAAAGAAGAGACAACAGGAGGCAGCTAAGTAATGTCAGACAATCAGATCATGAAAATTTCTGTTTCACGCTATCGTCCTGAAACAGATAAAGAACCATACCTTCAGGATTTTGAAGTTCCTTACAGAAAGGAAACCTCTTTACTTGAAGCTCTTAACTACATCAAGGATTTCCTGGAACCTGAACTCAGCTTCCGCTGGTCTTGCCGTATGGCAGTTTGCGGTTCTTGCGGTATGATGGTTAACGGTGTACCAAAGCTCGCCTGTAAGACCTTCTTAAGAGATTACGCCGGCAAGACAATGAAGATTGAACCTTTAGCCAACTTCCCTATCGAACGCGACCTCGTTGTTGATATTTCTGATTTCATTGAAAAGCTTGAACGCATCAAGCCTTACATCATTCCTTCAAAGGAAAATGAAAACAAGCCATTAACCGAAGGTTACATTCAGACTCCACAGCAGATGACCAGCTACCTTCAGTTCGCTCAGTGTATCAACTGCGGTATCTGCTACGCTGCATGTCCTCAGTACAAGCTGAACAAGAACTTCATCGGACCAGCTGCTTTAACTCTTGCTTACCGCTACAACATTGATAGCCGTGATGCTGGCGCTGCTGAACGTATGAAGCTGTTAAGCCTTGATGAAGGTGTTTGGAGCTGTACTTTCGTAGGTTACTGTTCACAGGTATGTCCAAAGCACGTAGACCCTGCTTCAGCTATTCAGCTCGGAAAGAAGGCAAGTGCTATCGACTATGTTATCAAGATGTTCAAGCCAGGTGAGGAAGAATAATGGAAAACAATGTAAAGTCATATCGTAAGCCATACGTTCGTCCTGTAAAGGCAAACTGGTGGACTGATCGCGGTTTCTATATCGCTTATATGATTCGTGAAGCTACTGCCGTTTTAGCTGTTGTTGTAGCACTTGAACTTTTAGTTTTAAGCTGCCTCTCAGCAGAATCTGTAACAGCCTTCTTAAAGAATCCGCTGGTTATTATCGTAAACATTCTTTCTTTAGCTTCTGTAATGTACCACACCATTACCTGGTTCAATCTGATGCCTAAAGCAGTTCGTATGTTTGCGACCAAGAAACCAACTGACACCAAGCTTATTCCAGCTAAACTGATTGTTACAGCTGAATGGATTGGTGCTGCGATTGCATTCGCAGTAATCGTTCTGGCATGTACCTGTTTAGTTTAAAGGAGAACCATAATGACTACTCGTCGTTCAGATGAACCGATTTACTGGGGTTTATTCGGTTTTGGTGGTATGGTTATCGCTTTCGCGTTACCTGCAATTTTAACCCTCATGATTCTTCAGGGCTTCGGTGTTGACTGCTTCAAGCTGGCAGCAATTGTTAAGACCTGGTGGGGTGCCGGTGCTTTATTCGTAATCGTTTCAGCATCTTTATGGCACGGTTTCCACAGAATCTATCACGGTCTGCATGATCTCTGCATCCACACCACTCGTGTACATCACTATGTACTCTATGGTCTGGCCGCTGTTCTGTCAATTGCAGCTTTAGTTGTTTATGCAATAAAGTTCTTCGGAGCTTAATGACTGAATTAACAATCAGCAGATAAGTATCAGAAAGCCTGAGTTCAATCTCAGGCTTTTTTTATCATCTGTCACTGAGATGTATTTCCTTATTTCTTATATTACATAAATCTTTTACTGATTTGATATAATGTGCCACACGACATTTATCATCAGATTTTCGACATTATAAAAACCATGAAGCTATGAACCACGGCAGTTTACAGAACAGAATATCAGGGAAATACCTGACCATAGCTTTTTTTCTGGCGTCATTTACGGCCGCCGGTATATTTACCGTCTACGCTTTCGCAGATTTTCAGAAAAAATATGCTCTCGGACATATGCTGGAACAGTGCGAAAAAATTAAACAGGAACTGGAAAAATGCATTTACGACAGATCTGAGGTTGTAATGTCAAAGTGCACAAACAACAGCCGTACTTTAAATTCCACACTGCTATCCCCTGACGATTACGCTGACAGTTACATTGAAAGCATTACAATCAAAGGTTATGACACAACCAGAACACCTTTGACAGATACAGATATAGCTCTGATTACGGTTAAACAGAAAAAATATCTGTTCACAGAAGCTGCAACCAAATACTTCGCAGTTCAAATCTCCCCGGAACATCAGCTTAAGCTATACGACAGAGAATCTCCAAATTACCGTTTTCATCTGGAAAAACCAGAAATCAGTGAACATAAGACCATTCTGCCAGCTGATGACAACGAAGAATCATACTGGAGAAGAAATCCGTATCACCACTTCGCAAATGACAGTGATGCAGAAAAAATACGTCTTTTAAAAAAACTTCATGACGACGAGAACGGAATTACCGACTATCTGATTGGTTCAGTCTACGAACACTCGGATGAATTAAAAGACAATGAAAAAGCAATGCACTACTACCTTCTTTCAGCAGAAAGAGGGAATACCAGCGCATACCTTAATATCGGACTGATGCATTTTCATGAAAAAACTGATAATGCAGACAAAACAGAAGGATTTAAGTATATTCAGAAAGCTGCAGCTCTTAACAATCTGCAGGCTCTCAACTTTCTGGCAGGACTTTATGCTGAAGGCATATATGTTCCACGGGACATGAATTCAGCCGTAAATTATTACAGAAGAGCGGCAGATAACGGTTCACCCGAAGCTTCATACCGACTTGGCAGCATATACAGCAGTACAGAATCAGACTTTTTCAATATGGATACTGCATGTTTCTTCTTTAAAAAAGCAGCAAACATGAATTATGAACAGGAAGACATTTATGCCGCTCTCGGAGACTGCAGACTTCATCAGGACCATGATGTCATAACTGCCTACAGAATGTACCGCAAAGGAGCCGAACTGAATCAGCCTAAATCACTGATAAAAACAGCAAAAGCCCTGCTTAACACTGAAAATCCAGAACCGTCTCAGATAAAGGAAGCCGAAAAACTGCTTCTTAGGGCTGCTGTTCTGAAAACTCCTGAATCCTACGGTATTCTGGCTCATCTTTATTACCACCTGCTGCAGTCTGTGGATAAGGCAGAAAAATTTGCCTTAAAAGGAGTCAAGCTTAAAGATTCCCTCTCAAACGAAATTCTGGCAGACATATATATAACATCGGTAAAAGATATTCCGAATGCCCAGGAAACAATTATCAGATTTCTCACCGATGCCGCAGAACAAGGTAGCATATCAGCCACTGACAGGCTGATTGACTATCTGTATAGTCTGAAAACCGCTTCATCTGACATATTCCCCTGGATTGCCAGATCCGAAAAATGTCATCGTTACCTAAAAACCGCCGTACCGCAGAATATTCTTAAAATAAAGAAAAACCTTAACAGCTCAATCACAGCCGATAAAACAGAAAATACGTCAAAATGCCACAATCCTTATACAGGATGGTAAGGCGAAACGAGAATCTGAAAAGACACTATCGTCCTGATCATTAACCGGCAGGAAGTTAAAGTTAAAGCCAAAAGACATTCTAATCTTCATACCGGTAATATGTTCCAAATTCCATAAAATTTCTCAAAGTCACAGGACTTCATTTTTTAATTGACATTACTTTCATGTTTAATGAAAGTTTATTTCATGTTAAAAATTTACAAATTGGTTACAAAGTAATCGTTTTTTGATATTAGTCGCACTTTTTTGGGGTTTTATAAAAAATATACATTGTTTTGAAAATATTTTCATACAAATGTAAATGTTTTCATGAAACTTTTTGAAAGTTTTTTAATATTTTTGCTTGTAAACCGTGATAAGTATCACTATCATATAATCAAGAGCTACGGAATAGAGCTCGAAAATAATAAAGACAATCAAATATGAGGAAACATAAAATGAGATACTTTTTAAAGAAGAATGAAAACAATGCTTATGCTCCAGTAACCCGTGAATACCACTTCAGTTACGCCAAGTAATAAGCAGCGAACCAGAGTTTAGGCAGTTTTAATACAGAGAGGTAAACAAAATGAGATACTTTATGAAGAAGATTGAAAACAGCGTTTATGCTCCAGTAACCCGTGAATATCACTTCAATTACGTTAAGTAAAACGCCGGAACCGCAGTAAGTCAGTTTAAGTTCAGAGAGGTAATCAAAATGAGATACTTTATGAAGAAGATTGAAAACAGCGCTTATGCTCCAGTAACCCGTGAATACCACTTCAGTTACGTTAAGTAATAAGCAGTAAACCAGAGTTTGGCAGTTTTAATACAGAGAGGTAAACAAAATGAGATACTTTATGAAGAAGATTGAAAACAGCGTTTATGCTCCAGTAACCCGTGAATATCACTTCAGTTACGTTAAGTAAAACGCCGGAATCAGTGGTAAGTTAAATTAAATTCAGAGAGGTAATCAAAATGAGATACTTTATGAAGAAGAATGAAAACAGCGCTTATGCTCCAGTAACCCGTGAATATCACTTCAGTTACGTTAAGTAAAAACCGGAACCAGTGGTAAGTTGATTTAAATTCAGAGAGGTAATCAAAATGAGATACTTTATGAAGAAAATTGAAAACAACACTTATGCTCCAGTAACCCGTGAATACCACTTTAATTACGTTAAGTAATGATGTGACGCAGGTTGAGAGATACCTGGATAAAATAATCTCAAACCCTTAACAATAAGAAAAAACAAAACGCGGGGCAGTGTATGAAGTATACATGTTGCATTAAGAAAACCGGCGTGCTTGTTAGACAGTCTTTCTAAAGCACAGCAAATGAGCACCCGGTATTAAGGATAATGAAAAATTAATATTGAGGTAGTTTGCTATGATCACATTAAAAAATTCGAAACCAGAAATTCCACTTCCGAGCGAGTCCTCCGGAAAAAGAAATCCACCACCAAAGATTTAATATCACCGCCCTCTTGAATTTTATTTAAGAGGGTTTTAAATTTTTTAATCAGCTCTGCAGCTGCGTAAGCTGTAAAATTCACAGTCCCGTGTCACGACATTCCACAGACAAAGCTCTCTTATGGAGGAAACAGGCCGTTTATGATAAAATAGGCATGTTTTTTTCATTAACCAACCCATAGGAAAAATATGGCACAATTCATCTATACAATGAACCGCGTAGGCAAGATCGTACCGCCTAAGCGCCACATTTTAAAAGATATATCATTATCATTTTTCCCGGGAGCAAAGATAGGTGTATTAGGTCTTAACGGTGCAGGTAAGTCAACACTGTTAAAGATTATGGCCGGTATTGACACCGACATTGAGGGTGAAGCACGTCCTCAGCCTGGTATCAAGATCGGTTACCTTCCTCAGGAACCGCAGCTGGATCCTGAAAAGACAGTTAAGGAAACTGTTGAAGAAGCCCTCGGTGACGTAAAAAAAGCCCTTGCCCGCTTAGACGAAGTATATGCTGCCTATGCGGATCCTGATGCTGACTTTGATGCTCTGGCAGCAGAACAGGCTCAGCTCGAAGCCATTATACAGGCCGGCGACGGACACAACATCGACAACCAGATTGAACAGGCTGCCGATGCTTTAAGATTACCAGATCCTGATGCAAAAATTAAAGTTCTGTCCGGTGGTGAAAGAAGACGTGTAGCCTTATGCCGCCTTCTTCTTGAACATCCTGACATGCTTCTTCTGGACGAACCTACCAATCATCTGGATGCTGAATCAGTAGCATGGCTGGAAAACTTCCTTAACCAGTACAGCGGTACCGTAGTTGCCATTACCCACGACCGTTACTTCCTTGACAATGTAGCCGGCTGGATTCTGGAACTTGACCGCGGTGAAGGTATTCCCTGGGAAGGAAACTATTCCTCATGGCTTGAACAGAAGGAAGCTCGTCTCGCTCATGAACAGGCAAGTGAAAACGCCCGCCAGAAATCAATTCAGAAAGAACTTGAATGGGTCAGACAGTCTCCGAAGGGAAGACATGCCAAATCCAAAGCCCGTCTTGCCCGCTTTGAAGAACTTAACAGCGTTGACTACCAGAAACGTAATGAAACCAACGAACTGTTCATTCCGCCTGGACCAAGACTCGGTGACAAGGTTCTTGAAGTTACCAATCTTACCAAGGGATATGAAGGCAGAACTCTTATCAACGATTTAAGCTTCACTGTTCCAAAGGGAGCCATCGTCGGTATCATCGGTGCCAACGGTGCCGGTAAGTCCACTCTGTTCAGAATGATCAGCGGTACCGAACAGCCTGATTCAGGCAGCATTACTCTCGGCGAAACCGTGGTTGTTGCCAACGTTGAACAGTTCCGCGACAAGATGGATAACAAGAAGACTGTTTTTGAAGAAATCTCTCAGGGACAGGATATTCTGCGCATCGGTAATTACGAAATTCCAAGCCGTGCATATATCGGACGCTTTAATTTCAAGGGCACCGATCAGCAGAAGCGCGTAGGCGATCTTTCCGGCGGTGAAAGAGGCAGATTACATCTTGCCAAGCTTTTACAGACCGGCGGTAACCTGCTGCTTCTTGACGAACCTACCAACGATCTCGACGTGGAAACACTGCGTGCTCTGGAAAACGCATTACTGGAGTTCCCTGGCTCTGCCATGGTTATTTCCCACGACAGATGGTTCCTTGACCGTATTGCCACCCATATTCTGGACTACCAGGATGACGGCAAGATCACCTTCTTCGACGGAAACTTTACCGAATACGAAGAATGGAAGGTGAAGACCTACGGTGAAGATGCAGTGAAACCTCACCGCAGAAAGTTCAGAAACATTGCCTAACGCGATGATTCATCAGCTTTAATTTCAAACTGCAAAACCTGAATGATCCTCATTCAGGTTTTTTTATTCCCAGAAAACCAAAAATTCTTGCACAGCAGTGGCAACATAAGGCTTAATACTTAGCGTCAGCAGTTCAGGAAACTGCAGTATTCCGAACCGGCGACACATCCTGATTATAAAAAACATCGGAGAAGAAACCTCAATGAAATATCGGACTTCCGACAAAAAACATATTGTTTTCATGATGTCATTTCCTGCCCTGCTTATATGTCGTCCTTTGGCGTATATGCTCATGCAAATGAAGCCTGCAGACCGGGAGATCATACAGGGTGTAACAGTTCAGAAGGATAAATCACTTCCCCGGTTCAACGGAATTTTATGCCGTTGTCCTTCAGTAACCACGAACAGATTAAAAATTTCCTCACAAAAAAAATGTCATACCGACCGGTATGACATTTTTGTTTTTTTATCCTGATGCCGTACTCCCCTTCCGGAAAGCACGGCATAAACATTTCAGAAAGCCCCGCGGTTAGCCTAAAGCCTTACGTGCGTTTCTGAAGGCTCTCAGCCATGCGCTGCCTTCACCCCAGTCATCAGGATGCCAGCTGTTTGCAACAGTTCTCATGCTGCGTTCAGGATGAGGCATCATGATGGTTACACGACCGTCGGTAGTGGTGAGACCGGTAATACCTTCAGGTGAACCATTAGGGTTTGCTGGATAACGTTCAGTAATATTACCGTAGTTATCAATGTAACGAACGGCTACAAGACCGCTTTCTGAAACCTGCTTCAGATGAGCTGCATCGCGGTATTCTGAACGGCCTTCACCGTGAGAAACTGCAATCGGCATATGAGAGCCGGCCATATCAGAGAAGAACAGTGATGGAGACTTCTGAATTTCTACCAGACTGAATCTTGCTTCAAATCTTTCTGATTCGTTACGTACGAAACGAGGCCATAATTCAGCACCAGGAATGATATCTCTTAAGTTTGACATCATCTGACAGCCGTTACAGATACCTAAAGCAAGAGTATCGTTACGCTTGAAGAATGATTCGAATTCATCACGTGCACGTGCATTGAACAGAATTGACTTGGCCCAGCCTTCACCGGCACCGAGTACGTCACCGTATGAGAAGCCGCCGCATGCAGCCAGAGCTTTGAAGTCCTTGAGTGTTACGCGGGCATTCAGAATATCTGACATGTGAACATCGATACATTCGAATCCGGCACGGTTAAAGGCAGCAGCCATTTCCCCCTGTGAGTTAACACCTTCTTCACGAAGGATTGCAATCTTAGGAGCGGCCCCCTTGGCAATATACGGAGCAGCAACATCTTCATGAACGTCAAAGGTAAGTTTAACATTCAGACCCGGATCCTTATCATCTGACTTAGCCTTGAATTCACTGGCGGCACAGGCAGGATTGTCTCTGAGAGCCTGCATGTGGTAAGTGGTTTCAGCCCAGATTGAACGGAAGTAGGTTCTGGTTTCATTGATTACGTCTGCACCGTTTCTTCTGAAGATGATGCGATCTTCATCGTTCAGAGTACCGATGGTGTAGATGTTATTGGCAAGGCCGTGACCTGACAGAATGTTCTGAACGTCTTCAACCTGATCCTTTCTTACCTGAATTACGGCGCCGAGTTCTTCATTGAAGAGAACAGCGAGGTCATCACTGCCTAAGCTGTCGAGATCAACGGTGATACCGGTATGGCCGGCAAATGACATTTCAGCCAGAGTTGTGAACAGACCGCCGTCTGACTTGTCGTGGTAAGAAATGATGTAGCCCTTCTTGTTAAGGAACTGGATTGCTTCAAAGAAGCCCTTGAGCTGTGACGGGCTGTTAACGTCCGGAGTTACATCACCGAGCTGCTTGTAAACCTGAGCCAGTGCTGAACCGCCGAGACGGTTTCTGCCGTTACCCAAATCGATGAAAACAAGTCTGGTTTCACCGAGATCCGTTCTTAACTGAGGGGTCTTGGTTAAACGAATGTCTTCAACGCGGGCAAAAGAGCTGATAATCAGTGAAAGAGGAGCTGTGATTTCACGGTTTTCACCATTCTGAGTCCACTTGGTCTTCATTGACATGGAGTCTTTACCGACAGGCACGGTAATACCGAGAGCCGGACAGAGTTCTTCACCTACAGCCTTTACTGCAGCATATAAGCCAGCGTCTTCGCCGGGGTGACCGGCAGCGGCCATCCAGTTTGCTGACAGCTTGACTCTTTCGATGTCACCGATGTAGGCGGCAGCGATATTGGTAATTGATTCAGCTACAGCCATGCGTGCGGAAGCAGCATAGTCAAGCAGAGCAACAGGAGTTCTTTCACCCATTGCCATGGCTTCACCGTAATAGGTGTCATAGGAAGCTGCTGTTACACCGCAGTCTGCTACAGGAACCTGCCATGGTCCTACCATCTGATCACGTGCAACGAGACCGGTTACGGTACGGTCACCGATGGTGATGAGGAAGGTCTTTTCGGCAACTGCAGGAAGACGTAATATACGTTCAGCTGCTGACTTAGGAGTTACGCCGGTCAGATCCAGCTTCTTACCTTCAGCCTTCAGAGTCTTAACATTCTTGTGCATGCGTGGAGGCTTGCCGAGAAGCACGTCAAGAGGAAGATCAATCGGCTTGTTGTTGAAGTGTTCATCATTGAGAACAAGACGGCGTTCTTCAGTTGCGGTACCTACTACGGCAAAGTTTGCACGTTCGCGCTTACAGATCTTTTCAAAGGTTTCGTACTGTTCGGCACTTACTGCGAGAACATAACGTTCCTGAGATTCATTGCACCAGAGTTCATATGGTGACATGCCAGGTTCATCATTAGGAACCTTACGTAATTCAAAGATACCGCCACGATTACCGTCATTTACCAGTTCTGGAAGAGCGTTTGAAAGTCCGCCTGCACCTACGTCATGGATAAAGAGGATAGGGTTATCAGCACCCATCTGCCAGCATACGTCGATAACTTCCTGACAACGGCGTTCCATTTCAGGATTGTCACGCTGAACAGATGCAAAATCGAGATCTTCTGCTGACTGACCGCTGGTCATTGATGAAGCAGCACCGCCGCCGAGACCGATGTTCATTGCAGGACCGCCGAGAACAATAAGCTTGGCACCTACAGGAATAACACCCTTCTGAATGTGTTCGTTTCTGATGTTACCGAGACCGCCGGCAAGCATGATTGGCTTGTGGTAACCGCGGATTTCACGACCATTATGGCTGTCTACAGATTCTTCATATGTTCTGAAGTAACCATTGATGTTTGGACGGCCAAATTCGTTGTTGAAACCTGCTGCTCCTAAAGGACCGTCAAGCATGATGTCCAGAGCGCTGTCGATACGGTTTGGCTTGCCGAAGTCAGTTTCCCAAGGCTGTTCAAAACCAGGGATACGTAAATTGGATACGCTGAAACCGCACATACCTGCTTTTGGCTTGGAGCCGACACCGGTAGCACCTTCATCTCGGATTTCACCGCCTGAACCAGTTGCAGCACCAGGATACGGAGAAATTGCGGTTGGGTGGTTATGGGTTTCAACCTTCATTAAAATCTGAACAGGTTCCTGATGATAACTGTAGGTATGACTTACAGGATCCGGGAAGAATCTTCCGGCAACGGAACCTTCCATTACGGCTGCATTGTCCTTATATGCACTCAGCACGTAATCATGATTCTTTTCATAGGTGTTCTTAATCATCTTGAACAGTGATTTTTCCTGTGGAACACCGTCAATCACCCAGTCTGCATTGAACACTTTGTGACGGCAGTGTTCAGAGTTTGCCTGAGCGAACATGTAAAGTTCAACGTCGTTAGGATTGCGGCCTAAAGCAGTGAAACTCTTTACCAGATAGTCCATTTCATCGTCTGAAAGAGCAAGACCGAGTTCAACGTTTGCCTTTTCAAGAGCTGCTTTACCCTGACCTAAAATATCAACAGAAACAAGAGGCTTTGGTTCCTGAGTGCTGAACAGCTGTTCAGCGTCATTCAGGTTGGTGAACACCTGTTCCATCATGCGGTCATGAATCAGAGGAAGAATTTCTTCCGCACAGTTACTGCTTTCACCTTCGATGTAGTAAGCAATACCTCTTTCAAGTCTGATAACCTTTGATAAAGCACAGTTGTGAGCAATATCGGTTGCCTTTGATGACCATGGAGAAATGGTTCCCAGACGTGGAGTAACCACATAAAGAGTACCCTTGGTTTCACTTTCATTAATATGAGGACCGTAAGTCAGAAGCTTAACCAGAACATCCTTTTCATGATCTGTTAAAGGAGCACTGACATTTGCAAAGTGAACATATTCCGCATATACGGAATTGATCTTTAATCCCTTTTCTGCAAAACCGGATAAAAGCTTTTTGGTACGGAATTCAGAAAGAGCCGGAGCACCGCGTAAAATTTCCATAAGACTTCTCAATTTGAACGTTTACAACAATCTGTGCATGGCACAGATTTTCAGAAAAAAGTTTGTGACAAAAAACAGGGTAATTATAGTGAAAAATGTGATAAAAGTACACTATTGATTTATTTACACACAATATTCATCGCATGCTTTTCCGTGATTATGTCCCGGTTCTGTATTTACGCACACGGAACATACTGATTTCTTCCTTTTTATCTGATATCAGGCACTATACCGGCATCTCCCGATCGGTAACGGTCTTTACTCTCAACCACTGCCGTATTAAGGCAAACGGTGTAAATTTAGCAATTTTGTTTAACAAATCAGACCATTAGTAGTATACTCTGTCACCATATTTGCAAAGAGACAGCTAAATATCCTTTTCCGAATCTCAAAACAACAGGGATATGGCACAGGCTACAACGGCGAGAGACGAGAGGAAGCATCTTCGTAAGTCAGCCAGTCTTATTTTTTGGTAATAAAGAATAGTCAAAACAAAGGATTACACCATGAAAAGAGGTTTGAAACTCTCAAGATTTACAGCAAGCAGACTGTCCAAGCACAGAGTTCCATCACTTGTTGCCAAGCGCAGAAACAGACAGCGCCGACATGTGCTTTATACCATTCATTTTGAAAAAACCGAGGTTTAATGTTTTTTCTGAAAACAGCGCATCTCATATCATATACGGAACCGGAAAATTTTAAGTTTTCCGGTTTCTTGTTTTCACCTCTGATTCTTACAGGAAAACAGAAAAAAAAGCCTTGATTCTGCTGTATATTATTCAACCACCGGTGTATAAATATTCATATTTACGCATAATTATTCATTTTTCAAATTTCAGTATTTTCAAGTAATATCAAGGCTTCTCCATCATTTTAGCTCAGAATTTAAACAGAAAAATTATCGATTTTTAATTATAAATTCTTGACATTTTTACCGTTTAAAAAAATAATATGTATTTGCGTGTATTTTGGTTATTGCCAGATGTTGTTGCACACAAATTTTAGGTATTAACAAAATCCAGATAAATAACTTTTAGGATAACAAAATATGAAATTATTAAAGCCTGTAATGGATAGCGTATTAGCTCGCAATCCAAACCAGCCTGAATTCCACCAGGCAGTTCAGGAAGTTTTAGAAACTCTTGAACCAGTTTTAGAAAGACACCCTGAATGGGTAAAGGCTGGCATCATGGACCGTTTAGTTGAACCTGAACGTCAGATCATGTTCCGTGTACCTTGGGTTGATGACAACGGTAATGTACAGGTTAACCGCGGTTTCCGTGTTCAGTTCAACAGCGCTATCGGACCATACAAGGGTGGTATCCGTTTCCATCCTTCAGTAAACTTAAGTATCATCAAGTTCTTAGGTTTCGAACAGATTTTCAAGAACAGCCTTACCACTCTTCCTATCGGTGGCGGTAAGGGTGGTTCAGACTTCGATCCAAAGGGCAAGTCTGACCGTGAAATCATGGCTTTCTGCCAGAGCTTTATGACCGAATTATCAAAGCACATCGGTGCTGATACCGACGTTCCAGCTGGTGATATCGGTGTTGGTGGTCGTGAAATCGGCTTCATGTACGGCCAGTACAAGCGTTTACGCAATGAATTCACCGGCGTATTAACCGGTAAGGGCCTCGGCTGGGGTGGTTCTCTTGCTCGTACCGAAGCTACCGGTTTCGGTCTCTGCTACTTCATGAGAGAAGCTCTCGCTGCCAACGGTAAGAGCTTCAAGGGTGCTACCACCGTTATTTCTGGTTCAGGTAACGTAGCTATCTACGCTGCTGAAAAGGCTACTGAATTCGGCGCTAAGGTTGTAGCTATGAGTGACTCAAACGGTTACATCTACGATGCTAACGGTATTGACCTCAAGTTAATCCACGAACTCAAGGAAGTTAAGCGTGCTCGTATCAAGGAATACGTAACTGTTCATCCTGAAGCTAAGTACGTTGAAGGCTGCCGTAACATCTGGGACGTTAAGTGTGATATCGCACTCCCATGTGCTACTCAGAACGAAATTGACGAAGAAAGCGCCAAGAAGCTCATCGCTAACGGTACTTGGGCTGTTGGTGAAGGTGCTAACATGCCTTCTACCAACCAGGCTATCGCTGTTTACCAGAACGCTAAGATCATCTTCGGACCAGCTAAGGCTGCCAACGCAGGTGGTGTAGCTACTTCTGCTCTCGAAATGAGCCAGAACTCACAGCGTCTTGAATGGACCTTCGAAGAAGTTGACGCTAAGCTCCAGCAGATCATGAAGAGCATCTACAACGCTGCTGCTTCTGCTGCTGAAGAATACACCGGTGATAAGAACAACCTCGTTGCTGGTGCTAACATCGCTGGCTTCGTTAAGGTTGCTAAGGCTATGTACGCTCAGGGTATCGTTTAATACCTAGTTCATACATGGTGCTTTAGTCATCATAAGCAGAAAGAAGGCCTCACATTTTTGTGAGGCCTTCTTCTTTATCTGCATTCTGAAAAAACATAAGTGTTTCAGTTACGCCTTAATACCGATAGCAGCAAGTTCACGAAGCACTGAATCCTTAGAATCAAGTTCTCCGGGTAGCTGATTATTATCTGCTGAATCCACTTCATCCGTGTAGAACCATTTTCCATCTTCGTATACGAAGCTGGATATACAGATGCTTCTGCATACGCCTCCGGCATCTCTGAATGTCAGCTCATACTTTATCATGGCTCTGGTACGATCCTCGTTTAACCATACACCAAGAACCTGAAGCTTTAGCCATTTACCTCCGTTTTTGATTTCTCTGCTGAATTTCTTGGCTGAAATATCAGGTCTGAAATCTTTATGCCAGGTTTTCAGGAGATAGTCAGCTTTACCTTCACAGAACGCGCTGTAACGGGTCATTAGTACCTCAAGCGGAGATTTTTCCGTATCCTTAACACCTGTATGATATCTTCCGCAGCAGTTTCCATAGTCTTTACCTGACAGCCCGCAGTGACATATATTATTCTTTCCGACAGCCATATAAACATCCCAATTGTCATACGTAATCGCTGGTGCAAAAAAAGTCCCGACTCAAAAGTCAGGACTCTAATTCAGTTGCTCAGGACCTACTTCTTCTTTTTACGGTCTCTCTTAGCCTTCTTAACAAAGTCCATCATGCGCTTGCGCTTTCTGATCTGGCTTTGTGTAAGCTTGTTCTTCTTACCTTCAAACGGATTTTCACTGTCATGGAATTCCAGACTGATAGGAGTACCGATGATATGCAGACTCTTACGGTAGTAGTTATTCAGATAACGCTTATACGCATCCGTAAGATCACCGGTCTTGTTTCCGTGAATAATGATGCGTGGAGGATTGTAACCACCGGCATGAGCATACTTAAGCTTAACACGTCTGCCGTTTGAAAGTGGAGGCTGAAGCTCCTGAGTGGCCATGGTTAAGATACGGTTGAGCTTGGAAGTGCTTACTCTGGTGGTTGCTGAGCGGTAGGCACTCAGAATTGATTCAAACAGGTGACCTACTCCGGTACCGTGAAGTGCGGAAATAAAGTGAATTTCAGCAAAATCCACAAAGCCGAGACGGAGTTCAAGATCCTGCTTAACCTTTTCCTTCACCTCTTTATCCAGACCATCCCACTTGTTAACAGCTATAACCAGAGAACGACCGCTCTGAATAATAAAGCTTAACAGACTTAAATCCTGATCGGTAACACCTGCATTGGCATCAATAACCAGAATGGTTACGTTACTGTCTTCTATCGCCTGCAGAGTCTTAACAACAGAAAACTTTTCAACAGCTTCATTAACCTTCTTGCGCTTACGCACACCGGCGGTATCGATAACAATATATTCCTGATCATCTTTCTTGAGCGGAATATAAATGGAATCTCTGGTTGTACCAGGCATGTCGTAAACGATAACGCGGTCTTCACCCAGGAGGCGGTTTGTTAAGGTTGACTTACCCACATTAGGACGACCTACGATCGCAAACTTTACCGGAAGATCGGAGAATGAACCGTCATGTTCCTTTTCACTGCTGTCAGCAGTTTTCTTTTCTGAGGCTTCTTCAGACCCTTCGGCTGACTCAGAATTCTCATCCTTATTCTGATGACGCTTTTTCCAGGCATGCCAGTCAAAGCCGCCGGCCTCCTTGTCCATCGGAACGTTTTCCAGAAAGTCAAAGCCCTTTTCCCACGCAATAACGTCAGGATCATCGAAAGGACCTGCTTCAGGAAGAAGATGTTCCTCACCGTCAGCTAAAACAGGAGCCAGAACCTCGTCCAGAAGAGAGCTTAAGCCACGGCCGTGACTTGCCGAAATAGGATATACCGCGCTGATGCCGAGTGCATACAGTTCAGCCGTTGCCACGTCTGAATCCAGGCCGTCAATCTTGTTTGCTACAAGAACGGTCTTTTTCTGATGGCGGCGTACATAATCAGCAATCATGTAATCACCGGAGGTCAGACCGCTGCGGGCATCAACCAGGAAAAACACCAGATCAGCTTCATCTATTGCCAGCAGAGACTGTTCGGCCATATGAGTTTCAATACCTTCCTCACTGCCGTCAATACCGCCGGTATCAATCAGAATATACTCGCTGTCATTATACATGGCGCGACCGTATTTTCTGTCTCGGGTAAGTCCCGGAAAATCCGCAACCAAAGCGTCCCTCGTTTTGGTCAAACGATTAAACAGTGTGGACTTACCCACATTAGGACGCCCTACTAAAGCAACAACCTTGGACACAATTCAGTTCCTCTTAATAATCAAAAAACAGGCTTATCCTCAGGATAAGCCGGTTCGGTTAATTCATTAACGGAATCAGCACTGACGGCACACGGGTATCGGCAGTACTAATCCTCTTTATTTTCATCATCAATGTCTACGGCATAGAGAGTTCCGTCTCTTGACTGGAAATACAGATAGTTATCATCTGTCACCGCAGCAGTATACATGCCGCTGCTGTCAAGCTCACGCATTGACTTAATCTCTCCGGTAGCATCATCCAGGAAATAGATAAATCCTTCATAGTCGCCCACAACCACATGACGTTTGAAGTACGTAGGAGCAGTTACATTGCGATATGTCAGCTGGGTATTTGCCCATCTCTGTGTTCCGTCGACTCTTATAATCGCATAAATATGACTGGACACGTCAGTCAGTGCAATATCAGTAGAGTCGCTGGCAAGATCAAGACATGAAGAATACTGTCTCTTCCACATGGAGCTGAATTCAGGAATTAAAAATCCCTGCAGATTACCGTTGAAAGCAACAGAATACACCTCATTCATAATACTCAGCGGAGTACTGTTAACATCATTCAGACGGGCAATTCTGGTAGCACCGCTGGAAACATTGACATTGAGCTGATGTATCAGCACACCTGTTTCCTGAGAAACAATATTGATTTTGCCGTTGGCGGTACCGTAAATCACAACCTTGTCGGCAATGGCCACGGGATTACTGTCTCCGCGAAGCGATATCATGTTACCGTCATTACCGTTGGCCCACACCTTTTCTCCGGTATCTGAATTAAAGGCGAACATCTGACCGCTGATTGTAAGAACAAACACCTTATCGTAACCTACGGCAGGAGTTGCAAGAACTTCCTGACCTACATTGGCCTTCCATTTCAGTGTTCCCTCTTCTGCATCAATGGCATACAGATACCCATTTTCACTGGCAACATACAGCACACCGTACTGAAGCACAAGTCCTCCGGACAAACGGGTGGAACGACGATCATCATTCTCATCCTCGTCATCCAGATCCAGATGCCACTCACGTGATCCGTCATCCTTGTTCATGGCATACACATCACCGTTTCTTGACGCGGCATAAACCTTTACTTCATCAACAACCGGAGAAAGACGGGTGAAGTAATTTCCAACGCCGGAACCTACAGAACGGCTCCATACAACCTTGGTAGCCACACTGTTTACAACCTGAGGAGAACTCACGGGCTGATATACGTCCACATCATTGGAACAGCCGTTCAGTAATACTGATACGGCCAGGGCCATTCCTGAAATTAGCTGCTTCTTACAAAAGCTGAACATCGACAAATCTCTTTACTGTAAAACCATGCTATGAACAGAATACATGTTTATTTTTGCTATTTAGCTGCAGATTCTTCCGCTGCTACGGTTTTAGCAGCAATATCTTCAGCCTTCACTGCTTCTTCAGCCTTAACATCAGCTGCAGGCTGCTGTGAAGCGCCTTCCTGCTTTTCAGCTGCCTTTACCGCAGTCACACCCTTAACGGTTTTAAGAGAATCTCTCTTCATCTTAACCACATTGGTATCATCGTCAGCCTTTGCTGATGAAAGAGCTTCCTCATAGAACTTAAGAGCAGCCGCATTATCCTTATTGGCATATGCCGCATCACCCTTGAGTGAAGCAACTTCAAACTTGAATGCTTCCCTGTTGGTAATGGCATCTAAAACAGCATTGGCTTCATCAAACTTCTTTAACTCAATATTGAGTCTTGCCACTCTCAGACGGATTACGTCATCAAGAATATTGTCACGTGATGCACCGATACTGGCCTTTAAAAGATCGGCAGCCTCCTGGTACTTCTTTTCGGCAACATACTGCTTGGCAAGTGAAAGAGATGCAAGCTGACTGTACACGTCACTGCTGTGGTCACCGATGAATTTCTTAACGTCATTAACACTGTTGGCGTCAGACAGGTCACTGTTCATTACAATGGCATAGAAATCAACAGCATTCTGATACTTCACTTTTTTAGTATAGTCTCTGTACATGAAAACCACTGTAATAATGGCAATTGCCAGAACAATTCCCATAACAATGCTTTTCCAGTTTTCCTGCCACCATCTGTGAAGTTCTTCTTCTCTCTGTTGTGCATCAGCCTCAAAAACGTCCATTTATTTCACTCCTGTTAAAATACGCTCTTAAAATAAGCAGCTGCTGCCGCCATTTCTATGGTCTGCTGTTCACCTGAACGCAGATCCTTAACACTTAATACATTGTTGCTGATTTCGTCATCACCGATAATCACGGCAAAGCGTGCACCGGACTTATCAGCATGAGCCATCTGCTTCTTGAATTTGCCACCGCCGCAGTGAGTCATGATTCCGAGACCCGGCAATGCTCTTCTGAGTTCAAGAGCAAGCTTGAGCTGCTGACGTTCAGGTTCTTCACCCATGGCGCAGATCATAATATCCACTGCAGGCTTGCGCTGAACCAGCTGAAGAGTCTCAAGAAGAAGAATCATTCTTTCCAGACCGACTGCAAAACCTATGGCAGGAGTACTCTGACCGCCAAGCTGTTCAACAAGACCGTCGTAACGTCCGCCGCCACAGACAGTTCCCTGTGAACCAAGAGCATCTGTAACCCATTCAAAAACCGTGAGATTGTAATAATCAAGACCACGAACCAGACGACTGTTCAGTTCATACTTTATTCCTAGTCCTTCAAGACGTGAACAGAGGCCGGCAAAATGAGCTTTTGTTTCTTCCCCGAAGTAATCACTCAACTTAGGAGCATCCTTCAGAACTGCAATAATGTCTTCATTCTTGGTGTCAAGAACACGGAGAGGATTGGTATACATTCTTCTCCTGCAGTCTTCATCAAGAACATCCTGATGCTGTTCCAGAAATGCAACCAGAGCATCTCTGTAGGCTGCTCTCTCTTCAGATGAACCGAGAGAATTCAGCTGCAGGGTAACATGTTCTGTAAGACCGAGCTTTGCCAGAACTTCAGCGGTGAATGCAATGATTTCAGCATCAATGTCAGGTCCCTTTAAACCGAACACCTCACAGCCGAACTGATGGAACTGACGATAACGGCCCTTCTGAGGTCTTTCGTGACGGAACATCGGACCGGTATACCAGAGTCTCTGTTCCTGTCCGTGGATAAGTGAATTTTCCAGACATGCTCTTACGCAGCCTGCGGTACCTTCAGGTCTTAAAGACAGAGAGTCTCCGTCACGATCATTAAAGGTATACATTTCCTTTTCCACAACATCGGTAACTTCACCGATGGCTCTGCAGAACAAACCGGTCTTTTCCACTACCGGAAAACGGATTTCACTGAAACCAAAAGAGGCTGCGGTTGACTTGAGAACCGCTTCTACCTGCTGCCACATACTGCTGTCCTGAGGGAGCAGGTCATTCATACCTCTGATTGCTTTAATTTTAACCGCCACTTTATTTAGCTTCCTTAAAAAAACATTAACCTAAAAACAAAAACACCGACCGTCACATCAGCACTGACATGCTGTCAGCGGACAGATAAACGGGAACTGTTTTTATTTTTTCTGTTCGTCCCGCCGCCGCTGAATACCGATCTGTCACAAATTCATAATCCTATTTACGGTTTCTGGCAAGATAAGCCCTGATTCTTTTCTCCAGTTCATCAATGAGCTGTTCATTAGGGATTCTATCAAGTCTCTCGCCGTCTTCATAGTAATAACTCTTTTCAGCCGCACCGCAGACACCGAGATTGGCTCTTGATGCTTCGCCCGGACCGTTAACCACACACCCCATAACGGCAACATTCAGTGATTCTGTAACATCCCCGAGTCTCTTTTCAAGTTCATTGACGGTTCCGATAACATCAAAACCGCGACGTGAACAGGTCGGGCAGGCTATGAAATTAATACCTCTGGTGCGCAGCTTAAGCACTTTGAGAATATCAAAAGCCACTCTAACCTCTTCTACCGGATCTGCAGCCAGGGATACACGCATGGTATCACCGATTCCTTCCTTCAGTAACCATGACAGACCGATGGCGCTCATTACTGAACCTTTTCTGAAACCACCGGCCTCGGTAATGCCCAGATGAAGAGGCTGTTCAATTTTCTGGCTCAGGAGTTTGTATGCTTCATAAGCCACAAACACGTCAGATGCCTTTACACTGATTTTGAAATCCGGAAAATCAAGATGTTCCAGAATTCCGATATGATGCATTGCAGATTCGACAAGTGCTTCAGGTGTCGGTTCACCGTAGCGTTCAAGTATTTCTTTTTCAAGGGAACCGGCATTTACACCGATTCTAATTGGAATCTTATGCTCTCTCGCTGATGAAACCACGGCCCGAACCTTTTCATCACTGCCGATATTACCGGGATTGATGCGCAGACAGTCTGCACCGTAATCAGCGACTTTAAGGGCTATGCGGTAATCAAAATGAATGTCCGCAACAACAGGAATCGGAGAACCGGCCTTGATTTCCTTAAATGCTTCAGCGGCCTTCAGTGTCGGTACGCTCACACGCACGATATCGGCTCCAGCTTCGGCAATGGCTCTAATCTGGGCAATTGTGCCGTCAATATCAGTAGTATCGGTATTGGTCATGCTCTGAACCGATATCGGGGAATCCCCACCTACCGGTACATTGCCAACCATGATTTTTCTGGTTTTACGTCTTTTTATCTGTTCAGTTAGAGTAATCATGACTTATTGTACAGCCTCTGTAATCACAACCTGACTTGCACGTCTTTTGATTTCGGCCTGATCGGTAATCTTCGGACCGAGACTTCCTGAGTTATTTGCCTTAGGCTTTGAAGCAGGTGCAGGAGCCTTTACTGCAGGAGCTGTTTTGGCAGCGGGCTTCCTGTATCCCATTTCATCAGCAAGAGATACAACCTGACCAGATTTCAGATTTCCGGATTTGGCTGCAGATGAGGCATTTGTACTGCTTACTGCAGGCTGTGCGGTCTTTTTCACGCTCTGATTTCCCTGCTTAACGGGAGCAGTCTTCTGCACACTCTTCTGCTGAGCGGCTTTTGAAGGGGAAGCTGACTTCTTGTATCCCATTTCATCTGCAAGAGATACCACCTGACCTGATTTCAGACCTGATGACTTTGCAGGAACCGAGGTTCTTGTCTGAGAAGTGGATGCCTGAGGCTTCTGGTTTACGGAACTGTTTCTTGCAGGAGTGTTCTGGGTCTTCTTTGCAGGAGCTGCTGCTGGAACACTCTGAGGCTTCTTTGCAGGTGCTTCGGCCGGTTTAACATTATCAGTCTGAGCTCTGTTCGCTGCCGGTTTTTCCATTACCACCGTGTTCTGAGCCGGTGCAGACGGTCTTCTTGCCGGAGCCGGAGTGGCAACTACAGGAACATCCAGAGGGTCTGCATCAGGAAGACTTTCGAACTGAATTTCTTCTTCAACGATAGTATCTTTACGCTCAGGCCCCACAACAACTCCCTGTTCAACATCCTGTTTCAGAACCGGGGCTGGAGCCGGCTTGACACTGTTCTCAGGCTGAACGTTCTGAGAAGCAGGAACAGGTAATTCAACGTCAACCTGCTGATTTGCCACAGGCAGCTCAATTACCCCTGAAGCCTGCTCCTGCGGAAGCTGCAGAACTCCGTTATCGCTGACCTCAGTCTTATCTTCCTTTCCGGACAGGGCAAAGAACAGAACGGCAAGGGCAACAACTCCGATAACCACGCCACCGCCGACAACAACCCTCTTATCCAGTTCATATGATTCTTCAGCTCCGCCCTGAGCCTGACGAATGGCGTTCAGTTCTTCAACATTAACATCAGCAGACAGGTACTTAGCATATGCAAGGCAGTCTCCAAGCTTAAGATGACCGAAACGACCTTTTTCCATATCATTAAGCAAATAACTTCTAATCTTTAACTGCTCTGATGCCTGAATAAGGGATACGTTGTTCTTTTCGCGCGCTTCCCTGTATTTGTTTCCAAGCAACTGAGCTGCTTCACTGCTTGCACTGTTGTTTATCATTTTTTCTTTATACCTCGATCCAGTAATTAATATTCACCGGCTTTATATTTCATCGCTTCTTCACTCTTTGGATACCCCTTCAGGAGTTTTCTTCCATAGATTTCAGATGTAGCATATTCACCCATTTTCTGGGCAATCCTTATCTTTAAATAAATGGTCTGGGCTGTATCCCTGTGCTGGTACATGTCATAGCTGCGCATCAGTTTATCGGCTTTTTCATAATCCCCGTTTTCAAAGCTGAACATTGCATAATTAAACAGCAGTGACGGGCTGTTTCCACCATAGCTCATGGCCTTTTCAAAATAAATTTTTGAATCATCAAGTTTTCCAGCTTCATATGCACAGGTTGCCGCAGTTTCATAAGCAACACTCATCTGAGCGAACTTAGGCTGGGAAACAGCCTTCATCAGATTGGCAAGTCCTTCATCCCTTCTGCCTCTTGTACAGAGAAAGTCTCCGTAATGAGTATAGCTCATGCCTGACTCAGGATTTTCCTTTATGGCAAGAAGATATTTCTGTTCCGAATTTGCATAATCACCAACGATGCTGAAATAACGTCCCCAGGCAAGATGCAGAGATTCAAGATCCGGAGCATATGATTCTGCGATATTCAGATTTTCCTTGGCGGCACTCATTTCCTTCTGCTGCATAAAACTGTAGGCCAGGTTTATACGTGCCTGAGCCGCCTTGTTGTAATCAATATCATCAGCCTTACGCACTATTTCGTTGCCGTTTTCATCACGACCCACAATTATTTCCTTGGAGGTTATACAGCCTGTAAGCACCCCGGAAACAACAGCCGCCAGTAATAACTTGTTCATCATGTTCATTAGTTAAAGTCCCAATTATTTTTTATAAATCAGCACCTTTAAACGATGCTATTTTTTTGATTTTATTTTTAACTTCACCCGCCAGCTGTCCACAGGCAGCCTTAATATCATCACCGCGGGTTCTGCGAGTAACCACAGTATAGCCGTAATCCAGGAGAATTCTGTAGAATTTATCTATATCTGCGGCCTTAGGCTTGCTGAACCTGCTTGCCTCATGCGGATTAAAAGGAATAAGGTTAATCTTGCATGGCGTATTGGCCAGAAGTTTTGCCAGCTCATGCGCATGTTCCGGACGATCATTAACACCGGCGAGGAGAATATACTCTATTGTTACCCTGCCGCTGTTGGCATTTGATTTGTCCACATATCTTTTAACGGCAGCCAAAATACTGCTGATATTATACTTATCATTCAGCGGTATGAGACTGCTTCTTAATTCATCATTAGGGGCATGCAGGGATATTGCCAGAGCCACGTCTATGGCATCTCCCAGTCTGTCGATTCCCGGTACAACACCGGCTGTCGAAATGGTTACTCTTCTCTTTGACAGACCAAAGCCGAAATCATCCAGCATAATCTTCATGGCTCTGACGGTATTCTCAAAATTCAGAAGAGGTTCCCCCATTCCCATCAGCACTACGTTATCGATTGCCCTGTACTTCGGATTCGGGGTAAAGCCAATAACGGAAGCAGCTCTCCAGACCTGGCCGATTATTTCGGAAGTGGTAAGATTTCTGTTAAATCCCTGAGCGCCGGTGGCACAGAAAGCACAATTGATGACACATCCCACCTGTGTGGATACACACAGTGTGGCTCTGTCACCGTCGGGAATGTAAACCGTTTCAATCAGCTGACCGTCTCCGGCATCCAGAGCCCATTTTATGGTACCGTCGCCGCTGCGGTATTCAGCTTTTATTTCAGGAGCCTGAATATAGGCGCATTCAGAAAGCTTCGCCTGCATAACCTTATTGATATTGGTCATTTTTGTAAAGTCATCAGTACCGAAATGGTATATCCATTTCATAATCTGATCTGCTCTGAACGGCTTTTCCCCCATATCTGCGACAAAAGCCCTCAATCCGTCACGATCCAAATTCAATAAATTAATCTTACTTTCTGCCATTATAACAATGAATAACCCAAGTCTGATATAAACACAATTATTTGCGTGATTATATCAGAATACACAATACCTGTCCTATTTTTATTTGTTTCAGAAAACAGCTTTTAAACAATCATCCGGCTGGTGCTGACATTGATATTTTCCGGTAATGATTTCCGGAGCCGCTCGACTTTAATTCATCAGCTGACAGTCTGAATTCTTTATCGGGGTGAACGAAATACGTTTGATACAGAAAGGAATTTAACAAATCGGACCGGCTGAATAAATTCATATTGACATTCAGAACGGAAGCCACCACGGATTTTCTGCGAGGAATCATGGAGTACTGCACAAATACAACATATTCCAGCCCCTGCTGTCATCAGGGGCTTCCAGTCAGGAATTTTCTCTTTTAAACAGATTTTCCTTTCCAATGAAAACTAAATACTCTTTTCTATAAAGTCCAGATTTCCGTATTTAAGCAGATTGTCCACGAATTCAGGCAGAGTAGTGCCGGCCTTACCGTAAATTCCTTTATCAAAATATCCTGCGGTAGCGGACTGCTCCAGATTAAACTCAATATTGAAAGCTCCTCTGCCGTGAGTCAGCCTTGCAAATCCCGCAGCCGGGTAAACAACACCAGAGGTACCGATGGATATGAACAGATCACAGCCGCACAGCAGATCCTGAATATAATCCATGTCATACGGCATCTCACCAAACCACACTATATGAGGGCGCATGGATTTCTTTCCGCATTTCGGACAGACGGTATCAATGGAAGAATCATCCTTCCAGTCAAAAACACCTCCGCAGTTTTCACAGCTTATACGCATCAGTTCACCATGCATATGAATCACGTTTTCCGAACCTGCGGCTTCATGCAGATTATCAATATTCTGAGTAATCAGAGATACACTGCCCTTATTCCATTCTCTGGACAGACGTACCAGAGCTTCATGAGCTGGATTGGGCTTAACATTTGCAAGGTTACGGCGCATTCTGTTGTAGAACTCGTGTACCAGAGTCTTATCCCTTAAAAAACCTTCGTAGGTAGCCACGTCTTCAACACGGTGCTGTTCCCAGAGTCCGGTCTCGGATCTGAATACAGGTATACCGGATTCTGCGGATATTCCTGCTCCGGTCAGTATTACTATGTTTCGAATCTCTCTCATATCTGAATTCTCCGTCAATAACGCTCTCTCCACACATTAAGTATAATATCAGTACGCTGAATTTTTTCAGAACCTTAATAAACAAAAGCCGATTATTAAAACCGGCTTTTGACTGATTCATAAACTTAAAAGATCGAGTTTTCTCTTATCTTCCAATATATCGGGCTGACTATCTTGTACGAGGACACAGCTCTTCATCAGTAAAGAAATAAGCGATTTCCTTTTCAGCTGATTCCACACAGTCAGAGCCGTGAACGGCGTTCTGATCAATACTGGTCGCATAGTCAGCTCTTATGGAACCGGCACGGGCTTTTTTAGGATCAGTATCACCTATAATCTCACGGTGACGTTTAATCGCATCCTCGCCTTCAAGCACCTGAACCATTACCGGACCAGACATCATAAACTGAAGCAATTCCTCAAAAAAAGGCTTTGAACGTAAATGACAGTAAAAACCCGAAGCCTCCTCTCTGTTCAGATGAACCATTTTGGCAGCCACAATACGTAAACCGGCATTTTCAAAACGGTGATAGATATCCCCGATAAGATTACGAGCAACCACATCCGGCTTGATAATGGAAAATGTTCTTTCTAATGCCATATGCCCTCCTTGCTGAACTACATACAGATATCCACAATACAGAGATTTCCGGAACAATCAGCATAAACCGTTTCATCCGAAACTCCATGCAGTTCCTGGCTAAAAACAATAAAACTCACATACCGACAGGTAAAACTTAAAACAAGAATAATTCCAAAAACCATTACAGGTAATGCGGCATTTTTCAAAATGTGATCTTTGAATTCTGCTTACCGCCGATTTTTGATGTATATCTACATTAAAGGCTGATTTTACGCCTGGATACTTATGTTCACGGCAATCGTGACAAAACAGAACAGAACCTTTCGGTTCGGCATTCCGTATTCAAAAGATTCGTATATGCAAAAGCCCGGGATTGTTCATAAAGATCCAGTCCCGGGCTTTCTCTGACCGAAAGAAAAATAAAAGCCTATTCTGCCAGCTTTTTCACAAATGCGGCAATGGATCTTGCTCCATGCCCCATGGCTCCCACCTGATAAATGTCATTCGGAGTTTTTCGATAACTTGCGGCCAGATCAATATGCAGCCAGGAATCATGAAGTCCTGAAGGAACAAATCTGCTCAGAAACGCCGCAGCAGAAGTAGCTCCGGCAATACCGTCCCCTGAAGCTGAGTTTGTTATATCGGCTAAAGATGATGACACTATTCCCAAATGGAATTTTTCCAGCGGCAGAGCCCATGCCGCCTCATCCACAGATGCAGCACTCTTCACAAAAGCATTGCTTAATCCGGTATTAAGACTGAGTGCCGCATTGTAATCACGTCCCAGAGCGACTTTGGCAGCTCCGGTCAGTGTGGCGGCATCAATTATATACTTTGCTGAAGTTCTGCCTGCTCTGATTAAACCGTCAGCCAGAACCAGACGGCCTTCGGCGTCAGTATTGTCCACAACCACGGTAACTCCGTTAGGATAGCTGATGATATCTCCGACTCTCATGGCCTTTCCGGATATCATGTTCTCAGCACAGCACAGATATGCCTTAACACGTCCAGTAAAACCCTGTACAGCCAGTAAAGCAAGTGATGCAGCGACAGTAGCCGATCCCCCCATGTCAGAATGCATGGAACGCATCAGATCAGACGGTTTTAGACTGTATCCGCCTGTATCAAAGGTAATTCCCTTGCCGACCAGTGCCGCAAACACCGGAGCATTCACGTCTCCCGTAGGATTGTAATCCAGTTCATACAGACAAGGAGGATTATCACTACCGCCGCCTACGGTCATAAGTCCGACAAGAGACTCTGAATGAAGCTTGTCCCCTGTATAGGCCTTTATGGAGAAAGAATTGCCTGCAATGGCACTGAGACTGTTCAGAAACACACTGTAGGACACAGGATTCAGAGATGAGGCCGGAGCGTCAATGGTATCACGGAGCCAGGTAATAATATCCCTTTCCGTTCTGAAATCATCAGTGTCAATATCATGAGGGTATATTATGTCAGCGCCGTTTTTGATACTGCGGAATCCGAGAAAGAATACATAAGCTTCTTCTCTTGTCCATTTCATAGAATCACTGTCGGCAAGTTCAACCTTTTTGTATCCTGCTGAAGAAAGAGTTCTGGCCGCGGCCTGAATTGTTCTCAGATGACTTTTTCTGTCACTGTCGTCAGCATGTATCAGAGCTCCTTCACCGGAATAACTCAGAGTACAGTCCTTTAGGTAAGGATATGCAGCGGTTCCGGGAGCTGCCTTAAAAACCTTGAGTATCTGTGTATTATCCATTTTAATGTTCCTAAAACTAATTTTTCCGCAGATTATCACATACGAATTCTGTCGGAATCATACCTCAGTCTCCGTATTTTCAGACTGCGAACCAGAAATACCGTTATACGCTCCAGAGATTACCGAGTTTTCTCTGTTTAAGATATTCAGACGAAATAATTTCAATGGCGTAGTCAATTTCCTCTTCGGTGGTAAAACGACCAAGACTGAAACGAATGGAACTGTGGGCATCAGCATCACTTAACCCCAGAGCTTTAAGCACGTATGACGGGTTAAGGGAAGCGGAGGTGCAGGCAGAACCTGTGGAAACCGCGATGTTTCTCAGTGCCAGCATAAAGTTTTCCCCGTTGATTCCTCTGAAGGTGACATTCAGATTGCCAGGCAGCCTGTGTTCCATAGTTCCGTTAACCGAAGTTTCCGGCAGTTCCAGCAGTGCCCTGGCGAGTTTGTCGCGCAAAGCCTCAATTCTGGCATTTTCTTTTTTCATTTCAGCCTTCGCTAAAGCAAAAGCCTCTCCCATGCCAGCAATCTGATGCGTAGCCAGAGTACCGCTGCGCATTCCCATTTCATGTCCGCCGCCCCTGATGACAGGATTAGGCTTCGGAGCCCCCTTTCTGACGTAGAATGCTCCTATCCCCTTAGGACCGTATACCTTGTGGGCACACAGTGACAGGTAATCCACAGGCATGGTATTTACATCTATTTCCACTTTACCCGCACTTTGTGCACAGTCACTGTGGAACAGAGCGCCATGTGCTTTTGCAACCTTGGCCAGCTGTTCAATATCCTGAATCACACCTATTTCATTATTGGCATGCATCAGACTTACGAGAAGGGTATTATCATCAATTACCTGCTCCAGCATTTCAGGTGTTATAAGACCGTCCTGATTAGGCTGCATGAAAACCACCTCAAAACCGAGTGTTTCAACATAATGACAAGGATCCAGCACTGCCTTGTGTTCTATGGCTGAAGTTATGATTTTTTTTCTGTTTCCCTTCATATGAGCCAGCGCAACCCCGGTAATGGCAAGATTGTCACACTCGGTGGCTCCTGAGGTAAAAACAATCTCTCTGGTATCAGCACCGATAAGCTCCGCTATCTGCCCTCTGGCTATGTCAACAGCTTCAGCAGCCTGCCAGCCGTACACGTGAGACTTTGAAGCCGGATTTCCGAAAATACCTTCAAGGCTCAGGCAATCAGACATTTTTTTTATAACTCTGGCATCCACCGGTGTTGTGGCGGCGTAATCTAAATAAACAGGAAGCTTCATGGATATTTCACCTAAATATAAATCAGAACAGGATAATTAAAAAAACTGAAAAAAACAAATTCAAACGCAGTGATTATATCACTCTGCGTCAAGGTTTTATAGAACGGCGCTCGGCTGATGTTTTGCCGCTTTTTCAAAACAGCAAAACACAGAGGGATTCGACACCGAATCCCTCATATTGAAGTTACTCCCGGAATTTTACTTCACATACAGTGAATACATTGAAGACCCGCCTGATAAAACTGTTGTTCTGTAGCCGTTTCCTGCCAGAATTCTGGCGGCATTCCAGGCTCTCACCCCGACAGCACAAGTAATAAGCACCAGTTTATCCTTTGGAATCTCTCCGAGATTATCTCTTAAGGTTCCCAGCGGAATATTGATGAAGTGAGGCAGTCTTAAAGCAGTTACCTCGGAAGGTTCCCTCACGTCAAGCAGATAGTAACCGTCATCAGCTTCAGGATTTTTATCTCTTCCTTCGGCAATTTTCAGGTATTCGGCAACTCCCACCTGATTTTCAAGACCGAGGAAGATGTTTTCAGCTGTAAATCCCAGCATATTAAGCGGAGATTTAGGAGCATTGAACTGAGGTGCGTAGGAGAGGTCAAGATCCGTCAGATCCTGAAATGTTCCTTTTTTCAGAATCAGCGCCGAAGCCACGTCAATGATCTTGTCTACGGATGATGAGCCTACTGCTTCGACACCTAAAATTCTTCCGTTCTGCTTATCGAAGATACCCTTTATGAACAGGAATCCTGCTCCCGGGAACCAGGCCACATGGGACTTCTGAGAAACAAAAGCCGTAAAATAATCCCTGTCTTTTACAAGTCCGGTACCAGAAAGATACTCCTCTCCGAAACCTGTAATGCCTGCCTGAAGATTAAAAGCCTTCACGATACCGCTGCCGGATGTTCCCGGAAAATCAGATGCTCCGTCAACACCTGCAATGGTATTGGCAATTATTCTGGCTCCTCTGGCAGCAGGACCTGCAAGAGTGCTTGAAACACTGTTTCCGGTTACCAGATGATTTACAGTAACATTATCACCTGCGGCATATACGTTTCTGACGCTGGTTTCAAAAACCTGATTTACTTTAATAAAACCTCTGGAATCAAGTTCGATGCCGTTACCTCTTACAATGGCTGTATTAGGCTTTACACCTAAAGCCATTACCGCAAGACCTGCCTTGATTTCTGTTCCGTCAGACAGTTCGACACTAAGTACTTCTCCATCTTCTTCATTTGCGGTGGAAAACCCCTTAATCCCAAGACCTGTTCTGACATCAACTCCGTTTCTTGTCAGTTCATTGGTCATCAGTCGGCCAAATTCCTGATCCATAATTCCCAGGACTTCTGGTTTCAGTTCCACAAGAGTAACCCCGACGCCTGCATGGGCAAGATTCTCAGCAAGTTCCACTCCGATGAATCCACCACCGGCAATTACAACCGATTTGATGTTCCCTGTGGTTACCGCCTGTCGGATTTTTTCTGCATCTTCAATTGTTCTCAGTGTTTTTACCTGAGGAAGCGAGGTCCCCTGAATACTTTCAGGTACAAAAGGAGAGGCTCCGGTAGCAATTACCAGACTGTCATAGGTATCCGTTATCACCGTATTATCCGCAAGACGCTTTACGGTTACGGTTTTGTTCTCAGTGGAAACAGCTGTAACCTCATGCAGAGTTTTTACGTTTACATTGTATTTGCCGACAAAGGCTTTTACGGGAGTAACCACCAGTGACTGTCTGGAAGGAAGAACACCGCCGACGAAATAAGGCAGTCCGCAACTTGCATATGAAACATCAGGACCTTTTTCATAAATTGTTATCTCCCGGTGCTCATCAAGTCTTCTCAACCTGGCGGCAACGGCGGCTCCAGCGGCAGAGCCACCGATAATGATTGTTTTTGACATAAAAATTTCCTTACTATTAGTTGTACACAGATACTGAAAACTGCTTATGAAGGTAATCAGCATTAAAACAGAACCGATAGAACAAGCAGTGCTGATTTATATTTATTGATGTTATTATTATTGTTGTTTTATTATACAGGATGCCTGCAGCAGACAGAAAATTTTTATTCAGAACTTTTCGATGTTACTGTTTTTTGTTTTCATCCTCATGAACAGAGATATATACTGAATCATCAAGCATTTTGATATCAATCTTTTCGTCGGATTTAATCAGACCTTTCACTACCATCCCTAGTCTGAGAAGCTCCTGCAGATCAAGTCCGTCCGCCTTAAGCTCCTGTCCCTGATTGTTCTTGAGGGAAGCCAGCTTGAAATTACAGTTTGAACAGTTCACGTCCAGCAGCTTGTTATTGGAAATCACCCCGATATCATAAAGCACCTTCAGGAAACGGTACACGGTTGACATTCCAAGCTCGGGATTTTTGGCCTGAGCTTCGTAGTAAAGCTCTTTTGTGCAGTTAAAGGTTCCTGAAAACAGCAGATCAAGAAGTTCAAGACGCTGTTTAGACATTCTGACCTTGGCTTTTTTCAGCTTTTCAAGACATTCAGCCTTGGCATTATGGAGAGTGAAGCACTCATTTAAATTTTTGTTTATATCAGTCATTGCGTATTCCGGTTTCATGTTTAACACGATCAAACTGCCTAGGCTGCATCCATGAATTTATATGTGAGCTGTCCATGAGCAGAAAAAGCATTGTTGCCTAGAACAATGTCCAGCTCATTCTGATCCAACCAGGTGTATATTATCAGATCATGAGTCATTATATTTAAATTTACTGACTGAAAATCCTTTATCTGTCTGAGCATTCTGGAAAGAGCGAGCGCACACATAGGACAGTCAATTCCCTGAACCTTGTAATGATATCTCATTGTTAATATTACCGGATATGTTAGCAACAGCTTACACAATATAATAATGATATTTGCTTCAAAAAGCAATATCACGACGGCCCCAGATCATCCGTATTCCGACAAATACTGACACCATAAAAACAAAGCGGAAGACAATATCAGAACCATCTTCCGCTTTTCATTAGCCTAGGTTATTTTATTATTTTCTGCGTCTTCTTAAGAAGAAGCCGGCACCGGCCATGAGGATAAGATCGAAGATGCCGATGGCACCACCGCCCTTACCGCCTGATGAAGACTTACTGTTTCCATCATCAGTTGATCCTTCGTCAGGTTCATCAGTAGATTCAGATGTTACGGTAAGAGGAATGTAACCGCTGAAATCATTTTCTGAAAGGTTCTTACCTGAAATTCTTACCTGATATGAACCGGTCTGAATAAACTTCAGATAAACCTTGGTGTCATTTGAAACCTGGAGGTAATCAACACCGTCGGTAGCCGAACAGTCTACAGCACCGCCACTGAAAATCTGACAAACCTGCTCAGAACCGGCAGCCTTTGTATTATCGGCAAGCTTTACAACCTGAACAGTAGCTTCATGAGAAATATTGGTAATAATGAAGCTTAAAGGCTGACGCTCTGTCAGTTTGACCGGAGTGGTATCGTCAGATGAAGACTGAACAAAGTTAATCTTGTTGCCTTCAGTCTGATTATCGCTTCCTGCGTCAATGCCCACAGGAGTGTTTACATATGGATCTGACACTGTTACCAGTAATGAGGCTCTGTGTTCTTCATTGTTCTTATCAGTAACAACAGCCTTAACTTCATGTGAACCGACAGTGGTAAACACATAGTTAAGTGAACTGTCTGAACCGGTTACCTTTTCACCGTCGATGTACCAGACATAAGATGCAGCTTCTGCATTTACAAGGGTGGTGGTGAACAGTACGTTCTTGTTAAGATCAACGATGGTATCACCACTTAAGGTAAATTCAACAACAGGAACATTGGCACCAACAACCCTAACTGATACTGATTCAGTTCCAGAGAGACCTTCTTCATCGTAAACAGTCAGAGATACCAGATATGTACCTTCAGTATTGAATGTATAGGTCAGACTGCTGTTGGTACTTACTCTGTTTCCGTTCACAGACCATTCATAGCTCTTAACGGCCTTGTCGTCAGTAGACCTTGAACCATCAAACACTATATTGGAGCCCACGGATACTTCAGTCTGGCCTGCACTGATTCTGGCTACCGGAGCCATATTTTCAGTAGCAGGAACAACGGTAATGGTTGCTGAGCCCTGGGTGGTGGCTCCATTGCTGTCGGTTACGTTAACAGTGAAGGTAGTGGTTTCATACAGGGTTTCAGAAATGCTGGAAGAAGTCTTCTGATTTGACCATAAGTATGATAATTCATCACCGTCTTCGTCAGTTGAACCTGAAGCATCAAGAACTACGGTAGTACCGCTCTTAACAGTTCTGTTACTGTTATCTGCAGATGTTACCAGAGTAACCTTCGGTGCATGATTTTCAACATCGGTAACTGTAATGGTTACGCTTGCCTGTTCTGACTTGTTACCGTTCTTATCTACAACCTGCAGAGTGTAAACGCTTGTTGCATCCGGAGTTACGGTAATAGAAGGAGTGGTTGCACCGGTGTTCCACTTGTAGGTAATATCGTCACCGGTTGAAGCAGAACCGTCAAGAGTTACGGTTTCACCCCTGGTGATTTCAGTCTTTGAAGCTGAAATCTTGGCAACAGGTAACACTACAGGTGCAGAAACTTCTACAGAAACCTTTTTGGTGGCTATACGAACATTTTCAACAGAATTTCCTTCGTAAATCTTCAGCACAACATCATATGTACCGGATTTTTCATATGTATGAGATACATTGAAGGTTTCATCTGAAGTGGTGCCGTCGCCGAAATCCCACTTGTAAACAAGGCCGCATGAATTATTTGCAACTGAACCGAATTCGTAAAGACACTGATCCTTAACCTTAATTCCGGTTGAAACAACTTCTGAATCACAGTTATCTCTCTTACCGAAGGTTGTGCTGTCGGACAGAGTTACTGTCGCACCGTTTACAGAGCTGTCAAAATCAGCAAAAAGATACCAGAAAGGATCCACTTCACATTCAGTACCACTATCCACATTAATGGTAACTGACTTGGTAGCTGTTGCACCGTCGTTATCGGTTACGGTTACGGTATATTTAGTGGTTTCTTCAGGAGTTACGGTAATCTTTGCGGTAGTTTCACCGGTGCTCCACTTGTACGCAACAATGGAACCGTCAGGGTCTGATGAACCTGAAGCGTCAAGAGTTGCGCTTTCACCCTTTTTGATTGAAAGAGCAGAAGCAGAAATCACAGCAACAGGAGACTTGTTGCCGGTATCCAGTTCAGCAGGGATACCTGATCCCATCTTTGTACCGTCAACCCAAACATCTCCAACAGTAGCAGAAGTGAAGTTTCCACCGCTTGATGACTTGAACCACTGACTGCCACAGTCGTTGAACAGGAATTCAAGACCGGAAATTTCAGCACCGAAAGAGGTACTGTCAGTGTAACTCCACCAGCCGTTCTTCACAGCAGACATTTCAACACCAGGAACAGTAGTCCATCCCTTATCACCTGTCTGCGGAGTACCGCGATAATGAACACATACCTTTGAAAGTTCACTTGCAGGCTTAAAGAAGAAGGTAACCGGTGTTACGATATCATGAGGGGCGCCTTCAGTGATGGATCCGTCCTTGTTGATTATGTAAGTTCCCTTGGACAGACAGTTACCGTTTGCTCCGTTATAGTAGGAAGAACTGCCGTTTTCCTTAACTCTGATGTCCGCACAGGTTGCATCACGGGTGTAGGTAATACTGGTCTTGAAGTATTTGGTTGTACTAACCTGCTTCATTTCCTTACTGTTCCAGTCTGATGCCCCCTTATCCTTGTATTCAGCATATACAGAGGTTACTGAATCATCATCAGTCTTTGCATAAAGTGTTACGGTATCGGTACTAACCACTGAGCCGTCTGTGAAGAACATGTGTGAACCTTCAATTTCACCGTCAACATCTTCAATATAAGCTCCGTCCACCAGATTATATCTGCCTGCACCTACATAGGTATGGTTGATTTCACTCTTGGTTACATTACCGAGGTTATCGGTTGCTTCCATATAGTAGTCAACCAGCTGATCACGGTAATCACTGATGTATGCGTAGTATGTGCTGCCAATCTTCTTTGCAGGAAGCACTTCATAGTTCTTGGTTTCAATCTGAACCTGCCAATCCACGCCGTTCATGTCAGGAGTAAGATCTCTTACCTTGGTTGGATATTCCTTCCATTCACCTACCTGAGATGCATCAGCACCGCTTATGCTCTTAGGATTATATACCCTTGGAGCTATGTCGGTAGGCTTCATGCTCTTGGCCTTGTGAGGACGTACATAAACCTTAACATCCTTGATGCCGCTTACGTCATACGCATATGTGTAGATGGCAAAAACATTATCGGCATACATCGGAGTCCAGCCTTCTGCCTTACCGGAATTTGCTGAACCTGGATTTGTAGGATAACGCTGAACCCACCACATTGAAGGTCCGGTCTTGTCCTTGCTAATGTTTGCCTTAACGTACGGCTCGGTGAAATAAAGAGACTGATTAAAACCTAATGAAGGCTTAACATTATCATCAGTATTTTCATCATAGTAACCGAAACCTGAGTCAATTGATGAAATCAGGAAGTACCAACCTAACTCTGCAGGGTTTGCGCCCCCCTTGTAGTCATTTGATTCATCGCCCTTAACAGGGTATGACATCATGTACGGATTCAACTGATTTCCACTGTAGGTAACCTGTTTTTCCGCTTCGGTTGAAGGAGACCAGTAGTTAGGATGGTCATCAAGCCAGATCTGTTCTGCTGTTTCGGCATAGTTTTCAGCCGCCTGCAGCAGAGCAAAGTTTCTTTCGAGATAATGATAGCCGTATTCCATGGAAACAGCATGTTGTACAGAAGTTCCGGCAAAGTTCTTAGGAGCTTCGAAATCTGTACCCAAAGACTTGTTGAAAGCAGCCAGCTGTCCCTTTGTCCATACCCCCATAGGAATATGCCAGTGGTACCAGTCAGGATCTGATGATGAGTCACGGGTATCAACCCAGGAACCATCCTGAATATGCTGAATATCATCTGCAGGAATAGGATATGCTTTGAGATATTCCTCAACACCCATGCCTACCACACCTGCAGTGCTGTATTCCTCACCTGAAGCCAGCCAGGTGGAAATTGAACCTGCACGACCTTCACCATTATCACCGTCATGAGCGATAACAAAGTACATGGTTCTGTCACCTGCAGCGGCATTATAACTAGGACGGTCAATTTCCTCAGTTGCTACGGCGATACCTTCCCAGCCTTCTGTCCATGAACCGTTCTGATCTACAGGAATTGCGGCAATCTTGTCGGCCTTACCGGTATTAGGATCGATATACTGAACCCAGTGAGGAATGGCACAGAACGGATACTGATTAAGAATGGTCTGCTGTTCGTGATTCATTCCGACATATTCCCAGCCACCCTTACTAAAGGTGTTCTGGAGATCAGCTCTGTTTGGAGGAGAAACAAGAGTATCGTATGAAGGGTTGGAATAATTGTAAGGATAATCGGTAAGAGCTCTTGAGAAATGGTTATTACCTACTACTGACCATTCAATACCAAGCTTGGCAAGTGTAGGAATAAGTCTTTCAGAAAAGCCCAGTTCTGTCGGGAAGAATCCCTTTGATGATTTAAACTGTGAACCTAAGAAGTAATCCTGCTGCAGGGTTACGTTCTGATAAATAAGATCCTTGAGAAAATATTTTGGTCCGACTAAAGGTCCCATGGAATGGTGACCTGTGAAATGAATTGGTTCAAGAGCATTGAAACCGTTGGTAGTCTTCAGACTGCCTACTGTTGACTTCCAGTCGTTTGACCAGCCGGTTTTGTAGAAATCAAAAATGTTGAGTTCGGCAAAGCTCTGTACATTATTGATAACAGCAGCAGACATGGTTACCTGAGTCTGACTCAGAGGATGAGCAGAGTGATTTGCATTAGCTGTCTGAGCCGGCCAAACGGTGTATGCGTTTCGCTTTGCATCTCTGTCGTAGTACTGCTGCAGATTATCATGAGGCATTGGCTCACCTGATTTCGGAAGGAAATAAGGATAATCTGCAGGTGGATTGTTCTTAATATTGAAAACCTGACCATCATAGGTATATCTGATAGGAGTTCCTACAGCAGCCTTTTCGTACTCACTGGTATTGTAGTACGGCCAGAAATTTGGCATATGATTATGATAGATATGGGTTGCAGCTATCACGTCACCGGCATAGGCATTATCTGCCAGTACCAAACTTGGAATAGCAACTGCCAAACCAACAGCTAATGAAAGACTATTGATTTTTAACATTTTGTTACTCATATGGATTCACTCTGAATAGTTAAACAACATATAATTTGACATTAAGATCATGACAGTGATTTCGTGATCAAAAATCATTGCCGATTTGATTAATTTTAACAAATTTAAAACATTAAGAAAACTTTTTCATAACAGATAAGTCTAATTTTTTTTATAATCATGCTTGTTTTTACCATATATGTGATAGTTGTCATATAACATATTAATATATTCAATTTTAAAAAACTTTAGTGATAAACGAGTTGTTTTTCACAATAAGATTCCCTTATTTCAGTCATTCTTTGGCCATATGATTATAGTGACAGCCGTCACACATACCATATAAACAATATAGGCTGAAAAATCAGATACAGGACACCGCATAGAACCATGTTCCAGTACAGATAAAATCGAGGAATTATGAACAACCACCATGCCAATCTCATTCAGAAAGGCCAGGAGTCTTACAGACATAAAAACAGGAAACTCCGGAAAAAGTCACACAATCTTTTTCCAGAGTAATAGTGAAATGTTCCGGAACTGGCTGATGCCCAGAAACATTGAATAATCAATAAATATTATTTTTCTCCATGAGCTTTGTACTTAAGCATGGAGGCCAGAGTCCCGTAAATGATTCTAAGTTCATGTGCACTCATATCAGACTTGGCGTAAACACGTCTGATCTGCCCCATGACGCTACCGTTATGATTCTTTTTCAGAAAACCGCACTCACACAGATTCTTTTCAATAAAGCTGTAGAACTGTTCCAGATCTGAATGCTTCGGTTTACGCAAACCTTCATCAAAACTTTCAGGAACATCAGACTCCGCTGAACGCAGACATGCCTGTCTCAGTTCATATGAAAGCACCTGCACACTCATTGCCAGATTAAGTGAGGAATATTCCGGGTTTGCATCTATGTTGATATGAATATCACATCTCTGCAGCTCATCATTTGTAAGTCCGGTCCTTTCTCTTCCGAACATGATGGCGCACTTCATGCCATTGCTGATATGCGGATAAATCTTTTCAACAGCCTCTCTCGGCTGGTACAGTGGTAATTCTATACTACGGTGACGAGCGGATGTTCCGGCTACAAATGTAACATCAGCCAGAGCATCATCCAGAGAGTCATAAACACGGGCACTTTTCAGTACATCGGCAGCACCTTTGGATAAAGCCAGGGCCTCATCGGTAATTATGTCTTTGTTGGCAGAAACTATTCTTAATTCAGAAAGTCCCATTGTTTTCATTGCTCTTGATGCTGAACCGATATTACCGTAATGGCTTGGATCAACAAGTATTATTACCATGTTATTCAGACAAGAATATCTGTCTGAACCAAAATTGTCTGACATCTGCGTTCTCCGATTATCAGTCACCTTACAAATTTCAATGGTTATATTAGCAAAGATGTACCAACAAAAAAAGCCGATACACATAATAGTTATGTATTACCGGCTTTATTCGTTTCAATTCAATGTTTTATTTCGGAACCTATTTCTCCGAATCCCTGTTTTCAGATTCAGTATTAAGCACCTTGTCTTCAAAACCAATATCATCATATTCATTATTGACGTCAAGCATGTGAAGTTCCAGTAACGAATTGCTGAATTCCAGAAAATAAGAAACATTTGTGGTTCTTGACAGCTTGAAATAATCCAAAGCTCTGGTCTTTTCTCCCTTCAGAAGATGCATTTTTCCCATATAGAAATATGCTTCACAGAGTCTTTCATTTCTTTCCAAATAATTCTTTGTCCCGTCAAACACGTGATCCCACAGTTCCTTTTCAGTCTTCATTCCCAGAAAAACCTCAATAATTCTGGTTCCGAAAACAAGCTCCTTCACGTTTATCATACGATATCTGTCATGAAGATTCTTTATGGCTTTTTCAGGATCAGAGGCATTCTCGGCAAAATACAGCCAAAGCTGGAAATAAGGATCCTGACGGTCACTTAAATAAACTTTATAGAAGTCCTTTTCAGCCATCTTTTCTCTCTTGCCGTAATAAAGAGCAAGACCACGATTGAAATATGAAGCATTGTCATTAGGACTTAATTCAATGGCACCATCAAGAGCATCGTAAGCCTCAAGGAATTTGGCATGAGAATACAGAGACCCGCCGTAATCACGGTAACAGTCAAAATTCTGATTATCTTCATTGACGCAGGCGAGAAGACTCATTATGGACAGATAATCAAGCCCCATGCGATTGTATAGTTCTGCTCTATGCCACATGATTCTACTCAGCTGAGCATGATTTAAACGCTGATTGCCCAGAAGCTGAGCCAGTTTTACCATATTCAGCTGTTCATTGGGAGTTATCACCCTTGGAAGCTCAATTTTAACAAAATCAGGATCAATATGACCGTCAACTGAATTTTCAGAACCGGTTGAAGCACATGCTGAAAGTCCTGAAATCATTACAGCCATACAGGCTGTAAGAAATAATTTTTTAAACATTATCTATTTTCCGAGATGTTTACTACCTTTCGGTAATACCGGAGACACCTACAAACACATAAACAGACTGATTAACCAGACTTATCTCAATGCTTTTCAGTACTCCTTATTATTAAACAAGGCCTACCTGTCGATTATAATATTTAACCACTTAATCCGCTGTATGTTATACATAAAAATTGAGACATGCAACCACGATTATAAAGCAATTCCGCAACATGCACCCCATAACAAAAAAAAGCTGTTCACGGAGAACAGCTTTTCAAATAAATCAGCGTTTCTGATTATTAATAATCAGCTTCTGAAATTTCTTCATGATCCTTCTTTATTTCCTTAACAAGGAGATTTTCTCTGGTTATACCCAGTAAAAGAGGCCATGTTGAAGCTACGTAGATTGATGAAATGGTACCGAAAATTATACCGATTAACAGAGCCAAAGAGAATCCGAAAATCATTTCGCCACCCAATAATAGCAGTGAAATTACGGTAATCAGAGTAGTACCTGAAGTAATAATTGTTCTTGACAGTGTTTCCGTCAGAGAAATATTAAACAGGTCAACCATTGCCATCTTGTGAAGTCTTCTTGCATTTTCACGAATACGGTCGAATACGACGATCTTATCGTTTAATGAATAACCTATAACTGTAAGTACCGCAGCAAGTACAGTCAGATCATATTCAATTCCGTAGAATGAGAACACACCCAGTACAATAATAACGTCATATGCCAGAGAGATTATTGCACCTGTTGCCATTCTCCATTCGAAGCGGGCAGCAATGTACACGAGAAGGATTACAAGTGACAGAAGAACGGAAATAACACCGCTCACAACAAGCTCCTGACCTACAGCCGGTCCGACATATTCTGAACGTGTTACCACCGCATCGGCATTTTCAGATGAAATAGCCTGTTTTACCTTTTCGGTAATATCCTTCTGATTTTCATCCCCCTTCGGCTGAATACGGATTGATACATCCCTAGGTGTACCGAAATTCTGAACAACGGCATTGCTAATACCTATTTTGTTCAGATCCTGACGTATAACATCAAGACGGGCTTCCTGAGGATACTGAACTTCAATAACCACACCGCCAGTAAAATCCAGGCCCCAGTTCAAACCTTTATAGCAGAGACAGCCAATACAGAAAAGAACTGCTGCAATACAGAGCACTTCTACCAGCTTGGCAATGCTCATGAAAGGAATTACTGTTCCCTGTTTTATAATCTGAAACATTTTTATCCTCCGCTAAATCCACAGGTTCTTGATATTGCGTCCGCCCCAAACGATATTAACTACCGCACGACAGCAGGTAACTGCTGTAAACATAGAGCAGATCAGACCAATCATAAGTACAAGAGCAAAGCCCTTAACCGCACCGGTTCCAACCGCAAACAGAATGAGAGCAACCAGAATTGAGGTAATGTTTGAGTCAAGAATGGTAACAAAAGCTCTTTCATAACCGAGGTTGATAGCCTGCTGAACACCGCGATTGTTTCTGATTTCTTCACGAATACGTTCAAAAATCAGAACGTTGGCATCCACGGCCATACCTATGGTCAGCACAATACCGGCAATACCAGGCAGAGTCATGGTGGCACCAGGAATCATGGACATAACACCAACAAGAAGAATCATGTTGAAAATAAGAGCAAGATTGGCAACAAGACCAAATGCTCCGTAGTATATGAACATAAATAAAGCAAGGAATGCCAGACCATACAACATTGCACGCATACCGTTTTCAATGTTCTGTTTACCTAAACTTGGTCCAATATTTCTTTCTTCCACAATCTGAATCGGAGCAATCAGAGCACCTGCTCTAAGAAGCAGAGCCAGATTATGAGCTTCTGTAGGACTGTCAAGACCGGTAATACGGAACTTGTTACCAAGACGGGCCTGAATTGTGGCAACATTGATTATCTGTTCAACCTTTCTGAACTTAACTGTCTTGTCACCGCTGTCCTGAGCATCAACAACCTTATATTCAATAAAGTTGGTTGCCATAGGCTGACCGATATGATCCTTGGTGAAGTTGGACATGGTGTTACCACCCTTGGAATCAAGGCTGATATTCACTTCAGGACGACCGTTTTCATCCATACCGCTCTTTGCATCGATGATATGATCACCGGTAAGGATAACATGTTTTGTTACAACAACAGGTCTGCCGTTCTTGTCAACAAGAACTTCATCATTTGCTGATACGGTACCGCTGGCGGCACTCTGAATATCAGCGGCCTGATCAACAAGACGGAATTCAAGAGTTGCGGTTGCGCCGAGAATTTCCTTTGCTCGAGCAGAATCTTCAACGCCAGGAAGTTCAACAATAATACGATCAGCGCCCTGTCTCTGAACCAGAGGTTCGGCCACACCGAGTTCATTTACACGGTTCCTGATAATATTGATGTTCTGTTCTACGGCATAAGTCTTAACTTCCTTAATCTTTTCAGGCTTCATGACTGCCTTGATTTCGAATGATGAAGATTCCTCATCAGTGAAGACCCAGTCATTGTGCTTTGACGCAAGCAGTCTCATTGCACTGTCACGGGTATCTGCATCACGGAAGGAAATTACAACATCCTGCCCCACACTTCTGATACCTGATAAGCGGATTTTTTCTTCTCTGAGTTCAGTACGAATATCCTGAATCATCTGGTTCACAATCTTTTTGATTGCTTCATCCATGTCAACTTCCATTAAGAAGTGAAGACCGCCTCTAAGGTCAAGACCCAGCTTTAAAGGCTTGGCTCCGATTGACTTTAACCAGTCAGGAGTTGCAGCTGCAAGATTAAGTGCAACAACATAATTGTCACCTAATTCTGAAACCAGCTTTTCCTTGATACGAAGACGTAAATCATTATCCTTGAAACGGATAAGCGCCTGCCCCAAATTTCTTTCTACTTTGCAGTCTGGGCAGTCCTGCTTAATCACATTTTCAATTTTTTCGTAGTCTTCCTTTTCCAAAGTTATACCTTTGGAACCACTAATCTGAATAGCCTGATCTTCACCATATATATTAGGCAAAGCATAGATGGCACCTACAATCAGTACTACAACTATCAGGATATTCTTCCATAAAGGATACTTGTTTAACAAAACCTATACTCCTTGAATTCCTTTGTAGGTTCTAAATACCCACACACATATAAGGACTTAACTTTATTTTTTCTGACGGTTTGCTTCAACCTTATGTTCATCATAAGTTCCCTTTGGCAAAGGACTTACAACGTACTGTCTGTTGATCTTTACCTGGGTTCCCTGTGCGATTTCCACAGTAAGAATCCCCTGCTCTTCATTAATTTTTACGATTTTACCGACTAAACCGCCGTTTGTTAAAACCTCGTCACCCACTTCAAGCTTCTTAAGAGACTCTGCACGTTCCTTATTCTTCTTGTTACCAGGTCTTAAAACAAATAAATAAAAACAAACAAAGGCCAAACCCATTAACAGGAAGAAGGTCATATCAGGAGCGGCAGGAGCCACCTGAGAAGGATCAGCTGCCGGAACACCTTCTTCTGCAAAAGCAGTTGGAAATAAATTCATCTTTATCAACCTCGAATTTTAAAATAAAACACGATTTTGCATTATATATGAAATATGTGGTTTTAACAGAATTATTTATGAAAGGTGTCCAATAATGACTGAATGATCATTTAATACAGGCACTTTTTCATAAAACGAAAGAAATCATATAATTGTTCTCAAAAGATTATCGGTGATATCTCATAAGTGCTGATTTTTACATTTTTTTGCCGTAAATCATTAACAGAAAGTAAAAAAACATTCCGAATAAACAAATAAAAAGAAACCAGGGACTTGCCCTGGTTTCCAACTTTAACCGACAGCTATCACTGTTAAATACACATGTAATTCACATGAGTAGGGAAAACTTATTTGTCTGCCGGGTACAGCTTAAAGAACTCCTCAGAGAACTCATTCAGAGTACCATCTGCTATATGAGCTCTAATCTGTTCCATCAGACGCTGATAAAATCTGAGATTATGGATAGTATTGAGTCTTGCTCCCAGCATTTCTCCACATTTATCAAGGTGATGCAGATACGCTCTGGAATAATGACGACAGGTGTAGCAGTCACACTTTTCATCAAGAGGACGTGTATCCTGCTTATATTTGGAATTACGCAGTTTAATCACGCCTTCTGATGTGAAGAGATGTGCATTTCTTGCATTTCTCGTAGGCATAACACAGTCAAACATGTCCACACCGCGAAGTACTCCTGACAGAATATCCTGAGGCTTCCCGACCCCCATTAGATATCTAGGTTTGTTTTCAGGCATTCTTTCGGTTATAAAATCAAGAATCTTATGCATATCCTCTTTCTTTTCACCTACTGCCAGACCACCTATGGCATAGCCGTCAAAACCTATTTCCATCAGACCTTTAAGCGACTCTTCACGAAGATCTTCATACACACTGCCCTGAATAATGCCGAAAAGAGCATTTTTGTTCTGCAGTCTGTCAAACTCATCGCGGGAACGTTTTGCCCATCTAAGGCTCAAACGCATTGACTTGGCCGCTTCATCATGAGTTGCAGGGTAAGGAGTACACTCATCAAGAATCATTACAATATCAGAACCAAGTGCTTCCTGAATCTGCATGGAAACCTCCGGTGATAAAAACACCTTGTCTCCATTAATCGGATTCTGGAAATAACATCCCTCTTCCTTGAGCTTGCGCAAAGCTCCCAGACTGAATACCTGGAATCCGCCCGAATCTGTCAGAATCGGTTTATTCCACTGCATAAAACCATGAAGATCACCGTGTAGACGCATAATGTCACACCCCGGTCTTAACCATAAATGAAACGTATTGCCCAGAATGATGTCAGCTCCGATTGCTTCAACTTCCTCAGGACTCAGGCCTTTAACTGTACCATAGGTTCCAACAGGCATAAAAGCAGGTGTTCTTACCACGCCTCTGGCAAATTTCATTTCACCGAGTCTTGCCTTTCCGCACTTGTTCTTTAAAGTAAATTCCAAAATCAGTGTCCTCTAAGTTTCTTTTCAATGTCTTCGGCAGTTTCCGCATTATCATTACGGGTGATAAACATGGCATCTCCGTAACTGAAGAAACGATATCTGTCACTTACGGCGTGTTCATAAGCCTTCATGGTATGATCATAACCGGCGAAAGCACTCACAAGCATGATTAAAGTAGATTCAGGCAGATGGAAATTGGTAATCAGTGCATCCACGACTCTGAATTTGTAACCCGGATAAATAAAAATACTGGTATCTGCAGCAAATGGTTCTATCAGTTTGCCGTTCTTTTCTGCTTTCATTGCCGCACTTTCAAGTGAACGTACGGAGGTTGTTCCAACTGCAATTACTCTTCCGCCTTCAGCCTTGGTTTTTAAAATACGGTTAACCAGCTCTTCAGGTACCACTGCGTATTCAGAATGCATGTGATGCTTGGAAATATCATCTTCCTTTACAGGCTGAAATGTCCCTGCACCAACATGAAGGGTGACAAATCCGGTATCCACACCAATTTCTCCAAGCTTTGCAAGAAGTTCGTTATCAAAATGCAGTCCCGCAGTCGGTGCGGCTACAGCCCCAGGAATTTTGGAATACACGGTCTGGTAACGTTCACGGTCAAATTTTTCATCAGGACGATCGATATATGGAGGGAGCGGAATATGCCCTATTTCATCCATAATGTTAAAAATTGTTTTGTCACCGGTAAATTCCAAAATGAACAAAGCATCCTGTCTTCCGAGCATAACTGCTTCATAACCGTTATCAAACTTAAGGATTGCTCCTTCCTTAGGAGACTTTGATGATTTCATATGAACAAGGGCTCGATGCTCATCCAGAACACGCTCAACCAGAATTTCAATTGCACCGCCGGTTTCCTTGTGTCCGTACATTCTGGCAGGAATTACCTTGGTATTATTGAATATAAGTAAATCACCCTTTTTCAAAAATTTGACTACATCGTAGAAATGATAATCAGCCAATTCACCGGTTGTACCGTTCAGAGCCAATAATCTGCTGTGAGTCCTTTTATCAGCAGGAAATTTAGCTATAAGCTCTTCAGGGAGATTATAGAAGAAATCTGATCTTAACATCATAATAAACAACAGCCTAACTTACAGTAATGTAAAGCGTTCATACACAAACAAAAAAAGTATCCTGAAAACAAAATTCGAAATACTTTAAGTTAATCTCTGTAATTAACTTCACTGAATAACCAAACATATCTGTTAATTCAGTATGATTTCACCAGTAAATAAAAATAAAATCAATATAAGCCAACAGACCTGTAATATTCTACTTACTTAATATTACATGTCAATTTTATAATTTTATTAAAAAATATTGACATATTTCACATTTTTAATATAATAACCACGTTCATTAGTCCTATGGTTATTAATCATTGATAACACCAGTCCTCATCAGCACATGCGTGAGTACTGGTTTCTTTTTTTATAGTCTCCTCAAATTTTACATACGATTTAAACTCATTACATACTGTTCGAATCAGTTTTAATCATTTATATAAAGCTGCATCGAGCGTATAATAACCACATTTTTGTATTTGAATATTATTCAGGGAAGTACTACTTTATGAGCTCCCAAACCATAAACATGACACTATCGATTTTAAAAAAAACTGCATATGCAATATTATTTCTGGTAACCGCACTTAATATTTCAGCCTGCGACACCGACAGTCATTCAAATCAGGTCAGAGCTATTGAAGATCTATGTAAAGCCAGAGTCGGAGTTCAGATAGGTACAACTGTTGAAATAGCAACCAATGAATATCTTGAACAGCATAACTGTCCACCGGTTGAACGCTTCAACAGTTCCCCCGATTCAATTGCAGCTCTTACTCAGGGAAAACTTGATGCTGTAGTAATGGATGAACTTCCTGCCGTAAAATTCGTAGAAAAAAATCCTACGCTCAAAATTCTAAACACACCGTTTAAAACAGAGTCATATGCAATTATTCTTCCCAAGGAAAACAATGAACTGATGGAAAAAATCAATACAGTCATTGATGATATCCATAATGAAAAGCTGTACGAAAGAATATACAACACATATGTAACTCATACAGATAACTATCACTACACAGCTGTAAACAATGACGGGCCTGAATTTATTATCGCCACAAGCCCAGATTTTCCGCCGTATGAATACTACGAAAACAATGAAATTGTAGGCATCGAAATTGAATTAGCAAAAATTATTGCTGACCGTCTGCATATGAAACTAAAAATCGAAAGCATGGAATTCGACAGTATTATCAATGCGGTGAGCAGCGGTAAGGTTCATGCCGGTTTTTCAGGTTTTTCAAAAACAGAGGAAAGAGCCAAGGTTATAAACTTCACTCATACCATCTGCTCATCTCAAATTTTTGTAATAGTACCTGACCATTCCAAAACATCCGTGCAGAATCATTCTTCATTTACAGACAAGTTCTACAATAACTTCATTAAAGAAGATCGCTGGAAAATGCTTGTTTCCGGGCTTATGACAACCATTATTATATCGGTGTTTTCCGCCATTATAGGACTCCTTGGGGGAACCGTTATGGCGGTAATAAGAATAATGAATAACAGAACCGGGAACTTCAGAATTCTTAATTTTCTGATAAGAATGTACGTTAATATAATCAGAGGAACACCTGTAATGGTTCAGCTTCTGATTATCTACTACATAATTTTTGCCTCAGTTGATATAAGCAAGATTGTTGTAGCCATTGTCGCATTTGGTCTGAACTCTATGGCATACACTGAAGAAATAATCAGAGCCGGGATGAAATCAGTACCGACCGGACAGTTTGAAGCCGGATATGCATTGGGATTAAAACCATTTACCATTATAAGACACATAATATTACCGCAGGCTTTCAAGAATAATCTCCCAGCACTAGCTAATGAAGGAATTTCATTAATCAAAGAAACCTCAATCTGCGGTTACATAGGTCTTATGGATCTGACCAGAGGAGGTGTTGTTATCAGAAACACAACATTCGAGGCATTCATGCCACTTCTTGCGGTTGCTTTAATCTATTTAGCTATTATAGGCACACTGTCAGCATGTGTGGCCCGTCTAGAAAGGAATTTAAAGAAAAATGAACGATAACATACCGGTTATGCGGATTGACGGCATCTGCAAAAAATACGGAGATCACGAAGTATTAAATAACATTTCCATTGACATAAACAAGGGAGATGTTATCGCAGTTATCGGACCTTCAGGGTGTGGTAAATCAACGTTTATCAGAATGCTTAACCTGCTTGAAAAACCTACATCAGGCAGAATTTTCTTTGGAAACACTGAATTATCATCGCTCAATGAAAAAGAACTTACCGAAATAATTCCAAAAATCGGAATGGTATTCCAGCAGTTTAATCTGTTCCAGAATATGATGGTAAAACAGAACATAACGCTTTCTCCTGTTCTTCATAAGATATACACAGAGGATGAAGCAGACGCATGGGCTATGAACATGCTTGAAAGGGTAGGGCTGGCACAACATGCACACAAGTACCCTGCACAGCTGTCAGGAGGCCAGCAGCAGCGAGTAGCAATAATAAGAACCATTGCAATGAAACCATCTATTGTACTGTTTGATGAACCCACAAGCGCGCTGGATCCTGAAATGGTGAACGAAGTACTGAACATGATGAAAGAACTTGCTGACGAGGGAATGACTATGGTTGTAGTTACTCATGAAATGAAGTTTGCCCAAAACGTTTCAAACCGCGTGTTGTTCTTCAATAATAAAGGGATTCAGGAACAGGGAAGTCCTGACGAAATATTCAACCACCCTAAAAATGAAAGGCTGAAAGAATTTTTAAGTCAGATTGAAGCAAAATAATAACTAAAGTCTCTAATAAAATATAAAAAAAGTGAATCATACTGGTATGGTTCACTTTTTTTTGAATGACCAAACGATAAAAAAAGCGACACACAGGTGTCGCTTTGAAATAAATTACAAGCTAATTATTAGGTTCTGTTATATCTTGCAGTTCTCTTAAATGCCTTTTCCTGTGAATCGAAGAGGTAGCAAGCTTCTGCAGGAATACCAACTTCAAGAGAGTCACCGGTATCAACAGGGATTTCAGATGCAGCCTTAACAGTGAAGTCTTCACCATCTACATCGAGGTATACGAAGCTTTCAGCACCTAAGTGTTCAGCAACCTGTACCATACCTGATAAGCGGCTCTTTGAATCAGGGTGTTCAACTGGAACCAAGTGTTCAGGACGAATACCTAATTCAACCTTATCACCAACGCTAGCGCGACGAGCATCAACACAAGCAGTAATTACGTCACCGGTGTTAAGCTTAACCTTACAGGTTTCTTCACCGATTTCAATTAACTGACCCTTGAGGAAGTTCATCTTTGGAGAACCGATGAAGCCAGCTACGAACTTATTGGTTGGGTTATGATAAAGTTCAAGTGGAGTACCGAACTGTTCAAGATTGGTTTCTGCAGATTCCTTTAACGGACTTAAAACAACAATCTTGTCAGCTAAGGTCATAGCTTCAACCTGGTCATGGGTTACATAAATAATGGTTGAATTTAATTCCTTGTGTAACTTAGCAATTTCGATACGCATCTTTACACGGAGTGCGGCATCGAGGTTTGATAAAGGTTCGTCGAAGAGGAATACGTCTGGCTGCTGAACGATAGAACGACCGATAGCAACACGCTGACGCTGACCACCTGACAGAGCCTTTGGCTTACGATCCATTAAAGCATCAAGACCAAGGATCTGAGCAGCGTTATTAACACGCTTTTCAATGGTATCCTTATCGAATTTCTTTAATTTAAGACCGAATTCCATATTCTGGCGAACATCCATATGTGGATAAAGTGCGTATGACTGGAACACCATACCTACACCACGATCTACAGGAGGAACGTCGTTCATAACCTTAGAACCGATTTTTAATTCACCTGAAGTGATATCTTCAAGACCGGCAATCATACGAAGAAGAGTAGACTTACCACAACCTGATGGACCAACGAATACGATGAATTCGCCGTCTTTGATGTCAAGGTTGATATTACGTAAGGTATCTTTTAATAAACTTGGATTATAGTTCTTAAGAACGTTTGTTAAAGTAACTTCAGCCATTTAAAGCTCCATAAAAATCTTTTATAACATGCGGTGCGCTAGACACCGCATTGCAAAATATCAATTAACCCTTTACACCACCGGCAGTCAAACCACCAACTAACCAACGCTGAGCTAACATAAATACGATGGTAATTGGTAAACCTGACATAACAGCCGCTGCTGCGAAGTCACCCCAGAGCTTGTTCTGAGATGCAAGGTACTGCTGAGAACCTACAGCAAGGGTGTAGTTATCTACGTCATTTAACAGAATACTTGCTACTGGAACTTCAGTAATAGTACCGATAAATGCAAGGATGAATACTACTGCGAGAATTGGCACTGACAGAGGTAAAAGTACGAGTCTGAAAGCCTGCCAAGGAGTAGCACCGTCGATTGCTGCAGCTTCTTCGAGTGAAGCATCGATGGTTTCAAAGTAACCCTTGATGGTCCAAATATGAAGTGCAATACCACCCATATATGAAAGAATCAGACCTGCTCTGGTGTCAAGACCGATGAAAGGCAGATATTCACCGATGTTATCAAACAATGCATAGATAGCAACGAGTGCAAGCACTGAAGGGAACATCTGGAAAATCAGCATACAGTTTAAAAGTGTAGTCTTACCCTTAAAGTTCAAACGAGCAAACGCATAAGCACTGGTTGTTGAAAGCAGTACGATAAACGCTGCAGTGAAGAACGAAATAATGATAGAGTTCCATAACCACTTTAATACAGGGAATGGAGGCATATGTTCTACACCATCAGCATCTACATATGAAATACCGAATGCAAGTTTCCAGTGATCCAGTGTTAACGAATCCAATCTTGGTAAAAAGAGGTCGTAAAAACTGTCTGATACGTTGGTTGCAAAGTTACCTTCACGGAATGAAATCATCACAACCATGTATAACGGAAACAGAACAGCAAGTAAGAACAAACACATTACAATGTGAGTAGCAATAATGCGATACTTTATTGACTTAGGTTGTACGATTGCCATAATTAGTCCCTAGCCCCCATCTTAGAAAGCTTTAAGTTAACTATAGATAAAGCACCTACTAAAATGAAGATAGTAGTAGCAATTGCAGATGCCAGACCGTAGTCATTACCACCAGCACCACCTTCGAATGCTAAGCGGTAGGTATAAGATACGAGCAAGTCAGTAGAACCTGCAGTAGTAACCACACCGTCTTCTGGTAAGAAGTCAGGACCACCGTTAGTTAACAGCATAATTAACACGAAGTTATTGAAGTTAAATGCAAATGAAGCAATGAGTAACGGAGTTAAAGGCTTCATTAAAAGAGGAAGAGTAATCTTCAGGAAGTTCTGAAGAGGACCTGAACCATCCATTGCTGATGCTTCATAGAGATCATCAGGAATAGCCTTTAACAGACCCATACAAAGAATCATCATGTATGGATAACCTAACCATGCGTTTACGATGAGAATCATAGAACGAGCATAGCCGGCTTCATTGTACCACTCTGGTCTCCAACCAAAGAAGAAGTCTAAAATACGGTTGATTTCACCAAAGTTTTCATTGAACAAACCTTTAAATACCAGGATTGAAATGAATGATGGTACTGCATAAGGAAGAATCAGAATCAGACGATAAATTGATCTACCCTTTAAGAATTCCCACTGAACAAGACAAGCGAGAACCATACCGATAGCAAGAGTAATGAATACGGTTAAAGCAGCAAAACAAACAGTCCAAATGAAAATCTTAAGGAATGGAGTAGAAATACTCTTATCGTTCCAAATTCTCTTGAAGTGTTCAAAACCGATACCAACGCGGAAACCTGGAGCCATTCTTTCTCCAACTGGCTTACCGGTCTGAGTATCGATAGTCTTGTAATAACCATCTTCCATATCAGGAACGATTAAAGAATCATTTGAAAGATCCTTAAGCATGTGTGGATTGCTTAATCTTTCCTGGTTGCCAAGAACAACTTCCTTCTGACGAACGTATCTGTTCTTAACAGCACTGAAAGTCTTAAGACCAGTGTAAGTAAGTTCCTGATTATCAATCTTAATCTTAATAGACTTTAAGTAATCTCTGAACTGAGTCTTACACTTAATACCACAATCTTCCATATCCTGAGTATAAGAGTTATCTACCTTAGTAACATGGATAACAGCTTTTGATGCAGTTGCCTTGTTTGCAGGCTTTTCCATCTGTTCCTTATCAAAGAACACAGTTTCTGGAGAAGCATAGGTGCGAACTTCAGCAGGATTGCCGTCAGCAAGCATAGCTGGCTGATTCTGAAGTACGATTACGTACTTGTTGCCTTCCTTTGCATAAAGCTTAAACTCGTAGTCACCACCTTCTACTCTATAGGTCTGACTGAGGAAGTAATTCTCAGCTCTTTCAAGAGTGAAGAGGTTTTTAGCAGAGTAGTTTGTGAACGCGATGTACACGGTGTAAACCAACGGGAATATAATGAAAACCACCATACCCGCAACGGCAGGGAATATATATCTGTGAGGATATAATCCCTTAAGCCATGCTACAAGTAAACCACCTGCGATGACTATTGTAAATAAAATTGCGAAAGCGTACTGACCATGAGTAAACATAGAGCTTATCATGAATACACCAAAGAGTAATACTGTTAAAGATATTAAAACTTTGAGTATCATTAAGCCAGGCGCTCCACCTCCAGAGGTTTTACCTCTCTTACCAACAGCGATAGAATCCATGCTAATACCCTAATAACTTATTCTAAATTTAGCTTGTAAAACTGTAATAAAAAAACTTTTTACTACAAATAAAAACTTTAATATTTTCATATTAAAGCTTTTAATTCTAGTCTTTCATAAAAGAAGCTCCTCTCAGAGCTTCTTTGTTAGAAAGTTATCTTACTTTTCGATACGATCTTCAGCAGTCTTAAGAGCTTCTTCTAAAGTCTGACGACCAGTAGTAGCATTCTTAAGAGCAGTCTGTAATGAACTCCAGAAACGATTCATTTCTGGTACGCTTGGCATTGGGTCACCAATCTTAGCGTTGCTCATGGTTACAGCAATTCTTGGGTCCTTTTCAAGCTTAGCTTCGTAAGACTTAAGAGCAGCAGCACCTAATGGCTTATCCTTATTCATTTCATCCAGACCTTCATCAGTGAGGAGGTAGTTGAGTAAGAATTCCTTAGCTAAGTCCTTGTTAGGAGAAGCCTGGTTGATGGTCATACCCTGAACACCTACGAATGGCTTACCTGGGTTACCCTTAAGGGTTGGGATTGGGTTAACGCTGTAGTTAAGCTTGCTGTACTGACCCCATGACCATGGTCCGTTGATGATACATGCAACCTTGCCGTTTACGAAGCTAGATTCCATGATACCGTAGTCAGCGCCCTTCTGCATGTGATCATTCTTAATTAAGTCAACGAGGAACTGAACACCGGCCTTAGCACCGTCGTTATTTACACCTGAATCCTTAACATCGTAACTGCCATCTGCATTTCTCTTGAATGCATAACCGCCGTTAGCAGAAAGTAATGGATAGCTGAAGAATGCATTATTGTAATCCCACATAATTGCACGCTTGCCGTCCTTCTTTAACTGGTCATCAAGAGTTACAAGTTCTTCGAATGACTTAGGAGCATCCTTAACGATATCCTTGTTACAAATTAAAGCAATAGCTTCAATAGATACTGGGTAACCGTAAATCTTGCCATCTACAGTCATAGCCTTCCAAGCAACGTCCTGGAACTTGTTTAATTCTTCCTTGGTTGGTTCAATTGGAGTTAAAAGACCAGACTTAACCCATTCACCATAACGGTCATGAGCCCACATGAAAATATCAGGACCGTTACCAGATGCAGCGTTCTGCTGGAACTTAACTTCAACCTGGTCAGGGTGAGCAACAGTTACCTTAACACCGGTAGCCTGTTCAAACTTCTTACCAACCTTAGCAATACCGTCATATGACTTATCGCCGTTAACCCAAATTGTTAACTGACCTTCTTCAATACCTGATGCAGAAGCAACCTGTGCAAAACCAAAAGCAGCCAAGCCTACAACAGTAGCTAAAATAGTTTTTTTCATTAGTCTATTTCCTTACTTAGTATTAATAAACATCGGCCTCAAACCGAATTTAACGATAACATAATAGAACATATGCATTTTTTTAAATAATAAAAAGTTGCATTTTTTTAACATGTATCTCATTATGAGTGCATTAGTTGCGTTTTTTATGTGATTCAGACCTACTGAAAGCAGTTTCGATCACACGCAATTACATGTCTCCACCACATAATGCAGCACTGCAGACACACTCACGGCTCTACTATTTCTTTAAAACTCTTTCTTCAGCTATTTTCAAAGCCTTCTTAGCTGACTGACGACCAGTTGTCGCATTTTTTAAGGCCGTCTGCAGAGAACTCCAGAATTTATTCATTTCAGGGATATTCGGCATCAGATCCCCGTGTTCCGCGTTATACATTATTGTCGCTATTCGCGGATCCTTCTCAAGCTTTGCCTGATACGACTTCAATGCAACAGCGCCTAACGGACGATCGTTATTCATTTCTTCAAGACCTTCGTCAGTCAAAAGGTAGTCAAGCAGAAACTTCTTTGCAGCTTCCTTGTTAGGTGACGCTTTATTTATCGTCATCCCCAACACACCGACAAATGGTTTACCAGGTTTACCATCAAGCGTAGGGAACGGATTAACAGAATAGTTAAGTTTACTGTATCTTTCCCAGCCCCAGGCTCCGTTTATAATGCAGCCTACATTACCGTCAATGAATTTCTTTTCCATTTTTGGAAATTCTTCCCATGTCTGCATATGTTCATCTCTAATGAGATTAACTATGTATTCCAGACCTTTAACTGCACCAGGACTATTAATACCTGTTTTGGTAACATCATATTCGCCATTTTCATTTTTTCTGAACGAATAACCGCCGTTTGCTGAAAGAATAGGATAAGTAAAGTAACCATCGTTATAATCCCAAACTATGGCGTGTTTCCCTTCTCTCTGTAATTTTTCGTCAAGCTCTACAAGCTCCTCAAAAGTCTTTGGAGCTTCCGGCACCAAATCCTTGTTACACATAAAAGCGATTGCTTCAATGGAAACAGGATATCCGTAGTACTTGTCTTTTACTTTCATAGCCTCCCAGGCAACAGACTGAAATCTGTCAAATTCTTCCGGCGTAGGTTCAACAGGTGTGAGAATTCCAACCTGAACCCACTCACCAAATCTGTCATGAGCCCACATAAACAAGTCCGGGCCATTGCCTGAAGCAGCATGTTGCAGAAATTTGATAACCGGCTGTTCCGGGTGTTCAACAATTACTTTAATCCCGGTATCCTTTTCAAATCTCTCACCGACCTTTTCAATCCCCTTGTACGACTTATCGCCATTAACCCACACCGTAAGATGTGTACCCTCAATACCTTCCGCAACCGCAGAACCGAAAAAACCCATGGCTACAGCAGTCACAATAGCTGATAACAATATCTTTCTCATAATCACTGTCCTACTGGCGTAAAAACAAATTAATTCAAACAGTTCGCAGGATTAATTCAAACAGCGAAACAATTGTTTATTCTAATATGTTAAACCACAAACAATGACGTTAAATCATACCATTACTCAAATTTTGAACAGTATCTCTAATTAGTAAACCCATTAACTTCTTGTTTACTTTTCGAGGGCACCGAGGTAACAAAAAATTTTAATAGATCAATATCACAATTCATACTCTAACAGTGAAAGTGTTTTCACACAATTAAAAATGAATTATTTTATTTCGTTTGATTACTTTTTCATCATTTTTAAATAAATGACCTGACATCAAAATAATATTTATTTCGCCTATTACAGGTATTCTTTTTAAAACATTAAATTATTTGAATTGTTTTTCATTGAAATGCAACATAAATAATTTACCGATATAACTAGTATTTGCTTTACAAATACTATTTCACCTATATTTATATCTCTTTATTTATAAGCGGGATATACGTTATACAAAAACACTTTTCACAGGATTAATTCAGACATCATAAAAAAATCTTAATCATGCACCAATATCTAAGTATTAAAATATTATACAAAAGCATAAATCTAAAATATTACTTAACTGCACCAGCGCATTCTCCAGACGCAATACTGAGCAACCTGCACAAAGAGTTATTCTGGTCTTTATTCCCATTTATAAACTTTAAATCGCCCAATTTTTAATATATGTAGTAAAATATGTAAAACGTACGGGATGACAGATATGATTATTTTCAGATAAATCCTGTATTATACTTTATGGTTGTGCTTTGGTATTTCTGAAATGAACAGTATTAATTACAGTAGCTATTTCACATACAAAGATGAAGTTTCCCGTTCAATCAGCTGGGGACACTGGTTTGTTCTGCTGAATATTTTTCTTGCTCTGCTTATCGGTTGTGCATACCTTTATAACGCACCTACCCCATCAACAGGATTGGGAACAACCTATCTTATAATCAGTTGGCTCGGTCATTTCAGTTTTCTAGTATTCATCATCTACATCTTAATTTTTTTCCCGTTAACATTCCTGTGCAGATCCACACGAACCTACAGAGTTTTATCCATCATACTAGCTACTGTCTTCATGACGGTTATGCTGATAGACGTAAAACTTTATCAGGCAATTAAAATCCACCTTAATCTGTCTGTTCTGCAGATTTTCTTCTCGCAGGAAGGTTTTTCCACAGGTCTGAATTACAATTTTCTGTATATAGCCACACCAGTCGTAGGTTTCATAGAATATCTTTTCTCTAAACTTGCATGGAGAAATCACTACCTTCACAGGTATCAGAAAATTACAGTATTCCTCACGTGTATTTTCATTGTTTCTTTTCTGACTACACACATCATGCATATCTGGGCAAATGCATACAAATACGTCCCGATTACGCAGCAGAAATCAATATTTCCTGCTTACTACCCAATGACAGCCAATACCTTCCTCAAGGAACACGGACTTCTGGTATATTCCGGTAATAGTGAGAGCACTCAGATAGAGAGAGTTGTCAGCCAGACATCAGAAAAACTAAAATACCCTCTCAGTTCAATAAAAGTAACCCCTTCTGAAAATCCTTACAACGTGCTCTTGATTACTATTGATGGGTTAAATTTCGAGCACATGACTTCAGAATATATGCCAAATCTGACCGATTTTGCCAAACAGCATGACTCATATATCAAGAACTACCTAGGAAATGATACTGACATTTCCGCAAGTTTCGAGATGATTTACGGAATTCCTGCTCAATACATAAAGACTGTTCAGGCGGAAAAGTATTCTCCTGTAATTATTACAGAAATGTTGCAGCAGGATTATAAAATCACAGGATATATAACCGGCTCTGCAAGCTCAACCGGAAAACAGCTGGCTTCTATCAGCGGGGTCAGACCCAAGAATATCAAATCTTATTCAACCGACATTCAAACAATTCAGAATGCTGTAAAGTGGATATCTGCAGACGAATGGGGATATCGTCCACAGTTCACCACCATAAAACTTACATCACCTAGCACACTCTATCTTGACTCTGATGCTCAAATCATATACAGGCCTCAGATTGCCTCAAGAAATATCAATCTGGATTCACTTGATAAAGACAAGGATGACGAGCATCTGCACAACAGATATCTGAACTGTCTGTATCAGACAGACAGATTACTTGGACAGCTGTTCAAAACAGTGGTTGATTCAGGATATGCCAAAAACACGGTAATAATAGTAACCTCCAGTTCTGGTTACAATATCAGCAAGTTCTTTAAAGACAGCAGCAGTAAGTACAGTCGTGAATATCACCATGTTCCGCTTGTCATCAGTTGGCCTGACGCCGTTATTCCGGCCAAAATTTCTGCAATAACATCATCACAGGATATTGCTCCTACCATTGCCCATGAAATTCTCGGTATCCAGAATGAAGAAGCCGATTACACGACAGGTGCCAACCTGAGAGAAATTCAAAACAGGCCTTGGGTAATTAGTGGCAGCCAGGATGAACTTCACATCATAAGTCCGGATCAGACTACTATCTTTGACAAACACGAAAATACAATAATCTACACGGACAATGATTCAGAAAGAGTACAGCCAAACATGAGTACTCTCATCAAAGCCAGAAAGCTGCTTAACAAATTCTCAAACTAAGGTACTTGAATATACTCTCTTAGACACTATGTAATAGACTGTAGAGAGTATATTTTTTTCACCTTATCCAATACAAAAGGATAAATGCCCATGATTATAGAAGTTAATCAATCAAATATTCAGGAAGAACTTGTTGCAAAATCCGCTGAAAAAACAATCCTTTTTTATGTTTACGATCCTAATAATCAGCAGACTCAAGCTGTTACTACAGCTATTGAAAACACCGTTGGCCAGCAGAATGAATTTCTGACTTTAGCTAAAGGTAACGCGGCAGATCCTGTAATCCAGTCAATATGCATGCAATTGCAGATATCATCACTGCCAAGTATCTGTGTATTCAAAAATGGGAGACCTGTAGACATTATAAGCAGTGCTGAATTATCAAATCCAGACAGTGCCTCCGCAATTGTTGCCGGACTGATGCCAGCCAAAGAACAGATTTTACTTCATGAAGCAACCAAGTTACTCAGCGAAAATAACGTCAATGGCTCTTTTGCAAAAATCGCAGATGCATTTGCTCTGGCACCAAACGATATCAATATCAGATTTGCATATGTAGAAATTGCCATTAAGGCCAAAAAATTAAGTGAAGCCAGAACAGCACTGGAAGGAGTGGATCCTAACAGCAGATTAGATAAAATCTACACCGATCTTGAAGCAGCACTTACTTTGGCTGAAAAAAATCAACAGAACCCTGAAATTGATATTCTTCAGGAAAAGCTCAAACAAAATCCGGATGATTTGGACAACGTTGAAAAGCTATGTACTGCACTCAGTCAGTCCGGAAAAGCAACAGATGCTCTGGATCTGCTGTTGGGATATTTGAGAAAAGATCTCAACGCTGGAAACCTTAAGCAGGTTTATCTGGACATCATCTCAACCATGAACGGAGATCCTAAGCAGTCAAGATATCGTAGTAAACTGTACACAATCATGTATTAATCCATACTGCAAATCAAAACAGGCAACCTTCACGAAACGGCTGGTTGCCTGTTTGTTTATAAGACTACTGAGCTATGAGCTTGTCGTAAAAGTCACGTTCTTCAACAATTCTTGAAGCCAAAGCCTTAAGTCGAAGAACCGTATTCTTTTCATTGCAGTATCTGAGGGCTTCATTTACACTGTTAATAGCCTGATTCCACTGTCCTTTCGATTCCAGAATATCAGTGTTAATCTGGTACAGTTCACAAGTCTTATTCTGTTTCATGTAGGCTGTTTTCAATAATGAATCCGCTGTAACTGATTTAGCATTGCGACGATATCTCTTCAGAAGATTTTCAGCTTTTGCATAATTTTTTGATTCTATGTAAACATTTGCAAGATTGACTATAAAAACTTCCTGTTCACCCTTGCTTTTTATCATTTCTTTAAGAAGAGATTCAGCTTTGGCATATTCACCTTTTGCAACATAAAAATCTGTTAAGGTATCAATGACAAAAAGATTTCTGCCGTAATCAACCTTCAGCTTGTTCAGAGCCTTTTCTGCCGTTGCGTAATCATTAAGCTCCAGAGCCGCAAGAGCCATCATGTACCAGGCACCGTAATCATTCTGAGATTTGGTAAGACGCTGTTTTGCAGCTTCCAGGTTAAACTTTGGGCTTATATTGCTGTACCTGACCTCTACTCTGCTTTTGGCAAATGAAAAATCAATGCTTTCATAATATGGTTTAACCTTATAGAATCTGGCTCGGTTTTCAGCTTCAGCCACACGTTTTGAAGATAATGGGTGGGTAAGAAGCATTTCAAAAGCAGGATTAAAATTTTCACCTCTTACCTGAAGCTTTCTCATCATATCGGCCATTGCATTGGGATTGAACCCCGAATTATAAAGCAGATCTATACCCAGTCTGTCAGCCTCGTATTCGTTCGCTCTGGTATAATTGATATTACTCTGAGCCATTCCTCCAATGGAAGCGGAAACACCGGCCATGCCTACGGCAGGGTTTATCACTCCCAATATAAGACTCCCTACTATACCTGCAATCCCCGTGACCATGGCATCCTGTCTGGCTTCCATACTTCTTGCAAGATGTCGCTGAGTGACATGAGTCATTTCATGAGCAAGAACTGATGCCAGCTGACTCTCGTTGTCGGTTGCGACTATCAGTCCGCTGTTAAGCATGATCTTTCCACCAAAAAATGCTGCGGCATTTATGGTGTGATCTTCTACAATTATAGGTTCAAAAGGATATTTGACTCCGTCAGCCCTGGCAGCCATTCTGGACAGAAGAGAAGCAACATACTGTTCCAAAACGGGATCGTATATAACAGGAAGCTGAGACTTTGCAACTGTAACGAACAGTTCCCCCATTTCCTTCTCTTTTTCTACTGTTATGGCTCTTACCCCTGCTGTACCAAAATCCGTTATGCCGGCCACGTCATCTGCACAAACAGACGAACTCATCATACATACGGCAAGAACAGCCATTAAACCGCTTAACTTAAATTTCATTTTCGTATTTATCCACAGGTATCCGAGCTTAGAATTAGACAAGAGAAACTACTTTAAATTCAGTCATTTCATACGTTAATTTAGCCATATTCGGAAGCTCCCTGTCATTCCACAATATTCTTCTTTGATTTAAGATAAAACTATCTTAATTTGCATATTTTTAGATATTATTTTCACGTTTTTAATCTTAAATGTGTAGTCATTTATGTACTTTTTTATTATTACTGATTAAATATTGAGTATAATACCTCGCGACACTGTGAATTATTTATAAATTAATCATACCAAACAGGCATCGATAAGAATCTATTTACCCCTGATTTTAAATGCCTGTATCCTCATTTGTTAATTAAAAATAAGCCACATCGCTCAACTGTTAAAAATTTTTAGGAATAATACCATGATATCGTTTTTTAAAGATTGGTATATGAGAAACATGTCTAATCCGGCAGCTATAATACTGATACTGCAGTTTATTACCGCATTCGTGATTCTGTACTTTTTCTCAAATGTATTCGGAACACTGGTGGCGGCCCTGGTATTGGCATTCATGCTTGAAAGACCTGTAAGTTTTCTTATTAAACACGGAGCCTCAAGACTAGGAGCAACCATTCTGGTAATGCTGTGTTATATCGTATTCTTTATATGTCTGTTTGTAGCCGTAATACCACCAGCTGCCGAACAGCTGACAAGAATTTCCACAAGCATTAGTGAAACTCTTACAGAAATTTCAAATCATGGCGAGAATGCAAACATACAGGAAATTCTCAAAGAAAAGATCGTCATGTCTTCTAAGAATACATCTCCGGAATCAAATGATATTCAACGGAATAATCTGGAAACTGACACATTGGCTCATCAGAACGACCAGGCTTCTTCTGAAACAGAAATATCTGAAAATGCAGAAACCGCACTGACAGTTGAAGATACCTCCCCTATCAGCAAAAATTCAGATATTAACGCCAATAATGGATCTGTAGCTGTAAATGAGCCATCATCAGCACAGGAAGAGAAAAAATCAGGTTATGAACCGAAACGTATGAATGAAGAGGACAAACAGGAAAGTACTGCAACAATAAGCTGGCTGTCCGCAAAACTACAGCAACTCACTGACAAGTTGCCTAAAACCTATAAAGATCTCCTGTCCGATCAGCAGATGAAAGAATACGCCATTTCCTTTATGCGCACAGTCAAGGGATGGGTTACACCATTCATCACCACCAAAATCGCTCCGTTATTCATGGATATGCTGTCCTTCGTTGTTTACTTTATCATAGTACCGATTTTTGCCTTCTACATGCTTAAAGACAAGGATAAATTTCTCTCTCTATCAAAAAAATATCTTTGTTCTCATGAAGAGGTAACATCTTTCTGGGCAGAAATGAATATTCTTATTTCAAAGTACCTGAATGGTAAATGCATTCATGTGATTATCATTTTTCTGGTTAACTGGATCGCTTTCAGTATTTTGGGGCTTAACTATGGTCTGTTACTGGCTATAGGAGTCGGTTTAAGCGTGATTATTCCATATGTTGGTATGATTATTATTACAATACCTATTGTCATTATCGGTCTGATTCAGTTCGGTCTCAGTGGCGATATGGTATGGCTGATTGCAATATATACCATTATTCAGATTCTTGATGGTTATGTGCTGACACCTATGCTGTTCTCAGAAACACTAAATCTGGATCCGTTCTCAATTCTTGTAGCCATAGTTGTTTTTGGCGGTCTGCTTGGTTTCTGGGGGGTTGTTCTTGCAATACCGCTGGCAACATTCGTAAAAACAATATTTACCAAATGGCCGGTTAATCGAAAATATATAGAAAGCAAAAAGCTTGAAGCAAAAAGCATTTCGTAACGAACGACAAAAGCTCCGTCATCACTAATGCCGGAGCTTTCATTACATATGCTGAATGCATATACAGAATTCTAATACGCTTCAATTATTCTTAAAAAAATATAAATAGAAACAGTATAAAAGAAACTACATCATTTTCAGGTAATCACTAGTAGATTTTTGTTTTACAGACTTAACAATCTGTTCCACGAAAGTCTTGGTAATAACCCTCTTTTTCAGTGACGCAGCAAGAGAATCAATCAGATCAACAGCTTCGATACACTCACCAACATTTCCCAAACGATTGACAATAATATCAGCCAAGTCTTTGGACAAATCAGTGCCTCTGTTATTCTCACGCTGGATTAGAAGCTTAGGAAGGTCAGCAATTGACACCGGATGAATACTTAAGGTAACACCGCTTCCCAATCTTGTTATGAGGTCGTTTTTTTTGAATTTGGCCATTGTCGGGAAAGAGGATGCCACAACGATAAATATACCTTTCTTGTTGGCATGCCACCTGTTGTAAAGATTGAAAATCTCAGCTTCCCAATCATGAATTCCAGCTACCGAATCAATGTTATCCAGACAGATCACATCACAATCTTCTGCTCCCTGTAATATGGATACCGGAGCTGAATCAATATAATTTGCCAAATCCATGGCTATTGTAGAATAGCCATGATCCTGAGCTACTTTTATTGATGCGGTGAGAAGGTGACTCTTTCCACCGTTTTTCGGACCATACAGATATATGAAATGCTGACTTGACTCGAGATCTCCTGAAAGAGCTTCTTTAAGGTAATTATAAGAAATCCGATTAGAATCAGTGACATAGAAAGACTCAAATGTTCCCTCGTATTCACCGTATCCTATTCTTAACGGAATTTGCTTATACTCTCTATCGTAACTCAATCTCGTACAAACCTGTGTTTCACATAAATCAAACAGCAGCATGCAAAAAAACAATGCAAACCGCACGCTGATATGATAATAAACTCATACCTTCATATATTGTATTATTAATGTTGTTAACTTCTATATTTTTTTTCTTCTTTAACGATAAAAATTGCAAAAATTGTTGATTAATCTTCACTTTTAGGTCATTTGTAAAACTCATGTTAATTATTTTGATTAAAAATTAACTAACAAAAATACAGAGCACATCTATATTTAGATATATCATGCTGCCACAGTAAACAAAGAATAAGTATCCAATTTGATTACAAACTCATCAGGCAGCACGATCTGTCTTAAAATTCAATCAACAGCATGACTAAAGTACACCACCACCGGTTTTGTACTTTTTATTAGGATCCGGATAAGCATTACCACTCTTTCTGCGACCACGTTCTCCTCTCTGAGTTCTGTTATTCAGCTGGATTGGTGAAGAACCGTTTGATTCACCGGTCACCACTGTCTCAGTATTTTCATTTGATGAAGTTGCTGTATTTACGGAACTTTCTGTTTCTTCATGAGTATTATTATCAGCATTCTGCATTCCCTCACCTGTGGAAGAAGTGCTCTTTGCCTTATTTTCATCAGGGATAACAATAATGTTCTTCACATTACTGTTGAAATAAAAGACCCCCGGTGCATATTCATCTGGTTCAAGAGCCTGAAAAACCGTCATCAGCTTTTCCGGATTGACATTTCTTACAGTAGAAAGAGAATATACAACGTCTCCACCTTTAACATCGACAACTTCAGCATCCTTAAAACCAGCTTTAAGGAAATTCTGCTTGATATCCATCATTACATCAAAGTCTGGTGTGTTTTTAATCAGAACAAGATAGTTTCCGTTAGGAGTCATTCCCAACTTGAGACCGCTTGTATCAGAATAACCGTCAAGATATGCGGAAACATCTCTTTCTGTTCCTCTTTCAGAGCTTATTTCGGTACCTGATGATTTCTTTGTACCTAAACTGGTTTTCAAATCATTGTAGAACTGATCAACCACCTCGCTTGCGGTACCTTCTGCAGTCTGCGAAAAAATTTTCTGGCCTGTAGCAACATCAATGAAATGATATGTTAACTGCAGTTTGCCGTTATTCCCTGTTAGCAAAGAGGCCACGGAAATACCACCTGTATACTTGGCGGAAGCTTTGGAAATCTTGTCGGCATTACCGGACATTACGTCAGAAATCGTCACGGCCTCCATGTCATCAAGGTCATTCAATGGAAGAATGGCGTTTACTTTTTCCAGTCTGCCTCTGGCAATCAGAGCATCAACGAATCCGTCTCTCTCGCCGGAAACAACAATTCTGGCTTCCGTTTTGGTATCGACAGCACCTTCACCATCGACATAGTCAACCATGGTTCCTCTTGTTAACCATACAAGGAGAGGTTCTTTCAGGCCTGACCATACTGTTATTTTTCCACTGCTGATAAGATTTCTTACCGCAGAATCTGAAAAAGAAACTTCAAGAAGTCCGTCATCAGTAATAGTTTCATTGGATATAATACTGTCCACATTCACTTTTATGGCTGAAGGATCCGTACTTCCGTTACTGAGCGCGCTTATCATCTGATTGAATGCTTCACTGTGAGCCGAATCGAAATCCCCATCGAAAGGAACTCTGTATGTATACCCATTACCGGCAGCCAGACCGTAATTAAAAACTGAAGTACAAGCCAAAGTGACCAAAACCTTTAAAATACCACTGGACAAACTTTTGTTAAAAATCATATCTGTAATTCTTCCCAAAATATATTACCGTCTTCCTGTATTCCGGCAATTAATCTAATCTATGTTTTCTGAACCGCATTCCTATAGTCACAAAACGTCGACAGTAAATAAAGCCATCCTAACAAGTATAAGAAAGACATGAATGTCAACAGTTCGATAGGCTCAGAATAATCCAACACATGCATATCATACACTCTATCCTGAATTCATAAATCAAAGAGGATGTAATGATTGATAAAACTTTGCGGTTAACCAAAATAAACAGTAAGAATAAGTATACACTTAAAACAGTAAAATGGCCTGTCTTGTTTAAACTGTTAAACAAATTGCCCATGCATATTTACAGATCTGTTGAGCTCAAGACATACAGGCATTCACAGCTGGCTAAAAAATATTTACCTTAAGCATTATTAAAAGTATGAAAAATGCATAAAAATTTGTTAGAATGTTCACAATTTATTTCGTTTAACACATGAGGCTTATCCAACAATGGACAATCAGAAATTAAGCTACAAAGATGCTGGCGTTGATATTGATGCAGGCAATGCTCTTGTTGATAACATCAAGAGTGTAGTTAAGAAAACCACCAGACCAGAAGTTATGGGTGGATTAGGCGGTTTCGGTGCTCTCTGCCGTATCCCAGCCAATTACAAGAAACCAATTCTCGTTTCAGGTACTGACGGTGTTGGCACCAAATTACGTCTGGCTATTGATTTCAAGAAGCATGACACCGTGGGTATTGACCTGGTTGCCATGAGTGTAAACGACCTTGTTGTTCAGGGGGCAGAACCTTTATTCTTCCTGGACTACTACGCAACCGGCAAATTAAACGTTGAAGATGCCACCAAGGTAGTTACCGGTATCGGTAAGGGATGCGAACTTGCAGGATGTTCATTAATCGGTGGTGAAACCGCAGAAATGCCTGGTATGTACCACGTACCTGATTACGACCTTGCAGGCTTTGCAGTGGGTGTTGTTGAAGAAGACGAAATAATTGACGGTTCTAAAGTAAAACCTGGTGACGCCATTGTTGCCATTGCTTCTTCAGGTCCGCATTCAAACGGTTACTCACTCGTAAGAAAGGTTCTCGAAGTATCTAAGGCTGATCCTGATCAGAAGATGTCTGACGGTCGTACTTTAATCGACACACTTCTCACTCCAACCCGTATCTATGTTAAGCCTATCCTTAACTTAATGAAGAGCTGCAAGATTCACGCTCTCGCTCATATTACCGGTGGCGGATTCTGGGAAAACATCCCTAGAGTACTTCCTGCAAACACCAAGGCTGTTTGCCGTGAAGACAGCTGGGAATGGCCGGAAGTATTCAAGTGGTTACAGAAAAACGGCAACATCGATACTCACGAAATGTATCGTACCTTCAACTGCGGTGTAGGCATGATTGTTGCTCTTGATAAGGCTGACGCTGAAAAGGCTGTTGAAATCTTAAATGCCAATGGCGAAAAGGCTTGGGTTATCGGCTCAATTGAAAATGCTGCCGATAATGAAGAACAGGTTGAAATTATCTAATATCCTGTTAATCAGATAGACCAAAAAACGGAACTTACAGTTCCGTTTTTTATTTTCTGTTAAATAAACAAATCTGTCGTCATCTTAAAAGCGGGAGACTATAAACCAGCCTCCTTCATTTTACATTCAATAGCCTGAATCAGAATATGGATAATCTTAATATGAATCTCCTGAATTCTATCGGCGTAACCAAAATGAGGAACACGGATTTCAACATCAGCCATTCCGGCCAGTTTTCCTCCATCCTTTCCTGTAAGGACAACTGTTTTAATTCCCTTGGATTTTGCAGTTTCCACAGCTCTGATAATATTCTTGGAATTACCGCTTGTGGAAATACCTAAAAATACATCACCTTTGCGTCCAACGCCTTCAAGATATCTTGAAAAAACAAATTCATATCCAAAATCATTGGAAACACATGATAAATGACTCGGATCCGAAATTGCTATCGCACCGTATGCCGGACGGTTTTCACGATACCTTCCGGTTAGCTCTTCAGCAAAATGCATGGCATCACAATGACTTCCGCCATTACCTGCCGAAAGAATCTTTCCATCATTTTTCAGAGAATCAGCCATAATCTCAGCTGCGGCTTCAATTGCGGCGATGTTGTTATCATCTGAAAGAAATTTGTTCAGAACATCTGCAGCTTCCATAAGAGAAGCTTTTATATCATAACCGTTCATTGTCATCCTCAATATAAATACAACCGGCACGGACCGATTTAGAAACTGTTTATAATTATCTACCGCCACATTTATACTTCTGACGGATACCTGTTTAACGTTTGCAGAGAAACTATTTCTTTCTTCTGCTTACCTGAGCCTGCTGAACTCGTTTATAAACATCGTACAGCTTGCTTCTTTTATCAAGCTCTTCAATAATAATATCAGACTTGGCTTCCTGATACTGCATATATTTGGCATCACCGAAGAAATTGGTACGAAGCGCAACCATGCAGTCAGCCTGAGACAGTTTACCTTTGAAAGCAGGAACTTCAATCTTTTTCAGTTTCATCTGATAAATAAAATCATCTCCCTCTTCATCAACTGACGGAAAAATCACAGGTATTTTTCTATCACCTAAAACAGCTACTCTGCTTACGTGCTGAGAGCTCCCTGATGTCTGAGATTTTGATGAATTAAACTCAAACTCGCCCTGACCACCGGTCATGGCCAGAAAAACTTCGGCAAGAATTTCAGCATCGAGCAGCGCGCCGTGAGATGTACGGGCTGAAGCATCAACATTTAGTTTTGAACACAGAGCATCCAGACTTATTCTCTGCCCGGGATATTTTTTTCTGGCTATGTCGAGAGTATCAGTAACAGTACAGATGTTCTCTACTTTTATATTGTTGTTATTCAGTCTGAATTCATTGTCAATAAAACCCACGTCGAATTTTGCGTTATGAATTATCAGTTCTGATCCGGCAATAAAATCATAGAATTCCTGAAAAACTTCATGGAATCTCGGCTGAGTTGCCAGAAATTCATCAGAAATCTTATGAACCTTATACGCCTCTTCATCGACTGGTCTGTCAGGATTAATGTAGAGCTGTAATTTTTTTCCTGTAATTTTTCTTCCAATCATCTCTACACAGCCGATTTCAATAATACGATGATCACCAGGGGTTCCGTCATCGCATTTACCGGTGGTTTCTGTATCCAGCACCACCTTTCTTTGATTTTTTTCAGTATAAACTTCAGCCATTCATATTTTCCGCAAATTCAAATTACCACGAAGATTTAAGGCTAAAAAAGCTAAAAAAAGCAATTCAAATCAACCCTGTTGGTAATTTTTCTCTGTATATAAACTTAAATAAATTCTTTATTTGAAATACCTATTCTATCCAACTTTCCGTTTTATTCAAAGATTAAATTTAAGAATATTGCACTTTGTTAAACTATTTTTTGAACTGTATATCCATATAGGAATATTATTTATAGTATTTTTTAATTTTATACATATCCTTACATTTTAATTATATTTTTATATGTACAAATCAATCTTAATCTATATTATATATATTCAGCTAAAATACTCTATTTTATTCAGACTTATTTCACTTTTTTCAGACATAAATTTAAATTATGAAAACACAAAATTTTCATCTCAAATTTTTAATCAGCAGATAATTTCTAAAAATATTTATTTTATATATTCGGCGCCATCAGCATATAAAGAATTTTGAGTTTTTACCATTTTGTGATATAATTTAAGAATACGTTGTTAATTTTTTTATAAAAAACGCATGGAAAACGTTAACACAAACCAGGAAACAAATAACAATAATTTAAAAGAAGTAACCATCTATACCGACGGTTCCTGTTTGGGAAATCCCGGAAAAGGAGGCTACTGCGCCATCCTTTTTTACAAGGAACATAAAAAGGTTCTTTCTGCAGGATATAAACTTACTACAAACAACAGAATGGAACTGCTTGCTGTAATTACAGCCCTTAGCGCATTAAAAATGCCTTGCAGGGTAAACCTGTTTTCCGACAGTAAATATGTAATTGACGGCATAACCAAATGGATTGCTTCATGGAAAAAAAGAAACTGGAAGAACGTACAGAATGTTGATTTATGGAAGCAGTTATCCGAAATCACATCGAAGCACATGATAACATGGAACTGGGTGAAAGGACACGACAATGACATCTACAACAATGAATGTGATGAATTTGCCAGGAAGGCAGCACAGGGAGAAGATCTCCTGCAGGACGAAGGTTACAGAAATACTGTATAAAATCCTTCAGACTGCTACTGTATCCTTTATACTTGCTGGCTGCGTTACCAACAATCACAATCCTGAAGAGGCATTCCTTATTTCTCCTGAAAATGAGGCTGTCTCATCTGATCTCTGTCAGAGTCCATCCGAAGTTGAAATGAGTACAATCAATAACTACGCGGAAGAACTCATTCACAGTTATAACGTCCACTACAAGAATGAAGAGGATGCCCTCAAGGATGCCGGTAATACCAGTAGCCTGTGGGAATACGCCGTGTTCGACATGGGACTCGTGAATCCCAAGCATAAATACATAACCCAGCAGATTAATCAGGTTAAGAAAAAACAGAAATATTTCGAAAAACAGCTTGCCAACGGCCATCTGTACCTTTATCACATTGTTAATGAACTTAAAAGCAGGGATATGCCTCTTGAACTTGCGGTTATCCCGATTATCGAAAGTAACTTTAACCCATATGCTGTTTCTCCTGCCGGTGCAAAAGGCATCTGGCAGTTTGTTCCTATCACGGCAAGAAACTTCAAGTTAAGAGTTGATTCCACCTATGACATGCGCAGGGATGTTATTGCATCAACAGATGCCGCCCTGACTTATTTCAATTACCTTTATAAGATTTTCAATGATTGGAATCTTGCCATTGCCGCCTATAATTTAGGGGAAGGTACAGTATTAAAAGCCATAAAAATCAGTAAGAGTAAAAACAGACCTACTGATTTATGGAGTCTTCCTCTGCCAAGATCCGGAGTTAATTACGTTGAAAAGCTTCATGCCTACACAGATCTTCTGCGTAATGCCAAGCACAACAATCTGAAATTCCCTGACATGCCATACAGACCGGTATTCAAGAAAACCCCTATCGCTGCCGGTACTACTTTAAAATCTCTGTCAGAAAAAACCGGAATTTCGATCGAAAGATTAAAAAAACTCAATCCAGGATTCTTGAATGAAAACAAACCGACCACTATGGTTAATTATGCGCTTCTGCCTATAAACAACATGGATTTACCTGAAAACTATTCTTTACAGAAAGTGACAAATCCACCAAAAGAATCATACAGAAAACACGCTATTGCCGCTAACATTAAGGCAGAGCAGAAGGCTTACGAACAGATGATGGCAAAAGCTGAGGAAGAACTTAGTAATGCGTCATCAATGAGTTGCAAAGACCAGTCTAACGCTTTGGTTCAGACTGCCATGAATAACAGAATACAGAAAGACAAACAGCCTAATTCTGATAAAACTCCTTCCATCCCTAAGGCAACAACAAATCGCATCAGTACTGCAAAAACAACCAAGAAAAGCAATACTAAAGTTGCCGCTGAAGGAACCAGAAAGAAACAGAAAACCGAGCTGGCTTCTGGCAAAACTTCCAAATCAACTGCCAGGACAGCGAACAAAGCCAACGGAAAGTCTACTACTGCAAAGGCATCAACAGCAAAAAAGAATACGACTAAAGTGACTTCAGCTGCCACCACAAAGAATTCAGCCTCTGCCAAAGTGACTACAGCAAAGTCATCTGCAGGAAAAAACAAAGCTTCGGCGAGCAGTAAAAAACTAGGAAATACAACTGCAGCGGCCAAGACCAAAAATGTGACCCTTAAAGGGAAAACCAATGATATTGCAAAGAGCAATGTCAAGTCAGGCTCAAAGAAATAAGTTTACATTTGTCTGAACAGACAACAGGCAGAATCGTTGCCTCAGCATTTGAAGAACAAAAAAGCTTCCATAATCATATTATGGAAGCTTTTAAACTTTTCAAAAAACAGCTTACTTCTGCTCAAGTTCCTCAAGAATCTTCAGCAGTTCATCCTCATACATTATCTGAATTCCAAGTTTTGTAGCCTTATCCAGTTTTGAACCGGTAGCCTCTCCGGCTATAACCAAATGGGTTTTTGCTGAAACAGAACCTGAAACTGTTGCTCCGTAATTCTGCAAAACAGCCTTGAGCTCATCTCGCTTCATACTTGAAAGAGTACCTGTCAGAACGATAGTTTTCAGGTTAAACGGATTGTCTTTTATCTTTTCCAAATCAGCATCATCAGGCTTCACCCTCTGAGGTATCACTCCGGATCCGCCAAGAAGCTGTGACTTCAAAAGATCATCAATAATAATCTGATTGTGCTTTTCCCTGAAAAAATTAACTATGTGTCTCGCGCTTACTTCCCCTATATCCTTGATGGCAAGAAGTCTGTCAACATCAGCAGCCATGAGTTCATAAATGTTTTCAAACTCTCTTGCTAATGACATAGCCGTATTTTCACCCACCTCACGAATACCAAGGGCGTAGATAAAACGATTGAGAGGTCTGGTTCTGCTGGCTTCAATGCTTGCCATAATTTTGACGGCAGCTTTTTCTCCGATGATTTTACTCTTCTTGGATCTTTTAGACCTGGATTCTCCGGTACCATCTGAATCAGGAGCCTCTTTGGCAACGGAATTTGAGACCGCATCCTTATTGATGGAATCAAACATATCAAACATGCCGGTATCATCTGGTGGTGTATCATCACCTTTGCTTCCGCGAGGACTGTTCTTCCGAGTATCTTCAGAATCATCTCCATCAGTCTCTGTATTAACCTGAAGGTCATCATCTGTTTTCTGACAGACATTTTTTATATCTTCTACAGAAAGATGATATAAATCATGAACAGCATTCACCAGTCCGGAATCTATCATTGCCTCAATATTTTTATCGCCAAGTCCTCTTATATCCATTGCCTTGTTGGAAACAAAATGACAGATTGATTCTTTTAACTGGGCTTTGCATGAAAGTCCGCCGGTGCAGCGAATAACCGCTTCATCAGGCATTCTTTCCAGTGCACTGCCGCAAATCGGACATACTGAAGGAAATTCAATATCAATCTCTTTTCCGGTTCTGGCTTCAGTTACGACTCTCATTACCTGAGGGATTACGTCACCAGCTCTTCTGATGACCACCCGATCGTAAATCTTCACCCCCAGTCTTTCAATTTCATCGAAATTATGCAAAGTTGCATTGCTCACGGTTACACCTGCCACCTGTACTGGTTCAAGTCTTGCAACCGGTGTTACCGCACCTGTTCTCCCCACCTGAAAATCAACTGCATTAAGAGTAGTGATCTGTTCCTGAGCAGGAAACTTATGTGCTATGGCAAATCTTGGAGCTCTGGAAACAAAGCCCAGTACATCCCAAAGCTTAGTACTGTTAACCTTGTAAACAATTCCGTCTATATCATAATCCAGACTCATACGTCTGTTGTGCATATCTGAAAAATAATCGCGCAGAAAAGCCAGCCCCCTGCCGAATTTAATTTCCTTATTCACAGGAAGCCCCAGAGAAGCCACATACATCAGACGATCATAATGATTATCAGGGAGATCCGCCCCCTCACACTCTGTTACAAAATACGCATTAAATGTCAGTTTGCGTTTTGCTGTTTCTGCAGGATCCAGCTGACGCAGTGCCCCTGCGGCAGCATTTCGGGGATTTGCATAGAGCTTTGCCTTTATGCCGTCTCTTTTTCTGAAAAATTCATTGGCAGCCTCAAAATCCCTGTGAAGCATAAATACTTCGCCACGCACTTCAAGATAAGAAGGAATCTTGTCACCTTTCAAAGAAAGAGGAATGTTTTTAATGGTTTTAGCCTGAGCAGTTACATTTTCTCCGATACGACCATTTCCTCTGGTAGCCGCAGTTACGAGAACTCCATTCTTATATATGAGACTGAGAGCCAGACCGTCAAGCTTTGGTTCTGCACAGAATTCAATCTCCTGCTCAGCCTTTGACAGACCATTAGCCACCTTTTCAACAAAGTCACTCAGTTCTTCATCATTAAAAACATTATCCAAAGACAGCATTGGAATTTTATGCTCAAACTTTTCCAAATCGGCTTTACCGCTTCCGCCGACTCTGTGAGTCGGGGAGTCTGGAAGAACTGAGTCCGGATAAGCCTTTTCCAATTCTTTGAGTCGTCTGTACAGTCTGTCGTATTCTGCATCGGGAACTGACGGATTATCCTGATTGTAATATTCATCAGCATATCTGTTAAGAAGGGTAACCAACTCCTTCATCTCATGCAAATCTTCAGTACGTGTTGTCATAGCAGTCTTTGATCCGTATTAATAAGAAAAAATATGGCAGTTATCTGCCATATTTTTAATGAAATGAATTACTAAGGACAGATACTACTTCAATCTGTCATATGCAGCCAGCACTTCTCTATGATGAAGTACAAATGACTCACCTATGGCTCTCTTGTTATTATCGATCATTTCACCATCAATCTGGTGTGCGAAACGATAGGCAAAAGAAGCCATCTGCAGGTAGGCATCTTCAGCAAATCCTCTTTCAGGAAGAGGCATAAACAGACAGAGTACCTCATAACTGACTGATTCCTGATAACTCTTGGCAAAACCGTATGGATCCTTACCGCCACACACACGGAAAACCTCATTATTAGGATTATTCTTGTCAAAAAAATAATAAATGTCATGTTCTCCCAGAACAAGGCCACAGTTCTCACAAATCTTAACGGCTGTAGTAGCACTGATAGGCTGCCCGTCCTTTCTGCGCACATTTATCTGATACACAGACAACGGTTCCATATCATTTTCCGCATTCTTACCGTCCTTCTTACTGCCGGTAAACAAACCGCAAAACTTCTTCCACCAACTTGAAACTATGGAATTATTATCTGACATATCATTATCAACCTCTTGTTTTGTATCTGACTCAGCTTTCTGGTCAGCCGGTGAATCAACAGCTTCCATGCTATTGATATTCTGCTGTTCGTTTTCAAAAGAATCTTCTTTCTGATTCTGAGTATTCTGATTCATGTCCGCATCATCTTTTGAAAGTACCACATCCTCAGCATTATCAATAAATTCCTTGTTATCAACATTGATAACATCTTTATCAATAATCTTTACGGAGCCCTGAACCTGCCCCATGTCATTTGATGTCGGAGTCTTGGCTTTTGCATTACTTTCAGCCATTCTGTCACGTACCAACGGACGTCTGTCTACTCTGCCCATTACGAAACCGTGAACAATAAAAGCAACTATAGCCAGCGCTCCCAATATAATGACTAAAACCTGCAAATCCATGGAAATCCCATCCTAAATACTACAAACAGACAATCGAAACATGACTGGGTAATTATAAATAAAAAATGCTCGATCTGCTCAAAAATCCCAAAACACTCTAATCATTTTAGACAAAATAGTTACAATATAGCTTTTTTTTGCCTATTTTTATTCATTACATCACTATTTATCCGTTTCCAGAATTAAACCAGCAGAATTTCTGCTCAAAACTGAATCATAAACACTGCCCAGGCATTCTTACATTTACGGGTATATGGTATCACGTTTAAGGATGCTAATCTAAATATTATCAGTGAGCAAGACAACAAAATTACAAACTGTTCTCCATACTGTATTCAACATATTTCATTAATTGATGAAGGCAGTTCTTCCATGAAGAAAAGCAACATTAAAACTTATCATGCTTTCATCATCCCATGAAAACGCATTTTTACGTAGTTTACAACATTTTTACTTATTTAAAACAGTTAATCTTGCAACTAATCAAATCCTTCAGCCACGAAAGTAGCTGCAATCAAAAAACATGTCATCAATACCTGCAAATATTTTATATGAGTTCTCATAAAATAATGCGGTATAATGCCTGATATTTAAAGAACGGATTCACTTCTATTCGAGACCTAAATCAATGAGAGAACAGTCTAATCAGAATTCTTTTATCCTTGGATTCAAATATTTTATAAAGGGATTCAGTCTGAGTACCGGGAAAGGAATGAAAAGGTATACTTTTCTACCTATAGTCATCAACACCATTCTCATGATCATAGGGTACTACTTCATCTTTAAGTATTCTTTTGATTATACCGGCCACCTCATCAGTTCCATCACACCAGACTGGCTTCACTGGATTCGTTTTATTCTATATCCGGTAATTTTTGTAGCAGTGATTCTGTTGTCTTTTTTTATGTTCACTACGATAACACTGGTAATAGGTGCCCCTTTTTACAGTATTCTTGCCGAAAAAACGGAAAGTATCCTGCTGAACATCCCCACTCCGGACATTCCCATTAGTCAGACATTAAAGGAAACTCCTGCAATGATATGGCGTGAACTGGCAAAGTTTGTCTATAGAATACCTATTATGCTGCTTAATCTGGTTATGCTTTTTGTTCCCGTTATAGGCCAGATAGTCATCGCGGTTACAGGTGGGTGGTGTTATGCTCTGGACTTTACAAGCTATGGTTTTGAAAACAATCATATACCGCTGAAAGCTACGTATCCAGCCCTGAAAAGATACCGAAAAACATGTCTAATTTTTGGAATCTGCGTGTGGTTATCTCTGCTCATACCTTTTTTGAATCTGTTTATCATTCCTGCCGCAGTATGTGGAGGCACTGCTCTATGGGTTGATATACTGAGACCGAACTTTGCAGAAAAAATAAAAAACAATAATGTGGCTCACAACACTGATTCACATTAAATTAAGTAAAAGGCTCCTGATAGAACATCAGGAGCCTGAATTTTCCGGTTAGTCTTCCGAATTTTCAAGGTGCCTTATTACGGCATTCAGTTCATTATCAGAAAATCCCAATGCCTCCGCCACAATCAGAAGTCTGCTGTAGGTTTCTCCTGCCGGAGGACGTCTATCTTCTCTTACTCCGCCAATCAACAGACACAGGCAGCCGATTCTGACGTTATTGTAACGCTGAATATCACTTTCAAAAGATTTTGAAAGAAAACCGCAAACAATACCTATCTCAGATTCAGGAACCTTATCCAGCTCAAAACCATGAACAAAATCACCATAAAAGTCAGATGTTACGTCTCCTACTTCAGAAATCACCGTATTTGCGTACTCTTTCTGTCTTGAGGTCATTTCCCCGTCTGCAGCAGCTATCCAGCCAATCAGAGTCATTAATGATCTGGTGTATTCATGTTTTGCCGAACGACCAGTATCCATTCTGCTTATCAGAAGATCCAGTTCATCCTTTTCCAGTCCGAAGGAGGCGGCAATTCCATAAAGTTTTTCACGGGAAAAGACAGTAATTCTATCAGCCAGAAGAACCGTAATCAGAAGACTCAATACCTTGAGATAATTATCAATCTCCGTTCCATAGGCATTTTTCAGTATTTTAATATCTCTGTCAGTTTTATACCCTTTCCTGACACCTTCCTTGAATCCATGAATCAGCAGTGTCATGCTGTTTGAATCCATATAGCTGTTAATAATATTTCTTATACAGGTAACAACCTGTTCGGAAACACCGCCTTGTTCATCGCAGGATACAAAACCGGCCAATCTCAGGACGGAATAATCACATTCCAGAATTTTTGTCTTATCCATGGAGTTCATTCTGCTTCGACCTCTATTTCAGTGACTGAAGTAAATCAGGTGGCAACCTGTCATCGAGAGAATCAATCTGATAAATATCAGGAAGATAATACACCTGACCGTTTTCACCGATGTACGACGTCCAGTATGCAAGGTAAATAGGAACCTTTCTGCTCAATTTAAGCCATGTTGTTTTGGCAGACTCGATAATTTTATCGACTCTTTCAGGCTTAAGATCGTCTTTTAACAGATACTTTGCCAGTTCATCTGATTTCTGAACTCTTACACATCCTGAACTGTACATTCTGGATGCTCCTCTAAACTTTCCAGGACTGTTTGTGGAGTGAAGATAAATACTGTCACTGTTCGGAAAATTAAATTTATACAACCCCATGGCATTACCGGTACCTGGCTTCTGAACTATTCTGAATTTCTTGATTCCTGAAGGGGTTAAATCTTCAGCCGTAAGTGTGTTCGGGTCTATCTCATAACCAGAGTAATACATTGTCAGCCCTTTCTTTGTCAGATATTCCCTATCCTTACGTAATTTAGGCAGATAATCTTTTTCTGAAATGGTACTTGGGGCCGTCCATGTAGGATTCAGAACGACATTGTCAATAAGACTTTTAAGTCTTGGGGTCTGACGATCAAATCTGCCGACAACAACCTTGCTTTCCAGAACACTCTTATTTGAATAATAAACGTTAAGCTCCATCTTTGGTATGTTAACAAAGACATACTCAGGGGATCTGTACAGTTCCCTGTCACTCATACGTATTATTGTTCGGGCAATACTGACTGCTTTGGATTCATGTGTTTTAAATATCAGATCGTACGACAGCTTACCTACTATACCATCAGCCTTGAGCCCTTTGTCTTCCTGAAATTTCTTCACAGCCTCTGTCAATTCAAAATCAAAATCACCATTAATAGGGCTGTACACATCAAGATACCCCAGTTTCTGAAGAGCGATTTTCAGTGCATCCACCTCTTTTCCTGAACTGCCTTCCTTCAGCATTCTGAAAGGATACGGAGCCACCTCTGATGCTGTGCTTCTTAACTGTTCAATCATCTCATGACGATACGAAAGATAGTTCGGTATCTCAGGTCTAAGATTTCTCAAAATATGTTCAAGTGAACCGTTTCTGATACTTTCCTCATAAAGATCGACTTCTTTAGTAGTGAACTGCTGTTCATGCTTTCTGAAGTGAAAATTCTGAATATCCTCCCAGCTCATTGAACGGATACTGTTTCTGAAATTTCTTACCATTAGATAACTGATGGCCAGTTCTGTTCCGTAGTCAGGTGTTCCCACACTCTGTCTCATGCGCATATACTGACGATAGTAACTCTTGTCAAAATTGGCGACAGCCAGTTCCAGTAACTGAAAGTGTATTTCTTTTTGAAGATTTGTTGACGGCTGCGTCACTTCATTAGCACTGGCGCCTGTTACACTGATAAGAAACACACATGCAACCAAAAAGATGAATTTAATTCTGTTCATTATTTTAACTGTTAACATTCTGTATCTACCGCTTTCACTGAGGCGGTTTTTATAAGAATATCCGACGAGATTATTTAAAAATCCGCAACTAATACGTACACGCAACGTTATTATATCAGAGGATAAAAACTTAACCTAATTTTTAGCTGTTTTTGTGGCCTTGCCACCCCAAATTAACAACGTGCATTCTACAATACGTGCCTTTCACGTTCTCATTATCTGAATCCTTAATTTAAAACATGATTTTTGTTAAATTATTCTGATATTTTTCCATTCAGATTAGCGTAAAGATTTATAATCTGACTATTAGCTTTAACAAGACTTTTTTCATTATTGAAATGAAATGTCTATCACCATCTTTTAAACCCCTTTCTTTAGTCATATAATGACAGCCTACTCGCTATAGAGTCAGAAAGAATCAATAGAGGTGCTACTGTGCAAGAAGGATTTGTTATAACTGAAGGTGTTGCTTGTGCACCAGCTGTTATTTTCAAAAATGACCCGCCGATGGTCAATATAGTGCATATAGCACCAGAAGACGTAGAAAAAGAAATCGAACTTTACCATACCACACTTGAACGTACCCATCGTCTTTTTCTGGATGAAAAAAACAATGTTCAGTCCGTTATGGCAAAAGAATTTCTTGATGTAGCAATTCTGTATCTGACAGACAATTATGTAAAAAAACTTATTGAGGATCGCATACGCAACGAACTGTGTAACGCTGAATCAGCAGTGATGCGCTGTTATCACGACTATATCAATGAACTGATTAGTCTTAACGATCCTTTTGTCATGCACAACGAGTTCGAGATTCATAATCTGGCTGAAACACTTATTCTTGAGTTAAGAAAAAAGAAGGTGGTTCTTCCCGAAATCAGCGAAGATTCCATTCTGGTATGCAATAACATAACACCTGCTCAGTTTCTTACCATGAATACCAGTCATATCAAGGGGATTCTTCTGGAAGACGGAAATACCCAGAGTCATCTTGCCATAGTCCTTAGAAGCACCAAAATACCGGCCATATTCAACGTATCGAATGCAACAAAACTTATTGCGCCAGGAACCAACGTACTGGTAGATGCTTATGCCAACAGAGTTTATCTGGATCCTTTGGATGAACTGATATGGCAGGCCAACAAGAACGCGCAGAAGTACCATAAGACTGACAGCAGCAGAGTGGATGTAATCAAACCACTCATGGCTCAGTACAAAACCTCATCTGACGGGGAACGAATGCGCATACTCGCCAACATCAATTCCGTTTCAGAGATTAATAAACTCACCTGTCTGCCAAGTTCAGGCATCGGTTTATTCAGAACAGAATTTCTGTTTATGAACTGCAGTCAGGAACCGGATGAAGAACAGCAGTACCTTGTTTATAAAAAAATCATGGACATGCTGCCAAGCAACTACGAAATCACATTCAGAACATTTGATTTTAACGCAGATAAGCTTCCTCTGTACATGAGCATGTCATCTGCTTTCAACGTTGATACTAATCAGCATCACCGAAACACACTGGTAAAACAGCTCAGGGCAATCCTGCGAGCCTCAGCTCAGAGACAGATTCGAATCATGTTTCCTATGGTGGCCGGATATGAAGAAACCATGGAACTTATTGATCTCTTCAACACCGTAAAACAGAACCTTACCGCTCAGGGATATGATACAGGAAGAATTAAAACAGGAATCATGATCGAAACTCCTGCAGGAGCCCTGATGTCTGACGCTCTTGCCCCTCTGGTGGATTTTTTCTCCATAGGAACCAATGATCTAACTCAGTATACGGAAGCATGCAGCAGAGAAGCGGCAACACACAGAAACGATGAATTAACACCTGCCGTACTGAAACTTATATATCTTACTGTTCAGAATGCACGAAAACACCGCATTCCCGTGTGCATATGCGGAGAACTTGTTCACAACCTCAATTATCTCGCTTTATTCATCAGCATCGGGTTAAGGGACTTTAGTGTGGCTCCGTTCTACCTCAACAAACTTCTGGAAAAAATTCATGAACTTGAAGTAAGAATTGATCTCAATCTTGCTACCAAAATCAATGCAGTTCGCACAAAACAGGAAATTATAGAACTCAATAAAAGCCTTATTGCCCAGAATTTCGGACACTCCGGAATGATTGACTGACAATTTTTCCTGACTGATACCTTTTAAGTACGCATTAAAGCTGAAACATTTTGTGATTAATTCACAAAGTCAGAGAATTAATTTAAGTAAATATTTACCTTAAAAAATGTTATGATATTATCAGCGCTTGACATGTTTAAAGTATTAATGTTTTCACTTTACGACCTTCTATAAGGATTATATATAATGTGGTTTAATTTCAAATTATCCAAAGAAGACGAAAACGATGCTGATTTAACCTTACTGGCACCAATATCAGGGACTGCAATTCCCATTGAAGATGTGCCTGATGTGGTCTTTTCTGAAAAGATTGTTGGAGACGGTATTGCCATCAAACCTACAAGCAATAAGGTCGTTGCTCCGTGTGACTGTGTTGTTGAATCAATTTTTAAAACCAAACATGCACTGATACTGAAGACAATTCCGTATGACCTTCTCCTGTTTATTCATATAGGTATTGATACCGTAGATCTTGGCAGCAATGAAATCTTCTCACCTGTCGTAAAGGAAGGTGACATCATAAAAGCAGGTGAATCAATTATGGATTTCAATCTGGAACTGTTGCAGAAGCGACTCAAATCCACTATTTCACCTATTCTCATTTCTGCGAACTCATTACCTAATCTGATTTCATTAGAAAAAATGACAGAAAGGTGCACACACGGAAGCACACCAATCATGAAGATTCGCATTAAAAATAATAATGAAAACGCCAAAGAGGATCAGCCTCAGCGTTAGAAAGAATACGTAAACTGTAAAAGGCATGATATTTAATATCATGCCTTTTTTGTATATTTCATCCTAAAGTACAAAAAAAGAGGGAGTCGTTAAACTCCCTCTTCTTCAATCAATTAAACAGATATCTGATTAGATATTGCTTACGATTTCTTCTACGGTCTTCTTAGCATCACCGAAGCACATGTAAGAATTTTCCTTGAAGAATAATGGGTTCTGAACACCTGAGTAACCAACGTTCATAGAACGCTTGAACACGATTACGTTCTTTGCATTCCAAACTTCAAGTACAGGCATACCTGCAATTGGGCTGTTTGGATTTTCAAGAGCAGCTGGGTTTACGGTATCGTTAGCACCGATTACGAGTACTACGTCGGTGTCAGAGAAATCATCATTGATTTCATCCATTTCAAGAACGATATCATAAGGAACCTTAGCTTCAGCAAGAAGAACGTTCATGTGACCAGGTAAACGACCTGCTACAGGGTGAATACCGAAACGAACGTTAACACCCTTATCACGTAACTTTTTGGTAAGTTCAGCAACTGGATACTGAGCCTGAGCAACAGCCATACCATAGCCTGGGGTGATAACTACAGAATTTGCATTCTTAAGCATATCAGCAACGTCAGAGCACTTAAGTTCACGAATTTCACCCTGTTCTTCATCTGAAGAAGCAGCTTCTGGCTTGTTACCGAAACCACCGAGAATTACAGAGAGGAATGAACGGTTCATTGCCTTACACATGATGTAAGAGAGGATTGCACCTGAAGAACCTACTAATGAACCAGTAACAATGAGTAAGTCGTTATCAAGCATGAAACCAGCAGCAGCAGCAGCCCAACCTGAATATGAGTTCAGCATTGAGATTACTACAGGCATATCAGCACCACCGATAGAAGCTACCAGATGAATACCGAATGCGAAAGCGATGATGGTCATTGGGATAAGACAGCCTAACTGAACTGCATATGAATTTGTAGCGAGGAATACAACCATTAATACGGCTGAAATAACCAGAGCTAAAACATTCAGAAGGTTCTTACCAGGTAATACGAGAGCCTTTGACTTGAAAATAACGAGCTTGAATGAACCGTTAAGCTTACCGTAAGCAACGATAGAACCGGTGAAGGTTACAGCACCGATGAATACGCCAAGGAAAATTTCAACGAGGTGAATATATAATTCCTTTCCGCTTAAGCCGGGAACTGCTGAAACTTCAGAGGCCTTCTTGATAGCATCGGCAGACATCTTCTGAAGCTCAGCAATCTGATCAGGAGATGCACCGGCTGGAACATTAATGCTGATAGCATTTGAAACAGCACTTGGTTCAAGGCTGAAGAAGCTGTTGAAGCCAACTAAAACGGCAGCAAGACCAACGAAGCAGTGAAGCATTGCAACGAGTTCTGGCATCTGAGTCATTTCAACTTTCTTAGCAAGATACAGACCGATACCGGCACCGATAACGATTGCTACACCGATGATAACCCAGCCCCAGCAGGTATTTACGTTTACGAGTGAAGCAGCTAAGGCGATAACCATACCGATAATACCGGAGGTACAGCCTAATCTGGCAGTTTCCTGCTTAGATAATCCAGCCAAACTCAAAATAAAGAGTAAGGCGGAGATAATGTATGCTACATGAATTAAACCAGTCATTTCTTAATTATCTCCTTAATCCTTTCTGAACATCTTAAGCATACGCTTGGTTACTGCGAAACCACCAAAGATATTGATGAAAGCAATAAGAATAGCAACCAGACATAAAACATAAATTAACGCGTTAGGCTGATAGGTTGAAGTGCTTACGAGCTGAGCAAGAGCACCAACAACAATAATACCTGAAACAGCGTTAGTTACAGCCATTAAAGGAGTATGAAGTGAATGACTTACATTCCATACAACATAGTAACCTACTACACATGACAGAACGAATACGGTGAAGTGAGGTAAGAAAGATTCAGGAGCAACAAAGCCGATTAATGACATAACTACTACGAGAGCAGCAAGAACTGCATACTTAACTGCCGGACTTGCAGGCTTCTTTTCTTCCTTTGCAGGAGCGGCGGCTGCCGGCTTCTGTGGAGCAACACTTACACTGATCTGTGGAGGCGGGAAGGTAACTTCGCCATCTCTTACGATGGTCATGTTGCGTAATACAACATCTTCAAAGTTTACATTGATGTTACCATCTTTTTCCTTTGATAATAACTTGGTTAAGTTAACCAAGTTAGTAGAATACAGCTGTGAAGACTGAGTTGGTAAACGGCAAGGTAAATCAGTATAACCGATAATCTTAACGCCGTTGGTGGTAAGAGCAACTTCACCAGGAACGGTGCATTCGCAGTTACCGCCGGTAGCGGCAGCCAGGTCAACGATTACAGAACCAGCCTTCATGCTTGCAACCATATCAGCAGTTACAAGTAAAGGAGCCTTCTTACCAGGAATAGCAGCGGTAGTGATAATGATATCAACTTCCTTAGCCTGTTCTGCAAAGAGTTCCATTTCAGCCTTGATGAATTCAGGGCTCATGGTCTTAGCATAACCGTCAGAAGAACCACCGTCTTCCTGCTTGAAGTTAAGCTTTAAGAATTCACCACCCATTGAGTGAATCTGGTCAGCTACTTCTAAACGGGTATCGAAAGCGCGAACGATAGCACCGAGAGAACTTGCAGCACCGATTGCTGCGAGGCCGGCAACACCTGCACCGATTACGAGAACCTTAGCTGGTGGAACCTTACCTGCTGCAGTAACCTGACCGCAGAAGAAGCGGCCGAATTCATGAGCTGCTTCTACAACTGCTCTGTAACCGCTGATGTTTGCGGTTGATGAAAGAGCATCGAGAGCCTGAGCTCTTGAAATACGAGGCACCATATCCATTGCTAAAACAGTAATCTTCTTAGCATTGAGCTTTTCTACGAGCTCTGGATTCTGGCGAGGCCAAATGAATGATACTAAAGTAGTACCTTCTTTGAGCTTTTCAATTTCTTTATCATTTGGAGCAAGTACCTTGTAGATGAGTGGGCTAGACCAAACATCAGCACTATTACCAATAGTTGCACCTGCAGCTACATATGCATCATCTGCAAAGTTGGCAGCTTCACCTGCACCTGATTCAACAAGAACAGTGAAACCTAACTTCTGGAGAGCGGTAACTGTAGTAGGTGTTGCAGCAACGCGAGTTTCTCCCGCAAAGCTTTCCTTAGGTATACCTATCTGCATTTATTCACATTCCTAAATAAAAAAAATATTTAAAAGTTATAGTTATGTTTGTCACAAATAACAGTGAATTATACACTAATATTTACATAAATATGCATTAAAAATGTTATTCAGTACAGATTTTTTCAAATAAATTTTATTAAGACATTGATTTTATCTTTTTATAAACCTTTGTATTTACTCACTTTATCACGCAATATTAGTTACTTATTCGCACTCCTGTTCTTTTATGATTTTTTTTATTTATCATAACGTGAATTTACATATTTATTCAGAAAAAACGATTTCTTCTACGAAGAGTCGTACTTTTATAAATTTTTATGCACTTAAATGGAATACTTTACGTATATATAGTTAGGAATTTATGCCGACTGAAGGAGCCGAATATCCTTCGGCTCCTTTTTCTAAATGAAAGCTGATTTCTGTTTTATCTGTTCTGCAGAAGAACTCCACTGAGAGGTTCAACACCGTTCAGCTTGAACTTGATGGATTTAACTCCTGAAGGAGTATTGGTCTGTAAAGCGAAATGCAGATGAGGACCTGTTGTATATCCTGTATTACCGGACTGTGCGATTATCTGCCCCTGCTTAACAACATCCCCTACTCTGACATACTGAGAATTTCCATTTAAATGAACATACACTGTAATTGTACCGTCATCATGCTGAATTCTTATGTAGTTGGCCATTGGTCTAAAACTTGGATTATTTCCGCCGGATGTTGATCCCATTCTCATATCAACGACCTTGCCTGCTTTAGCAGCAAGCACTGGAGTTCCCACCGGCATTGCCACATCAATTGCGTAACGGTTTTTAGGCCCCTGATGAGTAAAACCGCCTTCCCATCCCTGAGTAACCTTGAAAGCCCCTTTAAACGGAACAATAAGTTCATTAGGATTGGTTGTATAGTAAAAGGAATCCGAACCACGGAATATCTTACCTATATCAAAGGTTCTGGATAATGTAAGTTCCCCCTCGCCGCCATAAATAACGTAGCCGACAAGATAATTCTGATTTCCCTCGACTTCAATAGGTTCATCAAAAGGAATATTGGTATCCTTAATCAGTGATTTATCTGACGCTTTGATCTTTACCGTTACTTCACTGGCAAATTCATTAACAATATAAAGTTTATGAGTTTCAGGATCAAAACTTAACGATACCTTATCCTGCTCTGGTTCAACCCAGTCGTCATATGAATCGTACTGATACCCGCTACTCTGTGCCGAATTTTCATCATCAGTGTAATAAACAACACCATTTTCATCCACATAACGCAGGATTTTACCCTCTGCCGTGCCAAAACATGCGGCACCAATCACCAGAGAGGCTATTACAGAAAACAATTTATGAATCTTCATAATTAGAAAACTTATATTTAAAAATATTTTTACTTAAAAAACCATGGTATTAAGTTTTAAGAAAACGAAAGACTCATCAGCACACCATGCTCTCTTGAGCCGTCGGGCATAGGATAATAATTTTTTCTTATCATGTCCTCTTCAAAGCCCACACTTTTATAAAGATTAATGGCTTTATTGTTGGAAATTCTGACTTCAAGCATAACTTTGACAATTTTCAGCTCTTCTTTTAACTGTTTTATGCTTTCAAGAAGAAGCTTTTTTCCATATCCTTTTCCCTGATACTCTGCTGAAATTGAAATATTCTGCAGAGTGGATTCATCAAGTACAAAGTCATACACAGCATAGCCCGCAACATTATCATTATCGAGCAGGACATAAAATCTGTAATTATCTGCAATCGACTCAAGAATATTCTTTTCAGTCCACGGGTGCACCTGAACTAGCTGTTCAATGCTCAAAATTCGCTTTAGATATGCATCCAGCTCATTCCGGTGAATTCTCTTTATTTCCATTTTCAGTAAAATATTTTCCCAACTTTATTCTGCCGTTTTCCGTTTCCAAGAATCCTCTGCCAAGCAGCTCATTGAAAACCTGTTTTTTCTGCTCAAGTTCGCCATTACCTGTAATAACAATCTTTCTATCGGCAAAATCATCAGTATCAAAACCGATATATATGGTTTTCCCGTCACTGTCATCTTTATTCCAGGAAAAAGGAATATCGTTATAATCAAAAAAACCAGCCAGATTAAATATCCACTTGCACTTTTCAGGACTCTCTATAATGAAGCATGGTTTTTCAACCCTGGTTCTGACGATTCCAAGTTTTTCAACTTCCTGAACATATTTTTTCACAACGCTCCATAAATTTCTTTTTCCACTCTCTCCTGGGTAGACAGGAATATCCGGGGCAGAATTATCAGGAAGTACCTTTATTGAAGCAGGACATATGGTTAAAGTGCTTTCAGCATTTACACTCACCTTTCCATACCATCCGCATGGATAGGATATGTATTTCAGATATCCTACAAGATTAAAAACCCATTCCTTATTATATCTGTCTTCACCGACAAAAATAAAAAACGGAAAACTTCGCAGGACATCTGAATACAGGTTTTCCGAGGATGCATTTTTTATTAAGGAAGGCTTTCGCAATGAATACAGCTTTATATTCATTGACTGCAGTATTTCACTATTGATATTAGTCATTGTTAGATTCGAACCATTACACTGCCGAGGTTTTGACTGCTTTTAATTTTATATCCACAGTCAGAGATAACAGCTTCGATAACAGACAGTTCCATTTCATAATCTGAATAAACGTTAACAAGATCCTTTTCAATAAAAACTTCAACTTTCAGCACACCGGTAAGCTGTGAGACAGCAGAAATTACTCTGGCTGCACATTTTTCACACCGCATACCCTCAACAATAAACTTTGAATGGTAGCATTCAGTCTTGGAAAAGATTTTTAAAAAATTAAACATCTACTGGCTCCGTCTTTTCAAAGTGAAACCCTGATTATCACCTAAGCATGACCTATTGTATATCATTAGAAGCCTGTTGTAAGTCAACTTTCTTCCAACATTGTGAAAACGACAGATTAACGGACTTCTTTGCTCCCCTTCCTTTTTCTCTTATTTTCATACATCAGTTGATCCGCTTTTCTCAAAACATCATCAACAGACGCCATGTTACTTAATTCACTGACAGCACATCCTATCGAAATATGAATCTGCTCCCAATCATTTTTTGCCTGTTCGTTAACAGTATTGCAGTTTACCTTAAACAAATTGATCAATTCTGTACGATTCTTAAAATCTTCATTCAATAAAATCAGAGTAAACTCATCTCCGCCTATTCTGAATACAGGGCTATGCTGAAATACTTCACAGATTGCCTTTGCGGCAGTTTTTAAATACACATCCCCTTTTTCATGTCCGTATTTATCATTAATAACTTTAAGATTATCACAGTCAAACATGCAGATACCGAATTCCACAACATCCTTCTTTTTAATTCTTTCTTTCAAATGCAGTATGTAATCATCATATCCACCTTTGTTTCGAACACTTGTAAGGGCATCCACAAAAACACGATGACTTAATTCCCGAACCTTCATACTGTGTTTCTTGGCTTCATTCTTGGCACGTATAAGGCGATTCTGTACCACAATAAGCCATAACATCGAAATAATTAACGTAATCAGGAAAATCACAATTGCCTTATTGTCGCAAATCAGTTCCCATACTGTCATTTTTCCTTCTTCAGAAAAGTATTTGGTCAATGAGGCATGGACGTAGGATGTAGGTACAATGTTTGTGGTTTTGGCAACAATAGAATAGAGTTCCATGTCTCCTTTTTTTACGGCAAATCTAAAATCCAGATCCTTTGCCGTATCCAATGCAACAAGATGATACTGGCTACACAATCTGCTGATGCTGTTATACCTGTAGTTGGAAATCAAAAAACCTTCAGCCTTCCCATTGGCCACGTCTCTTATACACGCATGAACATTGTCACAGTTATATATCTGCCAGTTGTAATATTTGGTTTTCACTATGGATTCATAATTATCATCACCACCGACTACTGCAACTTTTATGTACTGCATATCTTTCAGATATTCAACATTTGATGCTCGAACCACAAGATAAAGATTCGCATTAACAATGGAAGGTGTAATAAGAACACCGGCCTCTTCAGCATCATAAACACTCAGATTTGAAGGGAATACAGTATCAACCTCCCCTCTCTGCATTGCAGACATGGCATCGGAAATTGAATCATAGGCTTTTGTTTCAAAATTTAATATGCCATTGGAAAAACTGGTTCTGGCCTTACGTAAATAATCCTTGAGAGCCCCTGTTACCTGTTCTGTTTCTTTATCCTTAGCGCAATAAGCAAGATAATCATCCACATATCCAACTCTGATTGTTTTGTGTTCTGATAACCACTGCTGTTCATCGTGAGTGAGATAAGTGATTGCTCTTGAATTACGAATATATTTAATGAACAGCTCATCGCCATAATAACGGTTTTCGTCCTGAATCTTCCCCATGGCAACATTCAGTTCATCCAGAATGTCTGATCTTTTTTTGCTTACGGCAAAAAAGAAATCTGAATAACCAATCTTTACCACTGGTACAATGTTTTCAACAGAAAGATAATTATCCACAGATACAAAACCATCAATCTCGCCATCTTTCAGGAGTTTCATTGATTTTGACTCACCATCAGGGAGTTCAATCAGTTCAGTCTGAATATTATGCTGTTTCTCCCACTCCTTGAAAAATTCCAGCTGAACACTCTGTTTATTTACACCTATCTTCTTGCCGTTGAAGTAAGAAAAATCTTCGTTATATTCCGCTACCTTGTCTCCATTCATAAACAGATAATATTCCTCTGTTCCCATTGGATATGAAGAAAACTGAACAACGTTTGCACGTGCTTCCGTATAGGACACACCTCCAAGCATGTCAATTTCACCATTAATGAGCTTTTGTACAAGCTGTCCCCAGTTACCTTCAACATATTCGTAGTTCCATCCGGTGTATGCGGCTATCTTTTGTTGATATTCATAAGAATAACCGGTTCGTCTTCCTGAACCATCAATGTTATTGTAAGAAGAATCAAACCAACCTACGCGCACAACCTTAGACGGTTCCTCTGCCACGGCATCAGCCAGAAGCAGAAAAACTGCAGGTAATAACATAACAAATAAAGCACAGATTCTGATCAGTTTCATATTGGTATTTTGTCACTCTATCAGGTTATAATCATTCACTCTACTCAGCAATGTACCGCCTAATAAAAAGCTGCTGATAGAGTCAGAGCATCGTAAAAAATCAAAAAACCTTAATTCCTTACGAAGGATAAAAATTTGAATACATCAGTCAACACGTTTAATACATTTTAATCACAGAAAATCAACAGCATGCTGTTAGAATATACCACATTACGAATAAATAAAAAATGCTACAATCAAAATTTTAGACTAATGCGGATAATATTAATAATAGCCTGTCTATAACGTGTTTACAAAAAACATACTTAATTACTTGATAAATTATCACAATTTACATGAAAATATTTTCATAAAATATTAACTTCATCAAAATATAGTTACCCACTGTTTTGCATGTTCTTATTGTGAACAATCATTCAATTAAATGTGTACATCTTTTTGTTAACAACTCATACTGATTATTATTTAAACAACAAATAATTATCCCCAGTATTTCGTAAACAATACTCAATATCAATCAACAGATATCCACATATAACCACAACCGCTCCTTTTATTATGATAAGCTTAGCTGAAATTGCTATACTCTGAATATTCCGACGGAAAGAAAAAGAGCCTGTCACCCAAACATGACAGACTCTTCATAAAAAGTTATTTCAATAAAGAATAAGCTTTAGATATTATCGGTAACGATTTCCTTGTTAAATACCTTTTCACAGAAACGGCATTTAAGCTGGATTTTACCATTCTTATTAATTACCTTGAAATTGGTAACCGCAGTCTTTTCAACATTTGTAATGCAGTTGGAATTAGGACACTTGAATACAGCAGTCACACTTTCCGGCAAATCTATATTTCTCTTGTTTACAACCTTATAATCTTCAATGATGTTAACAGTTGCATTTGGGGCAAAAATACTTAACTGATTTGCCTGTTCTTCAGTAAAACGAACATTTTCAACCTTAATAAGATCCTTATGTCCGTTAGCTTTTGAAGGAAGGTTAAAACCGACGGTTATACGGTCATTATTATCAAGAATATGGAAATGCTTGAGAATATTCAGTGCCTGTCCTGCAGGAATATGATCTATTACAGTACCATTCTTTATGGCTTCAACCTGAAGCTGTTCTTTTTCGGTCATGTTAAACCTCTTCGTTTAAAACTAATGACAATAAAGCCTGGCGGGCATAAACACCATTGGCAGCCTGCTGGAAATAATATGCATAAGGAGTCTTGTCCACTTCAGCGGTAATTTCATCAATTCTTGGCAGAGGATGTAACACCTTAAGATTAGGCTTTGCGTCTTCAAGCAGTTCAGGAGTAAGAATATACTTGGCTCTTATGTGACGATATTCAGTTTCGTCAAAGCGTTCCTTCTGAACTCTGGTCATATACAGAATATCAACTTCAGGAATAACATCTTCCATTCTATCCATAATATGATATTCGATATTGTTTTCTTCGTACTCATCAATAATATATTCAGGCATGGCCAGCGAATCAGGAGATACCAGGAAAATCTTCGCATTATACTTGCATAAAGCCTGAGACAGAGAATGAACCGTTCTGCCGTATTTAAGATCACCTACGAATGCAATACTTAAATTATCAAGATGTTTCTGAGTTTCAAAAATTGTAAATAAATCGAGAAGAGTCTGTGAAGGATGCTGATTAGAACCGTCACCAGCGTTGATTACTGGCACTGGGGATACGTCAGCTGCAAGTCTTGCCGCACCCTCATGATGATGTCTCATCACAAGAGCATCTGCATATGAGGTAATAATACGAATCGAATCTGCAAAAGTTTCACCTTTCTTGGCTAAAGAGGTATTGCTTGCATCAGAAAAGCCTATAACTCTGCCTCCCAGGCGCTGAATTGCAGTCTCAAAAGATAATCTTGTTCTGGTAGAAGCTTCGAAGAAGCAACTAGCGACAAGTTTATTTTTAAGAAGATCAGTACGAGGATTGGATTTTAACAGCTGAGCTGTGTGGATAATCAATTCAAGATCGTCACGAGAAAATTCAGATATTGAAATGATGTCTTTCTGGAATAAATTGTTTGCCATCATCTTTTCCTGGTTTGACTAACGTAGATATTATCTACTCTCATAAACCCAGCAAGGCTAATGTGACATAAAGAATCAGGTTTCAGGACATCAGATTAGCGTTGCTATCTGAAGTACACATTATATAGCTTTATTCCATCTTAAAAAATAAAAAAATTCAGTTATTTGATTTTTTAATAAAAAATGGTCAATCATAAATTGCGCAAAGCCCCTATTTGTATACGTTTTATACATATAAACAATTTTTTTTTACAAAAGTGATTTTTTTCTTTATTTTTACTTAATTATATGTATAATTGTTCATGTGCTTAGGGGCGTAGTTCTAATGGTAGAACAGCGGTCTCCAAAACCGACGGTTGTGAGTTCGAGTCTTACCGCCCCTGCCAAAAGCAATTCTCTGACATTTTCCTTTTTCAATCTTTTATCCAATTATTTTAGTAATACCCAATACTGTTTCCATTAAAATGTCCGTTTTATTCTCCGAATAATTTGCCGCTGTCTTAAAAAAAAAACAACTCCTTTAAACAGATAAATCAAAAAAGGATCCACAAAAGATATAAGAAACTACTTGCTGTAATAATATTTGATTCCGTTAGACGGCTTAAAATAGGTTCGAATGTAACCGTCAGTTGATACAATCACAAACTCGTTTGTGATTTCAAGATAGTAAACATCATCGCCATCATCCATCTCAACCTTGTGAAAAGATGCGGGATTGTTTACAACATTCAATGCGGCTTCCTGATATGCCTGAGCATTGGAAAACCCCATTTCTCTTCCGTGTTTTTCATAATGCTGGTTTAAAAGTCTGTCATTTCTGAAAGTGTAATGATGTCTCAGCTGCTGAGAATCAGCATATGTCTGAGTTCGTTCAGAATCTTGGACACGCTCCGTCTGCTGCTGATAAGCTTCAGGTTCCAGAGAAGTGGGTAATTTAGCATCACCGTTAGTCCATAAACTGGCAAACTCGACTCCTATAAGCAGAAGTATAATACCTATGATACTGAACCTTCCTCTTCTCCCGTAACTTCTACCATAACCTCTTCCGTATCTCTGAGAGGAACCGCTGAATAAAAATCTTAAAATTATTTCCAGAATACTTTTCTGCATTAAATCCTACTCCTGAAACATTCAGAAAAAAAACAACTGTTCCACAAACTTAAATTTTCAGATACTCAAGCATTTTAGCATAATCGTCTGCAGCCTTTACTTTATCATTAGCCATAACGATAAAACCATTCTCGTCAATGAGATAAGTTGTTCTTACAACCCCCATATACGATCTTCCGTACTGTTTTTTCTCTTTCCACACGTCATAACTTCTGATCACGGCAAGTTCTTCATCAGAAAGTATAGTAAACTGCAGTCCGAACTTATCAGCAAATCTGCCGTGCGAACCAACAGAATCCTTGCTGATACCTAAAACAACTATTCCGTTATCAGTAAATCTGGCAATATTTTCAGAATAGCCACAGGCCTGTTTTGTGCATCCGGAAGTATTGTCCTTGGGATAAAAATACAGAACTACCTTTCTCCCGCGAAAATCTCTCAGTTTATGAATAATACCATTCTGATCCGGTAATGCAAAATCAGGAGCAATCGTACCGACTTCGAGCATAAGCAACCTCTCGGATATAACTATAATAAATGAACTCTGATATATTATATTATCAGGATTACTTTCAAAAAATACAATTGAACAAAAATGCTAAGCAATAGATGGTATTAAAAGAATAAGAGAAGAAAAAACGGAAAAAATTCAAGAGATTTGATGGTGGCCCATTCCTGACTTGAACAGGAGACCAAACGATTATGAGTCGTCTGCTCTAACCGACTGAGCTAATGGGCCAATGAATTAAGACATGTGCATTATACATATGTGATTCATATTTGTCGAGTTTAAACTTCAGTATTTGCTCAAAATCACGGTTATAACCAATCATTTGACTAATATTTATCCACAGCTTCATTCAAAAAATAATGCCGATACTGTTTTAAACGGTATCGGCATTAATTATTCAGAATCCATCAGAAATTAATCATCAAGGAAGCTCTTGAGAGGTTCAGATCTGCTTGGATGACGCAGTTTTCTCAAAGCCTTGGCTTCAATCTGACGAATACGTTCTCTGGTAACATCAAACTGTCTGCCGACTTCTTCAAGAGTATGATCTGTATTCATACCTATACCGAAACGCATTCTCAACACCTTGGCTTCTCTCGGAGACAATGCAGAGAGTACCTGTTCGGTTACAGCCTTGAGACTTTCTGAAGTTGCCACATCAGATGGCAGAGGCAGTGATTCATCCTCAATAAAATCTCCTAAATGCGAATCATCATCATCACCTATAGGAGTCTCCATGGACATAGGTTCCTTGGAAATCTTCATAACCTTGCGAATCTTATCTTCAGGAATTCCCATTTTCTTGGAAAGTTCTTCCGGAGTAGCTTCTCTGCCGTTTTCCTGAAGCATCTGACGAGATACTCTGTTGAGCTTGTTAATGGTTTCGATCATGTGCACAGGGATACGAATGGTTCTGGCCTGATCGGCTATAGAACGTGTAATCGCCTGTCTGATCCACCAGGTTGCATAGGTAGAGAACTTATAACCTCGACGGTACTCAAACTTATCAACCGCCTTCATCAGACCGATATTACCTTCCTGAATAAGATCAAGGAACTGAAGACCTCTGTTGGTATACTTCTTTGCAATGGAAATAACCAGACGAAGGTTTGCCTCTATCATTTCAGACTTTGCATTTCGAGCATGAGCATTACCAACCTTCATATTGGTGTTGATTTCACGAATCTTGCAGATAGGAAGACCGGTTTCACTCTCGATTTCACGTAAACGCTCTACGATACCGGTAATTTCCTTCTCATACCCCTTCATTCTTTCAGCAAAAGGCTTCTTGAGCTTAACAATCTTCTCAAACCATTCCATTGAAGATTCTTTCTTTGATTCAATGTACCTTACACGGTAATCTTCTGGCTTCATACCGCATCTGATCATGATTTCACGGATTCTTCTTTCCTGAACCTTTACCTTATCCATAACATCATTCATGTTCTTGATAAGCTGTTCAAAAACCTTCGGTACCAGACGGAACTGCTTGAATACTTCAGCAAGTTCCTTAATGGAATTCTGTGTTCTCTTTGAATCACGGCCATACTTCTTAAGACATTCAGTGGTATTGTTATATTTGTCCTTAAGCTGTTCAAACATCTGAGCGGCATAAACCGGATCAGGACCGGATTCATCATCATCCATCATTTTTGAAGACTTTTCTTCGTCTTCATCATCTTCATCGCCGTCTTCGTCATCATCGTCGTCGACCTGAACCTTGTCTGATGAATCATCACCATCATCATCAATGGATGCTTCACCATCCTGATCTATGGAGGCGTCGATATCAAGATTAACGTCGTCTAAAACTACTTCGTCTTCATCGTCCTTGACTGCAACTTCCTCTTCTTCATTACCTGTATTTTCAGCAAAACCTGTAATGATATCACTGAGTCTGATCTGTTCATCCACATACTGATCATACAGCTTAAGCACAAAATCAATTGCGCTTGGATATTCTGCAACACAGCTCTGAACCTGATTGATGCCGTTTTCAATTCTCTTGGCGATATCAACTTCTGCTCTTCTGTCAAGAAGTCCCACACTGCCCATTTCACGCATATACATTCTTACGGGGTCTGTGGTCTTACCGATATCAGAAATGATATTTTCGATTTCTGCCACATTCTGAGGCAGCATTAAATCATCTGTTGACTCCGGTGCCTTTTCACAGATCTGAATATCCATGTCGGCACATCTTTGAAAAAACTCTTCCAGCTTCTCAGAATCTAGATATTCTGCCGGGAAAAATTCCTTTATTTCTTCAGTTGTTAAGTAACCTTTGGATTTGCCATCTCTTAGAAGTTGCTTCAAAGAAAAACTAACCGGTTTACTATCCATTGCTTAACCTTTCTAATTTTGTTTAAGATAACGCCGCAGTTCATGCAGGAAGCAGAAACTGAAGCCCTTTGGCGTATTTCCTGTTTTTTTGAATTTCAATAATGTATAGCTGTCTTAACTAAATATATGCCGACCAGTCTATCTAAAGTACAAACAGAAAAAAATAATAATTACACACTAAGCAGACACATTATTATAAATACTTATCAGGCTTTTTTCAAAGACCAAACAAGATCTTTCGTGAATAATCTCAAGCATTTTATTGCTTATCATTCCAAAAATATAACCTGGATCTATATTTATAAATTAATCTTCAGTCTACGTGTATACATAAGCCCGAAAATGAATTTTTCAATCAGATTTTTATAAAACCGTGAAACATATGTTTTATATATATTATCAACTGAAGCCGACGGACACCCGGCGGCTTCATAAGATCTGTGAATTTATTTGATATTTCTTAATTTTCTTTCCAGCAGTGTAGATAAAGCCATTTCTTCGTTAGTCAGATTTCTGCGTGAACTTTCCCGGCGCAGCCAGGATATTTTGGCTTCAACCGCTTCAGAAAGATACATTTTTATAAAAATCAGCATGCTGGATATTTTTACGTTCTCCAGACTGTCATCCAGCTTAACAGCTGCAAGAAGATTCATAATCCTCTCATACACCGAACCTCTGTACTGTTCAAGCAGTGCTCCTGTAGTTATATCCGGTTTAGCTCTGATTTTTTCAAGCAAATCAAGAACTATTGCCGCCTTCTGATCAGCATAATCACTCAGAAGTCTGTTCAGTCTGTCCTGTTCAGGAATCTGATTCACCAGATACGGATTCTGAATAATTCTGGCAACAAGTCCCCGTAAGGCGGTTATCTCAATCTGTGAATTCTGATTCTGAATCTGCGAACGCTCCTGCGGCTCACTTTCATGAACATCCGTCTGTTTGTTCTGAAGGCAGATTTCAATACGTCTTTCCTCCCACCCTACAAGTTTCGCCATGGCCACAATCAAGGACTGCAACATTATAGGAGCATCTGTAATCCGTTTTACCAGACTGCAGAATTCATCCACGGCTTTAATCTGACCTTCATCAGACCCAAGATCATAACGATGACTGAGTTCACTCATCAGATAGTCTTTAAAAAACAGAGAATTTTCAAGGTATTTTCTAAAACCGGCAGCCCCCTGTGCACGAACAAGCGAGTCGGGATCATGTTCCTTAGGAAGGAAGCAGAAAGACAGCACCTTATCATCCCTTACGGCAGAAAGAGTAAGACCGAAAGCTCTCCATGCCGCATGGCGACCGGCATCATCACCGTCATAACAGAAAACTATCTTATCGGTCTGTTTGAACAGCAGACTCAGCTGCATAGGAGTCGTAGCAGTTCCGAGAGAGGCGACCGCATTATGCACTCCATACTGATCAAGAGCTATAACATCCATGTACCCTTCAGTGATGATTATGCAGTTAAGTTCCTCCTTTGGAAGTTTTCTGACATAGTCTAGATTAAATAACTCGTACCCTTTTTTGTATATTTCACTTTCTTTGGAATTGATGTATTTAGGCTTTGAATTATCAAGAACTCGTCCGCCAAACGCTATCACATTACCTTTTTTATCTCTAATTGGAATGATCACACGATTACGGAACATGTCATAATAACGACCGGATTCATTTTCCTTTATCAGTCCTATATCAAGAAGCTTTGAAACCTTGTCAGGATTCTGGCGACTGTCCGCACATAATGATTTGAAAATAAAATCCCAGTTATTCGGAGCAAAACCAATCTGATACTTTTCTATGGTTTCCTGAGTTATACCTCTATTCTGCAGATACTGACGGGCTTCCGGATGTTTAAAAAGCTCCTGATGATAGAAACCGGCGGCTGCTTTCGTTAATTCAAATGTATCCAGTGTTTTTTCCGGATTGTATTTTGAATTTTCATCATACTCAACTGAAATACCGGCAATTTTGGCAACTTCTTCAACAGCTTCAGTAAAGTTCACATTGTCATATTTCATTATGAAACGGTATGCGTTGCCGGCTTCATGGCAACCGAAACAGTTAAAGAACTGTTTTTGAGGACTTACACTGAAACTCGGAGTCTTTTCTGAATGAAAAGGACAGCAGGCCATATAGCCCGAACCGGTTTTTTTCAGTTTAATACGTGAACTGATTACGTCAACTATGTCAACTCTTTCAAGGAGTTCGTTTATAAAACTTTCTTTAATTCTTGGCATATTACAATCCTTCACACATACATATACTATCTTATTTCTAAATTTCGACCTTAAGTTTTATAAATTTTTATTTCATTCTCAGTGGAATACATGAAACACAGCATTCAGTCCTGTCAGTTGTACTGGTTCATTCCACCAATCCGGACATCATAAAATAATTACCATGAGTCCATAAATATATAAAATCAGTATACACGAAACAAAGAAGAAATATAAACATATTTTTTATTCTGTTCACCGTATTCACTTTATTTAACCAAAAATGACCTATTCATTTTTAAAACTGTGGATACTGCTCTGACAATCATACCTTTTTAATAAATGTGTTATGATATACCCTGTTTTTTAGAGGTGTTAACTATGTCTGTCTATTTTATTGGAGATGTGCATGCCTGCTTTCATGAACTGCAGGATCTGCTTAACGTAATGGAATTCAATCCGAATGATGACGAACTTGTTTTAACCGGGGACATCATTGGCCGGGGACCTCACCCGCTTGAAACCATCGAATACGTCAGAAGTTTAGGAGACAGAGCCCACATGGTTCTTGGAAACCACGATCTCAATCTTCTGGCAGTTATCTTCGGCCATAACCAGCCGAAGAAAAAAGATAATCTCAGCCCCATTCTGAAATCTTCAAAAATCGACTCCATCACAGACTGGCTGAGAAAACAGCCTCTGCTGTATATTCACCCTGAAATACCCGTATGCACGGTTCACGCGGGAATTACCCCTCAATGGAATATCGGGACTGCCATCAGCTGTGCCAGAGAAATGGAACAGGTCATACGTGATGAAAAACAGTTGGACAACTTTCTTTCAGAAATGTACAGTGACGATCCTTCTTGCTGGTTTGACAACCTTTCAGGTATATCAAGATTAAGATACATTACCAATGTATTTACCAGAATCAGATTATGCTATGCGGATAAAAGTCTTGATTTTAAAAATAAAAACTCCCCTGAAGAAGCCAGAGAAGAAGGACTGGTTCCATGGTTTGATCTGCTTAGTCATGATGCACTGAAAGCCGACAGAGACTATACACTGGTATTTGGTCACTGGGCAGCACTTACCGGTAAATGTCTGCATCCCAGAATAAAATCGCTTGATACCGGATGTGTATGGGGAAACCGTCTGACCGGATGGTGCTATGATACAGACACAATCTACAGTGTACCAAGCAGACAGCCAAGCAAGTTCGACAAATAACAGCAAGAGAGATAATTATGATTTTATCCATTATTGTAGCGCACACCAGAAATATGGTTATCGGCAAAGATGGAGGTATGCCCTGGAGCCTGCCTGCAGATTTGGCTTATTTTAAAAGAACCACCATGGGTTCTCCAGTACTGATGGGAAGCCGCACGTTTAAAAGTATAGGCAGACCGCTTCCCGGAAGGCTGAACATTGTTCTTACCAGTAACCCTCAGTCTTCGGAAAATCCAAACCTTAAATACGTAAAAACTGTAGAGGAAGCTTTTGAAGCCGCCAAAAATGCATCAGAACTCTTTGTTATAGGCGGAGGTTCAATATATAAACAGTTTATAGACAGAGCTGATCGTCTCTACATTACTCTTATCAATACAGATATTGAAGGTGACACATATTTCCCTGAGTACAACAGGAACTCCTACAAAATCATCAGAACAGAACATTACAGTGCTGATGAGAAAAACAAATATGATCTGGATTTTATAACTTACGAAAAAATCAGATAAATGTTCAGGCCGGCTATAGCAGTCAGCCGGCCGTTATTTCCTTAATACTTTTTCTGTCTACGTCATAACGCCGGCAGAATTCATCCAGTTCCTTATCTGAAGTAATCAGCATTACCTCTCTGAAATGTCCGTTTCTTAAATTGGAAAATCCGGCCACTTTTTCGCCGGTACAGATACCTATACGTAATACAGGTTCTTCTATCTTCGGATCATACGGCGTCTGTTTAATCCGTCTCCGAGCAAATAAACTGTCGAACAATCCCATATCTACCTCTCATAGAATCACAGCAACCGAATCCTGCCATACGGATAAAGAATAACAGAACATCCGTAACAGATCTCCATCTTCACTCATAATAATAAAAAGGCGGGAAAAAATTTTTCCCGCCCTCAATATCAATCAACGTCAGACTGTTCTGTAAAAACTACTCTTTTGACTTTTGATTTTCATTTTCAGAACTTTCTTTGTCTGAATTGCCAACATCTTCAAATGAATCGTCTTCTTCCGGTAAATCATCATCCTCAAATGACTCTTCATCAAAATCATCAAATTCATCATCAAAGAAATCGTCATCAAACTTAGGCTGAGGAGGTTCAGGCTTATCCCATACAAAGTTCTCGTTGTTAGCCTGAGCCTTGTCTTCATCAGTCTGAGCTTCTTCATTCATTCTGATGGCCTCAAGCTCATTCATGACGTCACTGCACAGAGGTTTAACATTAATTCCTGCAGCAGCAGAAATAACATAGTACTTCTGATCCTTGCGATCCAGTCTGGTAAGGATATCATCAATAATTTCCTTAAGTTCATCTTCAGTATGAATATCACACTTGTTGAACACCAGCCATCTGGTCTTCTGTGCAAGCTTTTCACTGTACAGAGCAAGTTCCTGTTCAATGGTTATAATGTTTTCAACAGGATCAGAACCGTCAACAGGCTGAAGATCAACAAGATGCAGAAGAACACGACAACGTTCAAGATGTCTTAAGAACCTGTGACCGAGCCCAGCCCCCTGTGACGCACCTTCAATCAGACCTGGTATATCCGCAACAACAAAGCTTCTTCCTTCCCCTACTCTTACAACGCCGAGTGACGGCTCAAGAGTAGTAAACGGATAATCGGCAATCTTAGGTCTGGCCGCACTTACAGAACTTATAAATGTTGACTTGCCGGCATTAGGCAGACCAAGCATACCAACATCAGCCAAAAGCATCAGCTCAAGACGCAGGTATCGTTTGTCGCCGGAAGTACCATTGGTTTTCTGTCTAGGAGCACGATTGATAGAGCTCTTAAAACGGGTATTGCCTAAACCATGGAAACCGCCCTTGGCAACCAGAAGAACCTGATTTTCCTTTATAAGATCGCCTATAACTTCACCTGTATCATCATCTATAACACGAGTTCCCAAAGGCACCCTGATAATGATATCTTCCCCAGCGGCACCGGTACAGTTGGCCGGACCGCCGTTCTTACCTCTTCCAGCCATGTAAAACTTCTGAAACTGAAAGTCTATCAATGTATTAACGCTGGTATCAGCACGCATATAAACGTCACCGCCATTGCCGCCGTCACCACCGTCTGGACCGCCTTTAGGGATAAATTTTTCTCTTCTAAAGCTTACAATACCGTTACCGCCATCGCCGGCTTCAACACGAATTTTAGCTTCATCAACGAATTTCATTATGATATTTCCTTTCAGTAAATCCGTTAAACATAAACCTACAAAAAAAAAGACTCTACCTTAACACATAGGGCAGAGTCTCTTTGTCAATCTCTTAGATATTAGTCAGCGATAACGCTTACATATCTACGATGCTTAGGGCCACCAACGGTGTACTTAACCTTACCATTGCTGGTTGCAAATAAGGTATAGTCCTTTGCAACACCTACGTTGCTGCCTGCATGGAACTGAGTACCACGCTGACGTACAAGAATACTACCAGCTGAAACAGCCTGACCATCGAAAATCTTAACACCTAAACGCTGACCTTGGGAGTCACGACCGTTATGTGTACTACCACCAGCTTTCTTATGAGCCATTGTCTACTCCTTATGCATTAATACCGGTAATTTTAACCTGAGTGTACCACTGACGGTGACCGGTAACCTTCTGATGATGCTTACGACGACGGAACTTAGTAATACTAACCTTTTCGCCACCAATAGACTTAATTACTTCAGCAACTACCTTACCACCTTCTACATATGGAGCACCAACCTTTACGTTGTCTCCATCGGCAACCATGAGTACCTTGTCGAAATCTACAGAATCGCCAACGTTCTTAGAAGCGTCTAAATCAACTTCTAATACATCGTCAACAGCTACCTGGTACTGCTTGCCGCTAGTTGAAATAACTGCGTACATTATATAATCCTCTTAAAAGTACCCAGCTAGGCTAGGTACATAAAAATTCTTAACATGATAATGGTGCGAATTATACAGATTTGTTATCCTTTATGCAAGGTAAAATTTGAATAAAATCAAAAAAAATAAATTTAGCACTTTGATACTAATCTGCTATGGGAAAAACACAGCCATATTCCTGTAAATCTTCTGAACAATCCACATATTGAGAAGTATTACAATCTAATCTTTTTATTCACATATCATCATTTATAACTTAATTATGCGATTTATGTAATATAATAAGGAGATAATCTCTGGCATGACAGCATCAGATGCTGTCTTTTATTAGATAACATTATTAGCAATTAGGTGAAAGATATGTCTGAATCTTTATTTATGAAACTGACTGAAGAGCCGGTCAAAGAAATAGACAGGTTGATCATAGAGCAGATCAAATCACCTATAGAACTGTTAAATCAGGCATGCTATCACCTGATAACCGCCGGAGGTAAACGCATCAGACCAAGGCTAATGACTCTTATTACCGGCCTTATTTCTCCGAAAGATATTTATAACGAGAATATTCTGTCTCTGGCGGCAGCCGTCGAAATTCTTCATACTGCCACACTGATGCACGACGATGTCATAGATGAAGGTCTTATGCGCAGAGGTATCCCGAGTACCAACAGTGCTTTTGGAAACAAGGTGGCTGTTCTCGGAGGCGACTATCTCTTCACCAAAGCCTATAACGCAACAATTAAAACAACTGACGCGCGTATCAGCAGAACTTTTTCTGATGCCCTGACCACTCTTGTTCAGGGAGAACTCACCCAGATGTCAAACACAGCCAATCTGGAGGTTACTGAAGAAAGTTACTTTAAAACCATATATTCCAAGACTTCAGTTCTGTTCGAAATCACTACAAAGATTCCGGGATTAGTCCTTAACTGCAGTGACGCAGAAATTGAATCTCTGGCAAAATACGGCAGAAACATTGGCTATGCATTCCAGATAGCCGACGATATTTTGGATTACACCTCCGACAGCAGCGTACTCGGTAAAAACATTGGCCGTGACATAGAGGAAAAGAAAATTACCCTGCCGTTAATCTATACCATTCACAACAGACAGGGCATTTCTCCTGAAACAGTTTATGCAGCCATAAACGGCAATGATATTGATGCCATTATCAGACTCATCAATGAGACTGGAGCCATCAGCGAATGTGACAGAGTAGCTGACAGACTGATTAAGGAAGCAATTGAAGCAATAAGCATTTTTAACGACTCAGAATACAGACAGGCACTCGGTGAGCTTGCTTATGCCTCATACAAAAGAAAGTACTGACACACATTGATAAACTGAAATTAAATAAAATCCTTTGCAGTATTTTATTTAATTTCGCAATTTCACACTCCGTTTTCTGACGGATACAGGCAATCTGACGCCTTGACAACCTCATCCTTTAACTTCATGAAAACTTCAACAATCTTCGGATCAAAGTGTCGTCCTGATTCGTCACGAATAATATCAAAAGCCTGTTCGTAGCTTATGGGCTCCTTATAACACCTTTTTGAAACAAGGGCGTCAAAGACATCGGCGATCGCCATTATTCTGGCACACAGAGGAATATCCTCTCGCACCAGATTAAAAGGATATCCGGTTCCGTTCCATTTTTCATGATGGTAAGTCGCCATGTCCACTGCAGTTGAAAGCATCAGTGAACTTTCCATTCCTGAAAGAGTTTCAGCAATCATCTTTCCGCCGATTCTGGCATGAGTCTGCATAATCATGAATTCATCCACGGTAAGTTTTCCCGGCTTACATAAAATCACGTCTGAAACAGTTATTTTACCGATATCATGCAAAGGTGCCGCAGCAACACATGATTCGCAGAAATCATCGGTAAGCTCATCAAGATAATCCCCTGCCTCAATCAGACCGCGTATAACGATCTCCACGTAAGCTGCCGTTCTTTTAATATGAGCTCCTGTTGAAGAATCCCGACCTTCGATTATTGAAGCAAATGATTCTATTATCTGCTTCTGCATCCGTTCAATCTTATCCTCTGCAATTTCATCCTTAAGGGCTATTTCTTTCAGGCAGCGCTGATAATCAATAACCCTTAAAATTCTTGAACTGATGGTGGAAATTGATGATTTTAAATTTATATAATCATCAACACCTAGTTCGAATGCTCTGTCTTCAACATAGGTATTTACACCGTTACCCAGTACCACCACTGGAATTGAACTGGTTAAAGGTAATCTTTTCAGTGACTCTATAAGGTGAATAGTATCCAGACCCTTGGTCTGCATGTTTATAATGATTAATTCAAAAGGAGACAATGCAGCGGTCTGCATGGTTTCCCTGACATTTGATACTTCCAGTAATCTGAACCCTTTTAAAAAATCCCCTAACACAAGAACATTATTCTTGTCATCATCAACAATCAGTATATTTCTCTGAAGCATCAAAACCTCTTGCCTGCCCGTTTATATTTACTTTATTTATCATCCCGTCTTATTTTTTCTTAATATTTAATTTCTTATTCCGACAGGTTAACAGTAACAGACCAGTTTTATCTTTTTATTTTTGTTTTTGTTTTTTATGTACTGTTTTGAAAATCAAAATAATGATTTTGATATTTTATTATAAAGAATGTGTATCTTCTCTGAAATTGACTGAATAACGTAATCACATCACGTTTTAAATACTTTTTTGCAACAATTTTATAACATTATCTTTTCAACAAAAAAAGAGTCTGACATCTGTCAGACTCTTTCAGTATTTATATCTTTACAGAAAAATACGTATTACCTAAACTCCGCACGCCCTAGTTTATAACTAGGGCGAATCTCATCATAAAACCATTAAATATCACATTTATTCCCATGTTTTTAAAAAATTCTCTTTATTTTTTTTCGTTATGGGTATAACATAGTCCATGATATATCTAATGAACTATTTATATGACAGACTCAACAGACATCAAGTGGAATTTCTCCAGTTATACAGACAAAAAAGGTAGAACCTACATCATCTCTTACTACAATAAATGGGATTCAGTAAAAAAGCAGTCACGTGTCGCCAAACGTATTCATGTAGGCAGACTTAATACCGATAACGGAAAGGTTTCATTGGGAAAAACCTATCTTGAACAACACCCTGAATATATAGACTGTTCTGTCTTTTATGAAGACAACCGACTTGTTGTCAGGTCTGATGAAGAAGCTTTATCCATTCAGCGGGATGCTGATATTGATTTGTCCTGGAGATGTGACTGCATCTCATTCGGTCTGACCTATTCCCTGTGGGAAATGGCAAAACGATATGGAATAATCAGTTCATTAAAAGCAGCTTTTGGAGAAGATGGCATTGAGCTTCTTAGACTCGGTATTTATGAGTTATGTTCTCATGCCATGGCCATGCATAATTATGAAGACTGGCTTTCCATGTATTATCTTCCTGATGCCCAACCTTTATCCAGTCAGAAAATCAGCAGGCTTCTGGCCACTGTTACCCAGGAAAAAATAGACAATTATTTTAAATTACGCCTTTCGAGACTTACTGAACTTCATCAGCAAAGAAAGGAATATGCCCATAAGAAAGGGCAGTATGTACCTCCCATGATGATGGCCATGGATTCAACCAGCATCAGCACATATTCAAAGTCGATTGATGATGCGGCTTTTGGTCATGCCAAACAGGATGACTTTCTCAAACAGGTTAATCTGACTCTATGTGTGGATTATGAATCCGGCGATGTCTGTTATGCATATGAATCAGAAGGCTCTGTTAACGACATGACCATATTTCCGGATATTATTATGCGGATGAGAAACATTGGTATGGATCTGTCTGACATTTTAGTAGTTACAGACCGTGGTTATTCCTCTGTTATGAACGTTCAAAAACAGATTAACGTTCAAATAAAATTTCTAACTGGTGTTAAGCTTACAGAAGACGCCGTAAAGGCAAAGATTGACCGATATAAGGAAAGACTGAGCAATCCTGTTTTCATGAATGGAGCCTTGGGTGTTTATGCCAGAACCGGTGAAGTCGAGAAATGGAGCTCTACCTGCGACGGTTATACCATAGACCATGATGTCTACCTCCATCTTTATCACTCAGGAACTTTAGGAGAACAGGAAAATGTTAACTTCATGCGTGATGTACAGAGACTTTTAGACATCCAGAACAACAAATTAAAAATCGATCGGAATTTATGGCAGAGATACTCAAAATATTTAGAGCAGGATAAGAAAACAAAGACCTGGTATCTGAAAGCTGACGCAGTGGAAAAAGCCTGCCGTTACAATGGATATTTCGCTTTAAGAACCAATGAAATTTCCAACCCGTTTGATGCTCTTGTTATATACAGAGAAAGGAATATCGTAGAAGTAGCCTTTAAACAGTTTAAGGTTTTGAACGGAGGAGAACGCCTCTATGCCACCGGTTCAACATATAAGGGAAAAATATTCATTCATCTACTGGCTCAGACCTTGAGGATGATGATGTGCGTTAGCGCTGCCGGACATAAAGCGGACGGAAAGGTACTTCCAGGAGAATCATTGGAAAAGGCAATGATACAGCTTAAAAAGCTTCAGGCCACAAAGGCACCGGGAAGAGGTACTTACATAACAAAAGAGATCCCTAAAAAAACCAGAGATCTCTTCGACTTGTTCGGCATACCTTACCCAAAGAAGCAAATCAAAAATTAGAAACTATGATCTGCGGAGTTAGGGGTA